>JAKAHV010000049.1 GCA_021825295.1 Nitrospirota bacterium
TGCTCTGCAAGGGCCGCTGCCGCAAAACCTGATGAAGGCCCAATTAACGGACACACGATGGCCTCGGGGGATACCGGATTTACCTCCGATGCCGCAAAACCTGATGAAGGCCCAATTAACGGACACTTTTGATTGTTTTCAGCCATTTACGCCCCTCCAGTAGCCGCAAAACCTGATGAAGGCCCAATTAACGGACACTTAGCGGCCTCATTAGTTTCCCCGAGGCGGTCGGCCGCAAAACCTGATGAAGGCCCAATTAACGGACACTTATCCGCGAGCCTGCTCTGCCTTTTTGCCCTCAGCCGCAAAACCTGATGAAGGCCCAATTAACGGACACCAGAAGCACTCCGCAGACCTCCAAGGCAAGGTTGAGCCGCAAAACCTGATGAAGGCCCAATTAACGGACACAATAGCGTTATCCCCGAGGCGACTAAAGTTGTGGATGCCGCAAAACCTGATGAAGGCCCAATTAACGGACACAGACCTCGACATGCGTGATCTCCGAGACCGCATACGACGCCGCAAAACCTGATGAAGGCCCAATTAACGGACACCCGTGTACGTCTTGCCGCGGTAAGTGCCGGCCTCGAAGCCGCAAAACCTGATGAAGGCCCAATTAACGGACACGGCTACGGGGAGCTAAAAGAAGCCCTCCCGCAATGCCGCAAAACCTGATGAAGGCCCAATTAACGGACACTCAGCCACCTGGGGCAAAATTCCCCGCCCCCTTGAGCCGCAAAACCTGATGAAGGCCCAATTAACGGACACGCGTTGCCGAGCGCCGTATCAGCGACCCCCATGCTAGCCGCAGATACCGCGAATCCAAAAGCTTTGAGGCGGGACTACCCGAACCACACCTACCGCCAGGGGTCTGAGGATAAATAGGGACAGACAGAATGGCGCTAGTTTAAGCCATCTCAGCTATGAAAAAGCCTCGTAATAATTCAAAATTCAAATGTTTTTTTCGTCATTCCGGGCTTGACCCGGAATCCAGCGACTTCCCTTTGTTTAAGGTAAAAGTCATCCCGCCGATGGCGGGACTTTCACCGGTATGACAGCTATGCGGCATAATGTCCAATCCTTTTTTAAATGAATTTTCAATGGGAATAACCCTTAAACTAGCGCCATTCGAGCCTGTCCCTATTTTTGGAAAAACTGCTCGCCCACAGAATGCGCTCATGACAGGCTATAAGGGCAACTACTGGCGCGTCCTAGCCGTGACCAGAGACTTGTAAAATGTTAATTTACAGTTTACAATAGAACTAATTGATAAAAAAACTCCGGAATAAAGGATTGCGGCATTTCTTCCAGGATGATGACGGCAGTAAACTGCCTCCTGAAATGTTGGATCGGATCAGGCTTATTCTTTCGACTCTGCACGCCGCGCAAGAGATCGAGGGCCTGAACCTGCCTTTAACCTCCATCCCCTCAAGGGAGGATCGAAAGGTTTTTTTTCAGTGACTGTACATGCGAATTGGCCGATTATTTTCAAGTTTGAAGATGGGAACGCTTTTGACGTGGATTTTATTGACTATCATTAAGGAGGAAAACGCATGGAGATGAAAAACCCGGTACACCCGGGCCAACTGGTTAAGGCATGTCTTGACGAACTTCATCTAAGTGTTGCAGAAGCCGCTGAGGGACTCCAGGTTACACGTCAGCAGCTTCACAGGGTTGTGACCGGCCACAGCCGCATCACGCCGGAAATGGCGATCCGCTTCGAGAAAGCTTTCGGTGGTACGGCGGAGACGTGGCTCCGGATGCAGATAAATTATGATCTCGCACAGACGCGCAAGCAGGCGAGGATTACTATTAAACGACTGAAAAAGAAGGTTGCTTAAATGGCAAAAAATCGGGGGATATGCCCGTAAATGTCATGATTTCAGTTACAGCCGATATTGCCATAAACGAAGACGAGCTTGAGATGCACTTTATTCGCGCGTCGGGTCCTGGTGGTCAAAACGTCAATAAAGTCTCTTCTGCCGTGCAGCTCCGCTTTGATGCAGCTCATTCACGCTCGCTGCCGGCAGAAGTGCGGCAGCGCCTGATGGTAGTGGCGGGAAGTCGAATGACCAAAGATGGCGTGCTGGTAGTTGAGGCCGGTCAATTCCGCACACAGGAGCGTAACAGGGAGGATGCGGTTAATCGTCTGGTAGAACTTCTAAAAAAGGCTTGTCAGCGGACCAAACGCCGAAGGAAAACCGCGCCAACCAGGGCGTCACGGGAACACAGGCTTGAGGGAAAACGCAGACGCAGTGCGGCTATACGCTTGCGCACTGCTCCTAACGTTGAAGAATCTTGACCTCGCAGTTGCATGAATTTAGGTTCCGGAAGTGTTTACAGCCCTGCACAAGGCCCGGTTTAATAGTAAATAGGGACAGATAGTGGGAAGCATACTTAATTCCTATCCGATTGAATTTGATATTTGGAATTTGTACGTAGGGGCGACGCCTGCTGCGCCCGCCTTTTAAATGATATGGTTACGGCATGCGATATGATCCCAATGTCCATCATAGAAGGTCTATAAGGCTCAAAGGATGGATTACTCAACCACGGGCGCATATTTCGTGACAATATGTACAAAAGGACAAAGAATGTCTGTTTGGAAATATCACAGGTAGCAACATGTGTTTGAACGACAATGGGAATATTGCGGCTGGCATGAATTGCCAAAGTATTATGGGCATATCGAGCTTCGTCCCCAAAAGAACCGGGCGGGAGGCAGTCCGCTCGCCGAAGCCGGCTCGGATTTTGAGACTGGGAAAGAAGGCCAAACCCTACAGGAAGCGGATGAACGTGATCTCGGGCCTGTTGCCCACGCGCACCGGCGGCCCCCATGTGCCGGTGCCCGCCGATGTATAGACGGTGAGATTGCCGAGTCTTTTCAGGCCGCCGTCAAACCCCCTGTAGACGTAGTGAGTAATGAAGTTGACGGGGAAGACCTGCCCCTTGTGGGTATGCCCGCAGATCTCGAACGTCACGCCCTGCCTGTATGATACGCCCGGATACATCGGAGAGTGCTTCAGGAGCAGGACCGCTTTGCCCCGGGTGAAACCTATTTTTTCCAGGACCCTGTTGTACCCGGCCCTCGTGAACGTGTCCCTGTAGTCGACCCCGGCTATCTGGAGGCCGTCGACCACGACCATCCTGTTGTCGAGCACCTCTATGCCCGCATGGCGTACGGCCCGGATGTATCTTTCCTTTGCGCTTTCGGAGAACTCCTCGTGGTTGCCCGTTATGAAGTAGGTCCCAAGCGGGGGGTGGATCTGCCCGAAAGGCTCAGCGAGCCTTTCGGCGTCAGATTTTGTGCCGTCAAAAAGGTCCCCGCCGATAAAGAGGATGTCCGGGCCTAGTTGCCTTATCCTGCCGGCCACGCGGCGGGCGAAGCCCATGTTTCTGACCGGCCCCAGGTGAAGGTCGCTTATAAAGACAGCGGTTTTGCCCTTCCATGTATCGTTCAGCGTATCATTCAGCCCTGGGGGGCCGGAAAGGGCGATGTCTATTTTTTTTACCCGGGGGTTTTGGGCGTTGGCGATGCCATAGAGTCCCGCGATCACCCCAAGCGACAGCAGGGCCGCGGCCCAGGAGGCGGAATCAAAGCGGAGGCCGAGGGCGCTGTGCACCCAGAACGAAATCCAGCACAGGACGGAGGCCCAGAAGAGGAAGTGAAAAAGCCCGAGCCATGAGGCCGAAAGCGCGTAGAAGGCGCGCACAAACGGGCCGTTTTGCCTGAAGGCAAGCACCGAGGCGGCCATGAAACTGATGGAGAGCGCCGCCAGGGCGAGTTTAAGGGGCCAGGAGCCCGGCAGACCCAGGAATCTCACGAGTGTCCTGTAGAAGAGCCAGTGTCCAAGAAATAAGGTGAGCTGAAACAGGGCTATTATGAAGACGAAAGGGGACATAATTATTTATATCATATTCTCCGCCCGCCCACCCGCCCGCCCGCCCGGTAGTGCCCCAGTTTGATAGAAGCCGGGCAACATCGGCTTTCGCTTTTTTCGCTTTTTTTCTGCCGCTGCAAGGCTCGCTTCGCTGCATCTCCGAAACTCGCCGGGCACTCAAACGCCTTGAGTGCTCGGCTCAGACAGCCGGAGCTGCGGGTGCTACGCTTCGCGGGCACCGGCGACGAAAAAAAGCCATGTCGCTCTCAATCCGACATTGCCCGGCTTCTCAAACAGCGCCAGTCTGCGTGAGGCGGAAGGCGGAGAGGGCATGCGAGCGGATTTTTTTGCCCAAGACCGGACAGGACGTCCGGACGGGCAAAAACCCTCGGAGGCGGCCATGGACGGCCGCCGAGAATGATGCGAGCCATGTCCTCTCCGCCTTCCACCTTCCGCCTGAATTGCTCAAGCTGATGCACTATCACCTGCCCTGGCCTGCGTCAGATTTGTGGGGCTGGCATCTGCCTGTTCCTGGAGTGAAGCGAAGAGCGGACGGATCACGACGGGCCGCATCTTGACAATGGCTTGATATTCGCCCTTAGCGGCAATCCCGCCGCGGCGGGACCTACGCCCGGAACCGCGCGCTCAAACGGAAGGAGCAGGCGGATGCCCCGCCTTGCCCCACAAATCTGACGCAGGCCCTACCTGCCCGTATTTCTGGTAAAACATGTCCGGATTGAATTATTATTAAGGGATGCGCTTGCCTTATACCCTTTTTATCGCTTTCAGGTATCTGAAGTCCAGGAAAAAGCAGAAGGGGATTTCCTTCAACGCTGTGGTCTCCGTAAGCGGTGTCGCCCTGGGGGTGATGACGCTTCTGGTGGTGCTGTCGGTCATGGGCGGATTCAGAAACGACCTGCAGAAAAAAATCCTCGGCGTAAACGCGCACGCCGTGGTGCTCTCCGCCAACGGCACGATAGACGATTATAAAGCCCTCATGCCGAGGCTGAAGAGGCAGCCCCATGTGCTGGCTGCCTCGCCTTTTGTGATGGGGCAGGTGATGCTGTCTTCCGGCAGCGCGTCCCAGGGCGTCTACATCAGGGGCATAGACCCGGAACTGGAAAAGAACGTAACCGACTTAAACCGGCATATGAAGGACGGCTCGTTTTTCGCGCTCTCGGGGCAGGAGCCGGGGATACTGCTTGGCTCCGAGCTTGCCGGCAGGCTTGGCGTGGTCGTCGGCGACAACGTCACTGTGCTCTCCCCGACAGGGGAGATAGGCCCGTTCGGCATGCTGCCCAAGATGCGCCAGTTCAGGGTTGCCGGCATCTTCGAGATGGGCATGTACGAATACGACGCCAACCTTGCCATCACGGGGCTGAAGCCGGCCGCCAGGTTCTTCGGCATGGGCGACAAGGTCTCCGGCATAGAGCTGAAACTGGACGATATCTACAAGGCCCCGGAGGTCCGGGAAAGGTTGAACAAGCAGCTTGGGTTCCCGTACTTCGTCAGGGACTGGATACAGATGAACAAAAACCTGTTTGCCGCCCTTAAACTGGAAAAGATAACGATGTTCATAATCCTCACCTTCATAATCCTCGTGGCCTCATTCAACATCGTAAGCACCCTTATGATGAACGTGGTTGAAAAACAGCGGGAGATCGCGATACTGAAGGCGATGGGCGCGACGAACCGCGGCATAATGGCGGTCTTTGTCATCCAGGGGCTCCTGATCGGCCTTGTGGGCACGTTCATAGGGGCGGCGGGCGGCTATATTCTCGGATACCTGATGAATACCTACCAGTTTGTAAAACTCCCGGCGGACGTCTACTACCTGAGCCATCTGCCGGTAAAGATGAACCCCTGGGACTTCGTGAGGGTCTCGTTTGCAGCCATCGCCATATCGCTTTCGGCGACGCTTTATCCGGCCTGGCAGGCGGCAAGACTCAACCCGGTGGAGCCGCTCAGGTACGAATAAAAAAATGGGGCGGGGGTTCTTCCGCCCCGTTGTCATTTAAGTTTTTATTTTGCGTCTTTTCACCTTTCCCTTCCGGGTTGCTTTAGCATGGGTGCACGCAGGCGGAGCCGACCACAAGCGGCCTTGCGTATCTGAGTTTTTTCATGGGGCCTCTTTTTCAATACAGCACGGATGTCGTTATATTCACGCCGGTCAGTTGTTGCCCCGCATTGACGGTCACGGGGCAGTTCCAGTTATAACTGCTGCACCCGCCGGCAGCGCCGTAGCATCCGCAAACCAGATTCGAGCAGGTGGATATCCCGCCGGGATAGGCCCCTCCCACCTTCCGGTTTTCTACCGGCCAGGGCCCGGTGTAACTCCGGTTTGTGGATCCTGGGTATTTTTCCGCGTATATGTAGTAGGTCCCGGGATTGGGGAGGTTTATGGTGTAGTTGCCGTTTGAGTCCGTGAAAGCCGAATATTTTACCGGCCCGCACTGGGAGGGCCCGCCCGGAATGCCGTAACAGATGCCGGTGTAACATGCCTGGCAGACGCCGTTTGAAGTGCAGGGCGTCTGTGTGGCCTTTACAAAGACCCCGGCGGCCGGGACGCCGCCGGCCACAACCTGCCCGGAAATCGTCATGGGGGCCTGGAAAACAGAAGCGTTAACGGCGCCCAGGGCCACGGTGCCGCCCGTGGTGACAGTAATCGTGGCCGAAGCGGGACCGCCGTACTGCCAGGTATAATCCCCGGCCCTGGGCGGCCCGTACGCCTGCGCCTGCGTGGGGGTGGCCGTAAGCGGCGCCCTGCGCGTAATCCGCACGTGATATGAGCCTTCCGGCACGCTGGCCGTGATATTGCCGCCCGTATCGGTAGGTCCGAGGATGTACTTCGCGCTTTTAAAGAACTGCCCTCTGGGGGACAACTGCCCGCCGGGCTGCAGATAGACGTATGCGTGGTCGAGCGGGTGGATGGCCCCGCCCGCGTCCGTATACTGGAATGTCGCCGTCAGCGTGCCGTTTGCCTCGGCCATGCCGGCAAAAAGCAAGGGGAGCAGCATGAAGACTATATAGACCTCAAGCCATTTTTTCACGGCATCACCTGCTTTCTTGATTAAATTTTCAATACCCCGCAGTCTCTGCTGCGGGGAGGTTCATTGTGAAGATCAGCCTGCCGCCTGACACTCTTTTATCGGTTTTCACTTGGATTGCCCCTCCATCAGTAACCGGGGACGACGATATCCTGGCCGGTCAGCGACCCGGTGACGTTCACCGGGCAGTTGTAGTAGAAATAGTCTCCGCAGTTCTCGCATCCGGCACTGGTTGCGCACGTGGGGTAGCCGCCAGGATAGTTGGTGTTGGCGAAGTTCAGCGCGGGGCTCGCATAGAGATAATAGGTGCCCGTGTTTTCAAGCGTGATGGCGTAGTTGCCATTGGCGTCCGTGAAGGCCGGGTATTTTACGCTGCCGCATTCGTTGAAGGAGTGGGCGTAGGCCCAGTTGCCCGAATAGCAGGGCACCGTGGTTGCCTTCACGGCCCATCCGGCCAGGGCCTTGCCGGAGGCGCCCTTCACTGTTCCCGAGACGGTGACCGTCCGGCCGTATATGGTCGTGTTTACCGTGCCGAGGTCCGTGGTCTGATTGCTGGAGACGGTCACGGCCGGTGGATTTCCGGTGTGAAACCAGACATAATCGCCGGCCATGGGGGGGCCAAAGGCTGAAGGGTAATTCGCCCGCTTTGTGATCCGGACGTGATGGGCCCCGGCGGGAACGCTCGCGGATATGACGCCGTTTGCGTCAGAAGGCCCATAGACAAGGGATGAGTTCAGGAAGTACTTCTGCCTGGGGGAGAGCCGGCCGCCGGGCTGCAGGTAGATGTATGCGTTTTGAAGCGGCTGGCCGTTATACAGGACAGTCGCCGTAATCGTGCCGTATGCCTGGAATTTCTCGATGCGGTTGTTGTCAAAATCGGCCACATAGACATAGGTGCCCGAGGAGTCGGCGGCCACGCCAAACGGGAAATTAAACTGTCCGGCTCCCGTGCCGTAAGAGCCCCACTGTGACAGAAAGTTCCCGTCCGTGTCGAATTTCTGCATACGGTTGCTATGCGTGTCGGCGACATAGACGTTTCCGTATGAGTCCAGCGCCAGGCCATTCGGCTCCTGGAACTGCCCAGGGCCGGAGCCGTAGGAGCCCCACATGGACAAAAAATTTCCGTTCGTGTCGAATTTCTGTATGCGGTTGTTATACGAATCATCAACGTAGACGTTTCCATTTGAGTCCGCCGCCACGTCAAACGGATAATAAAACTGTCCGGGGCCGGAGCCGTTGGAGCCCCACATAAGCAGCAAGTTTCCGTTTGGGTCAAATTTCACGATGCGGTTGTTGTATGAATCGGCGACGTAGATGTTGCCGGACGGGTCTACCGCTATGCCCTCCGGCATATTGAACTGTGCGCTGTACTGCGCCAAAGGGTGGCCGGAGGAGTCGAACTTGTCGATGCGCGTGGGGGCCTGCGTGTTTGTGACATAGACGTTTCCGGAAGAGTCCACCGCCACGCCATATGCCCCCTGATCGCTCCAGCCGGTCAGAAAAGCCCCGTTTGGATCGAATTTTTGAATACGGCCGGCATTGTCAACGACATAGACATTGCCTGATGGGTCCGCTGCAATGCTGTGCGGCCATGTGAACTGCCCTGCGCCAGACCCGAACGAGCCCCATGCAAGGGCGAATGAATAGCTGTTATTCGCTTCCGCCCCCCCGGCAGAAAGCGCCCCCAAAAAAACAAAGACCGCGAAAGACACAAGCCATTTTTTCATGAAATCACCTCTCCTCTCCCCGTAAGGTGAATTTTCAGCCCTCTTTAATTCGTCTCTCTTTCTCCTGCCTCCTGCTCCTTACTCATTTGCCAATTGCCCCGAACCCCATGAGGGAATGGCTGTTTGCAACCACGGGTTTAGCAATTTCCATTCCAAAAACAGAACATTCTTTATTGGTGGAAAATGTCGCGTTTTTTCCTTGTGGTTTGCTATTTTAGATTGTAAATAAATAAAAAAATTTCTTTTTCCAGCTAATGAGCGAAATCACACTTTGCCGGATGCGCATAAGTGCCATATGGCGCAGGTTTGAAAAACAAATCGCGGAATAAACGAATTATTTTTGAGACTGCTAAAAAAGAAAACCTGGCAGACGGGAAGCCGTGTGTCCTGATCCAGCCGGGATTAGATGGGTCCTGTATGAAAGATCAGTAGATGGACCGGATTTTCCCGGTCTTCATGTCGAGGATGACGGTGTCCACATAGGTCTTCCCGCTGTAGATGTCCGCCTTGATGAAATGGCTTATCTGCTCCCTGATGACTGTGGAATAACCGCGGCCCGCAAAATACATGGTCAGTGCGTGGATGGCCTGGGGCGGCGTCATCTGGGTATTACAGATTCCGTATGCGCTGCCACAGCAGTCCGTATAGTAAAAGACGTGCACTCTCTGTTGTGTCTTGCGCTGCTGGGCGGTTGCCGTTCCAAGGGAAACTACCAGGAAGGCGATTGAGAAAAAAAACAGGAATTTCATCATCAGGGCCGTCTTTTTATCACACGGCAAAAAATTTCTGAGTGGCTGGCTTTTATCCATTGGCCGGGGTTTGGTTTTTGTCGAATGGGAGGGAGGGAGGGGTATTCCCTCCCATTCGTTTGCCCCCTTATCGGGGGCGCAATCGCAGACCACAGCTTTTGGCCTGGTCTGTTTTGAAAAAAATCCTTATCGGGAATCCGTCTCCGGCTTCACCCCTGCCGCTTGCGCCTTTGTCATCTTCCCTGTTCATATCTAAGCATTAATTTATGCCTCTGATTTGAAGAATTTACGAAGGAATTATGAAGAAATTATGAACAGGACCTGTAGCCGGGGCAGCCCGCGAAGCCGGTGCACCCGAGTCTCCTCAGGCGGCACTCCAGGTTCAGGCAGGCCCCCATGAGCCGGCCCGCATTGAAAACAGAGGGTTTTGCCGCCGTTTTTCGGGGGGAGGAAGGGCCTTTCTCCCTGGCGGCTTGCATGCTTTTTCCTTTTTTATGCGGCATCCTTATTTGTCTCCATCACTTAAAATTATAATGGACCTTTCGGCATCTGTAAAAGGAAGTTTCAGTCTGAGGACCTCATATTTTTGTGGCAGCCCTTCAAGCTCGGCGGCAAAGGACGGCCCCTTGCTCATGATGAAAAAACCGCCTGCCCTGACGATCCCGGAGACCTTTTTTATGAAATCAGGCGCCCTCCAGAGGGCCCTCGTAACGGCGATGTCGAAGGCTTTGTCTTTGCTTTTGCCCGGCTCCAGCTCTTCCGCCTTGCCCTCGAAGACGGTCAGGCGCGGGGCAAGCCCAAGGCGCCCGGCGATATGCCTGAGGAAGGCGGCCCTCTTCCAGGAGGGCTCAATCAGGGTCACACTGAGGTCCGGATGGAGCAGTTTCAGCACCACCCCGGGGAAACCGGCCCCGCTGCCCACATCCGCTATGTTGGCGCCGCGCCCCTCCACGGCCTTCAGGTAGAGGGCGGAGTCCAGGAAGTGTTTTATTATGATCTGCCGGTCCTCCCTGATGGCCGTGAGGTTATAGGCGCGGTTCCATTTTTTGAGTTCGGAGAGATAGAGCATGAATTTGCCTATGGTCTGCCGCCCGGGCGCGATGCCAAGCTGTGCCAGCCCGCTTTCAAGCAGCTCCTCAGGCCCCATATCGTCTCACGCAACGTCCCTGTAGTCGTCAATGAAGATAAGGAGCCCCGCCTGCTCGATCATGAGTCTGAATTCTTCTAGTTCCCGCTCGAAATCCTCCGGGGGCTGGATTTTCCGAAGCGTGGGTTTCTCCCACAGCAGCCAGCCCCGGTTATCGGTGAAGACAACGAAGTTTACCGCCTCTATGAGGCCGTCTGCCCTCAGCTTTGAAATCATTATCCTGGCCCAGTTGGGTTTGCCGGGTATCATGTAGCCCTTGTAATAGCTTTCGCCCTGCCGGGTCTCCAGGAACTGTCTGAGGTCTAGGACGGAGTGAGCCATCTTGTGTCTTTCGCCGCCACCATCAAAAGCATGAGGGCTGCGGGTGTCATGCCGGGTATCCTGCCCGCCTGCCCGATGTCCCTGGGCCTTACCTGCTCCAGTTTGCCCACGATCTCGTTTGACAGCCCCGGTATCCGGCGGTAATCCATAGTCCGGGGTATCTTCATGCCTTCCGAGGATTTTAGCTTCTCCACTGCCTCAAGCTGTTTTTTTATGTAACCACGGTATTTGACTTCGGTTTCGACCAGCACCCTGGCATCCGGAGACAATTGTTGCGGCGGCGGGCCGTCATGCGATGCGCCCGGGGAAATCCTGCTTATGACCTCATAGGTGACGCCGGGCCTCTTCAGGACCTGCTCAAGCGTCTCGCTGCGGCTGATCGGGCAGCCTATCTCCTCCAGGATGGTGTTGGCCTCCACGGGTTTTACCCTCGTCCTTGACAGCCTGCCTATCTCATCCATGACGGCGCGGCTTTTCTCCGCGAACCTTTCGTAATCTTCCCGGCCGAGAAGCCCCGCGTCGAAACCCTTCCGGCAGAGCCGCATATCGGCGTTATCGTGCCTCAGAAGGAGCCTGTATTCGGCCCTTGAGGTAAACATCCTGTATGGCTCGGACGTGCCCCTCGTGACAAGGTCGTCTATGAGGACGCCTATATAGGCCTCGTGCCTCCCGAAGATGAGCGGCTCACGGCCCGCAATGGCTAGCGCCGCGTTCATGCCCGCCGCCAGCCCCTGGGCCGCCGCCTCCTCGTATCCGGAAGTGCCGTTTATCTGGCCGGCCAGGTAGAGCCCCCTCACCTTCTTTGTCTCAAGCGTATGGGTAAGCTCCAGGGGGCTTACGAAATCGTATTCGATCGCGTAGCCGGGACGCATTATTTCGGCTTTTTCCAGCCCCCTGATGCTCCTTACCAGCTTCAGTTGGACGTCCAGCGGCAGGCTGGTCGAGATGCCGTTTGCATAGTATTCGGAGGTGTTTCCGCCTTCCGGCTCAAGGAACACCTGATGGCGGGGTTTTTCCGGGAACCTTACGACCTTGTCCTCGATGCTGGGACAATAGCGCGGGCCGGTGCCTTTTATCTTGCCGGAATAAAGCGGGGACCTGTCCAGGTTTTCGAGGATTATCCGTCTGGTCCCCTCATTGGTGTATGTGAGATAGCAGGGCAACTGCGGGTTTCTGATCCCGCCGCCCCTGGGTGAGAAGGCGACCGGCGGGTCTTCGCCCGGTTGCGCCTCGATGGCCGTAAAGTCGATGCTCCTGGCGTCGAGCCTTGGCGGGGTGCCGGTTTTCAGCCTTCCCATCTGAAACCCAAAGCCCTTCAGCGAATCGGACAACCCGATGGAGGGAAACTCCCCGGCCCTGCCGGCCTCCTGGGTGTCCATCCCGATATGCATGAGCCCCTTGAGGAAAGTCCCCGTGGTGACGACTACCGCATTTGCCTTATGGAAGGCGTTAAGCGTTGTCAGGACGCCCCGGACCCTGCCGTCCTCGACGACCAGTTTTCCCACCATCGCCTGTTTTATGTCCAATCCAGCGGTGGTTTCCAGGGCCTGGCGCATCCGGAGCCGGTAGAGGACCCTGTCGGCCTGGTGCCTCAGGGACCAGACTGCCGGCCCCTTGGAGCGGTTCAGGACGCGGCTCTGGATGCAGGCGGCATCGGAGGCCAGGCCCATCTCGCCTCCAAGGGCATCTATCTCCCTAACGAGATGGCCTTTGGCAAGCCCCCCGATCGCGGGATTGCACGCCATATGCGCTATCGTGTCCAGGTTGAGCGTAAACAGGCAGGTCTTCATGCCCATGCGGGCCGCGCCCAGGGCGGCCTCGCAGCCGGCATGCCCCGCGCCTATCACAAGGACGTCGTATCCGGATTCGGCTTCCATATTATTTTTATTATGACAAAAAAAGACCGCTCTTTGTGCCGGTGAAAAACTCCCCATTTGACTTGCCGGGCGGCTGGTGCAATAATATATGTGAAGTTTCAAATGGTAAGCCGGTTTTATCAAAGGGACAAGAAACAAAGAAATTGTGGTTTTGGAACCTTTCCTGCAACAGCCATTTCTGAAGCTTTAATCCTCAAGATGGAAGGAGGTCCGGAAATGGCTGAAGGAACAGTCAAGTGGTTTAATGAGTCGAAGGGCTTTGGTTTCATAACGAGCAAAGACGGCAGAGACTATTTCGTCCACTACTCCTCAATAAAAGGCGACGGATTCAAGACATTAGCTGAAGGCGACGCCGTGACGTTCGAAGTCGAAGACAGCCCTAAAGGCCCCAAGGCAGTAAGCGTAGTCAAGCAATAAGATGCTCTGACCACCGGGCCCCCGCTTAAGCGGGGGCCCGGCCACAAAAAACTCCAAACCCGCCCAAAGGGGCGGACCCTCAAAAATGAATGGATAGCGAGCGCATTTCCTTCCCGGAAAACCTTTTTTCCGGGCGCTCCTTGTACAGGCATGGGGACCAGTCCCTTTTTGGGGGCCGGTCCCTTTGCCGCGGGAAATAAAAATTCCTCCGGGGGGCAAAAGCAAAATGGCGATAAGGCAGAATCATCTGGCAAAGATTGAGATGATCAGGAAAAACATGCGCGCTGCGGGCCTTATGCGCGAACGCTTCCCGAAAGTCTCCGGCATCGTGATCCACATGACCTATTACCAGAAGATGCCGGGCTCCGTCCTCATGGAGCGCACCGTGAATTTTTATCCCTCCGGTTACGCCTATTTCAATATGAGGTGCATGGCAAGGGGATGCGAAAACGGCGGCTTCGACCTCTCCTCCGTGATAAGGGGACTTGTCAAAAACGGCAAGAAGAGCGCGAAGGGTTTTCTGTTGTGCCACGGCGGGGAGAAAGGCCACGCCAGCATAGCCTACAGGATCAACATAAGCTATCGCAGAAAATCCATGAAATCCCTCAGCCCCGCCCCCGCCTGCATTTGACAAGCCCTCAAAATTTTAATTATTGTTAAATAATTATGAGGCTGCCCGACTGGGTAAAGACGGCATACCCGTCATCGAGCGTCCTAGAGCTGAAAAAACTCCTTCGAAAAGACGGGCTCCATACGGTCTGTGAGGAGGCCAGATGCCCGAATATGGGCAGGTGCTTCTCACGCCCCTCGGCGGCCTTCATGATAATGGGCGCAGTCTGCACCAGGAATTGCGGCTTCTGCTCTGTGGAGTCCAGACTCGACGAGTCCGGACCCGGTTCATCCGGACTGGATGGGCCCAATCCGGATGAGCCCCTAAGGCTGGCGGCCGCGGCCAGGGCGATGGGCCTGAGATACGTGGTCATAACCTCCGTCACCAGGGACGACCTTGCGGACGGAGGCGCAGGCCATTTCGCAAACTGCATAAAGGCCCTGAAAAGCGAAATCCCCGGGGTAAAGGTGGAGGTGCTCACCCCTGATTTCGGAGGCAGCCGGAGTGCGCTTGAGGCCGTTCTGGCCGCGGGGCCGGACGTCTTTAACCATAATGTCGAGACGGTGCCCAGGCTCTATCAGGTGGTCCGTCCGCAGGCGGACTATGAAAGGAGCCTCAGGATGCTCGAATGGGCATCGGAGGGCCTTGGACCGGCCTCCGGTCCGGGCATCCCGGTGAAATCCGGTCTCATGCTCGGTCTCGGGGAGACGGCGGAAGAGGTGATGGAGGTCATGGAGGACCTCAGGGCGAGCGGATGCCTTATGCTCACAATCGGCCAGTATCTGCGGCCTTCAAGGAAGAGCCTGCCCGTTTTCGAATATATCAGGCCCGAGCGGTTTGACGAGCTCAGGGTGGCCGCCCTTTCGATGGGTTTCAAGTCGGTCGCCTCGGGCCCGCTTGTAAGAAGTTCAATGAACGCGGAGGAATATTACCGGCATGTATGAATTTGGCAGGATAAAGAGGCTGCCGCCTTATGTTTTCGCAATTGTGAACAATCTCAAAATGGAGGCCAGAAAGCGCGGGGCGGACATTATAGACCTCGGCATGGGCAACCCGGACATGGCGTCGCCGGGGCACGTGATAGAAAAGCTCTGCGAGGCCACGAAGAACCCGAGGAACCACAGGTACTCGGCCTCGAAGGGGATTACCCAGCTCAGGGTGGCCCTCACCGAGTGGTACAAGAGGCGCTACGGGGTGGAACTGGACCCTGAAACCGAAACCGTGGCGACGATAGGCTCCAAGGAGGGGCTTTCACATTTCGTGCTTGCGACCATACAGCCGGGGGACGTTGTCATGGTGCCCTCTCCGGCCTATCCGATCCACCCCTACAGCGTAATCATCGCGGGCGGTGAGACCACGAGCGTGCCGGTCGGCCAGGGGCTGGATTTCATGGCTGAGATCGAGAAGGCCTACAAGCGCACGTGGCCGCGTCCGAAGATGCTCATCATCAACTTCCCCCACAACCCCACCACGGCCGTCGTGGAGGGCACCCGGTTTTTCCAGGACGTGGTGGATTTCGGCAAGGAGAACAACCTTATAGTGGTCAACGACCTTGCCTACGCAGACCTGGTCTTCGACGACTATAAGGCCCCCAGTATCCTGCAGGCCAAGGGTGCCAAGGACGTTGCGGTGGAGTTTTTCTCGATGACGAAGAGCTACTCGATGGCGGGCTGGAGGGTCGGCTTCTGCTCGGGAAACAGGGAGCTTGTGGGCGCGCTCATAAAGATAAAAAGCTACCTGGACTACGGCATGTTCCAGCCCATACAGATCGCCAGCATCGTGGCCTTCCGCGGGGCCCAGGACTGCGTGGAGCACTACAGGCAGACCTACCAGTCCAGGAGAAACGTCCTTATAAAGAGCTTGAAGGCGGCGGGATGGGACATAGAGCCGCCCAAGGCCACGATGTTCGTATGGGCCGGCATCCCGGAGCCCTTCAGGCAGATGGGCTCGCTTGAGTTCTGCAAGTTCCTGATAAAGGAGGCCGGGGTCGCCGTCTCCCCCGGGATCGGGTTTGGCGAGGGCGGCGAGGGATTCGTGAGGTTCGCCCTTGTTGAAAACGAGCACCGGATAAGACAGGCGGCCAGGGGGATCAAGAAGGCCCTGAACGGCAAGGCGTAAATACACCCTGCCTAAAAGCCTTCGGTTTTTTGTGAAATCCCCTCCCGGCGGGGAGGGGATTAAGGATGATGGTCTTTTAGCCTGCTTTAGACCCGCGGCTTCGCCAGCACCTCGAGCACTCTCAGCTCCAGAAACCTCTTTGAGACGGCGGACCGGACCAGCAGCACCGTATCGGCCCCCCTTGCCGTCCCGGCGACGGCAAGCACTTCCTCCGCCTCCGGGATGAGCCCGGCATCGGCGGCCATCATCACTATCTCGCAGGCCACCTTCGAGCCTTCTCCGAAGCGTTTCAGGGACTGGGCTATTATCATCGTTGGATAGATGCCCTGGAACTTGTGGTTCAGGGACGTCTCAAGCGAATGGGTGAGCATCGGCCCGGTGAAGATTTTTATCCCCAGGGACTCTATCTTCTGCCTGGTCTCCCGGCTTACGGATGTGGTGTTTGGCTCCTTGAAGCCCATGGAGTGCGTCACCGCCACTATGTTCACGCGCGAGTCCCGGAGCGCATCGCCCATGGCGATGGCCGTCTCTCCGGTCGTCGTGGCAAGGACTATATTCCTGTATCCCTCCGTCTTCACTGCCTCTTTCACAACCGAGACGCAATCGGCCGTATTGTCGCGGCCGGGCTTTTCGAAGTAAACGGTCTTTTTTATGATCATCGAATGAAGCCTCCTTTCGCGGGCAAGATGGTTTCCAGTCCCCAGCGGCTATTATACTTGAACCGGTTTGCGCGTTGAAACAATAAGGTTGTCAAACAGTTATCGCGCTTTTGTTTTGTGGTAGAATTGAGAAACACAAGGGAATCATGAAAAAGCAGAGGGGGTGCAGATGATCAGGAAGGCTGTGTTTCCGGCTGCCGGACTTGGCACCAGGTTTTTGCCGGCTACGAAGGCGTCCCCGAAAGAGATGCTGCCGCTTGTGGACAAACCCCTTATCCAGTACGCGGTTGAAGAGGCAAGAAACTGCGGGATAGAGGAGCTCCTGATAATCACCGGAAAGCAGAAGCGCGCCATTGAGGACCATTTCGACTCCGCCTACGAGCTTGAGGACGCGCTGACGAAGAAGGGGAAAAAAGAACTGCTGGAAATGGTGCGGAAACTGAACCATATAAACTTTGCATACATAAGACAGAGGGCGCCCCTGGGGCTTGGCCACGCGATACTCTGCGCCAAGCCCTTCGTGAAGGTGGAACCCTTCGCCGTGCTTTTAAGCGATGACGTGATAGACCCTGAAAACAGCCTGCTCGCGGATATGATAAGCATAGCCGCCCGGAAACAGGCGCCCGTGGTGGCCCTTGAGAGCGTGGCAGCGGAGGACGTCGAAAAATACGGGATCATAGAAGGCGAGGCCGGGGCGGATGGCGTCTACAGGATAAAACGCCTTGTGGAAAAACCGAAACCCAGCGAGGCGCCCTCCAGGCTCGGCATCATAGGCAGGTATATACTTACGCCCGACATTTTTGATATACTCGAAACCCTCCCCGCCGGCAAGGGCGGGGAAGTGCAGTTGACCGATGCCCTAAACAGGCTTGCCGGCCTCAGGCCCGTCTACGGGTATCTGTTCAACGGCAAACGCTATGACGCGGGCGACAAGCTCGGGTTTCTCCGGGCCACCGTGGAGCTTGCGTTGAAAGACAAGGTGTTGAGCGCGGGTTTCAGGGAATTTCTAGTCGGGCTCATGAAGGATGAATTTTCTTCCCTCCATTCAAGGCCCTGACGGGAGGAAGCCCCTGCAGGGGCGCGGTGAACGGATAGCTGGCGTGTTCTCCCGCGGCTGCGCGGGGAGCAAGCGATTGAATATGATAAAAAACTCCTTACATAGGGTTCCCGGGGCAAGCCGCAGGGAATCTATAAAGAGGGGCAAATGTCCGGATTGAAAGAAAGCGACTTGGAAAACAGCGAAACCAGGGCAGGCGACGTATCCAAGCTTGTAAAGGAGCCGGAAATCCCGGATGTGCTTGCCGTTCTGCCCATAAGGGACATAGTGGTGTTCCCTTACATGATAATCCCGCTTTTCGTGGGCAGGCAGATATCGATAAACGCCATCGAAAGCGCGCTGGCGGGAAACCGCATGGTGCTTCTGCTTACGCAGAAGGACATGAGCGTCGAGACGCCTGAGACGGGCGATCTTTACCGCGTTGGCACCGTGGGGCTCATAATGCGGATGCTGAAGCTGCCCGACGGAAGGGTAAAGATACTGGTGCAGGGGGTCACGAAGGAGATCGGAA
>JAKAHV010000014.1 GCA_021825295.1 Nitrospirota bacterium
CAAGACCGGAACCCGGCAAGACGCGCTCCCGATAATCTCATCAAGCCCCTCCAACGTGTCTTGAGAAATTGCCTTGAAATAGCTTCTGAAGAAGAACGCCTACAAATTGGTGGATTAAACCATAAAATTTTTTGCGTGTCAAGTGGTATCGGTGAATGTGTCAAGGCAAATGTCCGGCATTTTGGGCCTGCGTCAGATTGTTGGGCAAGGCGTGGCATCTGGAACGGGCAGATACCGCCCCACAAAGCTGGACGCAGGCAACCTTTATTTTTTCGCGGCCTCGTACAGGCAGGTCTCCGCCATGGAGGCAAGGGGGGCCACCTTGTCTACCGCGCCAAGTTTTATGGCCTCCTTCGGCATCCCGAACACGACGGAGGATTCCTCATCCTGCGCGATGGTAAATGCGCCTGCCTCCTTCATCTCGAGGAGCCCCCTGGCGCCGTCGTCGCCCATGCCCGTCATGATGACGCCGACGGCATTGCAGCCGGCGTAGCGCGCGGCCGAGCGGAAGAGCACGTCCACAGAGGGCCGGTGGCGGCAGACGAGGGGCCCGTTTTTGATCTCCACGTAATAGCGGGCCCCACTTCTTTTTAGCAGCATATGCCTGTTGCCCGGCGCAATCAGCGCCCTGCCCCTCAATATCGGGTCCCCGTCTTCCGCCTCCTTTATCTCTATGGCGCAGAGGCCGTTCAGACGCCTTGCGAAGGCCGCCGTGAAATGCTCCGGCATGTGCTGAACTATGGCCAGCCCGGGGCAGTCCGGCGGCATGGCCTCCAGCAGGACCTTCAGCGCCTCCGTGCCGCCCGTCGAGGCGCCGACGGCCACTATCTTCTCCGTGGTCTTCACCATGGAAAATTTCTCGGGCCTGCTTAAAACGGCATCGGCCGTCAGTTTCGGGGCAGGCCTGTATATGTCCATGCTGTTCAGGCGCTTCGGGCGGGCCATCGACGCGGCCTTTATCGCGTCTGTCAGGCGTATCCTCGATTCCTCGAAAAACCTCCTCACCCCGACCTGCGGCTTGTGCACGACCTCGACCGCCCCGTATTCAATCGCCCTGAGCGCCGTCTCGGAGCCTGCCCCGGTGAGACTAGAGCAGATCACCACCGGTATCGGATGCTGGCTCATGATCTTCTGGAGGAAAGTTATCCCGTCCATCCTGGGCATCTCGACATCCAGTGTCAGGACATCCGGGACTTCCTCCTTTATCTTTTCGGCGGCAATGAAGGGGTCTGCCGCCGTACCCATGACCTCTATTTCCGGGTCCAGGGAAAGCAGCTCGCACAGCGTCTGCCTTACCACGGCCGAATCATCCACGATCAGGACTTTTATCCTCTTACTCATGCCCGCTCCAGCCGCCCCTCCTCAGGCGTCTCACGTATGCCCTGTTTGTGTGGATGTAGTAGTAAAGTTTGCGTCCTGACAGCCCGCCCGTGTCGGCTGCCAGAAGGCTCAGCCCCTGCTCCTGCAGGACGTCTAGTGCCGTTTTTACGTTCTGCTCGCCTATCGAGGCCATACGGAGGCGCGTGGCGCCGGACCTGAACATGTCCGCGCCGCCGAAGAGCTTAACCTCTATCTCCCGCCGGCCTGTCCCGAGCATTTCAAAGGCCCCGATCATCCGCATGATGGAGGTATCGACATACTTGAAATCATCGCCGCGGCCGTCATTCCGGGGCAGCAGGCAATGACATATCGCCCCGATCCCGAGGCGCGGATTGAACATCGTGACCGAAATGCATGAGCCAAGGACGGTTACCACCCGCGCCGGCTCCGGCGACATGAAAAACTCACCCGCCTTCAGGTACACATTGGGGACCCCGAGGTCGCGCATGTCAGACCGTTCTTCTATAGACGGAAGGGCCGGCCTTGACAAGCGGCAGGCCAAAGCCATGGATCGCCTCCGAATGCCCCATGAAAAGATATCCGTCCGGGGCGAGTTTGCCGCAGATACGCCACAGGATTTTTTTCTGGACGTCCCTGCCAAAATAGATGACCACGTTCCTGCAGAAGATGATGTCCGCCGGCTCGATGCCTCCAAAGTCACCGTCAATCAGGTTAAGAGGGCTGAAGCTTACCATCGCCCTCAGTCCCGGCGCCATGCGGACGAGCCTTTTTGACCTCTCCTTGCTTCTTAAAAGGTATTTTTTTCTCAGGTGCACAGGTATCGGCAGTATCTGATCCTCCCTGTAGATCGCGCGTATGGCGGCCTGGAGGACCCCGCTTGAGATATCGGTTGCCAGAACGGTGAAGTTCAAATCGCGCCCCGCCTTCTGCCTGTATTCGCTTAAAACCATTGCGATGGTGTAAGGCTCCTCTCCGGTCGAGCATGCGGCGCTCCATGCGGCTATGCTGCTTCTGCCCGGTGTTTCCGCCAGTTTGGGAAGCACGGCGTCGGCCAGGAAATCGAAATGGTCGGCCTCCCTGAAAAAATCGGTCTTGTGCGTGGTGACGGCGTCTATCATGTGCTGAAGCTCGGCTTCGATGCCCTCTCCGCTGAACAGAAACTCGCAGTATTCTCCAAAGTCCTTGAGGC
The DNA here is from genome assembly GCA_021825295.1 of Nitrospirota bacterium. GTDB lineage: Bacteria > Nitrospirota > Thermodesulfovibrionia > Thermodesulfovibrionales > JdFR-88 > JAJYGJ01. The sequence continues at coordinate 2,531 of JAKAHV010000014.1, forward strand.
CGAGCTTTCTCAGCCGGTTTTGCAGGCGGGACTCAAAAAGGGATTTTTTCCCGTCCGTTATTTTCAGTCCGGTGCGGGCATTGACGAACTCGCTCAGCCTGTTGAAATCCCCGGCTGAAAGCGAGGGCAGAATCAGGCCCTCGCTTCCCGGTGTTCCTCCTTTCATGAATTCCCGCCCCCGGGCTGTCAGGCGGCCTGTCCGGCCCCTGCGGGCAATTTTACCGCGCTGATATCAGAGAGTTCCTCCTCCGAGAAGACCCTGTCTATGTCCAGGATAATAATAAACTTTTCATCGCGCTTCCCCATCCCCTTTATGAAGTCCACCCTGAGGCCGGCGCCTATCTTTGGGGCGGGCTCGATGCTGCCGGGCTCAAGCTCTACGACCTCCTGCACCGAATCGGCCAGGGCCCCCATCTGCGCCCTGCCGCCCTCCGCGCTTATCTCCATTATGATGATGCAGGTGTTGATGGTCTTTTCCGTCTTCGGCATGCCGAATTTCAGCCTCATGTCCACGACCGGCACCACGCTGCCCCTCAGGTTGATAACCCCGCACATGAAATCCGGCGTCCGCGGCACCCGCGTGACCGGCGTGTAATCGAGGACTTCGCGCACCTGCGCTATATCGATGGCGAAGACCTCTTCGCCGAGCCTGAAAGTCAGATACTGCGATGCTTGCGAAATGCCTGAAACGCTCATTTGTGCCTCCTTCTGTTTCCGTCAATATCTCTCGAAATCGCCATCGTCGGCATCCGCGTGACCATTGCCGCTGCCAAGGTCCAGGGCCACGCCGGCAGGCCTCGAGGCACCCTTTGACTGCTGGCCGTTGCCCGCGTGGTCCGCCATCTCCGGGACGCCCTTGCCGGCCTTCGCGATATGCGCCACTTTCGCCATTTTGTGAGCGCTTGTTTTCCTTGCCGCTTCTGCGTGGTCCGAACCCGTCTGGAAGAAGGCCATCGTGGTCTGCAGGTGCTCCGCCTGGGAGGAAAGCTCCTCGGCCGTGGATGCCATCTCCTCGGAGGCCCCCGCGTTCTGCTGTATCACCTGGTCCAGCTGCTGGATGGCCTGGTTTATCTGCTGCGCCCCGGTGTTCTGCTCCTTGCTGGCCGCGCTTATCTCAAGCACAAGCTCCGCCGTCTTCTGGATGTCCGGCACCAGTTTCGCAAGCATATGGCCGGCCTTCTCGGCCACCTGGACGCTGCCCCTCGAAAGCCCGCTTATCTCCGCGGCCGCCGTCTGGCTCCTCTCGGCAAGCTTGCGCACCTCCGAGGCCACCACGGCAAACCCCTTGCCGTGCTCCCCCGCCCTCGCCGCCTCTATCGCGGCGTTCAGGGCCAGCAGGTTCGTCTGCCTGGCTATCTCCTCTATTATCGATATCTTCTCGGAGATGTCCTTCATCGCCTTCACGGTCTCCGCCACGGCCGAGCCGCTTTCCCTGGCGTCCTCGGCGGCCTTCGTGGCGATGCTGCCGGTCTGCTGGGCGTTTTCAGCGTTCTGCATGATGGTGGAGGCCATCTCGTCCATCGATGAAGACGCCTCCTCGGCCGCCGCCGCCTGCTCCGTGGCCCCCTGCGAGAGCTGCTGCGAGCCGCTGCTTAACTGCTGGCTGCCGGCCGCGACGTTCTCCGCCGCGGATTTCACCTCGGAGACCGTCAGCCTGAGCTTTTCAAGCATCGCGCCCATCGCCAGCAGCAACTGGCCCGCTTCGTCCTTCCTGCCCACCTCGATTTTCATCGTCAGGTCGCCTTCGGCAAGCCTGTTTGCGGCATCGACCCCTTCGGTTATCGGATTTACTATGCTTTTTGTGATAAACAGGGATGTGGCAACGCCCAGAATGATGGCGAAAATGCCGGCCGCCAGCATTAAGGCCCGCGTTCTGGCGTATATCGCCCTGGCCTCCTGGTGGTTCACGTGCATGCGCGTCTCTTCCGAGCTTACCAGTTTTTTAAGGTTGCCTACTATCTGCCCGGAAAGCGGGATGGCCTTTTCCTTATAAAGCGCCATCGCTTCGTCACGCTTGCCGCCGAGGCTTAAATCCATGATCTGGTTGTCGACATCCTTTTCGCCGGCCATCTGGCCGCCAAGCGAATCCAATATTGCCCTGTCGCTCTCCGTGGTCTCCAGCCTGGAGATATGATCAATTGATGCGCTGTATTTCCCGCGGTCACTGCTTATCTTCTCTTTTTCATGGAGCAGGCCGTCCTTGTCTTTGAGAATTATGGCGTTTGCCGCATGAGAGAAAATCCTGTAGACGCTCTCCGTGGCCGCGCTGGCGTACTTGATTTTCTGATAGCTGACGCCTTCCATGTGCTCAAGCTTTGAGTCTATGCTGCTGAAGCCGTCTATCCCCAGGGCCACTATCCCCGCCATGAGCAAAAGGACCAGCCCGAACCCCAACCCAAGCCGCTTTCCGATTTTCACATCCCCTAAAAACATAATTTTCAAATCCCTCCTCTCAACCCTTTTTATTCCGCCTTGCCGGCGGCCGTCTCCATCTCTTCGCGTTCAACCCACTTACTATCTGTCCGGCTGCGACTATCAGGGCGACCGAGCCGTCCCCGAGGATTGTCGCCCCCGATATCCAGTCTATGTCCCTGAAGGTGCCGCCCAGCGTCTTTATCACCGTCTGGTTTTCCCCTATCACGTGGTCCACCAGCAGGCCGACCTTTCTGCCGTCAGTTTCGATTATGACTATCTGCTCCGTTTCCGGCGGAGCGCCGGAGATTGCAAAGAGGTCCCTGAGGCTTATGTAGGGGACTATCTCTCCGCGTACGTTGGCGATGCGCCTTCCGTTGCGGCCGGCTTTTTTCGCCGAGGCCATCTCCACGCACTCCCCCACGATCGAAAGGGGAATGACGAAATGGCCGTCGCCTATCTTCACAAGGAGGCCGTCGATTATGGCAAGCGTAAGGGGCAGCCTCAGCGTTATGTCCGTCCCCTGTCCCTTCCAGCTCTCGACTTCGATTGTGCCGCGCAGGGACTCTATGTTTTTTTTCACGACGTCCATCCCCACGCCGCGCCCCGACACCTTCGTGACCTCCTTTGCGGTGGAAAGACCCGAGGCAAAGATCAGTTGGCAGACCTCCCTGTCCGTCATCTCCGCCCCCTGTGGGATGAGCCCCTTTTCGATGGCCTTCGCCTTAATCGCGGCGGCATCCAGCCCTTTGCCGTCGTCCACGATCCTTATGAGCACGTTTGCCCCCGAATGGGCCGCAGATAGATGGATAACCCCCTTGCGCGGCTTCCCACAGGCCTCGCGGACCTCCGGAGGTTCGATGCCGTGGTCCATGCTGTTTCGCACAAGGTGCACAAGCGGGTCGCCAAGCTTCTCTATGAGGGACTTGTCCAGCTCGGTTTCGCCCCCTTCAATTTCAAGCTCCACCTCTTTGCCCAGATCGTTCGAAAGGTCGCGCACGATCCTCCTGAGCTTGCCGAAGACCGTCTCTATGGGGACAAGCCTGACGTTCATGATGGTGTCCCTCAGTTCCTCGGTCAGATGCTCCACCCCCTCCGCGATGGCGGAAAGCTCCGGGCTGTTATTCACGAGCGAAAACTGGCTGAGCCTGGCCTGCATCGTGACAAGCTCCCCTATAAGGTCCGCAAGCTTGTCGAGCCTGCTTGAGGGCACACGGATGCTCGATGCGGCCTCGGCTTCCTTGAGGGTCCTGCGCTTTTCCCTCATGTATTGCTGCTCGGCGAGGGCCGAGGCGACCTTGCCGGGACCGACAAGCCCCGCCTCGACAAGGGTCTCGCCAAGACGCTTTGTGTTCCTGAGTATATTTTCGAGGTCGTCCCGAGACAGGTCGCCGCGCTCGATCAGTATCTCCCCCAGCTTTTTGTAATTGGCCTCGCCCCCGAGGGAACCTTTTTCGTCCAGTATGTCGATGCTGAGCCCGGAGTCTCCTTCCACGAAGATGAACACGTCCCTGATCGCGTTCATGCCCTTCCCCGTGGTAAGGATTATGTCCCAGTACAGGTAGCAGGCCTCCGGGTCAATGGAGTCAATGTCAGGCACGGCCTCGGTCTGGACTATTGCCTTGCATTCCCCAAGCTGCCCCAGCTCGTCGATGAGAAGCAGCGGGTCCGTTCCCGTGGAAAGGATGCTCAGGGACGGGCGAAACCGTATCCTGTAGGTCACCTGGGGGGCATCCCGGTCCTTTTCCGGGTCCTTTTGCTCTTTCATTTTCGCCGCGGGCCCCGAAGGGGAAGGCGCCCCTGCCGGCACCAACTCCCGCAGCCTTTGCACCAGCGATGCGACAGCCTCCTGCCAGCCGGTCTCCGAATCAAGCATCCTGCGCAGAAGGTCCCCGGACTCAAGCGTGATGCCTATCAATTCTTTCGTGACGGGGATTTCCCCGTTTCTCACCAGGTCAAAGACCGTCTCCAACTCATGCGCGAACGCCACAACCTCGTCGAAGCCGAACATGGAGCCGGAACCCTTGATGGTGTGCAGGGCCCTGAAGGCCCGCCCTATCTGTTCGGAATCGCCGGGGGTATTTTCAAGCTCAAGCAGTGATTGCTCCAGTTCCGTCAGAAGTTCGTGCGCCTCTTCCCTGAAGACTTCCTTGTGCCTGTCTGAGGAGCTGCTCATATGCCGGCTTCCCCGCATGTGCCGGGGCCCATCCAGAGGCAATGGCCGCCCGCTGGATGTTTCCTGCAGATATTAGGGAAAAGGCCCGCCCGCTTTACCTCCTCCGTGAAGGGGCCGGAGCCGGCGGAGATGGATATTTTCCTGCCGGATATGGCGGCGCTCCTGTGGGCGGAGCAGAGGACCTGGAGGCAGAAGACGTTTATACTTGAAGCGCCGCTCAGATCGATCTCCACGCTGCCGTCCCTGAGCGCCGCGGCCAGGGCCAACTTCAACTGCCCGGCGTCCTCCACGGCAAGCTCCCCCTTCAGGACCACCAGCGAAGAATCCCCGGATTTTTCAATCGTCAAATCCATCTTAATTCCCCCTCGGCACCTATCTGATGAATTTTTTCACTACGGAGACAAGCTGATCGGGCGTAAAGGGTTTTACTATCCACCCGCTGGCCCCGGCCTGCCTGCCCTCCGATTTCCTTGCTTCCTGCGATTCCGTCGTCAGCATGACAATGGGGGTGAACTTGTACCCGGCCGTCTGGCGCACCTGCCTGATGAAATCGATGCCGTTTAAGTTCGGCATGTTCAGGTCCGTGATGATCATCTCCACCTTTATGCCGTTTAGCTTCCCGAGGGCGTCCTTTCCATCGACGGCGGCGATGACATCGTACCCGGCGTCCTTCAGCGTAAAGCTCACCAGTTGCCTCATGGATGCGGAATCGTCGACAATCAGTACCGTCTTGCTCAATGCCTTTCCCTCTCATCCTTTTCGTTGGTTGCCGTCCCGATGCCTGCCAGGGTGCTGGCAAGGGTGTCACGCTCGGACTGCATTGTATACAGGGCGTCCAGCGGCCCGGCCGAACCGCCCGCGCCGTCCTCGCACTGAAGTTCGTTTTCCATGCTGCCGACCCTCCCCAGCAGCCCATCCATGTCTTCCTTGAGCGTCAGAAGCGGGGTTACGACATGCTCTATGCGCTGCCTGGTGATGTCCTGGAACTGCATGGAAACCATTATCCCGCTTATGTCGTTTGCCAGTGTCCCGGATTCAAGGGAAAGGGCCTCCAGTTTCGCGCCAGCCAGCCTGACGGCCTCATCCAGGTCTTTCAGCGCTGCGCCGGCTGCCTCCCCCGCCGCCTCCGATCTCATGCCGCTTTCGTCTATCTTCCCTGCCGCCCTGGAATATGAGGTATTCGCGTCCGACTGGACCTTCGATATTATCCTCTGGATTTCCACAACCGCCTTGCTCGTCCGCTCCGAGAGCTTTTTTATCTCCTCCGCCACTATGGCAAAACCCCTGCCGTGCTCCCCCGCCCTCGCGGCCTCGATTGCCGCGTTCAGGGCTATGAGATTCGTCCGGTCGGAGATGTAATCTATTTCGGAGGCGATGCCCTTGATGTTCTCCGCGTCCCTTATGAATACTTCCATGTCGGAGAGGACTTCCCTGACCAGCCCGTTTAAGTCCTCCAGGCTGGATGTGACCTCCGAAAGGGACCTTTTGCTGGAATCTATGAGAGAGGAATTCCCCCCGTCCCCGGTGAATTGGGTGAAGACCTCCGATGCCCTTTCGGTCTGGCTCCGCGCGCGCCCCACTATGCTCATAAAACCCTCACCTATGCTCAGCGCGGCCGATTCCGTCTGGCTTATCGTCTCCTTGAGCTGGTTCACAAAAACCGGTATAAGCCGGGTCCTTTCCCTGAGGAATCCGGCAATCTGCTCCGCCATCTCCTCCATCATCCGAAGGTTACGGCCCATGGCGTCATTGTGGCCCCTTGCCAGCGCATCGGCCCATCTGGAATTTATGAGGTAAAGCGAGACCCCGGCCAGGAGGCAGGCAACAGCACCTATGGATATGCGGACCGCCGGGCTGCCGGCAAATTCCGCCGCGGAAAATACAGCCAGCACCGCCAGCTGAATAAAGCAAATTCTCAGCATAAGCCTTGAATTATGCATTTCCCCTCTACCCTATTTGATAGGTTTTCAACTTAGACGCGGCATATATATAGTTAATCGATTTTTTAAATCCAAAACTTTAGGAAGCCTGATTTCCAAATATTTAGAGGACTGTTTAAAAAGTCTCAAATTCGTCATTCCCCGGCTTGACCGGGGAATCCACGTTAAATATAACTCATTGAAAAAATTGGATTCCAGCCTGCGCTGGAATGATAGCTTGACGTATTTTGCATCCATAAAACACTTTTTCAGCAACCTGTTAGTTTAGAGGGCTGCCAGAAATACAGACGCGATATCATTTCGCCGCCGTCTGCAGGACAAAACCACTGGTAAATTAAGGCTAAAAGAGCCAAATTAAGGTGGGGAAACCGCGGGCAATTAAAAGGGGGGCCCCATCGGCCCCCCGAAGATTGAAAGCTATGGCCTTTTAATACTTAAGGTGTAAACGTCATCATCTGGATATTGACTGTGTCATCGCCGCCGCTTAGGTCGGCTACCCTCGGCCTGCCGATGGCAAAAGAGCCGTTGCCCCATCCCCAGGCCTCCACGCCGTAACGGCTATCTGGCACGCCGCCGGGAAGTCCCGGGACCGCATATGTGCTGCCGCCTGACATCGGCACCGGGCTCACGGCATTCACTATTATCCCCCCTTTCGTGGCGATCACATAGCCGCTTGTGAACATCATGCCCTTTTGCATGGAAAACATCCCCGAAATCTGATGAGGCACGGCAGGGGCCGTTACGTTCAGCGTCCCGAAACTCACTGTCTGGTTTGCATCCGCCGCGCTTACCATGACAGGCGCGCTCCTGTCATACATCACGGCGTCCGCGAAGGCCTGGAAACCTCCATCGCCCTCAACCGGGTCCGTCTTTGCGAAGGAAACCGCGCCTCCGCCGTTATAGACCCCCACCTGCATCGGACTCTGGGAGAGTCTTAGGCCGGTCATGGACCCGTCCAGGGGGTCGAAATGCCTGTATCTGATCTCGTAGGGGATTTTGCCGCCAGCCGGGGTCTGGAAGAAATTGGCCCAGGAGCCCGTGGGCTTCACCGTCGCGTCTATGGCGTAATCGGTCCCGGTTACAGTCGTGATGGCCGACCCGATTTTCGTGGGGTTGGAGGCAGGGGTCGAACCGGATGTCACCGGCACCCCCTTGACTATCATGGTCTCCGTGCCCAGGCCCCTGATTACCACATCATAAGTGCCGGGAGTAAGCGGGTACAGCGTGAAATTCCCGTTTTTGCCGGCTGTCGTCCAGCGGCAAACGGAATAATGGGTGCCGTCGGCGCTGGGCTGCTCGGCCTTTATCACGAAGTGACCGGCTGAGTTTAAGACCTGTCCGTTCGCTATGGAGCCGGTAATGGCCCCCGCATTGCCAAGGTCGAAATATTTAAGTCTGGGCTTCAGGATATATTCCCGCGCCCCGAAGGCATTCCCCAGTTGCACCACGTCATGACCGGCGTCAAAGTCCACAGCCAGATCGAGCGATCCGCCCTGTGTTATCGTGAAGGTCCCTGCAAGCTTTATCCCGCTTGCGGGCGCCGGTATGCGCAGCGGATAGACGGTATTTGCGTCATCGATGACCTCATTGTTGTATTTAAGATTAAGCGCCTGCGCCGATTGCGCAATAGGGTCTTCCGTGGGGACGGCGAAAAACCTTATCTGCTGATAGTGACCGGCGGGCAGGCTCAGGTTGGACCATACCTTCTCGATGTTCCCGTTGGCCAGGTGCATGAGGTCTATCGTCACCGGGGAGGAAAGAGGAAATTTAAGCCATCCGGCCGTGTTTGTGCCGGCATCGCTGCTTGTATGGAACCAGACCGCCTGCAGCGTTATGTATACATGGGAAAAATCACCGGGGCCGTCAGTCAGCGATATGCTGGCCAACCCGTTTGAGCCCCCGGCCAGGCTTGACGGGGCCGAAGATCCGCCTCCACCGCAGGCCGAAACCGAAAAAAGCAGGAAGACAGCCAAAATCACTACAAGATATCTGCGCATCGTGATGCTCCTCCTTGTAAAGAAAATCGCATGTGAAAATCCGGTAAAACCCCCCGGTCCCGGCGCTTCGGGATTCACAAGCTAAAATGGCATGGATATATGGGAATATATTACCTGCCTCCACGGACATTGCCATGTGACGGCGGTCACCGGGGTAGCCAATCAAACTCACCCCAATCCGCCTTCTGCCTCGCGCGCGGTTCGCTTATACCCGCAGACACAGCCTCATTTGACAGCCGGGTTGATAATTCCGATAATGTGGATGGCAACGGGCTGAAAATCTGTCCGATTGCTCCGCGGATTCCGGGACAGACAGGGGGCGAAGATGCAAAAATCGGAGGGGATAGTCATTTATGACACGATTGAGGAGATAGCCGATCCGGCGCATACCTGTCTGGTCGTATGGGATGTACAGAACGGACTTGTCGACAGGATATTCAACAAGGAGGAGTTCCTCATAAACCTCGCGGCCCTAATAAAGGGTCTCAGAAAAAAGATGCCCATTTTGTATACCATGATCACCCCGCCGCCTGCGGGGTTCAAGTCCGGCTGGCACATCTATTCCATGATGAGGCGCTTCCACGTCAGGGAGGCTGACAGGTTGCCTTCCTTCATGGCCCCGGGCTCAAGGGAAAGAGAGATACAGGAGGCCGTGAAACCGGAAGAAGGCGACGCGGTCCTGGAAAAACCCGCGGCCAGCATATTCATCGGGACGAATTTCGAGTACATGGTGAGGGCGCGGGGCATAACCACCCTCCTTTTTGCCGGCATAGCCACGGAATTCGGGATAGAATCCTCCGCCCGCGACGCCTCAAACAGGGGATTCTACCCGGTGGTGGTCTCCGATTGCGTCTCCTCTATGGACAGGGATGCCCACGAACGCTCACTGAAAAACCTGGAGAGGCTGGTAATCGTAAGCCGCTCGGACGAGATACTGAAAAGCGCAGGGTGTTGCGGGCCCGCATGAAGGCCGGCGCCCGGCCCGTCATTTTCTTTTTGGCTCTCGGTTTTTTTTTGTTTTTTGCCCCTGCGGCCCTCGCGGGGCCGCCTTTTTTGACCGATGACCCCGAGCCCGTGGAGTACGGGCACTACGAGTTTTATGTCTTCTCCACGCTTGACAGGGGGCAGGACGGCACGACCCTCCAGACGCCCGCCTTCGAATTCAACGCGGGTGTCGCTTCAAACACCCAGTTTCACGTTGTCATACCCTTTACGCTTTCCCTGCCCAAAGACGGCCCGTCTGCCTACGGCCTTGGAGACATCGAGGCCGGGATCAAATACAGGTTCATACAGGAGTCCGCGAATTCGCCCCAGGTGGGGACTTTCCCCATGATAGAGCTGCCCTCGGGGAGCGCGTCAAGGGGGCTTGGAAACGGACGGGTGTGGGAGAAGGTCCCTGTCTGGCTGCAGAAGAGTTTCGGCCCCTGGACCACGTACGGCGGGGGTGGATACGCGATAAATCATGCCCCGGGAAGCAGGAATTATTTATTCGGGGGCTGGCTGCTGCAGAGGGATTTCAGCGGACGGCTCACCTTGGGAGGGGAGGTCTTCGCCCAGGGGGCAACGGTGGAAGAAGGACAGGGGACGGCCATATTGAATTTTGGAGGATATTACAATTTCACCGAAGGCATGAGCCTGCTTTTCTCGGCCGGCCACAGCGTCCTTGGCGAACGCCACATGGCCGGCTATCTTGCGCTCTACTGGACGGGCCCTTTCAGGGCCGGGGGGCGCTAGTCCTCCCTTTTGAGCGGTCCGCGGCAAGCAGCATGTACATGGCCGGCACCACAAAGAGCGTGAAAAGGGTGCCGATGGAGATGCCGGCCATTATCACCAGGCCCATATTGAAACGGCCCTCCGCGCCCGCCCCGGTCGCGGTCACCAGCGGCAGCACGCCAAGGACCATAGCCGCCGTTGTCATGAGTATCGGGCGCAGGCGGATGGCGGCGGCCGTCTCGACGGCCTCGCGCTTGCTTTTCCCCTCGCCCTGCAGGTCGTTTGCGAACTGCACTATCAGTATTCCATGCTTGCTTATGAGGCCGATAAGCGTCACCAGGCCGACCTCGGTGAAGATGTTCAGCGTGGCCCCTCCCACGCCGAGGCTTATGAATATCATCGCCCCGCATATGGACATCGGCACGCTTATGAGGACGATGAGGGGGTCCCTGAAACTCTCGAACAGGGCGGCCAGGGCAAGGAAGATGATTACGAGCGCAAAGAAGAACGTCACCTCCAGCGCCTTCGATTCCTGCATGAACTGCCTGGACTGGCCCGCGTAATCGATGCTGTAGCCGCGGGGCAGCACGCCCCGGGAGAGTTTCAGCAGCTCATTCAGGGCCTGCCCCATCGTCACGCCCGACGCCGGCACCGCGGAGAGCGTGGCGGAGTTTAGCTGCTGGAAATGGTTGAGAGCCTCCGGCACGACGGAGGTCTTCAGGGTGGCGACGGTCGAGACGGGGATCGATGTGCCGCCGGCGGTCTTTATATAGTAGTCCTCCAGGTCCCGGGCGTTGAGCCTGTCACGCCGCATCACCTGCGGGATCACCTGGTAGGAGCGCCCGGACAGGCTGAAATAATTCACGTAGCCGCCCCCGAGCATGGAGCCAAGCGCGCCGCCTATGTCGCTCATCGTCAGGCCAAGCTGGGCCGCCTTGTCCCGGTCGAACACTACAGTGGTCTGGGGCTTGTCTATCTTCAGGTCGGTGTCAGCATAGGCGAACATCCCGCTTGCGCGCGCCTTGTTCAGCAGTGTCTGAGAAACCGCATTCAGCCTCCCGTATGGCTCCGTCGTGCCTATGACGAACTGTACCGGCAGGCCTCGCCCGCCTCCGGGCAGCGGGGGGCGCTGGAAGGCGACCGCCTCGATGCCGGTGATCCCGCCGAGATCTTCCTGCACCACGGGCTGCAGTTGCATCGTGGTTTTCTTCCGCTTGTCCCATGGCTTCGTGACCATGCCGGCGATGCCGGTATTCAGCCCGCTTATGCCGTCAAGCTGAAAGACGTGATCGGTCTCCGGGAAGGAGGCCAAAATCCTGTAAACCTGGCGGGTGTAGAGCATCGTCTGCTCCAGCGTGGCGTCGGGCGCCGCCGTGGCCATGACGATTATCACGCCCTGGTCCTCCGTGGGGGCCAGTTCGCTCTTTGAGCCCTTGTAGAGGAAGTAGTTGCTGAGAAGTATCGCCGCGGCGAACACGGCGGTTACGGGCAGGTAGTCAAGCGAGCCGTGCAGAAGGCGCTGATAGCCGCCGCGAAGACGCCCGAACCATCGGTCCACAAAGGCAACGAAGCGCTGGCGTCCGGGGACATACGGCTTTAGAAACTTCGAACACATCATGGGTGAAAGCGTAAGCGCTATCACCGCGGAGACGGCAACGGTCCCAGCCAGGGTGTAGGCGAATTCCGTAAAGAGCGCGCCGGTAAGGCCGCCCATGAAGCCGATGGGCACATAGACGGCAACAAGCACCACCGAGATGGCGATGATCGGGCCCGCAAGCTCGCGCGCCCCCTGATAGGCGGCCTCAAGCGGCGGCATCCCCCCTTCGATATGGCGGTGGACATTCTCCACCACTATTATCGCGTCGTCCACCACAAGGCCTATCGCAAGCACAAGGGCAAGCAGCGTGAGCAGGTTTATAGTATAGCCTAGCACCAGCATGATGAAAAACGCCCCGATAAGCGAAAGAGGCATGGCCACCGTGGGGATGATAACCGACCTCGGCGAGCCCAGGGATATGAATATCACCAGCGTCACTATCAGCAGCGCCTTGACGATCGTGCTTATCACTTCCCGGATGGAGCTGTGCACGTACTTTGTCGCGTCATAGACGATGCGCCCGCCCAGGCCCTCCGGCAACTGCTCCTGGATTGACGGGAATATCCTGTGGATGTCCGCGATGACGGACAGGAGGTTGGCGGTGGGCGCCACCTTGATGCCTATGTAGACGGCGCTCTTGCCGTCGAAGAATACGGATGTGTCATAGTTTTCCGCGCCCAGCGTCACGTTGGCGACATCGCCCAGGCGGACGATGGCGTTGTTCCGGGACTTGATGACCAGGTCCCTGAATTCATCGACGGTGTGCAGCCCGGTTGCCGCGGTGAGGTCCACTGTCACCATCTGTCCCCTGGTGCGCCCCACCGCGGAAATGAAATCGTTGGCGGCCAGCGCATTGCTTACGTCCGTGCCGGTGACGCCGAAGGCGGCCATCTTCCTCGGGTCCAGCCACGCCCGCAGCGCGAAGCGCTGCTCGCCCAGTATCTCGGCGCTCTGCACGCCGTCCACGGCCTGCAGCCTGGGTTGCACCACGCGGATCAGGTAATCGGTTATCTTGTTAGTCGGCAGCACCTTGCTGTAAAAGCCTATGTACATCGAATCAACCGCCTCGCCGACGGCCACGGTGATCTCCGGAGTCTGCGTGTCTTTGGGCAGTTGGTCGAGCACCGCGTTCACCCTGGTGTTGATCTCCGTCATCGCCTTGTTGACGTCGTAGTTCAGGCGCAGGTTGGCCTCGATGGTGCTCTGCCCGAGCGTGCTTGTGGAGGTCATGTAATCTATGCCGCTTGCCTGGGCGATGGAGCTTTCAAGCGGGGTGGTGATAAAGCCGGCAACCAGGGAGGGGTCTGCGCCGTAGTAGGTGGTCGAAACGGTCACGACCGCGCTCTGGATCTGCGGATACTCCCGCACCTTCAGAAGCCCCATCGAGCGAAGTCCAAGCACCAGTATGAGGAGGCTCACCACCGTGGCCAGCACCGGGCGTCTGATAAAGATATCCGTGAAGTGCATTTCCGGGGGGCACCGCCCTAGCTTTCCGGCGGCCTTGGAGCGGGGTTGTCGCTTGGCTGGATCTGGTTGTTGATTGCCACGCGGCTGCCGTTTTTGAGTTTTAACTGGCCGCTTGTCACCACCAGTTGCCCCTCGGTTATGCCTGAAACAATCGCCACCTGGTCGCCCCGCGTGCCGCCGGTTGTCACAAAGACCTGCCGCGCGACCAGTATGGGCCTGCCATCCGGCCCCTTTCCTTCCTCCGCGACAACGAAAACCGTCTCGCCGTATGGGTTGTAGGTGATGGCCGTCTGAGGCAGCGTCAGGTAGCGGCGGACGGCCCCGGCCCGTACGTCTATTACGGCGTACATGCCCGGCAGCAGCCTGCGGCCGGGATTTGCAAACTCGGCCTCAATCTCGGCGTTGCGGGTGGAGGGGTCCACCTGCGGGTTGATTGAAGTTATCCTACCCCGGAACGTCAGGCCGGGATAGGCGTCGGTATCGGCGAGGACCTCCTGCCCCGGCCTGAGCTTTGAGAGCTGCTGCTGCGGCAGATAAAAATCGGCATAGAGCCTGTCGAGCGCCTGCAGGGTGACTATCTTGTCGCCCGGATTGATGTACTGCCCCGGGTTTACGGTGCTTATGCCGAGCCGTCCCGCAAACGGGGCGCGTATGGTCTTTTTTTCCACTATCGCCCTCTGCTGCCGGACCTGGGCCGTCTTGCCTTTCAAGTCGGCGGCGTCAGCATCCAGGGTGGCCCTGCTTACGGCCTGCACGGCGAACTGTTTTTTGTCGCGCTCATAGACGGTGCGCGCCAGTTGGGCCGCGGCCTCAAGGGAATGAAGAAGCGCTATATCGGAGTCCGCGTTAAGCTGGACGAGCACGCGGTTTTTCCATGCATCCTGGCCGGATTTGAAATATACGCGGCTCACCAGGCCGGCAATCTCGCTGGTCACGTCGACGCCGCGCACGGCCCGCAGGCTTCCCACGGCCTTCACCTCAGGCTGCCAGGAAAGGTACCGGGCCCTCATGGCGCTTACGGCCACGGGCGGCGGCAGGCGTCCGGCCATGGATTTCCTCTGCATCATGGCCTCGTATGCGTGATAGGCGAATAAGCCTCCGAAGACCAGGCCTACGGCCACGAGCATGATGATCATGCGCTTTATCACAGGCGGCCCCTCTCCGCGGGTTTCTTGCCGCCCGCCATGGCCTGCGCGCCTTCCGCCGCGGCCCGGTTCCACCACCCTCCGCCAAGCGCCTGAAACAGGGCCGCGGTATCCGCGAAGCGCGCCGCCTGCGCCTGTATGAGGCCTATCCGCGTCTGCTGGTACTGGCGCTGGGCATTCAGCAGCGCAAGGTAGCTCACCGCGCCCAGCCGGTATTGTTTTTGGGTGATGTCCAGCGTGCCGCGCGCCGCGGCCCAGGCTTCGGCCTGGGCCTTTAGAGTGGCTGCGTCCCTGTCCAGGGCGCGAAGCGCATCGGCAACGTTCTGAAACGCCTCAAGAACGGTTTCCTGATACTGGGCCAGGGCCTGCTCATAGGCGGCGACGGCCGCGCGGCGTTTCGCGGTCAGCTCCCCCCCATGAAACACGGGCTGAAGAAGCGACATCCCAAGGCTCCAGACGCTGGTATTGCTGCCAAAGAGGTCCTCGACCTTCGTAGTTTCCGACCCGATGCTGCCCGTAAAAGTCAATTGTGGGAGCATGTTGGCGGTCGCAACGCCGATTTGAGCGCTTGCCGCATGCAAAAGGGCCTCGGAGGCGCGGATGTCCGGGCGCTGGCGGATGAGCCTTGAAGGCAGGCTGACTGGCAATTGCCGGGGAAGTCTCAGCCCGTCAAGACGAAATTCCGGCAGCCCTCCCGCATTTGCCGGAAGAGTCCCCGCAAGCACGGCCAACTGGTGCCGGGCCACGGAGAGCGCCTTTTCAAGCGGAGGCAGCGTCGCCCTGGTTTGCGCAAGCTGTGTCTTTTGCGACAGCACATCCGGAAGGGACGCGCCCCCAAGCCGGAACTGACGGCGGACTATGCCGAGCTGGTCCTCCTGGATTGCGAGTATCTCCCTGGTCGCCCTTATCTGCGCGTCCGCCGAGGCCTCCTGCACCGCCGTTGTCACGATGTTTGCCGTAAGCGTGACGTATGCACCTTCAAGCTGGAAGCGTTGATAGTCGATCTGCGCTTCAAGCGCCTCGACGGTGCGCCTGGAGCCCCCAAAAATATCAAACAGGTAAGATACGGTTGCCGAGGCGTTAAAGAGGTTGAAGATGATGCCGGGGGCGCCGGGCTGGCCGAATGAGGCGCCCGAAAATTTCTGGCGAGTCGCGGCGCCTTTCGCGTCGATTTTCGGGTAGTAAAGCGCCCCGGCCTGTGAGCGCTCGTTCTCATAGGCCTCGTTGAGCGCGGCCCGCGCGGCCGCGAGCGTTCGGCTCCGGGCCAGCGCCATGCGCATGAGCCGATCAAGCCCGGGGCTGTGAAAGAGCCTCCACCACTCGGCCTGGATGCCGGCCGCCTCCCTGAAGCACTGGGCCGCTCCCCAGGCAACCGGGGCGCTTTCGGTCTTCGCGGGCATGGCCGTTGCCGTATATGAGCCTGCCGCCGGCGCCTGGGGCCGCTTGAAAGCGGGGCCCACAGTGCATCCGCCTGCTGCCAGGAGGGCGGACGATGCAAGGAGGGCCGCAGATGCGGACAGTATCCAGGTCCCGATGCGAAACAGGCGCGTCGCGTCCTCCGTTTCGTAAAAAAAGCACCATTAAAGAGTTAAATCGCTTTCAGCCCCGCGCAGATACGCCCATTATATCAGGCCCCGCAGGCGCAGGCTATATGGAAAGTCCGGTTTTCTTTTTTCCATTTTTGACAATCCTTCCGCGATTTTCTAGAATTCTAAATATGTTTTGAAATTAATATGGCGGGGTGCCGCTTTGGATTCCCAGGTCGAACTATTAAAAATCTGCATAGGCATCGAGAACGCGATTTCTGAAACTTACGGCTATCTGGCAGACAGATTTCCCGAAGAGCGTGCCTTCTGGAAGGCCCTGGCGGAAGAGGAGAAGACCCACGCCCGCAAGTTCGTCGTCTCAAGCAGCCTGAAAGGGGCCGCCGGACTGCCTTCATCCCTTCAGCTTGCTCAGGACGCCCTGGCGGCCGTGAAAAAGGCCAGGAGGGAAATCTTTGAAAATGCCGGCCTCCGGTTGGAAGATGCCTTCGAAATCGCAATCTCCCTTGAGATGACGGCCGTGGAGGATTTTTTCGCCCGGATGCAATCCGGGGAGGCCGATGATGAAATGAAGGGGTTTTTCGGGGCATTCCTGCTTGAAGGCAGACAGCATGCCGAACGGCTCAGGAGGCGCCTCGCCGGTATTCGGTCCGCTGGCCGGCAATCGGACCGGAAACGCCCACGGCCCACCTGAGCGTATTGCCCTGGGAACAGCCCCGATGCCCTGTCAAAGCTCCGGTCTGGGCGTCGTCGCGGCCGGAGCGGGCAGGATCGGGTATTCGACCCTTGGCTGGACGCCCGTGGTGGTCTTTAAAAAGGCCGCGATCCTGTCAGTTTCGGCATCGTTTAGCTTAATTCCAAGCTGGGCGGAACCCATGATGGCCACGGCATGCTTGAGGCTCCATACCTTGCCGGAATGGAAGTAAGGCGGCGTAAGCTCTATATTCCTTAAGGACGGGGCCTTAAACGCGTATTCGTCGGACTTTGTCTTAGTCACCTTGTACCTGCCCACGTCTCCCACCATGATCTCTGCAGGCGGCCTCTCGACCAAACCGAAGGTATAGTATCCCGTGCCGCCCATGTTAATGCCGCCGTGGCAGTTCGCGCACCCCTTGCCCATGAAAAGCGACAGCCCCTCCTTTTCATAGGGGCTCAGGCTGTTGCTGTCACCCTTCAGATACCTGTCGAACCGCGAATCCGGCGTAAGAAGGGTTGCCTCGAAGACCTCTATGGCCCTGGCCATGTTATTAAAGGTAACCGGGTCTGCTTCCCCGGGGAAGGACTTTTTGAACAACTCCACGTACCTTGGCATGCTCTTTAACGTCCTGACGACCTTCCCTGGCGTATTGTTCATCTCGACGGAGGCCTGTACCGGCCCCTTCGCCTGCTCCATCAGCGTCGATGCCCTGCCGTCCCAGAACTGCGCTATGTTGAAGACGGCGTTAAAAACCGTGGGGGCGTTTCGCGGCCCCCTCTTCCACCCGTGCCCGGTGGACGTCTCCTGGAAGTCGGCCCCTCCCATTCCAAGGTTATGGCAGGTGTTGCAGCTTATGAGGGCGCTGTCGGAGAGCCTGGGCTCGAAATAGAGCATCCGGCCGAGCTTGAGCTTTTCCGGCGTCACGGGGTTGTTGGCCAGCGCGGGCGGGGAGGCGGGTATGGGCTTGAAAAGCGCCTGCGCCCTTGCCATAAGGTCGTCCGCGTTTGCCCTGAGCGCCCCGGCAAAGAGGAACAGGAGGAAAAAAACAAATAATCTTCTTCCCTTTATCCCTGAATGATTGTCCATTTTTTCACACCTCTTAGGCGGAGGGATATTTCAATTAAATCCTAGCAAAGGGGCCCCCGGTGTCAACCGGGACGGGCAGCCGCCTAATCGATGATTATTTCCCCTTCCTCGGCCCCGTGGCCCCCTTTCAGGAAAAACACGAGGGGGACGCAAAAGACGAAAATGACGGTGACGAGGAAGAAGACATGGTTGTAGGAGAGCATCGAGGCCTGCCTGTCCAGCTCATTATTGAGGATGCCAAGCGCCTTGTAGCCGGCGGTGGCAGGGTCGTTTCCCTGCCGTATCATCGCCCCGGTCATCACACGCACGAAATTGGAGGAGTTTGCGGTGTAGGGCGTCACATCCCGGACCAGGTCCGCCCTGAAGATGTTTTCACCTCGTGTAAGCTCGGTGGCGGTTATGGCTATGCCGACGCTCCCAAAGACCTGCCGGACGACATTATAGAGCCCGGTGGCGGCCGTCATCTCCGCCTTTTTTATCGACGCCAGCGCCGCCGTGCTCAGCGCGACGAAAATCATGCCGAAGCCCGCGCCCTGCAGGGTCTGAGGGACCAGGAGGTCCAGGAAACCCACGTCAAGCGACATGGTGGAGAGCTGCCAGAATGAAAGCGCGGTCACCACAAGGCCCGCGCCTATCAGGACCCTCGGGCCGAGCCTGTTATAGAGCCTTCCCGCCACAGGCATCATGAACGCCATGGCGAGGCTCCTGGGCATGAGCACAAGCCCGGAATCAAAGGCGGGATATCCCAAAAGCTGCTGGAGGAAAAGCGGCAGGAGAAAGAGGCTCCCGTAGAGGCCGATCCCCAGTATGCCGCCCAGCATGGTGCCCGAGGCGAATGGAAGGTTCTTCAGCACCCGCAAATCAACCGCGGGCCTTTCGGCCGCAAGCTCCCTCCACACAAAAAGCGCCATCCCGGCAGCGGAGAAGACGGCAAGCCAGACTATGAAGGCGGACTGAAACCAGTCCTTCTGCTCGCCCTTTTCAAGCATGAGCTGCAGCGCCCCGAGCCCGACCACAAGCAGCCAGAGCCCGAGGAAATCGATCTTCCCCTTTTCCCTTTTGATATAGGGCGGGTCGTGCAGGAACCTGGCAACAAGCATCATGTTTATGATGCCTATCGGGATGTTGATGAAAAATATCCAGGGCCATGAATAGTTGTCCGTGAGCCATCCGCCGATGGTGGGGCCTATTGCGGGACCGAGCACGACGCCGAACCCGTAAATGCCCATCGCCATCCCCTGCTCCTCCGGCGGGAAGCTCTCCCTGAGTATAGCCTGCGAGACGGGGATGAGCGCCCCGCCTCCGATCCCTTGTATTATCCGGAAAAATACAAGCGAGTTTAAGTCCCAGGAGACCCCGCAAAGAAACGAGCTTGCCGTAAACAAAAGCACGCTCAGCATGTAAAACCTCTTCCTGCCGAGACGGAAACTGAGCATCGCAACGATGGGCATTATTATGACGCTCGAAAGCATGTATCCAGTGGCCACCCACGTTATCTCCTCCACGCTGGCCCCGAGATTGCCCCGCATGTAGGGAAGCGCCACGTTGACGATGCTTGTGTCCAGGGCGCTCATTATCGTCCCCGTGATGACCGTCAGGGCAACAAGCCACTTATCGGATTCTCCGTCCTGCCCGCCCCTCAATTGCCGCCTTTACCTCCCGTGCAATCCCCTCCCGCGCCGCCAGCCCCCCCGGAAGCCGCAAGGCCCCCAGCGCGGAAAGGCTT
Organism: Nitrospirota bacterium; assembly: GCA_021825295.1. Classification (GTDB taxonomy): domain Bacteria; phylum Nitrospirota; class Thermodesulfovibrionia; order Thermodesulfovibrionales; family JdFR-88; genus JAJYGJ01. Next base: position 22,031 of record JAKAHV010000014.1, read on the forward strand.
TTTTTAAAAAAAGTGCTTTCCAGAGGGGCCCGGAGAAGAGAAAAGTAAAAAATAAATTCGTTTTTGAGTATATTTTCCGCGGAAGCGGCCTGTCAAGCCGGGCCGCACTTTTCGCAAGCATGAAGCGAAAGCCGCCATCGTCCGGCAAATCAAACTGACGCACTACCGGCAAACGCATGCCCTTGACTGAAGGATGATTAGCTGATAGATATCTTAGAAGAGACTTGCAACTGACGGGAAAACCAATCAATAAGTGGAGGTCATTATGGCTGTAAAATCGAAAGAGGAATCCCGGGAACTGGCCAGGAAGGAACCTGGGCGGGCCATCACACCATTTGAGCACCTGGAGAGGCAGTTCGAGGAATTCTTCAGGCGGCCGTTTCCTCTGCTCGGCCCGCCGTGGTGGCCGGCAAGGAGGATATTCGAGGGCGAAGAGCTTGCCCCTTCGGTGGACATCTTTGAGGAAGGCGGGGACATCGTCCTGAAGGCGGAGCTGCCGGGAATGAGCAAAGAGGACATCTCCGTCGACCTCACCGACCATCTGATCACCATCTCCGGGGAAAAAAAGAAGGAGGAAAAGGTCGAGGACAAGAACTTCTACCGGCTGGAGCGCTCCTACGGCTCTTTCTCCCGGTCTTTTGAGTTGCCCGCTGATGTGAAGGCCGACCAGGTCAAGGCCAAATTCCACCACGGCGTGCTGGAAGTCAGACTGCCCAAGACGGAAGAGGCCAAGCGCCGCGCAAAGACCGTACCAATCGAATAAAAAACCCCGGCTGGATCAAAAAAGGGGCGATATCCCGCCTCCGGGTTCGCCCCCATCCCCCTCCCCGTCAGGACTGTCAGTTTACTTTTCCCGGGCTTATTCAGTATCATCGAATGTGGCGATACTCATGGGAAAGTAAGACAATGTTTTCCCCTTTCAGTTTTTAGGAAACCGGATGGATGGATTGGAGAAGATCGCTGCCTCACTGAGGCCTGGGACGCTCGCCAAAATTCCATGTTTTATGGTTTAATCCTCATTGGCTGCCTGAAGGGCAATCCCATTTGATCGATAACGGCGTCGGTCCGCAGCCCGTGCGATGCAAAAAGCGCCCGGCGGCCGCCTGGCTGCTGCCGGGGCTGCTCGCGGCCGGCATCTTCCTTTGCCCCGGCATGGCGCGGGGCAAGACATTCCTGCTTAACACCTCCAGCACCTATCCGCTTTCCACTCCGGAGGGTAACGGCTCCCTGGATTTGATCATCAGGGAGGCGTTCCGCCGTATAGGTATGGATGTGAAGATAGTCCGGGTTCCCTCCGAAAGGGGTCTTGTGGATGCCGACAGGGGGATCGATGACGGGGACTTCGTCCGAGTCGCGGGGCTTGAGAAGATGTATCCAAACCTGGTCAGGGTGCCGGAGCCCATCTGCGATTTCGAATTCACTGTCTTTACGAAAGACCTCTCCATCAGGATCAATGGATGGCGGAGCCTTAAGCCGTACAACGTAGGCATCATAACCGGATGGAATATCCTCGAACGGAATATAACGGGCACCCGTTCGCTGACCGAAGTGGGAGACGCCAACGCACTCTTCGAACTGCTAGCCCACGGCAGGGTGGATCTGGTCGTATTTGACAGGGTGGAGGGCGACGCCGTCATAAAAAAGCTGGGGCTCTCCGAGATAATTGCGCTCAAGCCGTACCTTTCGAAACAGGGCATGTACCTGTATTTGAACCGCCGCTATGCCGGCCTGGCGCCAAGGCTTGCCGCGGCGCTGCTGGAGATGAAAAGAAACGGCGACATGCAGCGCTTGACAAGGTCGGCCGCCGGCCGGAAACAAGGATAATGACCGGCCCGCAGGGACAAGTCCAGAACCTGATCTGCCGGCGCCTGCTGAAAAAGGTCCTTCTCTTCAGCGTGGCGCTTACGGTCATCTTCACTGTCATACAGGCGTGGATGGATTACCGCGTCCGGATGTCGGGCATCAACGAGACGATTGACCAGGTCAAAAACGTCCAGGTCAGCGGGCTTACCACGTCGCTGTGGAAATACGACAGGCAGGAACTGGCCGCCGAAGTCGAAGGGATACATCATTTCAGCTACCTGAACTACGCGGCCGTCATAGACCACGGCAGGGTAATCGCCCAGGCGGGGGAAAAGAAGCCGGGCAACGTCATCACGCGTGAGATTGCGCTTACACGCATCTACAACGGCGGGCGGATCATGCTTGGCACCCTGTACCTGCAGGCCGACAGGGCCGGGGTGATCCGCGATGTCCTTGAGAGGATCCTGTTTATCTTCCTGTTTCAGGCGGCGACGGTCGCGATCGTGGCGTCCTTCCTGCTGAGGCTCTTTGAGACGATGGTCACGCGCCATCTCTCCGTGGCCGCCGCTTATTTCCGCTCCTTCGATGTATCAAGCATGAACGCCCCCCTGGTGCTGGACAAAAAGGCGGAAGGCGATGAGCTCGACACCCTGGCCGACGCCTTCAACAGCATGCGGAAGCACCTTGCAGACGCCTACCGGCGGCAGCTCCATGCCCAGCAGGAGATCGAGGAGAGCGAGAAGCGGTTCCGCGTGCTGTTTGAGCAGGCGCCAGACGCCATCACCGTCTTCGACCAGGACGAAAACCGGTTCGTGGACGCAAATGAAAACGCCGTGCGCCTCTTCGCACTCGGCCGCGAGGAGCTGCTGAAAACCGGTCCGCAGCGGTTCTATACGGATGCCCAGCCGGACGGGCACCCCGTCTCGGAGAGCGTGTCCGAAAATATCGGCCGGGTCATGGCCGGAGAATCAATGACCGTCGAGAGGATGATCCGGAGCGCCGACGGCAAGGAGCGCCTCTGCGAGGTGCGGCTTGTCCGGCTGCCATCGGGCAACCGCAGGCTGCTCCGGGCAAGCCACATAGACATAACCGAGCGCAGGCAGGCGGAGAAGGCCCTCTTCTATGCGGAGAAGAGGTTCAGGGACCTCCTCGAAACCATCCAGCTCATAGCGGTCATGCTGGATTCGGACGGCAGGGTCACCTTCTGCAACGACTATTTCCTCGGCCTGACCGGATGGCCCAGGGATGAGGTGCTGGGCGGCAACTGGTTCGATATGTTTTTGCCGGAGGAAACCAGGGAGAGCGTCAAATCGGTCTTCATGTCCATCCTGGAAAGCAATGAGCCCCTTCATTTTGAAAACCCCATTGTCACCCGTAAGGGCCAAAAGCGGCTTGTCATATGGGACAATTCCGTTTTGCGGAATTCCGAGGGCAGGATCATCGGGACCGCAAGCCTGGGCATCGACGTCACCGAGCAGAGAAAGCTTGAAGACGGGCTGCGCCGGGCGGAGAAGATGGAGGCCATCGGCCAACTGGCCGGCGGGGTGGCCCACGACTTCAACAACATCCTCTGCGCAATCGTGGGATATGCCCACCTGACGCTGATGAACATGCCCGATGGCAATCCGGCCAGGGGGAACCTGGAACAGATACTCCGGGCGTCCGAAAGGGCGACCACTCTGACACGCAGCCTCCTTTCATTCAGCAGGAAACAGGTCATCAATCCCAAGCCCGACAATCTGAACGACATCATCCGGGGGGTGGAGAAATTCCTGTCGAGACTCATAAGGGAAGACATCGAAATTAAGATCAGGTGCGCCGGGGACGATATGACGGTCTTTGCCGACAGGGGGCAGATCGAGAGGATGCTGATGAACCTGGTCACCAACGCGAGAGACGCCATGCCCGGAGGCGGGCGCATAGCGATCGGGACGGGGAAAGTGCGCATGGATGAGGAATTCATCAGGATGCACGGCTACGGCAAGGCGGGCATGTACGCCGTCATCGTCGTCTCGGACACCGGTGAAGGGATGGACGCAAGGACCAGGGAGCGGATGTTCGAGCCCTTTTTTACGACCAGGGAGCCGGGGAAGGGCACCGGACTCGGGCTCTCCATGGTCTACGGCATCGTGACGCAGCACAACGGCTTCATCGACGTGGACAGCGAACCCGGGAAAGGGACGGAGTTCAGGATTTACCTGCCGGTCATAAACGCAGTCGCCAAGGACCAGCGGAGGCAGGCCGGGGTTGCCGCGGCGGAGGGCGGATTCGAGACGCTTCTTGTAGCGGAGGATGACGAGGCGATCAGGGCGCTCAATACCGAGATACTGCGAAATTACGGATACAGAATAATCGAGGCGGTTGATGGCGAGGATGCGGTCGCAAAGTTCCGGCTGTACAGGGATGACGTGCGGCTGATCATCATGGACGGCATCATGCCCAAGAAAAACGGGAAAGAGGCCTATCAGGAGATAAGGGCGATAAACCCCTCGGTCAAGGTGATCTATGTGAGCGGCTACACGGCGGACATTATCAGCAGGGAGAGCCTGCTGGAGCCGGGCACAAATTTCCTTCCAAAACCCGTCACGCCCTCGGATTTGCTGAAGAAGGTGAGGGAGGTGCTGAAAGAGCGCTGACCTGCATTGAGCGTTCTACGGCCTGCCCGCCCTGCCGGACTCCCAGGCCATCGCCTCGCGGTATTCGCGGAAGAGTCTCTCTAGCCTCCTGAACTCCGGTGAATGCATTGAACGCCTGCCGTTTTTCAGCGCGATCCCCAGACGCGCATGTAGCATCTCGTGGTAGACCACAAACCGGAGGTAATAGGATGGCACCGCCTTCCTGTCCAGTACGGGATTTATCCTTATGAGCCCCCTGCCCCCTTCATTTGCGGGCGGGCAATAGCTGCCAAGCGTGCGTTTCTTCACGGCGTGCCTGCGCTGGCTGCGGCCCCACCCGATATCGCAGACAAGCTCGCCGCCGAAATACTCCCGGTTGATGCAGTCGTATGCGCGGCGCAGGTCGTGGAACCTGCCGGCCGTCTTTGGCGGGAGCCCCTCCTTGCGCCCGCGGGCCTGCCTGGCAGAGGAGCTTTCAATCTTCCGCCGGTTTTCCCTTATGTACCGCGACAGGACAGGGAAACGCTCTCCCTTTTTCCCGTTTTTTATAAACCTCGCTATCTCTGAGACGACCTCCTGGCCGGCGTTCAGGAAAACCCCATGGAGCCTGAGGAAGGTCCCCCCGGAGGAGCGCCTCATGGACAAAACGCTTACCGAATTCGAGGTGATTGAGATGGACACGGGCCTGCCAGCCAGAAAGCTGAGCCGCCTCTCAAGACCCTTTTCATCCCATCTTGAAGGGCCCTTTTCATCCCATCTGAAAGGCAGGCAGGGCTGCAGGTCTTCTTCCACCGCGGACACGCCGTAAGTATAACCCAAAAACAAAGAGGGAAGATAGCAGGGGGCCAGGAGAAACCGGCTCGGGATTGGCCGATAGCTGACCCCGCAAAGTTACTGTATAATCTGGCTGGAGGGTGCCATCTTTTTCAGGGTGTCTCGATTTCCATTTCCAATGAGAAAGGAGAACCGGCATGAAAAGACCAGCCGAAAAATCCGAGGATTTTTTGAACCTGATGGTGGACTGGCAGGCAACCGAGTACCAGATAATCGAATACGCAGGCAGGCAGGCCCCGAAGACCAAAAACCCCCTCATAAAGACGATGCTTCAGACGATGGAGCTTGAGGCGAGGAAGCGCTGCCTTGTTCAGCAGATGATCATCGAGAGCATCAAGAAAGAGTCTGTAAACCTGGACCCGGAGGACCTGCAGGCGCTCTCGGGCCATCTTAACCATCAGATCGAGGCGGAGGAAAAGGCCCTCCCCCTGGCGGAGGCGGCGCTCAAGCAATGCGAACTGTTCATGCCGCGTTTTCTGCTTTCGTACCTCGTCGACGAGCTTAAGAAGGAAAACGGCCTGCTGAGGCAGTTTGAAGACGAGGTCAAGGGTGCGGCGATCCCGACCTCGGCCAGCTCGAAGCTCTTCGATTCGGGCAAAGAAGGTTAAACATACGGGGCCGGTTGACCGCGCGGGCGGCCTCTGCTAAAGTTTTTCCGGAGATGAGATACCCGAGTGTTGCCCTTAGCGTGCCTTTCAGCAAACTGAACCTCTTCATGGAACAGCTTGGCCTTGCCGCGGCGGAGGAAGTTGCGGCCATAGAACCGTACAAGGGGCTCTTCGTCGAAAAGGCGCGCGAATTTGCCGGCTATTTCCACGACATCTTCATAAACATAAACGATACAAGAAAGCTCATCGAGCAGCTTGAAAATCCGCAGACGCTCAAAAACGCCTGGGAAAACTGGTTCAGGACGGTCTTCACACTCGAAATGGACGAGAACTTCATGGCCTACCTGTGGAGGATAGGCATGAGGCACGTGGAGGTCAACCTGGACCAGCGCTATGCCAACCTTGGTTTCTCGATGGTGAGAAAATTCTGCGGGCGGATAATCCAGGCCCAGGTGCCCGCGGAAGACCAGATGAAGGTCTACATCGCCATAGACAGGATACTGGATTTCTGCCTGCTCACAGAGACCAGCGCGTACATAGACGCCACAAGCCGCTGCGATGTGGAGATCATCAGGGGCATCGCGGACCGGATAAGAAACCCCATAACCGTCATCGGGGGCAATCTGAGAAGGATACGGAGGGTCCTGGACATAAATGACCCCTCATACTGCCTTGTGGAAGACATCATTGCCCAAAGCTCAAGGTGCGAGACGATGGTGGCGGACATAGGGACGTACGTCGAGCTGTCCCAGAAGGAGGCCTACACCGTAAAGATGTCGCTGCCGGACCTGATAAGGCTCGTGCTCGATGAGCTCTCGGCGAAGACAAAGGCTGCCGGTGTGGAGATAGAAATGCGCATAGACCCCGTGACAACCTCCATCGATGCGGACCCCCCGGACATCAAGATCGCGTTTCACCAGTTGATTGAAAACGCCATCGAGGCCGCAGCCGAGTCCCCGAAGCCGCGGATCACCATAGCATCGGAACCCTACCGGGCCCCCTTTAACGCCGTAAAGGTAACCATTTTCAACACCGGGACCCCGCCCCGCCCCGAGGAAGTGGAGCGGATATTCTCCCTGTTTTATTCCACCAAGCCGGGCGGCTCCGGCCTTGGTCTTCCCATAGCCAGCCTGGCGATAAAAAAGAGCTTCGGAAGGCTCGCCATCGAGCCCGCCGCAGACGGCGCGCGGGCGGTGATAGTGCTTCCGAAGGGTTAAAACAAGGCTAAAGGGGTTTAAGCACGCAGTTTTCCAGTATGACCTTGTAGAAATACCCCGCGCCGAAGTCCTTGTTGGCCGCGACCGTGCAGCTTGCGCTTATGCGCTGACCCGGCTTGGCGGACTGGTTGGTTGTAAGGACAACCTCATCGGTCCCCTTCGAACCCGTCCCGTCCTTCAAGTGAATCCAGTTTTTGCCCATGATGTTCATGTTCACCTTGACGACGCGCCCGGCGACAGTGACCCTTTTGCCATTGAGCCTTGCCGCGCCCGCGTAGAGCGCCTTGATCGTAACCGCCTGCGCTGTCCCCGCGGGGGCCAGGAGCAACGCTGCTGCCAGAAACAGGACAGCCATGCTTAAAAATCTTTTCATTGAAAAACTCTCCTTAGGGGTTTTTTGCGACTTGGCCGATAGATTACATCAAGCCCTGAAGATTAATCAACACCAAGCCCTGCCTCACCTTCGCCTGAACATCCTCTTCAGCTCCTCATGGCCGAGGCGCACACGAGTGGGCCTGCCGTGCGGGCAGTGCTCCGGATCCTCACATCTTTCGAGGTCATCGAGGAGCCTGCTGAATTCGGCCTCGCCAAGGACCTCCGCCCCCCGGACTGAACGGTGGCAGGCGAGCCTGGCGGCCACCTTCTTTTTAAGCTCGGGTGTGTCCGCCCCCCCGTCCTCCATAAGGCCAAGCGCCGTATCGGCAATCAGGGACGCCCAATCGAGGGCCCCCTTTTTCAAAAACTCCTCCGGGGCGCTCCGAAGTATCATGCTTCCAGCGCCGAATTCCTCCACTTCCAGCCCAAGCTCCAGAAGCAGATGGCGGTGACCAAGCACCGCCTGCATCTCCCCCGGAGAAAGCTCTATGCAGAGGGGGAAGAGGAACTGGCCGGGAGCGAGCCCCACATTTTTCAGGAGCTTCTCGTACATGACCCTCTCATGGGCGGCGTGCTGGTCCAGGAGTATTAGCCCCTGACCGTCGGAATAGGCATAAAACATCTCTCCAAGTCGAATGAAGGGGCGCTTTCCCCCTCCGCTATTGCCCGCCAGAAGATCAAGCGGGTTAGCCCCCTCCGGATACGATGCCTGACCTCCGGAATAAACCGACGGCCCCTCGGAGACCGAATTTTCCGCCGCCCCCGGCCCGTAGTCAGGGGATAGGGGCTTGCCTGACGGGTTTTCCATGCGCCCGGCCTGCCTCACCGCGCCCCTTACCAGCCTGTACAGCCGGTCCTTGTCGGCGAAGCGCACCTCCTCTTTCTGGGGGTGCACATTCACATCGACGGTGCGGGGGTCGGCCTCGATGAAGATGAAAAAGACGGGGTGCCTGCCTGGGGGCAGGGCGGCAAGGGCGCTGTAGACGGCATGCCCCAGGCCGGGGTCCCTCACTGGCCTGCCGTTTACAAAGACAAACTGGTGGCTCCTCGTGGCCCTCCAGATGCCGTCCCTTGAAAAAAACACCTTCAGACTGACTCCTTCCTCATCCGCTGCCGCCTCCAGTAGCCCCTCCAGAAACTTCCCGCCGTATACCTGCATTATCCTTTCGCGCTCGTCACGGGCCGGATGTAGCTCCATGCACATCTGGCCGTCCACGTGGAGGGTGAAGCCGGTCCCCGGGTGGCAGAGAGCCTGCCTGGTCAGGGCGCTTATTATCCTTAGGTTTTCAGCGGCGTCCGATTTAAGAAATTTCCTCCTGGCGGGGGTATTGAAAAAAAGCTCCCGCACCTCGACCGTCGTTCCCCGCGCCGGGGCCGGCCGGCTCCCGATGACCCTGCCGGCCCTGGCCTCTATGCGAAGCCCGGCGGATGCGCCAGCGGGGGCCGTCTGAAGGACAAGCTCGGAGACCGCGGCTATGGAGGGGAGGGCCTCACCCCTGAAGCCGAGAGTGGTTATGCCGGAGAGGTCTTCACCGGAGGAAATCTTGCTCGTCGCGTGGCGCTCGATGCTCAGGACGGCGTCCTCGGGACCCATCCCCTCCCCGTCGTCCAGGACCGATATGAGCGCCCTGCCTCCTTTTCTGACCTCCACCCTGATATGCGAGGCCCCCGCGTCCAGGGAGTTCTCGACGAGTTCTTTCACGGCCCCGGACGGCCTCTCTATGACCTCACCGGCCCTGAGCCTGTCGGTCACCTCGGGGGCAAGCACCTTTATCTTTCCCATTGATGTAAATTGTAAATCAACCATGGCGTCCTTTGGCAAGCCGCCTCAGGAGGACGTCGATGAGGCGGGCGGCCTCCCCGATTCCCGTTTTGTCCGTCTCTATGACAAGCTCCGGGCGCATGGGCTCCTCATACGGGGCGGAAAGCCCCGGCACAGGCCAGCCCTTTTCCGCCTTCTCATAGATGCCTGGCGGCGCCCCCCGCCTCTTTGTCCGCCTCCTTTCCCTTTCCATGCAGACCGAAAGGGGGCATTTCAGATAGACCTCCGCGAAAGGGGATATCCTGGCACGCGCAAGCTCACGCCACCTGCGGAGGTTGCCGGTTGCGTCCACGATGACGTCACGGCCCAGGCCGGATACCGTCCTTGCCGTGAAGATGAGGGCGCGGTACAGTATGTCCCTCTCGCTTTCGGAGTATGCCGGGCTGGGGGTTGCAAGCCTCCTTAGCTCATCCATCTGGAGTATGACGCTCCTGGGGCGCCTTCTTCGAAGGGCCCTGGCGACGGCGCTTTTTCCGCTGCCCGGAAGCCCGGTTATCCAGACCACCCTGCCCTTTCCCATCCCTTTAGGAGTTTATCCCCGGGGGCCTCCGGTTGCAACATGGGCCGGGCCTGCGTCAGATTTGTGGGGCAAGGCGGGGCATCTGCCTGCTCCTTCCGTTCAGCGCGCGGTTCCGGGCGTAAGTCCCGCCGCGGCGGGATTGCGGCCTAGGGCGAATATCAAGCCATTGTCAGATGCGGCCCGCCGGTATCCGTCCGCTCTTCGCTTCTCTCCAGGAACAGGCAGATGCCAGCCCCACAAATCTGACGCAGGCCCACATGGGCCCCTCGGGATTCCCGTTAAGCCAAAAGATGCTAATATTGTAAGATAACGTGCAGGCGTCCCCTGGCCCTCGCGCCGCGGGGGCCGCCCCCGTCCAATAAAAGGTGGGGCAGAAAACGGATGCAATGAACCTCCCCGCCGCAGAGACGGCGGGGTATTGAAAATTTAATAAAATTTCAATGGAGGCGGAGATGGGCGTAGTTTCACTGAAACCGGATGTCTACTGGGTCGGGGCTATAGACTGGGCAATAAGAGATTTCCACGGGTATATAACCCCGAAGGGCTCCACATACAACAACTATCTGATACTGGATGAAGAGCCCGCCCTCATCGACGGCGTGAAGCTGGAGTTCGTGGATGAATCCATAGCAAACATCAGGTCCCTGATAGAGCCATCCAGGATAAGGCACCTCATCGTAAACCATATAGAACCGGACCACGGCGGGGGGCTTTCGAGGCTTGTCGCACTCATGCCGAAGGCTACGGTCTACTGCACCCAGAAGGGCAGGGACGGCCTTGGCCGCTACCACGACATCTCGGGCTGGGACATGAAGGTCGTCAAGACAGGCGAGAGGCTGAAAATTGGCAGGCGCACTCTCCAGTTCATAGAGACCCCGATGGTCCACTGGCCGGACTCCATGATGACCCTGTGCCTTGAGGAGGGAATACTTTTCAGCCAGGACGGCTTTGGGCAGCACCTTGCAAGCTCCCAGCGCTTCGATGACGAATTCGTGGCCTGTTCCTCCGAGGCGGACCTCGAGGACTCCGTCTGGGACTATTACGCCAATATCCTCATGCCGTTTGGCGGCATCATAAAAAACAAGATAGACGAGATAGTGAAACTCGGCGTCCCGATAGGCATGATAGCCCCGGACCACGGGATCATATGGAGGAAGAGGCCGGAAAAGGTCCTTGGCATGTATCTGGACATGGCCAGCGGAAAGACGGACGAGAGGGTGGCCATCATCTATGATACGATGTGGGGCGGCACCGCCCGCATGGCCCAGCCGGTGATGGAGGGGATCAAGGACGAGGGGATGGACGTGAGGGTCATGAAACTCCGGGCCACCCCCACATCGGTCGCGATAAAGGAATTCTGGAGGGCGCGGGGCTGCCTTCTGGGCTCCCCCACCCTGAATAATAACCTGTTCCCCTATGTCGGGGAGTTCCTCATTTACCTGAAGGGGCTCAGGCCAAAAGACCGCATCGTGAGCGCCTTCGGCAGCTACGGATGGGCCGGAGGGGCCGTTAAGCTCGCGATGGAGGAGTTCAGGAACATGAAGCTGGAGGTCTTTCCCGAGACCTCCAACGTGAATTACCGCCCGAACCCGGAGGAGCAGAGGGCCTGCTACGAGTTCGGGAAAAAGTTCGCCCGGGCCACGAGGGAGTTCCACAAGAGGTATTTGTGAGGACAGCCGTCTTCATGGGCAGCCCCAGAAAGGGCGGCAACACCCAGATACTCCTTGAAGAGGCGATGCGCGGGGCGAGGGAGAAAGGCGCCCAGATTGCCTATTTCGACTTGAACGTCATGAAAATCAGGGGATGCATGGACTGCGGGGTCTGCGCGCAGACCTGCTGCTGTCATATAAATGACGACATGCAACCGGTTTATCAGGCCATAAGGGAGTCCTCCAGGATCATCCTGGCCTCCCCCATATTTTTTGCGGGCGTCAGCGCCCAGGCAAAGGCGATGATAGACAGGTGCCAGTCTTTCTGGTGCGAGAAATATCTGCATAAGAGGCCCATCCCCCCCGAGGGAAGGGCCGGCCTCTTCGTGACCGTGGGCGGTATGAAAAGGGCGGAAGGCAGGGACTGCTCATTTGCCACCGCGAGGAGTTTCTTCAGAACGATAAGCGTCCTTGAGCATCGGGAGCTGTGCTATCTCGGGGTCGACGCCAAAGGCGAGATATTGAACCATCCCGAGGCCCTGAAAGAGGCGTACGAGGCTGGAAAGGCCCTCATGGAATACCCGGCCCGGCGGTAAGGTGTCCTCTCCGAAGGACGGATTCGGGAAATCCCTATAAAAAAGGCAGGAGGGTAAAAAAACCATGGAGATGAAAGACCTTCCAAGGCATTACAAGGATTTGAGGAACAAGTTTCCGGGGTATTTTGCCGCCCTTGAGGCGCTCGGGCGGGAAGCCAGGGTCTCCGGTCCCCTGGACGAAAAGACCGTAGAGCTTCTTCAGCTTGCAGCCGCGGCGGCGGTGCGCTCCGAGGGGGCCCTTCACTCCCACGCAAGGCGCGCGCTGGCGGCGGGTGCCTCCACGGAGGAACTCTACCAGGCCCTCCTGGCCCTCACCAGCACTATCGGGTTCCCGGCCGTGGCAGCCTCTGCATCCTGGCTGGAGGATGTCATAAAGGGCAAATAGCAATTTTCCCCAATTAAATGGCAAAATCCTCCAAGACATTTAACCCGCTTTAGGGGAAAATTATGTAGAGTTAGGGTTTTTCAATTTCTTAAGAGTCAAAACCGTCCGGTGTTTTTCTAAAACTGAAAAAAGGCGAAGCTGGAACGATAAAAAACGCTTCGCCCGAACATGAATTTATAATTTTAGCTTACAGCGGGGCATCACGGGGGATGTTTTTAAGGGTTCTGAAAGAAATGGGGGGACAGCCATGAAGATGAAGGCCCTTGCCGAAGCAATCATCCTTCAGTCATTCGAAGACCTCTGGGACCAGGTTCACAGAAATGAAAGCCTTGAGTTTTTCAAAGGCGGGGGGTTTGATTTTTATGCCGGCATCGCGGGGCTGGGGACTGCGGAAAAGTTGAAACTCCTCGAGATGTTCAAAAGCCAGATGGCGGCGGAGCGCCCGGCGCGGCCCGAGCGGGAAAAGACCCTTACAGGAGACCCCAAGTGACCCTTTTTTTAAGGAAAGGCATAATCATAAGGCACATAGCCGATAAGAGAAAGGGCGTGGTCATAGACTGGGGCGTGACAGGGGCCAAGTACCGGAAGTATGTCCCTTCCAAAAAAGAACGGGCGGACGCAGTCAGGGTCTGGACGGGGCGGAAGATAGAGGTCTGGGCCCTCCCTGAAGTCAGCTTCGAGGAAACTTAGTGTGATGTTTCATTAATAATTGGCTTAAATCTGTCATACCGGCGAAGGCCGGTATCCAGCGACTTTAACTTCTGAAATGCAAAAGTCACTGGATTCCGGCTTAAAACTGCCGGAATGATTGCCATAGAATAAGAAGATTTATACAAAGAATTATTGATACATCACACATGTTTCAATAATTCCCTTTAAAATTACAGGCATGGGAGGATATCCGCCCGGTTCCTGAGAGAGGAGCAAGCGGACGGATCACGGCGGGCCGCATCCTGACAACCTTTCGCCATTCGCCCTGAAAGACGAACTAAACAAACCCATTTGTATCGACCGGAACCGCGCGACCGAACGAAAGACCGGGCGGATATCGGGGAGGGAGGTATTTCGGGAAATGACAGAATTATTTCAGGTTATTTTTGGGACGCTACACTAGCTAGAACCTATCTCAAAATTGATTTTAAAGCGAAAGAGAGAGGAAATCGTGGCAGACAAGGAAGAAAGGGAAAATCGCCCGGAGGCGCAGCAGCGCTGCATTGAGGACGATTTTTCCTTTATGACACTGTATGCCGCGATTTCAGCCTCTTGCAGCCGGAAGCGATTTTGAGATAGGTTCTAGTGCCCCAGTTCTACAAGCCCACGGAGGGTCTTTCCAAGCGAATCCATATCTTCCACGTTGAATGAGGGGCAGTCGGGCAGCGTCCTTTTAAGCAGACCGGAGAGCACCTTCCCCGGGCCGACCTCGATAAATGCCTCCGCGCCCGCGTCCCTCATCACCCTCAGGCTGTCCTCCCATTTGACCGGGTTTGAAAGCTGTCTTATGAGCGCGGCCCGCAATCCATCGGCATTGCTCAGGATTATGGCGTCGGCATTGCTTATGAGCGGCACCTCCGGCGGGTTGATTTTGGCCTCGAGGAAAAGGAACTCCGCCAGCTTTTTCGCAGGCCCTTCCATGAGCTTCGAGTGGGACGGTACGCTCACCTGGAGCGGGAGCGCCTTTTTCGCGCCGCGCTGCCTGGCCAGCTCCATCGCCTCCCGGACCGCCTCCGCCTCCCCGGAGATCACGACCTGCCCCGGACAGTTGTAGTTGGCAGCCTGTGCGTAGCCGTTTTTGACAGCGGCGCATACCTCATCGACGGCCTCGCCAGAAAGCCCCAGGATGGCGGCCATAATGCCCTTTCCAGCCGGCACCGCCTCCTGCATCAGCTTTGCCCTGAGCCTGGTTGTCCTCAGGGCCGTAGAGAAAGTGAGCGCCCCGGAGGCCACGGCCGCCGTGTATTCGCCAAGGCTGTGGCCGGCGACAAAGGATGGTTTTACGCCTTCAATGCAAAGCGCCCGGCAGGCGGCATACTCGGCCGTCAGCAGGCACGGCTGGGTGTTTATCGTCAGGTCAAGCTCGCTTGCCGGCCCCTCGAAGGAAAGCCTGGCGACATCGAAGTCCAGGACCGCTGAGGCCTCGTCGTAAATCTCCCTTACCTTGCCAAGTCCCTCGTAGAGGGACTTGCCCATTCCGACCTTCTGGGAGCCCTGCCCCGGAAAGATAAAGGCCAGCTTCATCTGCCGTTTTTTCGCTCTTTGAGCTTCTTTATAAGCAGCGGCACGACCTCGTTTAGGTCCCCGACGATGCCGTAAGTGGCCACGCAGAATATTGGCGCCTCAGGGTTTTTGTTTATCGCAACGATCACGTCTGAGGACTGCATGCCTACCAGGTGCTGGACCGCGCCCGATATGCCGCATGCGATATAGAGTTTCGGGGCCACGGTCTTTCCCGTCTGGCCCACCTGATGGCAGTAGGGTATCCAGCCCTCATCGACCGCCGCCCTCGATGCCCCGACCGCGCCCCCGATAAGCCCGGCCAGCTCGCTGAGCATCTGAAAGCCCTCCTTGCCCTTCAGCCCCCTTCCGCCGGAGACGATGACGTCCGCCTCCTGCAGGTTTACCTTCATCTGCCCCTCTTCGTCCCTTATGGAGGCAAGGACCTTCGTCCTGCATTTCAGCCCCCCGGCGCTGACCTCTATTATCTCGCCCTGCCTGCTGTCGTCGCGTTTTCCCCTTTTCATCACCTTCGGGCGGACCGTCGCCATCTGAGGGCGGGTCCCCGGGGAGAGGATGCTCGCCATGATATTGCCGCCATAGGCCGGGCGCGTCTGGATGAGGTTTCCCGTCTCCGGCTCAATCTCCAGGGCGGTGCAGTCGGCGGTAAGCCCTGTCTTCAGACGGGCCGCCACGCGCGGCAGAAACGACCTGCCTATCGCGGTGGCCCCGGCCAGAACTATCTCCGGCCTGTGTTCGTTTATCAGCGACGCCAGAAGCCGGGCATTGGGCTCGTCCTCGAAATTCTTAAATATCCCGTCGCCGCAAAAATAGACCTTGTCCGCCCCCCACCTTATAAGCTCCAGGGCATCCTCCCGCGCGGCGCCAAAGAGCACCGCGGAGAGATCCACTCCCCTTTGGCGGGCGAGTTTTCCGCCCTCTCCGAGAAGCTCGAAGGCAACGGGCGCAACCTTCCCGCCGCGCTGCTCGGCAAAGACCCATACCCCTTTGTATGAGGAGAGGTCCGCCTGTCCCTTTTCGCACCCCTCCGCGATTTCCTTTATCGCGCCCTCGGCGCATGCCGAAAGACACGACTGGCAGAGCTGGCAGTATTCCCCGATCACCGCCTTTCCGCCCTCCATCTTTATCGCGTCATAGGGGCATACGGTTATGCAGGCGCCGCAGCCTGAGCAAACATTTTTATCAACCTTCAGAGGCATTTCTTCTCCATAAGCTCCTTTATCAGGGCCTCCACCTGCCCTTCGATGCCGCCTTCGAGCACCCTGCGCCCGCACCTGGGCTCGGGGGTGAATATCTTCTTGACCTGCGTCGGGGAGCCGTTAAAACCCACCACCTCAGGCGTCAGCCCGATTTCGGAGGCGGAAAGCTTTTTGATCTCCGCCTTTTTTGCGTTCATCTTGCCCTTAAGCGAAGGCAGCCTCGGGGTATTTAACTCCCGCACTACAGTTATAAGGGCGGGCAACTCCGCCTGGACAACGTCCACCCCTTCATCCATCAGCCTTTCGACCTTTATGGACCCCGGGCCGGCCTCCACTATCTTTCTAACATAGGAGACATGCGGGATGTCCAGGAACTCCGCCACCTCGGGGCCGACCTGCGCGGTGTCCCCGTCTATGGCCTGCTTGCCGCAGATGATCAGGTCCGCCCCGGCCGCCTTTATGGCGCCCGAGAGGGCGCGAGAGGTCGCAAGCGTATCGGCGCCCGCAAACTCCCTGCCCGTAACCAGAAGCCCATCATCCACACCCATCGAGATCGCCTCCCTGAGGGCGGCCTCCGCCTGCGGGGGGCCCATCGTGATGGCCGTGACCTTCCCCGAAAGGCTTTCACGCAGCGCAAGCGCGGCCTCTATGGCGTGCATGTCGTAAGGGTTTATTATCGAGGGTACCCCTTCCCTCACCAGGGTGCCGGTCTCGCGGTTTATCTTCACCTCTGCCGTGTCCGGCACCTGTTTTATGCAGACCACTATCCTCATTTTGCCTTTGCTGCCTCTTTTATGAGGTTCTGGGCTATGACGTTTCGCTGTATCTGGTTTGTGCCCTCGTATATCTGCAGGATCTTGGCGTCCCTCATCATCTTTTCGACCGGGTATTCCCTCATGTAGCCGGAGCCGCCCATGACCTGAAGGGCGTTGGTGGTGACCCGCATGGCCATATCGGTCGCAAAGAGCTTTGCCATCGCGGAGGCCTTTGTCACATCCTTCGCGCCGGAGTCTATGAACCTTGCGGTCTGGTACACGAGGGCCCTTGCCGCCTCGATATCCGTCGCCATATCGGCCAGCATGTGCTGGATCGCCTGAAAGCCTATTATGGGATGGCCGAACTGCACCCTCGATCTCGCGAATTTCACGGCTTCATCGAACGCCCCCTGCGCGACCCCCACGCCCTGGGCGCCCACGCCCACACGGGAGCTGTCGAGCGTCTTCATCGCCACGATAAATCCCATGCCTTCCCGCCCAAGGATGTTTTCCCTCGGTATCCGGCAGTCCTCGAACACAAGCTCCCTCGTCGCCGAGGCCCTGATGCCCATCTTTTTTTCCTTCTTCCCGAAGCTGAAGCCGGCAGCGCCCTTCTCGACGATGAAGGCCGATGCCCCCCTGGCCCCTTTCGCCTTGTCGGTCAGGGCTATGACCGTATATATCTCCGCTTCGCCGCCGTTGGTTATCCACTGCTTCGTGCCGTTTAAAACGTAATGATCACCTTCGGGTCTCGCGGTGGTCTGGATGCCGCCCGCGTCGCTGCCCGCGTTCGCCTCGGTAAGACCGAATGCGACCAGCTTCCTGCCGGCTGCTATGTCCGGCAGGTATCTCTTTTTCTGTTCCGGAGTGCCGAAAAGCAGTATCGGGTAGGTCCCGAGCGCGTTTGCCGCATAGGTGGTGGAAACACCGAGGCAGGCTGCGGAGAGTTCCTCCACAGCTATCGCCAGTTCAAAACTCCCCTTGCCAAACCCCCCGAACTCCTCCGGGATGAAGAGGCCAAAGAGGTCCGAGCTTGCAAGCACCCGCATGATGTCCCATGGAAACTCCTCTTTCTCGTCAAGCTCCTGTCTCACAGGGACGACCTTCTCCACGGCTATCTGCCGGGCAAGCTCCTTGATCATCACCTGCTCTTCGGAAAGGAAATAGTCCATCGTTCAAGCTCTCCCGCCTGTTTTTATCTTAAAAATGGATGTTAAGCCTAATGATAAATGAACCGGGCGATTAAATTCCATATCGCCGCCCTTTAATGCATCTCTATGGCCGGGAAAAAGAAGGGTATTTCGTAGCCGGCCGACGCCTCGCTGTCGGAGCCGTGCACCGCGTTTCTCTCTATATTTTCGGCGAACATCGCCCTTATCGTCCCGGGCGCCGCGTCCTTCGGGTTCGTGGCCCCCATCGTCTTTCTGAGCCTGGCGATTGCGTCTTCCCCCTCCAGCACCAGCACCACTATCGGCCCCTCGGACATGAACGCCGCAAGGTCCTTGTAAAACGGCCTCTCCCTGTGGACGATATAGAAGCGCCCGGCCTCCTCGTTTGAGAGATGCAGCATCTTCATCGCGGCAATTCTGAGCCCCGCGTCCTCGAAACACTTGATGATGGCGCCCACGGCGTTCTTCCTGACCGCATCCGGTTTGATGATTGACAGCGTCCTTTGAACCACTCCGAATCCTCCTTTTCCAGGCACCCCTTATGATTTTCCTTATACTGCCAGATTTCTCTTAAAGTGCGAGCAGCCCCGCCAGACTGCCCACTGCGGAGACCGAACGGTCAAAGGCCGCCTTCTCCTTTTCAGTAAGCGGCACTTCGACTATCTCCTCCACACCGCCCGCTCCCACTACCACCGGCACCCCCGCGTACAGGTTAGTGACCCCGTACTGGCCCTCAAGGCAGGCCGCGCAGGGAAGCAGCCTCTTTTCATCCAGCAACACCGCCTTCACCATCTCGTAAATCGCGGCGGCGGGAGCGTAATACGCGCTGCCGTTTTTCAGGAGAGATACTATCTCGGCCCCGCCCCCCTTTGTCCTCTCGAATATCTCATCTATCCGCTGCTCCGGCAGGAGGGCGCTTATGCCGACGCCCTTAACCGAGACCAGGCTTTTGACCGGGACCATCTGGTCCCCGTGCCCGCCGAGGACCATCGCCTCGACGTCCTTTGGGCTGACGCCGAGCTGCCATGCGATGAAGGCTCGAAGCCTCGCGGAATCGAGCACCCCACCCATGCCGAAAACCCGCCTGGAGGGAAACCCCGAGCGCCTCCATACAAGCTGCGCCATCACGTCCATCGGGTTTGTCACCACTATTACGGCGGCATCCGGGCAGCGGCGGGGGAGCTCCTCCGCAAGGCCGCCGACAATGGAGGCGTTGGCATGAAGCAGGTCGTCCCTGGACATCCCGGGCTTCCTGGCGAGTCCGGCCGTTATCACAACCACCGTGGAACCCTGCAAATCCGAGGTGTCGTTGGTCCCGGTGATCGAGACCGATGAGCCCCAGAGTGGGCAGGCCTCGGCCAGATCGAGCGCCTTGCCCTGCGGCATCCCCTCCGCCACGTCGTAAAGAAAGACATCGGAGAGGCCGGTCTGTACAAGCAACTGGGCCAGCGAGGCCCCGACGTTTCCCGCCCCGATGACTGAAACCTTTTTCCTTTTCATCTGCAATCCGCGCCTTCCTGTCTGAAATTCGGAATATGAAGGATAATTATACCCCAATTTCCTTGTTTTTTCTTCCCAGCGGGACCTGAGTCAGATTTGCGGGGCAAGTCGGGGCATCTGTCCCGCCTTCGGCGGGATTGCTGCCAAGGGCGAATATCAAGCCATTGTCAAGATGCGGTCAGCCACGCTCTATTATCCTCTTTGCCTCCAGGAGGGCCTCCCCGCGGTCCCTGACCTCTCCCAGGAGCCATTTCATCTGCACCGCGTCCAGCACCTCCCTGAAAAAAGGCGACGGCCTCAGCCCGAATTCCTTTTTAAGGTCTTCCCCGTCTATCGGCTTTCTGGCGAGCCTGGGCCTTATCTCATCCGCATAAAACTCCAGAAGCGACCTTGAGAATTCCAGAAACCCCTCCCCCTCTTCGCCCGGCGGCATGTAAAACGCGCAGGAAAAAAGAATATGCGCGTAAATCTCATCACCCGCGTCCCTGAGCAGCCTTGCCAGGGCCGCCCTGCCCGCGGCAGGTTTATAGAGCCTTCTCAGCCTGGGGCGAAACAGATAGAGCCTCTCGATAAGCCCCTTCTCCCTCCTCGAAAGCACCAGCCTTTCCATCGCCCTGCCCGCCGTCCCCCAGGCGAGCACGGCCACTTCAAGAGGGAAGCGGGCCTCCGGAGCATGGTAATGAAGATCCTTGATGACCCGCGCCAGCCGCTTCCCCGGTGATAAAAGGGCGGGGCGGCCACAAAGCTTCCGGAGAGTCTTCAGCGCGATGAGGTTTTCGCTTTTAAAGCCGGGCATGATCACCCTGAGCACCCCGTCTTTGAGCATGCGCTCCAATGTCCGCACGGCCCCCTGCGCGGCCAGTATCTTCCTAAACTCCTCCGTGATCCTCTCCGCAGCGGGCTTTCTCAGGAGAGGGGCCAGTTTTTTTAACACCAGGGCCGAACCGGGCTCGATCCTGAACCCGCTGGCGGCGGAAAAACGGTAGCACCTGAGTATCCGCAGGGGGTCATGGACCAGGTTTTCCTCCGATATGACGCGCACCAGCCCCCTCATCAGGTCCCTGGCGCCGCCCAAGCGGGTCTATGAGCCTCCTTGAAAAAAGGGGAAACGCCATCGCGTTTATGGTAATGTCCCTCCGGGAGAGGTCCTCCTCTATGTTGCTGCCCCGGAGCCTCGATATGTCCAGATGCTCGCCGCCCCTCACGACCCTCGCCATCGCGAACCGCTCATCGAGGAGGACAAAGGTGGCCCCGGCCTCCGCGGCGAACCTGCGCGCGGCCTTCAGCGCGTTTCCCCTGAGCGCTATGTCGATGTCCTTCGGGCTCTTTTCACCGGAGAGAATGGCCCTCACGCTGCCCCCCACAAGAAACGAGGAGCCGTTCATCCCCCTGTCCCGCGCGAACCTCCTGAAATCGGCCAGAAGCGTTCCCATCTACAATATGACAGTCCAAATTGAATGAAAAATCAAGATATTTTGTAATATAATAATCTAATTTGGGAAAAGGAGGAGACGGACAACGATGGTCACCGTTTATTATGAAAAAGATGCAAAGCCGGAAGCGCTCAAAAAGAAAAAGATAGCAATCATAGGTTACGGAAGCCAGGGGCATGCCCATGCGAACAATCTCAGGGACAGCGGCATGGATGTGACAGTGGGCGTAAGGCAGGGCGGGAGCTGGGAGAAGGCGAAAAAGGCGGGTTTCAAGGTGAAGACCCCGGCCGAGGCCGCGAAGGGGGCCGACGTTGTCATGATGCTGCTGCCGGACGAGACGATGGCCAGGACCTACAGGGAGGAGATAGCCCCCAACATCAAAAAAGGTGCGTATCTCGCGTTCGCCCACGGCTTCAACATACATTTCGGCCAGATATTGCCGGACGCCGGCATAAACGTCTTCATGGCGGCCCCGAAGGGGCCGGGCCATCTGGTCCGCTCGGAATATGAAAAAGGCAGCGGGGTGCCCTGCCTCATAGCGGTCCACCAGGACCCCTCCGGGGACACCAAAAAAGTCGCCCTGGCCTACGCCGCGGGCATCGGCGGCGGCAGGGCCGGCATAATCGAGACCACTTTCCGCGAGGAGACCGAAACCGACCTCTTCGGGGAGCAGGCGGTCCTCTGCGGCGGCATCACTTCGCTCATCCAGGCAGGCTTCGAGACGCTTGTGGAGGCCGGTTACAGCCCGGAGATGGCCTACTTCGAGTGCCTGCACGAGGTAAAGCTCATAGTGGACCTGATATACGAGGGCGGCATATCCAACATGCGCTACTCGATAAGCAATACGGCCCAGTATGGCGATCTCACCAGGGGCCCGAGGATCATAAACGAGGACACCAAGGATGAGATGCGGGCCATACTCGACGAGATACAGACCGGCGAATTCGCCCGGGAATGGCTGCTTGAATGCAGCGTCAACAAGCCTGTCTTTAACGCGCTCACCAAGCAGGGCGAAGAGCACCCGATAGAAGAGGTCGGTCAAAGGCTGCGGGCCATGATGCCGTGGATGAAGAAGAAAAAACTGGTTGACAGGTCGAAGGCCTGATGATGTTCGCCTTTGCCCCGGAGGGATATCCGTATTTCGCCTTTTTCGGGGCCCTTACCTTCCTGGTCTGGCTGGCATGGGGATGGTTCGCGGTCCTGCCGGGCCTCGTCCTGGGGTTCATGTTCCTTTTCTTCAGGGACCCTGAAAGGACGGTGCCCGCCGGGCAGGGATATATATGCCCTGCCGACGGCAGGATAATCGTGGCCGAGCAGGTGCGGGAAGACAACTATCTTGAAAAAGATGCGATGCTCATAAGCATATTCATGTCGCCCCTAAACGTGCATGTAAACAGGAGCCCCTGCGACTGCGAGGTCAGGCTGGTGAAGTACCGGAAAGGTTCGTTCAAATCGGCGTGGAGCGACCATGCCTTTCACAAAAACGAGCACATCTCCATAGTCATGGAGGAGCGCCCCGCGCCCGGGGGACAAGGCGGAGAAAGCGGGGAGCGGATACTCGTCAGGCAGGTCGCGGGCTCCATCGCGCAGAAACCGGTCTGCAGGAAAAAACCGGGAGACATCCTTAAAAGGGGCGAGCGGTTCGGGATGATAAAATTCAGCTCCAGGGTGGACGTTTACCTGCCCCCGGACGTAAAGCTCATGGTATCCATAGGCGATGTGGTCAGGGCCGGGGAGAGCATACTGGCAAGGAAACAGGGATGAAAAAAGGCATTTACATCCTCCCCAACGCCCTTACGCTTGCCGGGATGCTGGCCGGTTTTTACGCGGTACTGGCCGCGATAAAGGGAAACTTCATCGACGCCTCCTGGGCGGTGCTTGCGGCCATGATCTTCGACGGGCTCGACGGGTTTGTGGCAAGGCTGACGGGCAGCGCCTCGCGCTTCGGGATAGAGCTTGATTCCCTCTCGGACCTCGTCTCCTTCGGGGTGGCCCCCGGGGTACTTATCTATCTTGCCTCTCTGAGCGCCTTCGAAAGAGTGGGCGCGCTCGTGGCATTCCTTTACGTGGCCTGCGGGGCCATGCGCCTTGCCAGGTACAACGTGCAGATGGTGACGGCGGAGCGGAAATACTTCACGGGGGTGCCGATACCCGCCGGGGCCGTTATCATTTCGACCCTCGTCATCTTCTCCGGCAAGACCGGGGTGAATATTTACCACAGCGTGCCCGTGCTGCTGCTTACGTTCGTCGTCTCCCTCCTGATGGTGAGCACCCTCAGGTTCCACGGGATGAAGGAGATAAATTTCTCGCGCAGAAAGCCGTTCTGGCTGCTGGTGACCGTCGTGATTGCATTTGTCGTCGTGGCGATGCACCCGGAGGTCTCGCTTTTCTTCGTGGCGATGGCATATCTTTTTGCGGGGCTCGTCGAGAACGCAATTATTCTATATCTCAGAAAAAGAAGGTACAAGGCATGAGGTCCATCAGGATATTCGATACCACATTGAGGGACGGAGAGCAGTCCCCCGGGGCGAGCATGAACGTGGAGGAGAAACTGCAGGTGGCAAGGCAGCTTGCCAGGCTGGGAGTGGACGCCATCGAAGCCGGGTTCGCCATAAGCTCCGAAGGTGACTTCGAGGCGATCAGGACCATTGCGGGCGAGGTGCGGGGCCCCATCATAACGAGCCTGGCCAGGGCCAGGGAGGCCGACATCAGAAGGGCGTGGGAGGCCCTGCGGGACGCCCCCAGAAAGAGGATACACACGTTCCACTCCACATCGGACATCCACCTGAAATACCAGCACAGGGGGATGAGCCGGCAGGATGCGCTCAAAAGGTCCGCCGAGATGGTAAGACTGGCCCGCAGCCTCGTGGAGGACGTGGAGTTCTCCCCTATGGACGCCACCCGCACGGAGCCATCCTTTCTGGCGGAAGTCGTTGAGGCGGTCATAGAGGCCGGGGCCGGCACCGTGAACATACCCGATACCGTGGGCTACTCGGTCCCGGAGGAGTTCGGCGGGATAATAAAGTACCTTATGGACAATGTCTTCAACATAGGCAAGGCGGTCATATCGGTGCACTGTCATAACGACCTGGGGCTTGCGGTGGCAAACAGCCTTGCGGCAGTCCGCGCCGGGGCCGGTCAGGTGGAGTGCACCATAAACGGGATTGGCGAGCGCGCCGGCAACTGCTCCCTGGAGGAGGTCGTCATGGCGCTGCGCACACGCAGGGACTTCTTCAATGCGGACACCGCCGTGCGCTCCGAGGAGATAATCCGCTCAAGCCGCCTCATCACGAAGATCACCGGCCTCTCCGTGCAGCCCAACAAGGCGATAGTCGGGGCGAACGCCTTCGCCCACGAATCCGGCATCCACCAGGACGGCCTCCTGAAGGCGAAGGCCACCTACGAGATAATGCGCCCGGAGAGCGTAGGGCTCACAAGCACGAAGCTCATCCTTGGCAAGCACTCCGGAAGGCATGCCTTCAAGACCAGACTGGCAGAGCTTGGGCATGAGCTTTCTGACGAGGAGCTGGAGAGCGCCTTCAGGAAATTCAAGCACCTCGCAGACCAGAAGAAGGAAATCTATGACGAGGACCTGGAGGTCCTCGTCTCGGAGGAGCTGGCCGGCGCACCCGAGCTCTACTCGCTGGCCGGGCTTAAAATCTCAAGCGGCACCGATGAGACGCCCAGCGCCACCCTGAAGCTGAGGACCGGCGAGAAGACGTCCGAACATACCGCAACCGGCGACGGGCCTGTCGACGCCACCTACAAGGCGATTGCCGCCCTCACAAAGACAAAGAGCACCCTGCAGCGGTTCGAGGTCAAGAGCATCACCGGCGGGATGGATGCAATCGGCGAGGTCATCGTTGCCCTGGAGGAAGGCGGCATAACGGTGCGCGGACACGGCGCGGACACGGACATCATCGTGGCCGCGGCGAAAGCTTATATAAACGCGCTCAACAAGCTGGCCGCGAAAAGGCAGAAGGGCCAAATAAGACCTCCCGAATTGTAGGGCTTTCGGACGAGGAACTGAAGACGAGGGCTAATAACGTTATTGATATTCCCTGCGGCAAGCCGCAGGGAATCTAATGTAAGGAATTTTTTTATCATGTTCGCTCGCTTGACCCTGTGGCAAGTCCTGCGGAACGCAGGAGAATACGCTCGCTATTCATTTAAACAGATCGAGAGCTCCGTGTTTTTCAATCACTCTAAAATGCTCGTCAAGGGTCAGGAGCCGGAGATTGTTTTCGATTGCCGTCTGGGCGATAAGAAGGTCCACCGCGCTTAATGTATGGCCCTTACGCGCAAGCTCGTATCCAAGCCTGCCGGCCTTAAAAAAAGTGGATTCGCCGGCGGCTGCATGTTGTGTTACGTCGAATAAGCAGGAAAGCGCCTGAAGCTCCTTTTGCCCTTTTGCCCCGTTGATCAGCTCCAGGGCTATGATGCCTGTGCACACTGCCCTGCCGGATTCGAGAAGTGAAGAAATCTGCTCTGTGAGCCGGGGGTCTTTCCCCCGAAAAAAAGAGATCCACGCGGAAGTGTCCACCAGGACCTTAGCGTCCATGCCGTGCTTTTTCCCAGTCGTCCGAGAATTCCAGTTTGCCTGCCGAAGAAAGGACATTTTCGATCTTCTTTCGCAGCACCAGTTCCTTCAGCCCGGCTACAACCGCCTCCGTTTTTGTCCTGCTTTTGGACGCCAGCATGGCCTCCTTTATAAGCTCATCGGGTATGTCCAATGTGGTCTTCATGATACCTCCTGTTTGAAACATTTTATATGGATATTATAACAGAGAAAATCAATATGATTACGAGCGTATTGGCAGACTCCCCGGATGTGAATTTTACCTTGAAAGCTAGTGTCATGTTTCAAAAATTCTTTGCATAAATACGTTGTCATTCCCGCAAGCGGAGCGCGTCGGGAATCGTCGATTTTAAAGCTGTTTATATGCAGGAAGGATTCCGGACAAGCCGGAATGACAGCCCGGGCTCCTCGACTGGTTTTGAAACACAAACCCGGCGCCGGGATAATGGTTTACTGGCGGGCGGCACACACACCCGGGCGTGTGACAATCCGCGCTTTCTAAGACCGGCCTCCGAATTCCACCACCCGGTTTCGTCCCTGGCTCTTGCCCAGGTACAGGGCCTCATCGGCATTCCTGATGCTGCCGGGGATGCCGGTTTGCTGGTCATAAGCGGAAGCGCCCAGGGTCATGGTCACCTTAAGCGGGGCGCCGTCGTAATGCAGCACATTGGAGGCGACCCTTTCCCGTATCCGCCTGGCGACGATGAGGGCCTCGGAGATGCCCGTCTCGGGCAGCAGCAGAAGGAATTCCTCCCCTCCCCAGCGGGATACCACATCCTGTTCGCGTATGGACCGCCTCAGGATGGCGGAGATGGCGCAAAGCACGCGGTCGCCGCATTCATGGCCGTATGTGTCGTTGAACTCCTTGAAATGGTCGATGTCGCCCATGACCAGCGAGAAGGGCCTTTTGCACCTTTTGAACCTGATCTCCTCCTCCTTCAGTTTCTCCATCATGAAGCGCCGGTTCCACAGGCCCGTCAGGTTGTCCGTGCGCGCCAGAAGGGTGATCTGCTCCAGGGCCTTGCCCAGAAGGACATTCTTCTCCTTCAGCTCGTTGTTGATGGATTCCAGTTCCATGGAATGCCGCTTCAGGGTTTCCCGGGAAAGCTTCAGTTCAAGGTGCGTCCTTACACGCGCATTCAATTCCGTGGGATTAAACGGTTTTGTTATATAGTCCACCCCGCCAACGGTGAAACCCCTGACGATGTCCTGCTCCGTATTGCTGGCCGTTATGAAGATTACCGGGATATCGGCCGTCCGCGCCGAGGCCTTCAGGCGCTCGCAGGCGGCAAAACCGTCCAGCCCGGGCATCATCACGTCCAGGAGGATAAGGTCCGGGACGCAATCGTTTGCGAGTTTCAGCGCCCTTTCCCCGTTCGTCGCCACGACGATTTCATATCTGTCCTTGAGTATCTCGCCCAGCATCTTTATATTGGCCGGGACATCGTCGGCGATCAGGATTTTTTCCATATCACGAATTCATGGATTTCAGTTTTTCGAGCACCGCGCAAATATGCGACAGGGCGCCGTCGTAGTCAAAGCCGTTCAGGGCCTTCCCTATGGCCTTCATCTCCTCAGCCGCGAATCCCCCCGCGCCGCCCGCGATTTTTTCAAAAAATTCGGGCGCGTCAAAACTGTTCCCGCGGACCTTTTCCTCAAGTTCCGGCAGGAGCTTCCCGAGCCTCCGCGCCTCTTCCCCAGACAGGCCGTCGGAGGCGGCCGGGGCCTTGCCGGCGGCGCCATCGCCGGCAGCCAGCGTCCGGGACGCCAGCGTCCTGGACGCCCCGATCACCAGCGCCAGTTCCCCCTTAAAGGCATGAAGCGCCTCACCGGTCTTCCGGCTGTCGCCTTCCCTGACGCCTTCTTCAAGCAGGCGCGCCGCGTTCTGAAGCCCGAGCGCCCCGATATTGCCGGCAGTCCCCTTTATGGTATGGATGAGACGTCCCGCTTCGGCCGTCTCCCGCCGGTCGAGGTGCGCGGATATTTCATTACAGGCGTCCTTGAAGGTGTCCGCGAACTCCAGAAGGATATTCCTGAAGAGCCTCCTGTTGCCCGCGACGAGTTTCAGGGCGGCCTGCAGGTCTATCCCCGGCAACTCCTTCGGGAAACCGGGATCGTCCGCCTCCGGCGCCGTCTTGCCTCCGGAAGCGGGGACGTATTTGCCCCCAAAGATCCACCGGCCGAGCGTCTGGAAGAGCTTGTCCGGGTCTACGGGCTTTGGCGTATGATCGTTCATGCCCGCCTCCAGGCAGCGTTCCCTGTCGCCCGCCATGGCATGCGCCGTCATCGCGATTATCGGGATATGCTTGTACTTCTGCATGCCGCGGATTACCCTGGTGGCCTCGAACCCGTCCATGACCGGCATCTGGATGTCCATGAGGATGCAGGCGTATTCGTCCCGGCCGAGCATATCGATGGCCTCCCGGCCGTTTCCCGCGACCGCCACCCGCAGCCCGGCGTTTTCCATCAGCTCCACGGCGACCTGCTGGTTGATGGGGTTGTCTTCCACGAGCAGGACCTTGCCCGCCCCGCGGAAGTCCACGCTGCCTGCTCCGCCAGCGTTGCCTCGCGGGACCTTCCGCGCCGGCGGCTTTCCCCCGCAGATGTTCATAAGCGTGTCCAGGAGCCGCGACGGGGTCACCGGCTTGGTAAGAAACCCGTCTATGCCGGCGCTGACAGTCTTGTCCTTCACGTCGTCCAGGCTGTAGGCGGAGACCATTACGATCACGGACGAAGAGTCTACAAGGCCGTCCTTTTTCATCGCCGATACCGCGTCCATGCCGTTTAAACCGGGCATCTTCCAGTCCATGATTATTATCCTGAAGGGATCGTCCGCGGTGGACTTCCCAAGGATTTCCATGGCCTCGCCGGCCGATTGCGCGGTGGTTACCCTGAAATCCATGGACTCCATGTATGTGCGCAGCACCTCGAGGGAGACGTCCTGGTCGTCAACGATCAGGGCCTTCATCCCCCTCAAATCGGGCAGTTGCCCGTAATTTTTTTTGTCCTCCTGCCGGACGGCGAAAGGCACGGTAAAAAAGAAAGTGCTGCCCTTGCCGTAGCGGCTCCTGAATCCCAGGGCGCCTCCCATCAGCCCGGCAAGCTTTTTCGAGATGGCAAGGCCAAGGCCCGTCCCCCCGTATTTCCGGGTGACCGAGGCGTCGGCCTGGGAGAACGACCTGAAGAGTTTTGTCTTCTGCTCCTCCGTGATGCCGATGCCGGTGTCGGACACGGAGAACTTAAACTGCCCCTTCGCCTTTCCCCCGCGGCGCGGGCGCTGCTCCACCGATATCAGAACGTGGCCGCTTTCCGTGAATTTTACGGCGTTGCCGGCCAGATTTATGAGTATCTGGCCAAGCCGGAGGGGGTCCCCCTTCAGAAGGGTCGGGATGCCTTCCTGGATATTGAAAAACAGCTCAAGGCCCTTTTTATATGCGGCGTGGCCGACTACGTTTGAGACCTGGTCAAGGATCTCTTCCAGATCGAAATCCACGTCCTCGATGACGAACTTCCCCGCCTCTATCTTCGAGAAATCAAGGATGTCGTTGATGATGCCAAGCAGGTGCCGGGCCGAGTCCCGTATCTTGTCCAGATAATCCGTCTGTTTGCCGTTTAGCTGCGTGCCGGCCATCAGATGTGAAAGCCCTATGATGGCGTTCATGGGGGTCCTGATCTCATGGCTCATGTTGGCGAGAAATTCGCTCTTGACCCTCGCGGCCGACTCGGCGGCCTCCCTGGCCTCAATCAGCTCCTGCTTGGTATGCTTTTCCTCGGTGATGTCCCGGATGATCTCAATCGCCCCCAGGACCTCGCCGGACTCGTTGCGCAAAACCGATGCGCAACCGTCCCAGTAGCGGCTCAGGCTTGGCACATAAGCCTCGCCGAAGAGCCGCTCGTTTTCACGGTCCCGCTTGATAAGCGGATATTTCTTCTCTACCTCGTCCTGGTCCTTCGTCACGAGGTCAATCAGGATGGGCCGCCTCTCGCCGTAAAAAGGGAAGCTGTATTCGTAATTGCCCTTCCCTATGATCCGGTCCGCCTTCAGGCCGGTCATGTCCTCCATGGCCTTGTTCCAGAACAGCACGACCCCCTTGTGGTCTATTATGAACGTCGGATACGGCAGGAAATTGACTATGTTATTGAGCAGGTTATAAGAGTCCCGGATGGTCTTCTCGTCCTTTTTCCTGCCGGAGATGTCGTGCCATATGGCGTAGAGGATGTCCCGTCCGCCCTCCTTTACCAGCGTAAGGGAGACCCTGGCCGGGAACTCCTCGCCGTCCATCCGCCTGTGCACCCATTCGAACCTGTGGGAACCCTCCCGGATGGCAATGGCCATCATTTCATCGGCTTTTTCATCCGACGGACGTCCATCGGGCTGGACCGGGGGGGAAAGGACCGATGGGTGCGTGTTCATGACCCGGTCCTTTGACCCGGCGCGCAGCATGTCCACGGCGGCCCGGTTACAGTCTATGAAGTGGTTGTTCTCGATGAGCAGGCATGCATCCGGCGAGCAATCAAACAACGCCCTGAACGTCCTGTCCGACAGTTTCCGTTTCAAATCCCTGCCTCCGCAGCCGGAATGGTCTGGCAAATACAATAAAACAGAGATCAAAAAAAGCTCAATAGCCGGGCGGCGCTAAAAACGGAAACCTACGCCCCATGTCCTCGTTACCCTGAGCATGAAGTTCTGTCCCAGCATCATCGGCTCCGGGTCCGGGTTTTCATCAATGCTTATGGCGGAGGCCGCCGCGATCAGGTACTTCCCCCACTTCCATGAATAGGAGAGGGAGAGGTGCCCGTGGGACAGATGGAGCCAGTCCTGAGTGAAATCCGTGCCGACGGAAAGGTGGGCCGCGTTTGCAAGCTTCTGCTCAAAGCCGGCGAAGACATCATAAATCAGGCCGCTTGCCGAATTGGTCAGAGTCAGCTTCCCCTGGACATTGTTTTCCGCGGCGGGCTTCCAGGACAGGCCGCCCTCGTAGACCTCCTGGGGGGCGGAATGGGGGCATTCCGTCATGCTGTATGTGGCCGCCCCGCTTAAAGAGACCTTCGCGCCGAGCTTGTAGCCCAGGGACCCGCCCAACTGATGGGTAAGGGGGGCCATCCGGTCAAAACCGGTATAGAATGTATTGAGGCCGTAGCTGCCCCGCAGCGAGAGCCTCTTGTCCAGATTGCCGGCGCTGGCGTCCAGCAGGAAACCAATCGGCATGGTTTCGTTTCCGCTTGAATAGCCGCCCGTTGCCTGGGCCCCAAGGACGACCGGGGCGAGCCTCCTGGTGGTAAACCGCCCGAAGGCGTTAAAAAGATATAACCTCCGGCTGCCGGGCACGGGGCCGTCAGGCATGCTGTAGTTCATCGACGCGTTGCCGGCTAGTGTCTCCGTGTCTGAAAGCTTCCAGCTCTTCTGCTTTGATCCTCCGCCCTGTGACGGGCCGCGCCAGGCATCCGCTCCGGCGGAGAAGGCGGGCGCGGGATATTCGTTTATGACCTCCAGGTCCGCCCCGGGCCAATACGGCTTTAAACTGCCGGCCCCATTTCCCCCGTTTGAAAATCCGGGTCCGTCCGAAGGCCCGCTGAAGGAAAAGGCAGGGCCGGGATCCGCCCCGGCCCTGCCTTCGGGCCGGGCTGAAGCCGGGCCGGAAGGAAGATTTGCCGGCGAAACGAGAAGAGCAATCCGCCTGACGGGGACCTCGAGCCGAACTGCCGAATTTACCCTGTCAGGAGAGACGGGTGAATTTCTGTAAGAAGAGGCGGACAGCGCGCCGCTTCCATCCGTAAGGGCGGGCATCTCCAAAACCGCCGCCGGCCGGCCGGCATAGTCCCCCGAAAGGAAATCCGCACGGGCCCGCGAAGTGGCCAGGGAAAGCGCCACAAACAGGGCCAGGGCCGTAAAGGCCTTGAATGCTCCGGGTCTGTTTCTTTTTGAGTTTACGGCTCTTGTGCGCATGGACAAATGAGATGTTGATGAATACGAGGAAGACGAGGAACAGGGTCCTCAATCAATACAAAAATCCCTTTGGGATAGTCTGGCATGCGGGGCCGCGATTTTCAGTGACGCAAATCACATGTTGTCACGGCTGCGTCTTCTTTGTATAATGGGCAATGAGGACGCCTGTTGCCCTTACCATAGCGGGCTCGGACCCCGGCGGGGGTGCCGGCCTTCAGGCCGACCTTAAGGTATTCAAGGCGCTGGGGGTGCACGGGCTTTCGGCCTGCGCCGCCCTTACCGCCCAGAACACGAAGGAAGTCTCCGGCATACTGGCCGTGGACGGGGATTTCTTCAGGCGCCAGTTGGACACCCTCTTTTCGGACATGATCCCTGATGCCGTTAAGACCGGGATGCTCTTCAGCCGGGAGAACATAAGAATAACCGCCCGGTGTATCGAGGAATATTCACTTAAAAACCTCGTTGTGGACCCGGTTTCGATCTCCTCCTCCGGAACGGCGCTCATGGAGGATGGCGGTCTTGACCTCATAAAGGAGCTTCTCTTCCCGCTGGCCTCGGTCGTCACGCCGAACATATACGAGGCGTCAGTGCTCTCCGGGATGGCCGTGGAAAATACCGGCCAGATGGAGGAGGCGGCCCGCAAGCTCATAGAGATGGGGCCGAAGGCGGTGATAGTGACCGGGGGGCATCTCAGGGACGAGGCCCTCGATATTTTCCACGACGGAAAAGTTACAATAAGGCTTATGGGAAGAAAACTGGCCGGGAATTTTCACGGGACGGGCTGTGTCTTCTCCGCGGCCATCGCCGCGTATCTCGCCAGGGACAAAACCCTGAAGCAGGCCGGCAGGGGCGCCAAGGCGTTCATAGAGAAGAAGGTGGCGGCCGCCTTCCATCCGGGCGGGGGCATGGGAGTGCTCATCTGACCCGAAGCCCGATGGCAAAACCTGAAAGGAACGTTTACCGCTGCCAGGCCTGCGGGCATAAAAGCCCCAAGTGGCTCGGCAGATGCCCGGAGTGCGGCGAGTGGAACACCCTGGCGGAGGAGAAAGAGGCGCCAAAGAGGGCGTCGGCCGCCTTTTCCGTCCCGGAGCCGCTGTCGAAGGTCCATTCCGCGGCGGGCGGGCGCGTCTCCACAAGGATGGGCGAGCTGGACCGCGTCCTGGGAGGCGGCGTGGTCATGGGCTCCGTGGTGCTGGTGGGCGGAGACCCGGGCATCGGAAAATCGACCATCCTCCTGCAGGCGGCCTCCAGGATGCCTGGCCCCACCCTTTACGTCTCGGCCGAGGAGTCAGCCGAGCAGATAAAGGCAAGGGCCGACAGGCTCCGCATAGATGAGGGGCCTATAGTCGTCCTGCCCGAGATATCGCTTGAGCACATACTGGCGGAGACCCGAAGCCTGAACCCCTCCGCCCTCATCGTGGATTCCATCCAGACCGTCTATACGGACGAACTGTCCGGCGCGCCCGGCTCCGTGGGCCAGGTCCGCGAGAGCGCGGCAAAGCTGATGCGCTTTGCAAAGACCACGGGCGTCCCCGTCTTCATTGTCGGCCATGTGACAAAGGAGGGGATGATCGCCGGCCCCCGGGTGCTCGAACACATAGTCGACACGGTGCTCTATTTCGAGGGGCACAGGGGGCAGACATTCAGGATTTTGAGGGCGGTCAAAAACCGCTTCGGCTCCACCAACGAGATAGGGGTCTTCGAGATGACAGATGCCGGCCTCGCGGAAGTGGAAAACCCCTCGGAGCTGTTCCTTGCGGAAAGGCCGGTGAATGTCTCGGGCTCCGTCGTCGCGGCCAGCATGGAGGGGACGAGGCCGCTTCTGGTGGAGCTGCAGGCCCTGGTCTCCGCAAGCACGTACTCGGTTTCGAGGAGGTCCTCGCTGGGCATCGATTTTCAGCGGGTGGGCATGATACTGGCGGTGCTGGAGAAGGTGGCGGGGCTGCACCTTGCCGCAACCGACGTCTTTTTGAATGTGGTCGGCGGACTGAAGCTCGAGGAGCCTGCGGTTGACCTGGCCGTATGCGCCGCCGTCGTCTCCTCCCTCAGGGAAAAACCGGTGCCGCCCGAAATGTTCACATTCGGGGAAATCGGACTTTCAGGCGAGGTAAGGGCCGTAAACCACGCGGAGGCCAGGCTGAAGGAGGCCTCCAAGATAGGGTTGAAACGCGCCGTCATTCCCCGGGGCAACCGGGACAAACTAAAAGGAAAGGCCTACGGCCTTGAGATTTTGGGGGTAAAAGACGTACATGAAGCAATGGAAACCCTTTTTAGTTAGCCCGTTTCCACTGGGTCTGCTGCTTGCCGTCCTGCTTTTTTCATGCGCTCCGGTCAGGCCCACGATACCCGAATTCCCCGGCAGCGTGAGCATGTTCCTTGACGCCTCCCGGCAGAAATACGATTCGATGAAAGGCTCCTTCGAGTTCACGTTCGAAAAAACAGACGGCAGGAAGATGTCGGCCGAGGCGGTTACCGTCATCACGCCGGACAGCCTCAACGTGAGGGTCTATCGAATGGGGCTGCCGGTCGGGGACCTCGAGAGCCTGTCAGGCAAAAAAAGGCTTGACTACGCCGTCTACGAGGAGGCGCTGCGGAAGGCGCTTCTCTGGTGGGACCTCGGCCGGTACTCCGCCAGATATCTGCCCGGCGAGGTGCTGGTAACAAGCGACGACACAGAGCTCGTCCTTGCCCCGCGAACGTATGTGCCGGTCAGCCAGACGATAAAAATGCCTGAATCGGACCTTTTTATCACCTATTTCGATTACAGGCCGGTAGGGGGATTCTGGTATCCCTTCGGCATCAAAATCGAGTACCGCGGCAACACGCTGGATTTAGAGGCGAACCGGATAGAGCTTAAACACAGTTGAGGTTCAGGTCCATGACGACCGATTTTATGACCTGCTCGTCTATGACCTGGGATTTGAAGAGAAATCCGTCCAGCAGGGCGTTGTCACAGATGGTGTTTATGAGCCTGGGCAGGCCCTGCGAACAGTTGTAGACGGCCCTGAGGGCGCCCTCGGTGAACAGCCCGTCAGCGGCTTCCGCAACCTCGAGCCTGTGCCTCATGTAATTCTTCGCCTCCTCCTCGGAGAGCGCGCTAAGCCGTATGCGCATCGAAACCCTCTGCCTCAGGGGCTCATCCAGGCTCAGGACCTCTTCCATGTCCGGCAGGCCGAAGAATATCAGGTTCACCATCTTGCCCTCCGGGAGCTCCATATTAAGCAGCCCGCGGAACTCCTCCATGATCTCCCTCGATTTAAGCATCTGCACCTCGTCCATCAGGATGACCGCGGTCTTGCCCTGTTCGTAAATCTCGCCCAGCCTCTGGTATATCTGCCCCAGTATCTCGACCTTGGAGGTCCTTACATCCTTGATGCCAAGCTGGAGGGCCAGCTTCTTCAGGAGCCACTCGGAGCTGACGCTGGAATGTATTATCACGAGGAGGGCCGCCTCGTACCGCTGCTCGTCCAGTTCCTCAAGGAGCCTCCTTGCCAGGGTTGTCTTGCCCGCCCCGATGTCGCCGACCACTATTGAAAGCCCCCTTCTGGCGTCTATTATGTGCTTCAGTTTCACCACGGCCTCGGTGTGCTGTCTGCTCCTGAAATAAAACCGGGTGTCCACAATATTGGAGAAGGGGTGCTCCTTGAGCTTGTAAAATTCCAGGTAATCCATTTCAGATATAGGATATCCTGTTTCTCTTCAGCGGCGGAGCCGCCGCCTTTTTCTGCTCGCCGGTGTCCGTCTTTGCGGCGGCTTCAGGGGCCTGCGCGCCACGGGGGGCCGGTTTTTTCAGGGCTTCCACCCTGGAGGCCGCATCCCGGAATCCGGGGTTCCACCTGCATATCTCCATGTAGAGGTCCAGCGCCTCCTGCGCGGCGGAATTCTTCTCCAGGGCGGCCGCAAGATCATATTTCAGCCCCCAGTGTATCTCATGGCCCGGGTCCGCCTTCTGGATCGCGCGCCTCAGAGTTTCAATGGCGCTCGCGGGCTGGCCCTTTTCCATGTGACAGGCCGCAAGGACGGAGGCGGCCCGCAGTCCCACTTCGGGGTCCTCCAGGACGGACTGCAGCTCCCTTATCGCGTCCTCAAGAAGGCCCATCTCCTTGTAGGCAATTCCCAGGTTGTAGCGGGCCTCGGCGTCCCCCGGGTCCAGCTCCTTTTCCACACCTTTCTTGAAATCCTCGAATATCTTCTCAAGATCGCCCTCGAGGGCTTCCGCGGCCTTCACGGCGCCGCCTTCAATGACGCTGCCGGAGGCCGCGATGACGGCATCAGGCCCCGACTTCATGGCGGCCAGTTCGGCAAGCTTTGCCCTGATATTCCGGTCTTCGGGAAAACGGGCCAGAAACTCGTTATATATCTTTTCCGCTTCTTCATAGAGGCCCTGGTCCGTGTAGAAGGCGGCCTCGGAGAGCTTCTCGCTGTATTCGGCGCGGTCTATCCGGATGTCGGGCGTGGTGCTTACGGCGGCCATATCCTCTGATGCCCCCTCCGCCGGCGCCTGTTCCGCCTGCGCCCTGGCCCCCCAACGATCAATGAGGCGCGCATCCGAGGGGTTTATTCTGAAGGCCTCCTCTATCATCTCCTCTTTTTCCCGCTCGCGCCCCGCCCTCCTCATGAGCTCCGCAAGGATGATGCACTCCGTCACGGCCAGCTCCTTGTCGCCCGCGCACGCGTAAACGGATTTCAGTTTCAGGTGAAGCTCTATATTCGCCGGCTCCCTCAGCCTCAGGGGTTCCAGGAGCCTTCGGGCTTCATCCGTAAGGCCCAGGCCGATAAACCTGTCAGCCTGTTTCAGGACCTCCACGGAGGGCCGCTCCTGCCCCGCGTCATGGCCTTCCCCGCCATCGCCGCCTGCATCCTTTTCTTCACCCTCATCTCCCCTGGAAGCGGGATGCTCATCCCCGCCCAGTCTCCGGAGTTTCTCTTTCAGGAATTCATCTTCCGGGGCCAGATCAAGGGCCTCGCGCAACGAGAGGCAGGCGCCTTCGACATCACCGGAATCCTCAAGCAGGCCTGCCAGCCCCTTAAGCTCCCGAAGGGCGGCCTCCGACTCTCCCATCTTCCTGTAGAGGGCGGCAAGCCTTTTGCAGGCAAGGACGGGTTCCGCCTGCCTGAATTCCGAAAGTATCTCTATGGCCTCCCGGAACCGGTTTTTCTCCTCAAGCCTCTCAAGCACGCCCTCATATTCGGCCCAGGCCTTATCCAGCCGCCCCTCCTTCGCAAACGAGGACGCGATCATCTGGCTGGCCGCCAGGTTTTCAGGGTCCAGCTGCAAAAGCTCCCGCGCGCTCTGCCTGGCCTCCTCGATATTGCCGTTTTCAAGGCAGAGTTTTGCAAGCCAGAGAAGAAAGACATCGCTTTTGCCCGTGCGGGCGATGGCCAGCTTCAGGTTCTCGATCGCCCTGCCCCGGTCGCCAAGCCTTTCGTAGAGGGAAGCTATCGCGGTAAGGGCCGCCCTGTTGCCCGGCTTTATCTCAACGGCCCTCTCAAGATATCCAATGGCCTCGCCCGCCTCTCCGCTGCTCTCCAGCAGGCGGGCGATCTCCACGTACTCCTGGGAGGTTTCCTCCACGAAACCCTCTTTCGAGAATATCTCTGCGAGCCTTTTTCTAAGGACAAGGTCGTCCGGCTGAAGCCCGCTGATTTTTGAGTAGGCGAATACGGCCTCGTCCTTGCGGCCTTCCCTCAGGAAGATGTCCGCCGCGGTCATGTAATATTTCACGGCGTCCGCGGATATGTTTTTCTCCTCGGAGAGCTCACCCAGGGCAAGGAGGGATCTGGCGTCCGAGGGGGCTATGTTCAATATCTTCTTGTAGATGGCAAGGGCCTTAAGGGAAAAACCCTCTTTCCTGAATATCTCGGCCGCGCGGTGGAATTTCTCGACCGCGCTTGTCCGGTCGTTTTTCCTCAGGTAGAGGTCGCCGGCGGTGTTGTAACTGTTGGCGTCCGGGGAGGAGGCCAGGAGGCTCTCCCACTCGGCTATGGCCTTGTCAATCTGTCCTTTGGCGAGATATTTCTGGGCCTCCCGGATAATAAAAGCCTTGTCAGCCATGGCTCTTTATGGTATCAAAGACCCAGGGACCTGTCAATTTGGTCCAGGACGGAGCCTATGAACGGTAACGTATCAGCGGACAAGGCTTTTTGCGCTTTCCGGCGGCTTCAGGCCTGCTTCTGTTTTTTCCTGTAATCCTCTATGGCAAGCCTCAGTGCGTCGGCCCCCAGGTTTGAGCAGTGCATCTTCTGGGGGGGCAGGCCGCCCAGGGCGTCGGCCACAGCCTCCTTCGTTATTGTCATCGCCTCTTCGAGCGTCTTTCCCTTGACCATCTCGGTCACCATGCTTGAGACGGCGATTGCCGCGCCGCAGCCGAAAGTCCTGAACTTTGCGTCCTCTATCCTGCCGTCTTTCACCTTGATGGTGATCTTCATCACATCACCGCATGTGGGGTTGCCCTCCTCTCCCACTCCGTCGGCGTCCTGTATCTCCCCCACGTTGCGCGGATTTGTGAAATGGTCCATCAGTTTTTCGGAATACATGAATCGGCCTCCTTTATTCCGCCCCAGCCGCCGGCATAGGGCGATATTTCCCTCAATCTGCTCACAACAGCCGGGAACTGCTCGACGGCGTAATCTATGTCCTCCCCGGTGTTTTCCATGCCCAGGGAAAATACGATCGAGCCCTGCGCAAGCTGCGCCGAAATCCCCATGGACAGCAGCACCGGGGACGCCTTCAGGGCCTTCGAGGAACAGGCAGAGCCGCTTGCGACATAGATCCCCTTCGCTTGGAGCATCAGCAGCATCGCCTCGCCCTCAATGAACTCCACGCAAAAGCTCGCGTGCCCGGGGAGTCTGCTTGACGGATGTCCGGTAAGATGTATGTTCTTGATCTTTTCAAGCGCTCCGCCTATGAGCCTGTCCCTGAGGGAGGAAAGTTTCTGCGCCCTCTGGGGCAGCTCCTGCCTCGTTAGCTCCGCGGCCCTGCCCATCCCGACCATGGCCGGGACGTTTTCGGTGCCGGCCCTCCGGCCGTTTTCCTGGATGCCGCCGTATATAAGCGGTATTATCCTTGTGCCGCTTCTCAGATAAAGCGCGCCCGCCCCCTTCGGGCCGTAAAACTCGTGGGCCGACAGGCTGAGGGCATCAACCCCAAGGGCGTCCACGTCTATCGGAAGGTAGCCGGCGCTTGCGACCGCATCCGTATGGAAGAGCGCCCCCTTCTTTTTCGCTATCCGGGAAAGCTCCGCAATCGGCTCGACCGTGCCGACTTCGGGGCTGGCATGGATTATTGATACAAGCGATGTCTCGTCCGTAACCGCTTTTTCTAGCTCGCCGGGGTCGACCATGCCATATTTGTCAACCGGCAGGTAGGTGACCGCGAAACCCTCCTTCTCGAGGGCGCGGGCCGGGTTCAGGACCGAGTGGTGGTCCATCCTTGAGACCACTATGTGCCTGCCCTTTTTCGTGTGAGCGGCCGCGAGCCCCTTGATCGCGAAGTTATTGGCCTCCGCCCCGCCGGCGGTGAAGGTTATCTCCGGCGGCCTCGCGTTTATGAGACCGGCCACCTTCCACCTGGCCTCCTCAAGCGCCTTTTTTGCGCTCTGGCCCAGCTCGTAGAGGCTCAGGGGATTGCCGAAATTCTCCTTGAAAAAAGGCATCATCGCCTCAAGGGCCTCAGGCCTCAACGGGTTGGTGGCCATATAGTCGAAATACCGCGTGCCCATTTGCCTATCTTCCTTTCCTGATGAAAAATTTATAGTAATCCGGATTTTCCTCTATTCCCAGAAATTCATTGCCCGTCTCCAGGCACCATTGGGGTATGTCCTCCAGCGCCCCGTCGTAATCGGTCATTATCTCCAGTATCTGCCCCGGCTCAAGCGTCTTCATCATCTCCTCCAGCTTCAGCAGGTGCATGGGGCACATCATGTAGACGATATCGGCCGTGACATCGGCCTTTATCCCTTCCACAAATTTTATGTTCACGCGCCCACTGCCCTCTCGCTGCCGAATTTCTTGCCCGCCAGGAGATCGTGCAGCGTCATCTGGTCGAGAAAGCCCTCTATCTTTTCCCCGAGGGCCTTCCACAAAAGGGAGGTCACACACCCGTCGGCCCGGACACACCCGGCAAGGGGGTCCTGACAGGCCGTCAGCGCAACCGGGCCGTCCAGGCTCCTCAGTATCTCCCCGATGCTTATCGCCTGGGGAGAGCGCGAAAGCAGGTAGCCGCCCCCCGGGCCGCGCACGCTCGTTATCAGGCCGGCCTTCCTCAGGGTGTTTAATATCTGTTCCAGATAGGCCACGGAGACGTCCTGCCTTTCGGCTATCTCCCGGATGGCGACCGGATGCTCCGGGTAACCCCTGGATATCTCGAACATCGCCCTTACGCCGTATTGCCCCTTCGTCGACAGTTTCAGCATAATCTTTTTTATAATACCTTACTATTTTTGTCAAGTATTTTAGAAAAAACTCCCTCCTGGTCATCCTCACTCCCGTTACGCTCCTCTCACCAGGGGAGCGGACGGGATGAGAGAGGCCTGACAGGCACGTTTTTTCAGGTTTGTTATTGGGAGGGCTGCCGGATGGGGGCCCTTCTCGGGGGCCGGTGGGCCAAACCGTAGTTAAGGGCCATGAGGCAGGCATGCAGCCTGCCGGAGCAGCCGAACTTCCTGTAAATGTTGTCCAGGTGGCTGTTGACGGTGCCGGGGCTTACCCTGAGGTCCCGGGCGATCTCCTTGTTTGAAAGCCCCCTTACAAGCATCAGAAGGACCTGCCTCTCCCTTTCCGTCAGGGACGGGTCCGGCGCGGTCTTAGGCATGGCCTTCAGAAGCACCAGAAACCCGCCGGGCAGCCCCATGACCTCCAGCCGGATGCTCCGGTAAAGGAGCTGCCGAAGGTAGCCCCCGGCGGCGATGACCCATTCGGCCAGCTCATCCGGGCCGATCTTTTTTTCATCCAGGAATGCCAGGGCTTTCCCGTTGCACCAGTGCCTGCCTCCCCGGTCGATAAACAGGGCCGGCTCCGTCTCGATCATAGAATCAAGGTCCCGCAGCGCCTTTCGCGCCTCCAGGGCCATTTCCGTGCCTTTCACCGCCCCCTCCAGCCGGTTTTTTTTAAAGCACCCCTATTCTTAAATCATAGCCCAGTTAATTAAAAAAACAACTTCCGCGGTCATCAAAATCCCTTCGGGGCAGATGGGGCGGACGGGCGGGTTATCCGTTTTTTATCTTGAAGACAACTATTATCGTCCCCAGGACAAAAGAGACGATGTTGGTCACGACGATGGGCGCGGAGCTTATGGAGATGCCGTACAGCACCCAGAGAAAGAGCCCTGAGCAGAGGGTGACGAACATGCCGGCTGAGATGTCGCGGGTGGATTTTGATCTCCATGTCTTTACGACCTGGGGCAGGTAGGCCAGCGTGGTCAGCGTGCCGGCCGCGAACCCCAAAAGCGTTGTCCAGCCCATCTGGCTTATCTTAAGCAAACGAGACCTCTCTCAGGAGCCGCAAACCCGCGGCAAAGGCGGCGGCAAGCCACAGGAAACCGGGCAGATAAAAACCGAGCACCACTTTCCCAAGCCCCAGCGTGAGGCCCACAAGGAAAACGCACCCATAGACCCACTGCGCGAATGCGCCGGAAAAAACACCCGGTCCCGTGTGATAAAGCCCGGCCTTCACCGGCCCCCAGCCGGGGCCGCCGGGGTTCGCCCTCATGTAAAACTCTCTCAGTTTCTCCATGGCCACGGGCTTGGTCAGCAGGGTAACCAGGACCCATACGACCGTGGAGAACCCTATTATCATCGAAAGCCTCAAATAGTACGGCGTATGGCCGAATGCCCTGCTCGAATAAACTACGGCCGTGGACAGGCTGGACGCCACCACGGCCGATATCTCGCTCCAGGCGTTGATCCTCCACCAGAACCATCTCATTATGTAAACCAGCCCCGTGCCGGAGCCGAAGGCGATCAGGAACTTGAAGACCCCGATTATCGAGGAGACGTTGGCGGTAATGACCGCGGTGACCGCCGAGAGCACCAGCACGATGATCCTTGCCACCTTTATGTAATGCCTGTCATCCGCGCCGGGCTTTATGAACGGCTTGTAGAAATCGTTCACAAAATACGCTGATGAGAGGTTCAGGTAGGTGCCGAGGCTGGACATGAAGGCGGCGAAGAAGGAGGCGAGCATGAGGCCCCTGAGGCCCTCGGGCAGAAGGTCCATCATCATCCTGGGATAGACGGCCTCGTTGTCGGAGAAGGCCGGGTACAGCACCATGCTGGCAAGGGCCGCGATCACCCACGGCCAGGTCCTCAGGGCGAAGGTGGCCACGTTGAAGTAGAGCGTCGCAAAAAAGCTCTGCCTCTCGTCCCTGGAGGAGGCCATGCGCTGCACTATGATCCCGCCCCCGTCGGAAGAATATTTTGACCACCAGCTGAGCGAGATATACCCCAGAAACGCCATGAACGCCGCGCTTCCGGCCCCCGGGAAGAAATCCATCACTCGGGCCGGCAAAACGGCCTTTATGTGGGAAAGCCCTCCGGCCTTGCCGTCGGCGGCCACGGCAAGCACGACCGCGCCCGTCATGGCTATGGCGAACTGGAAGAAATCGGTCAGCACCACACCCCAGTAGCCCGACAGCATGGTGTAGAGGATCGTCACACCGCTTGAGATCACGATGCTCTCCCACTTGCCCCAGCCAAGCACCGTGTCCATTATCTTCGACATGGCCAGTATGACCTGGGCCTTTATGATGGTGTGTATGGCGAAGGAGAAATAAAGCGCCTTGAAGCCGCGCAGGATCGAGGCCTC
The DNA here is from genome assembly GCA_021825295.1 of Nitrospirota bacterium. Lineage (GTDB taxonomy): Bacteria > Nitrospirota > Thermodesulfovibrionia > Thermodesulfovibrionales > JdFR-88 > JAJYGJ01. The sequence continues at coordinate 64,072 of JAKAHV010000014.1, forward strand.
CCTGCCGGAGTACCGGAGTTTTATCAGCTCGACGTCCGTCACCACCCCCAGTCTCCTCCAGAGCCTCGCGAAGAAGAAGACGGAGAGCATCCCGCTGAAGATGAAGCACCACCACTGCCAGTTCTCGTAAATCCCGTGCTCCCTTACAAGCCCGGTCACGTAGAGGGGGGTGTCCGAGGAGAAGGAGGCGGCGGCCATCGAGGTGCCGGCCAGCCACCAAGGCAGGTTCCTGCCCGACAGGAAAAACTCCCCAAGCCCGGATGAGGCACGGCGGGTGAAATACAGCCCGATCACAAGGGTGGCCGCCATATATGCCCCTACTATCAGCCAGTCCGCAGCCTGCATTCAAATAATATACCCTTTCGTGCTAAATTATTAACAGTTCGGCATGCGAAAGAAAATCCTTGTCGTTGACGATGAGCCAGTGATTCTTACCGCCATAGACCGCGCCTTAAGCAAGGTCGGCTATGATATCACGGCCGTGCGCGACGGCAACTCCTGCCTGGAGGCCCTCTCGGCCGGCGATTTCAGCCTGGTCATTATGGACCTCCATCTGCCGGGCTCCTCCGTGGAGGAGCTGGTGGCCGGGGCCGTGGCCAGGTGCCCGGACGTGAAATTCCTCTACATAAGCGGCAGCCAGGCCAGGGAAGGCGTGCTTCCCTTCATTCAAAAGCCGTTCCGCATCAATGACATGAGAGACCTGGTCAGGATGATCATAGGTGAATCCGAACCCAATTGACGTATTTCTTTTCCGCCTGGTAAACGGACATTTCAGCGGGACCATGGACGCCGTCTACCTCTTCGCGGCCTCCCCCTACATCTATCTGGTCCCAATCATTGTCCTGCTCCTCATGAAGGAAAAGCGGCTTATACCATTTGTTTTCCTGGCGGCCATAGCCTCTCTCGGCATGGCGGACTGGAGCGGAAACATGCTGAAGGGGGTCTTCGAAAGGGTCCGGCCCTGCCATGTGCTGGCCGGGGTAAGGCTTCTTGCCGGCTGCACGGACTCGTACTCCATGCCATCAAACCACGCCGGCAACATCTTCGCCGTGCTGACGCCCGTATGGCTTTATTCCGGGAGAAAGGTGAAAGTAAAATACCTGCTGCCAGTGGCCGGGCTGCTTACCGCCCTCTCCAGGGTCTACATGGGGGTGCATTACCCCTCGGATGTGGCGGCCGGGGCAGTTCTGGGTATTGCCGTGGGCTCGCTTATCACGGCCTTTTTCTCGCTGGCGTTCAGGCAGGGGCGGCTCAGGGGCGCCCTGACCATATTCCTTGCGGCGATGACGCTCTTTCGTTTCTATTACATCTGGTACGGCAACCTGAACCTGGACCCGGACGAGGCGCATTACTGGGAATGGTCCAGGCGGCTCAGCTACGGCTATTATTCCAAGGGCCCGGTCATCGCCTACCTGATCAGGGCAGGCACATCGCTTTTTGGCAATACGGAGTTCGGCGTGAGGTTTTTCGCCCCCGTCCTCTATCTGCTCGGGAGCCTGCTGCTCTACAAGATCGGCAAGGAGCTCTTCAGCGAGGAAACCGGCATCTGCTCGGCCGCCCTCTTTCAGGTAGTGCCGCTGTTTTCGGCCTTCGGCGTCATCATGACCATAGACGCCCCGTCCACCTTCATGTGGATACTGAGCCTCTACCTGTTCATGAAAGTCCTCAGAACGGAAAAGACTGCCGACTGGGTGCTGCTGGGAGTTGCCGTCGGGGTGGGCATGCTCACGAAGCTCACGATGTCTTTTTTCATCCTGTCGGCGTTCCTCTACCTAGTCACGTCGAAAGAGGAAAGGCGGAAGCTCCTTTCAATCCGCCCCTATCTTGGGCTTTTGGCCTGCATGGTCATCCTTCTGCCCCTTCTCTACTGGAACTACAACCACAACTGGGTGAATTTCAGGCACGAGGCGGGCCACGCGGACCTGCAGGCCGGCTTCAGGGTCCTGCCGGGGAGCCTCTTGCAGTTTCTGGGCTCGCAGCTTGGCGTCATCACCCCGGTGCTTTTCGTGCTGATGATATATGCGCTCATTAAATACAGGACGCTTGCCAACAACACCAAAGCAGGCCGTTTCTGCTTCTGGTTCGCGGCGCCCACGCTCGTTTTTTTCCTCCTGAAAAGCATCCAGGGGAAGGTGCAGGCAAACTGGGCCATGTCCGGCTATATAACCGGCATTATCGCGGCAAGCTATTTCCTTGTGCAGCGGCTCGCCCCCGGACGAAGGCCCGGCGGCAAGCTGCTGGCGTCGGCAGCCGTGGCTATCGCCGCCTTCGTGACCGCCGTCTCCTTTTACCCCTCCATCATAAAACTTCCGCCCAGGCTCGATCCCTCCGCGAGGCTGAGGGGATGGAAACAGCTCGCTGCGGAAGTGGAGAAAGACGCGCCTCCCGCGCCCTATTTCGTCTTCTCCGATTACTACGGGGCCAGCTCCGAGCTTGCCTTCTACCTGAAGGGCAACCCGGTCACTTACTGCGCCAACCTGGGCAGCCGTATGAACCAGTACGACCTCTGGCCGGGCTTCGAGAGGTTTGGAAGGATAAAACACGAGAATGCCGTTTTTGTTACAATAGGGGATTCGGGCATGCCCGATGCGGTCAAAGAGGCTTTTGAAAGTTACCGGAAAAAGACGCTCATAGAAACCGAGAAGGGCAAAAGGCTCTCCGTCTTTACAATATTCACCTGCTACGGGTTTAAGGGCATGAAGGAAGAACCGGCAAACGGGTTTTGAAAGAAAGTGAAAAAGGACCTCTCCGTCATAATCCCGGTATATAACGAGCTGGAGAACATCCGGCCCCTGTACGACGCGCTGAAGCCCGTGCTTGATGGCATGGGGGTGAAATACGAGATAATCTTCGTCGATGACGGCAGCACGGACGGCACGGCCAAGGCGGTCGAAGGGCTTGCCTCAGACCCGAGCCTGAGGGTGCTTGAGTTCAGACGCAACTTCGGGCAGACTGCGGCCTTCTCCGCCGGCTTCGACCACGCGCGGGGCGAAGTGATCGTCACGATGGACGGGGACCTGCAGAACGACCCCGTCGACATACCGAAGCTCTACGGGATGGTCAAAGACGGGGACTACGACCTCGTAAGCGGCTGGAGGAAGAACAGAAAAGACCCCTTCATAAACAGGAAACTCCCCTCCATGATGGCAAACTGGCTCATAGGCAAGGTGACGGGGGTGAGGCTCCACGATTACGGCTGCTCGCTGAAGGCCTACAGGCAGGAGGTGGTGAAGAACCTGAAACTCTACGGGGAGATGCACCGCTTCATCCCGGCCGTGGCAAACTGGTACGGGGTGAAGGTGGCGGAGGTCGAGACCACCCACCACCCGAGGGTCTGGGGAAAATCCAAGGTGGGCATATCCAGGACGGTAAAAGTCTTCCTGGACCTGATAACGGTAAAATTCCTCCAGAGCTTTTCCACAAAGCCGATACAGTTTTTCGGCCCCATGGGCCTCGCGAGCACCGCGGTGGGCATTTGCATCTCGCTTTATCTTGCGGCCCAGAAGCTGCTGCTTGGCAGGCCCATCGGGGGAAGGCCGCTTCTTCTTCTGGGCGTGCTGCTTATAATCATAGGCGTGCAGCTCATAGGCATGGGGCTTCTTGGCGAGATGATCGTGCGGACCTACCACGAAAGCCAGAAAAAACCCATCTACGCGCTGAAGAAAGTAATTGGCCAGGACGAGTAGCGGCGCCGGCGGCGTCATGGGCAAGAAGACCGCAACACTGTCTGGCGCCGTTAAAAAGACCCTTCTGCTGATCCTGAAATTCTCCGTAAGCGGCGCTCTGCTCTACCTGGTGCTGCACCGGGCCGGGGTGAAAAACGTCCTTGACGCTATAAGGGGGATTAACCCGGCGCTGTTTCTTGCCGCCGTCGCGCTCTACTTCGCGGGGACCTTTGTCTCCTCGATGAGGTGGCGTCTGTTTGTCAGCCCCGGGCTGCCGCTTCGCAGGTTCTTCTCCCTCTATCTGCTCGGGAGCTTTTTCAGCACGTTTCTGCCGGGGCTGGCCGGCGGAGACGCGTTCAAGGGCTATTATCTCTACAAAAAAACCGGCAAAATGGCGGAGGCGATGGCCTCGATCTTCATGGACAGATATCTCGGTTTTACCGCCCTGCTGATTTTGGCCGCTCTCGCATACCCCTTCGGGCTACCCTACCTCAGGGCGGTCGCGCTTCCGGTGGCCGGCCGGCGTTTTTTTGCCGGAGACCATATGGGGCTTGCATGGCTGCTTCCAGTCCTGCTGCTTGCGTTTCTGGTCTTCAGCCTGGTTTTTTTCAAGCTGCGGCTCGGGAAAAGGATAAAGCTGATCTCGGATTTCTACGGGTATTTCGACATCTACGGCCGCGGAAGCATCATTAAAGGGGTGCTCCTGTCGTTTTGCGTCCAGGCCCTGGCGGTGGCGGCGGTTTACACGCTCTCAAGGGGGCTGGGTATTGATGTTTCCCTCCCGCTTTTCTTCATATTCGTGCCGCTCATAACCACATTCTCCGCGGTCCCGGTCTCCATATCCGGGCTGGGAATAAGGGAGGCGTCCTTCGTGCTGCTTTTTGGCTCCGTGGGGGTCGCCCCGCGGACGGCCACGGCGCTTTCATTTGCATGGTTTCTGTCTATCGCAACGGCCAGCCTAAGCGGGCTGTACGAATACCTGAAGATTAAAAGGAGTTAAAGCGGGGGGGATTTCAGAACCTATCTCAAAATTGATTTTGAAGCGAAAGAGTGAGGAAACCGTGGCAGACAAGGAAGAAAGGGGAAATCGCCCGGAGGCGCAGCAGTCCCGCCAAGGCGGGATTGAGGACGATTTCCCCTGTATGGCGCCGTATGCCGCGATTTCATCCTCTTACAGCCAGAAGCAATTTTGAGATAGGTTCTAGAGCCCCGGGCCTACGGCGGGCACTTGGCGCAGACGCTTGCGAAAAGCGAGGTCGAAAGGTAGCGGTCTCCCCTGTCCGGCAGTATCACGACGACCGTTCCCTCATCGATGCGCCGCGCGAGGCCGAGGGCCGCGAAGAAGGCCGCACCGCTGGACATGCCCACGAAAAGCCCCTCCTCAAGGGCCAGGCGCCTCGATGCGGCGAATGCGTCATCGTCGCTGACGTTGATCTTTTCATCCAGGGCCCTGGGGTCGTAAATGCCCGGCACGATGGATTCGGTCATGTTTTTAAGCCCCTGTATCCTGTGGCCCAGACGGGGCTCGACCCCGATGACCTTTATATCGCCCCTGAACTCCTTTAACCGCCTGCCCGCGCCCATGACCGTGCCCGTAGTGCCCATGCCGGCCACGAAATGCGTGACGTCCCCGCCGGTCTGCTCTATGATCTCCCTGCCGGTGGTCTCGTAATGGGCCAGGATGTTCGCCCTGTTGTTGAACTGGTCCGGCATGAAGTATGTATCGGGGGATTCGGCCATTATCTTCCTTGAAAGCCTGATGGCGCCGTCCGTCCCTTCCTCCGGCGGGCTGATGACAAGCTCCGCGCCCAGCGCCTCAAGCGTCCTCCTGCGCTCCATGCTCACGCAGGCGGGCATCACGAGCTTCACCTTGTAACCCCTTGCCGCCCCTACCATGGCAAGCCCGATGCCGGTGTTGCCGCTTGTGGCCTCAAGTATCGTCCTGCCCTTCCGGAGCCGGCCTTCCGCCTCCGCGGTCCGTATCATGTAAAGGGCGATCCTGTCCTTCACCGAGCCGCCCGGGTTTGCCCCCTCCAGCTTGGCGAAGAGTTTCACCTTCCTGTTCGGGTTCAGATTTTCTATCAGGACCAGCGGTGTGCCGCCTATGGAATCAAGAACACTCATTGCAGTGAAATTAATAATAGCACAAAGTTCCTAACCCCCACCCACCGGCAAACAGCCAGGGGCCTGCGTCAGATTTGCGGGGCAAGGCGGGGAACAGGCAGATGTGTTTTCCTCCGGGAACAGACAGCCACGGATGCTGAGCGATTATAATGGCGTCATTTACGGGCAAAGCGCATGGATGGTTTAAAATTCAGACGTCAGCACCCGATGGGGAAATATATCGTTGATTTTGTATGCCTTGAAAAGAAGATTGTAATCGAGCTGGACGGCGGTCAACATACTGAACCGGCTGCAGAAGCATAGAACCCCCTCTCCTAACCTCCCCCCTCAACGGGGGAGGGAGCTATAGGGAAACCCCGCAGCAGAGACTGCGGGGTATTGAAAATTTAATGAACGCAGCATTACGGTTTGCTAAACTTGCTCGAAGCTGTTATGTAAAGGAATTTAAAACGCACTACACTAGAACCTATCTCAAAATCGATTCCGAAGCGAAAGAGAGAGGAAATCGTGGCAGACAAGGAGAAAAGGAAAAATCGCCCGGAGGCGCAACAGCGTTGCGTTGAGGACGATTTTTTCTTGGC
>JAKAHV010000050.1 GCA_021825295.1 Nitrospirota bacterium
GAGAACGGTCTGCCACACCCTTAATTAAGTTCATAGCAAGTTTCCTCTCGTATAAACACTCCGTCTCCTATCATACAAGGGGAGAGGCAGGGAGAGGGTGCTTAATAATGACTGACAGACTGATTGGGGAGCATGTTTAGAACACCCTCCCCTTTATCCCCTCCCCTCAAGGGAGGGGGAATACCCACAGAAAACCCGGTAGAGCCTTTTTATTTTATAAAAAAGATTTAAAAAATTACGAAGAGGGTGGAATATGGAGCTGGCAGAGGTGGCATTCATAGGGCGCACATACGAGGAATACATGGACATGTTCGACCTCGGGGAAGCGGAAAAGGCCCCGTGACAATGGAGATTGCGTGTCAATTAGGTCCATAAGGGGAAAGAAGGAGGCAGATGAAATGGAAGAGGTATTCCCGCAGCCTGTAAGAGACCTTCCGAAGGCCGATATCCCGGTCAGAGGGCTTATTGCATATTTGTCGCAGTCGGGCGACCACCAGATATTGTTCATGCAATTCCGGGAGGACGCCGAACTGGCGGAACATGCCCACGGCGCCCAGTTCGGCATCATCCTTGAAGGCAAAATCGACCTGGTCGTCGAAGGCAAGAGGCGCACTTACAGAAAAGGCGAGAGGTATTTCATACCTGAAGGCGCAAGACATTCGGCCAAGGCATACAAAGGCTACGCCGACATTACGTTTTTTGCCGAACCGGACAGGTTCCACGTCAGAAGGGTCGCCAGGTTTTTCGAATTTCTCTAGAACCTATCTCGAAATGGCTCCTCAAAAATAACTTAAGGCTCTTCAGGCTTTTGTGTGGGATCAGCAGTCTTAAAAATAATTTGTATATTTCGCGCTTGCTGATACCTGCCAGGCCCTTTGGTTCGGTCGCGCGGTTCCGGACGTATCCAGACGGCGGGATTTAGATCGTCTTCGAGGGCGAATGGCGAAAGATTGGCAGGATGCGGCGCGTCGTGATCCGTCCGCCTGCTCTCTCTCTCAAGGACCAGGCAGGTATCAGCCTTATACTCCCGGAAATCTCAGTGATCTACCCACAGGAATCTGAAGAGCCTAACTTAAAATAATTCTGCCATCCCGCTCATGCCCGATATCCTACATGCTGCGGGGCACAAGGGTAGCCCATACCTGCCTGTCCTCATGAATGAGGCAGAATGCCGACGGACGAGAGATGACGCGTTAAAACAAATGGTTGCAATCGTTTCTTCAGGCGGTCTTGACACCTATCGGCTTACGCCCGGAACGGCCTGACCGAATGAATAGGACAGGCAGGTACATGGGCGATGGCTTTGGAATGGATATTCCCTGTGGCAAGGGGACCAGAGTCCTGCGGTACGCAGGAGAATACGCTCGCCGTCCATTTTTAACGCGAATTCCGGGACATACGCCGGAACCTGTCTCAAAATCACATAAAAAAAACGGGAAAGCCTGTTTTGGGGTAAAATACAGGACCGGGATAAATACCGGCCTGAGAGAAGAAAAACATGGGTAACATATTTTCTGACAGGATATCGGATGTGCCCAGGTCTTTTATAAGGGATATCCTGAAGGTAACGCTGGACGATTCGATCATCTCCTTTGCCGGGGGGATGCCGAACCGGGACCTCTTCCCCGTAGAGGAGTTAAGCGCGGCAACCGGCAGGCTCTTTGCCGAATCCGGGCGGGACATACTGCAGTACAGCTCCTCCGAGGGATATCCCGCGCTGCGGGAATGGATCGCCGCCAGATACAAGGCAACAAAAAACATCGACGTCCACCCGGACAATATCCTGATCACATCAGGATCGCAACAGGGGCTTGACCTCCTCGGAAAGACCTTTCTCAATGAGGAAGATGAAGTGGCAATCGAGGAGCCGGGATACCTTGGGGCCATCCAGGCGTTTTCCGTTTACAAGACCCGCTTTCACCCGGTGCCGGTTGACATGGCAGGGGCCGATACCGGAGCGCTGCAAAGGGCGCTCTCCGGATCCAGGGTAAAATTGTTCTACTGCGTGCCCAATTTCCAAAACCCCTCCGGAATAAGCTACTGCCTGGAAAACCGCAGGGAAATCGCCGCGCTTATTCAGGGAAAGGACACCTTGCTCATCGAAGACGACCCGTACGGGGAGCTACGGTTCATGGGCGCCGGCAAGCCCTCGTTCCGGCAGCTCCTTCCTCATAAGACCGTGCTGCTTGGTTCTTTTTCAAAGATCGTCGCCCCATCCTTCCGGATCGGATGGCTCGTTGCCGGCGATGAAATCATGGAAAAACTTGTGATCGCCAAACAGGCATCGGACCTCCATACCAATTATTTTGGACAGAGGGTCATTTTCCAGTATCTCAAGGACAATGATATCGACGCGCACATTGAAAAGATCAGAACGGCTTATGGCAGGCAGAGGGACGCGATGGTATCGGCGATTGAAGAGCATTTCCCCGAAGAGGTGACGTACACGCGGCCAGAAGGCGGGATGTTTCTCTGGATCGCCCTGCCCGGTGGCCTGTCCGCGATGGAGGTCTTCAAAAGGGCAATCGTCCGAAAGGTGGCCTTTGTCCCCGGAGACCCTTTCTACGTAAACAGGAAAGACGTAAATACGCTCAGGCTGAATTACTCCAGCGTGGATGAAGAGACGATCCGCACCGGGATAAAGAGGCTGGGGGACGTACTGAAAGAGATGCTTCACCGCGCCGCCCCATGACAGCAGGGCCTTTTCGTCGGATTTCGGGGCAAGGCGGAGTATCAGACTGTTCCTTCCGTTCAGCGCGCGGTTCCGGGCGTAAACAGAGGTCCCGCCAGGGCGGGATTTAAATTGCCGCTAAGGGCGAATATCAGGCCATTGTTAAGATGCGGCCCGCCGTGATCCGTCCGCTCTTCGCTTCACTCCAGGAACAGTCTGATACCACAAATCTGACGCAGGCCCCCTCCCCCGGAAAACCTTCCCTTGCAATTTCAAAAAATAATAATAGAATCTGCCTAGAACCTATCTCAAAATTGATTTTGAAGCGAAAGAGAGAAGAAATCGCGGCAGACAAGGAGGAAAGGGGAAATCGCCCGGAGGCGCAGCAGCGCTGCATTGAGGACGATTTCCCCTGTATGACGCCGTATGCCACGATTTCGGCCTCTTGCAGCCGGAAGCGATTTTGAGATAGGTTCTAAAGGCCGGCATTTTCATCCCCGGTCCGGGCAAAAAACCGCGGAATTTCCAGACGACTATCGTCTCCGGCGGATTATCCTCAGGGAGGGCCTGATGATCTCTCTCAAAGTCAACGGGAAAACATACAGGGTTGACGTCCCTCCCGGCAGGATGCTTCTGTGGGTCATCAGGGAGAAACTGGGCCTGACGGGCACGAAATTCGGCTGCGGGATGGCGCAGTGCGGCGCGTGCACTGTCCATGTAAACGGCCGGGCCGTTCGCTCCTGCGTGACCCCCGTTTCTTCCGTACTGGGCAAGGAAATCGTCACAATCGAGGGTATACCCAAGGACCATCCGGTAAAACAGGCCTGGATCGCGGAGCAGGTACCGCAGTGCGGTTATTGCCAGCCGGGCCAGATCATGCAGGCCACGGCCCTGCTTGCATCCAATCCGGCCCCCACGGAGGCGGATATCGTGAAGGCAATGAACGGCAACCTCTGCAGGTGCGGCACGTATCCGTATATAAAAAGGGCGATCCTTCGGGCCTCAAGGCGGATGCGATGAAAATGAAAGGGTTAACGCGCCGTGAGTTCATAAAATATTCCCTGGCCGGGGCGGGTTTCGCCATCGCCCTCACAATAACCCCCAACGGATACCGGATACTCAAGGCGGAAGAAGCGGAGGCGGACAGCCGTTTCCATCCGAACCTCTGGATCAGCATCGCGGAGGACGGAAGGGTAACGATCATCATAAACAAATCCGAAATGGGACAGGGCGTTTCCACCGCCCTTCCGATGACAGCGGCGGACGAGCTGGATGCCAACTGGCGCCTGGTAAGCTTCGTGGAAGCCCCGGCCGGGCCTGAGTACAGGGACCCGGTAATGGGACTGCAGCTTACGGGCGGCAGCTCAAGCGTAAAGGACATGTATAAACCTTTCCGCATGGCCGGCGCGGCCGCAAGGACGATGCTCATTAGCGCCGCGGCCAGGACATGGTCTGTCCCGGAGGGCGAATGCGAGGCCGTCTCCGGGACGGTAAGACAGGCAAAGACGGGACGCGTCCTTACCTACGGAGAGCTTGTCAAAAAGGCCTCGGCCCTTCCCGTCCCCCAAAAACCCGCGCTAAAAAAAACAAGCCAGTTCACGTTCATCGGCCGGCCCCTGGCCCGCCTTGACATACCGGACAAGGTAAACGGCGCGGCCGTCTTCGGCATGGACATATCCGTGCCGGGGATGCTCTATGCCGGCATAGCCCGCCCTCCCGCATACGGAGCGAAGCCCCTTTCCTACAACAGGGAGGCCGCCCTGAAATCCCCGGGAGTGGTCAAGGTCTTTCCGGTGCCCCACGGCATCGCGGTGGTCGCCGACGGCATCGAAGACGTGTGGAAGGCGATCAGGGCACTCAACGTAAAATGGGACAAAGGCGCAAGCCCGGAGCTGGACAACAAGACACTCAGGAAAAGTTTTATTGAGGGACTGGACAAACGGGGGCCAGTCGCGCTTGACCGTGGAGACGCGGCGAAGGCCTTTTTGCCCGGCGCCGCCCACGTCAGGATAGAGGCGGCCTATATGCTGCCCTATCTTGCCCACGTCACGATGGAACCCATGGACTGCACCGCCCATGTCAGGCAGGACCGGTGCGACATATGGGTGCCCACACAAAACCAGACGGGCGTGCTTCAGTCCGCGGCCCGGATAACCGGGCTCCAGACGGACCGTATCCATGTGCACACCACATATCTCGGGGGCGGGTTCGGAAGGCGCGGCGATTTCGGATACGCGACCGAGGCCGTCCAGATATCAAAACTGGCCGGAGCGCCGGTAAAACTTATCTGGAGCAGGCCGGAGGACATCAAATACGATACCTTCCGCCCCGGCCAGTCATGCAGAATCGAGGGGGCGGTGGACTCCGGCGGCAGGCTCATATCCTGGTCCCACAAAGTGGTCGTGCCTTCCATATTCGAGCATTTCGCCCCGCAGATGATGAAAGGCGGCATAGATCCGGCCGCCGTCTCCGGCATTGTCGATATGGACTACGAAATCCCCAACCTTCACGTGGAGTGGGTGAAACTGGAAAACCCGATCCCCATCGGCTTCTGGCGTTCGGTGGGAAATTCGCATAACGGCTTTACCATAGAGAGCTTCATGGATGAGCTGGCGCACGCGGCAAACAGGGACCCTGTGGAATTTCGTCTGGCCCAGCTCGTGAAAAAAAGGCATCTGCCGGCCATGAGGCTGATTGAAACGGCGGCGGAGAAGGCCGGATGGGGCAAGCCGCCCAAAAAAGGACAGGCAATGGGAATAGCCTATCATTTCTCCTTCGGGACGCGCGTTGCGCAGGTGGCGGAGGTTTCCGTGGATGAAAAAAAAGGCAGCATCACCGTCCACAAGGTGGTCTGCGCCATCGATTGCGGCCCCGTTGCCGTAAACCCGTCCATCCTCACCGCACAGGCAACGGGCGGCATCATCATGGGGCTCAGCGCCGCGCTTGGCGAGAGGATAGATTTTAAAAACGGCGGAACCATTACCTCCAATTTCTATAATTACCGCGAACTCCGTATAAGCCATGCGCCGGAAATCGAGGTCCATATCCTCAAGAACCAGAAGACTATGGGCGGCGTCGGCGAGCCCCCGCTGCCTCCCATTGCCCCGGCCGTGGCAAACGCCGTGTTCGCCGCGACCGGCAAGAGGATAAGAAACCTGCCGCTCGAACCTGAGCTCAAGGGCCGGCTTTGATATATCGTCCCGGGTGCGCCGGCCTTCCGCAAAAACCCCCTTCCGAAAAAACCGTGAGCCGCTATTGCCCGCATTTTTTGAGAACAGCGGATATCTTCCGGCCGGTCCGCCCGTCGTTCAACGCCCCGGCAATGACGAGCGCCCTGTAAAGATAACCCCTGCCTTTGCCGTTTTCCCCCATTGCGCAGGATACCCGGCCCATCCCCAAAAGGTCATAGGCCATTTTGCGGCCAAGTCCGCTGTCCTTGTCCAGGCCGAGCGCCAGCCCGTAGAGTTTCATGGCCTCAACATGCCGTCCGGACATGGCGCGGGCCTCCGCCTCGAAACGGAGCGAATTGGCCTCCTCCTCAAAATCCCTGTTTTCCCTATTGAGCGCAAGCGCCTCACAGGCGCACCTGGCGGCCGTTGCATAATCTTTAAGGGCCAGAGCCGCCCGGGCCTTCAGGTTGAGGATGCGGCCCCTGGCTTCGCAGCCATCGCCGCAATAGGAAAGGGCCTTCTCCACCCAGGGCGAGGCGGAGCCGGTATTGCCCGAGTCCAGATATAAAAGGGCCCTTTCGTAGCCCGCTTCGGCCATGCAGCGGCGCGGGTATGCGTCCTTCCCGTCCAAAATCGCATCCAGGCATTTCTGGGCGTCTTCAATATCTCCCATCCTGCCGTACGCCGCCGCCATGTCTATCATGTTGACCGTCGCCCCCTCGAAATTCTCTACGCTGACGGCCAGCCTGGAGGCCCCTCTGAAATATTCGAGCGCGTCCCTGTAATCGCCTCTTGAAAAAGCGCTGTTTCCCTGCCGGTTCAGGTCCAGCTCCCTCTGGCGGGTTTCAGAAAGTCTTGGCTGGCTTGAAGCGCAAGAAACCAGTGCCGGAAGCAGGATGCAGCAAAAAAAGAAGCCTTTTTTAATCATCGCTGTCCTGCCTGACGCCCTTTTCCTTTTCCTGTTTGATATGCGTGCTTATGGGCCAGGTCTTTTTGACGGAGCCTGTTATCTTCAAGGCGTCGTCCTCGATGCGAAACCCATTGTCCAGAAGCGGGGCTATCTTGCCGGAATTGGCCTCGGCCGCTTTCCTGATATCCCCGGAGGCCTCCTGCACGTTTTCCATGCTCTTTTCCGCCGTCTTGAGCAGGACCGGCAAATCCTTGTCCAGCCGCTTCACCATATGGTCCGTATTTTTGACCACCCGTCCGCTGGAGGCGACGAATGAATTTACTTCCGATGATGTCGCATTCAGTGTCATTCCCGCCCTGGCAAGCAGCCTGTCCGCGTCGTCCCTGGTCGCGGCCAGCCCGGCCGAGAGGACCCGCATGTTATGCAATGTCCTTTTTATGTCCCCGTTTGGGTCATTAACATATGCCAGTATCCCTCTTACCTGTGAAAGGCTGGCCTCGATCTGGCCGCGAAGCTCTTCGGCCATCTCATTGAGGCCCACCGATTGCTCGAACCCTATCTGGCCGCCCGCGGACACCTGTCCGGCTGCCGGGCTTCCCGGGACGATCTCCAGGGCGCTTACTCCCATTATGCCTTTATTGGCCAGCCTCACCTTCGAGCCGGTCTTTATCCATTTCATGTATTTTTTGTCTATCGAAAGGTCCACCCGCACCTTCGCCACGCCCTCGAGCGTTATCTTGCTTACCTTCCCTATCTGCAGCCCGCTCAGCTTGACCGCCTGTCCCTCTTCGATATGACCGGCGCTGGCGGCCACGAAGTAGATGTCACGCTTCGCAGTGAACAGTCCATGCTGGACCCCGATGAACAGCACCAGCAGGAACACCCCGATTATGGCCCCGGCCACGAAAACCCCTATCCGGTTTTCCAGGTTTAAAAATCTCCTGTCTGTCTCTTCAACGAGCGGCATTAACTGGCAAATCCTTTCCCCTGCTGTTTTAAAACCATATCGGCCCTGGCGGGGCCGAGGGCCTCCTCATGAGAACCGGCAAAAACCGTGGCGCGGCCCTTCCCCGCCCGGTGGAAGCGGGTTATAACCTCGTCAAGCCTGCCCGCCGTCTCCGCGTCCATATCTTCAAATGGCGAATCATATATTATCAGATCAGGCTCGGCAAGCATGGCCCTGATAACGCCCATGAGCCTTCTTTCCCGCGCCGGAAGCAGTTCCGGAGATTTCCCCAGGTACGAACCGATCCGCCCTTTCTGAAAACCCATGGCCAGATAGAACCCCTCCACTTTTGCTTCCAGTTCGGAAGGCCCCGCCCCGTTGTGATAGCACGCCGGCAGGGTGATGTTCTCCCAGACCCTCAGATTGCTGATTACCCTGCCTTCCTTCAGGACCACGCCCATCCGCCCGAAAACCGGGAGCAATTCCTTTGTCCCAAGCGCATAAATGTCACGCCCCATCAGAAGGACCCGCCCGCCGTCAAGCCTCCCCAGCGAAAGCATCGTCTCCAGCAGCGCATTTTTATCGGGCTCGGAGCGGGCAATTATCTTGCAGAGCATGCCCGGTCCTATGCGGAAACTCACCCGCTCGAAACTCCCGTTGGACACGTCCTCGAACCTTACCATCACAGGACCAGCGTTACTACGGCATCGGCCGCGATCACCAGCAGGAGGCTCTGCATTACGGCCGCGGTCGTGGCCTTCGGTATCTCGGTGGCCGAACCCCTTACCCTGAACCCGTGGTAACAGGACACTGTCGAAATGACAAGGCCGAATATCAGGCCCTTCAGAAGCGATATTCCAACGTCGCCAAACCCAAGCTCCGCATATATCCCGGAAAGGTACTGATAAAAAGGGATGCCGTCCAGCAGGGAGGAGGCGACGAGCCCTCCGATTATGGAAAAGGCCTGGAAATAAAATGCAAGGATTAACACCGACAGCGTGATCCCCACGATCCTTGGCAGTATAAGATAACCGGCCGGGTCTATCCCCATCACCAGAAGGCTGTCTATCTCCCTGTTTACACGCATCGAGCCAAGCTCGGAGGCGACCGCGCCGCAGCTCCTGGCAATCACGATAACGGCGACAAAAAGGGGGCCAAGCTCCTTCACAACCGAGACAAGCACCTTCCCTGTTAGGGCGGCATCCATGCCGGCGAACCTGCTTACCTGGGTGATTATGACTAAGCCGATGAGAAGCGCGATGGCCGCTATTTTGCTGAGCGCCTCCACGCCGGTGAAATATATCTGCCTGTAGCAGACAGTTTTTACCGGGCGCCGGCGCAAATCGCGGAATTTTTCGGCCGAAATGAAAAACAGCTCCAGCGCCCCCGCGGATTGTCTGAAAAAATCCAGGACGCCGGCCTCCAAATTGCGGAAACCGGCGGCCTTCAAGATGGCGTTTCCATCACCCGCGTTATCGCTCTCCAGTCCCCGCATACGCAATCCGTAAAAACCCGCTGATTATAAACGCCTTTTTTGCCCAAAGTCAAATAACTTGCTGCCGGTTGTCAAGGCCAAATAGAAATGTCCTACTTTGGGCAAAGTAGAAATGACCGGAAAAGGAAAAAGGGGACGGTTCTATTTAATTGGCATTTTGACTTTGGCGGTAGGGGCAGGGCTTGCTCTGCCCTGTTTTTTTTGCCGTTTAAAAACCCAGCTTAAAAATTCAGTATCTGCAAAAAAGCCCGCGGGGACGGGAATTATGACTGGAGAAGCAGGGCGTTCAGGCTGTCCCTCAGGGCCTCGATCATGTAAGGCTTGTTCAGAAACGCGGAAAAGCCGTAAGACCTGTAATCCGAAACCACCGGGCTGTCGGAGTATCCGCTGGACACGATGGCCTTTATACCGGAGTCTATCTCCCGAAGCCGGCCCAGGGCCTGCTCTCCGCCCATGCCCCCCTTGACCGTCAGGTCGAGGATGACGACATCGAATGGCCTGCCCTCGTCCCTGGCCCGCTTGAACTTTTCAATCGCCTCCTCTCCATTTGCAGCGCAGACAACATCATGGCCCAGGATATCGATCATCGCCTTTACCACCTGTGTCACAATATCCTCGTCGTCCATGAAAAGGATATTCCCCTTGCGCGCCATACGTGCGGCCGGCCGCGGGGAGGGCTGCTCGTCCGCCGGCCCCGTTGCCGCAGGCAGAAAGACGGTAAAGGTGCTGCCCTTGCCGGCCCTGGAGGCCGCCCCGATCACGCCGCCGTGGTTCCTGACGATGGAATACGATGTTGCCAGCCCGAGTCCGCTGCCTCTCTGCTTGGTCGTGAAATAAGGGTCGAATATCCTGGACAGGTAGTGCTCGGGTATGCCAATGCCCGAGTCCCGGACGGATATCTTCACGAATTTGCCCCCTTTGGGCAGAGATGCGCTGCTTCCCACGGGGACCTCCACGTTCCCGGCGGAGATCGCCACGGCGCCGCCCTCCGGCATCGCCTCATTCGCGTTAAGGATAATGTTCTGCATTACCTGGCCGATCTGCCCTTCGTCAGCCTCGACATGCCACAGGTCCCGGCTGATATCGGCGTCGAAATGGCAGCGGGAGCCGCTCAGGGCGAAATTCGCGGCGTTTTCTATAACTGCCTTCAGGCTGATATTCTTCTTCACCGGACTGCCGCCCTTGGAGAATGTCAGAAGCTGGATGGCGAGGCTGACGGACATGTTCAGGGCCTTTTCCGCCTGTTCGAGCCTGGCAAGCGCAACTTCCTCCCGGTCCAGGCTCAGCTTCGCCATCGATATGTTTCCGAATATGCCCTGCAGAAGGTTGTTGAAGTCGTGGGCAATGCCGCCGGCCAGGGTCCCGATCGCCTCAAGCTTCTGGCTCTTCAACTGCTCCGCTTCAAGCAGGTGCCTCTCGGTTATGTTATGGATCGTCTCGATTGCCGACGTGACGGAGCCCGAGGAGTCCCTGAGGGGAAACGCCTTTGTCTCCACATACATGATTTTGCCATTGGGGTCTTCATGTTTGTGCATGGCCGTG
Organism: Nitrospirota bacterium; assembly: GCA_021825295.1. Classification (GTDB taxonomy): domain Bacteria; phylum Nitrospirota; class Thermodesulfovibrionia; order Thermodesulfovibrionales; family JdFR-88; genus JAJYGJ01. Next base: position 10,735 of record JAKAHV010000050.1, read on the forward strand.
CAGGGCTGGCCGGTCTCGAACACCCTTTTTACCGCGCACTCTTCTCCCCGCTCATCGCAGGGCCGCGCCGCCCTGTGGGAAACTTCATAGCAATGCCTGCCGATGATGCCGGCGCTTGTGGCGTTGTTCCACGCGCAGTAAGCCTTGTTTGCCGTCAGGATGCTGAAATCGCGGTCCACCACCAGAAAGCCCTCGTCCACGTTGTCGAGGATGTTCCTTATGAACTCTTCGCTCCGGCGGAAGGCCTCCTGCATCTTCTTGCGTTCCGTGATGTCCACATGGGTGCCCACCAGACGCAGCGGCATGCCGCCGGAATCGCGCACCAGGAAAGCCCGGGAAAGGATATCAAGATATTCTCCGTCCTTTCGCCTCAAACGGTATTCTATCTCGAACTTGTCAGCCCGGCTCTCCAGGAACCCCCGGACAAACGCAAAGCAAGAGTCCCTGTCGTCCGGGTGCATCAGCGCCTTGCATGTGTCAATGTGATTGTTAAGCTCTTCATCGGCGTAGCCCAGCATGGCCTTCCAGCGCGGCGAAAAATACACCTCATCCGTCTTCAGGTTCCAGTCCCAGAGGCCGTCAGTCGCGCCGAGCATGGCCAGCCGGAAGCGCTCCTCGCTGCTTTGAAGCGCATCCTCCGCCTGCTTGCGGGCCGTGATGTCCGTCTGCAGAGAGACATAGACCTCGCCGTACTGCGGATGATGCAGCGCCGATACGGAGGCATGGCTCCAGAAGGTTGTCCCGTCCTTCCTGACGTTGAGCACCTCGCCGTGCCATTTGCCTGTCTTTTTAAGAGCCTCACCGATCCTCTCCGCCGTCCCCGAAGGGTCCCCCGCCGCCGGGGCGTTGACCACCGATACGTGTTTGCCGTTCATCTCGCCAGCGGCGTAGCCGAACATCTCCTCCATCCTCGGATTGGCGTAAATAATCCTGAGATCTTTTGCGCTTACGAGATAGATGCCCTCTGAGATGTTTCCGATGATCTCGCTTTGCAGCCGCATCGCGCCATCTGCCCGCTTACGTTCCGTGATATCGCGCCAGATGGCGTGCAGGACGGTCTGCCCGGATAAGGCAAGAGGTTTTATAATGACATGGACATCCCTTGCCTCTCCCTCTTTTGTCCTGTGCTTTACATCGAATTCGGCCCCGCCACTGCTCAATATCCGGCCTATGCGGGCCTGTGTTTCGGCGGCGGACTCGAAGGGATCGATATCGGCAATGGAAAGATTCGCGAACTCCTCCCGCGTATATCCGAGGTCGCGGTGCGCCGTCTCATTGGAATCCAGGATCGTTCCCCGCGTGTCAATGATCACAATGCCATATGGGGACTGTTCGAAAAGGGCTTTATATTTTATTTCCGCATCGTTGTTGCCATGCGGCCCCCCTGTCCGCGGGGTCCTGGAGACGATCGTGCCGTTAATCCTGTCAGGGGGAGTTGCCATTCAGACAGTATATGGAGCTTTTTTCACCATAAAAAAGCCCTCCCGGGGCCACGCACATCATATCATGTTTGCCTAAAAAAAACTACAGGAGGGAAAATCGGCGACTCCAAACAAACGGGTATAAGAGAAGCGCGTGCAAGACAGAAGGCGGATGGGGGCATGCGAGCGGCTTTTTTTGCCGTTATCCGGACAGGGACGTCCGGATAGAAAAGCCTCGGAGGCAGCCATGGATGGCTGCCGAGAATGATGCGAGCCATGCTCCCATCCGCCTTCTGCCCCCGCTCTGCATTGCCAAACTGATGCACTACCGAAAAATTGACTCCATGCCGCATAAGGGTATAATTTGGCTATGAAAAGGCTGATATTCGCGCCCGTCATCGTTGCCGCCCTCATGATTGCCGCCTGTGCCGGGCCGGTAATAAAGGAGGACCTGCTCGAAAGCGGCATAAGGAACGTGCCCATGACGGAGCTTGCCGCGCATCCGGAGAGGTACAGGGGGAAGCTCTTCATCCTTGGCGGCATAATTGCCAACACCACGGTGACGGACAAGGGGACGGTAATAGAGGCCCTCTACGTGCCGGTGGACAAGAAAGGCTATTTCGAAAAGGCACCGGGGCTTGGAAGATACAAGGCCTTCTGGCCCAAATCCAGCGGCATCCTGGACCCGATGACCTACAGCCGCAACAGGCGCATAACAGTGGCGGGGACATTCGAGGGAATCAGAAGGGGAAAGCTGGACAAGACAATCTATGCCTTTCCTTATTTTGACGCCGTGCAGATATTCCTGTGGAAAGAGACCCCGGCATATCCCTCTTATTACTACGGACCTTCTTATTACGGTCCCTATTACTCTTATCCTTATTACTACCCCTATCCAAATTACCCTTATGGCTATGGGTTCGAGTTCGAGCAGGGGCCGGAAGAGCAGGAGGAGCTCGAAAGGAACGAATTCCGCGAGCCGGAAGAGAGGCCTGAATTCGAGGAGCATGAATTCGAAAGGCAAGAAGCTCCGGAGGGGCCCCGAAGGTAAGCGGCCCTCGCAGGTTCTCCCGGCGCCCGCCGTCTGAATTGACAGGCGCGTGCCAGAAGAGCTATTGCGTGGTTCCCCTGCACAAATCATTCTTCATTGACGCCTGCCCTGCCGGTCCTTGACTTCCATGCGGCCGGAAGTAAATAATTGCGAAATGCGGAATGACTCCGGCATATGAAGAGGATATCGCGCGAGGAATTCACCGGGATATTCCAGTCGCTTCAAAATGCGCCCGCGCGGCTCATTGAGGACATCATCTCCAGGGCCGTCCTTCGCCGCTTTCCCGCCGGGATGCTCATCTACTCCGAGGGCGACGCCTGTCCGGCCATCGCCTTTGTGCTCTCCGGCGAGATACGCGTCTACAAGGCTGCGGAGGGCGGCAGGGAGATCACCCTTTATGAGATCGGCAGCGGGGAAACGTGCATCCTGAATGCCTCCTGCGTCCTCGCCAACACCTCATATTCGGCCAGTGCGGTCTCGGTAAAGGAAGGCGAGATGCTGCTCGTCCCGGCAGACGATTTTCGCAGGCTGATGGAGACAAGCGAGGATGTGAGGCGTTACCTCTTTGAAATCATGAGCCGCCGGCTAGCCACTGTAATGGCCCTTGTCGAAGAGGTGGCCTTCGGCAGGATGGACATAAGACTCAGGGAATATCTTTCGGAAAAGATGGAACACGGCGTCCTGAGGTCAACACACCAGAAGATAGCCGGCGACCTGGGGACCTCCAGGGAGGTAATAAGCAGGCTGCTGAAGGATTTCGAGCGCAAGGGCATTGTGGCCCTCTCCCGGGGCGAAATCGCCCTGCTTAAGCATTGAACCCCTTCCACCCTTTTGTAACTTTGTCACATACAGCCGCGCCGGTTGGCTGCTATATTTAATAAGGTAAAAGTCCACTTCAGGAGGCAAAAAATGAAGAAGAACATCGGTTCGGCAGAACGGGTCATAAGGGTTATTGCGGGGCTTGGGATTGTCTCACTGGCCTTTGTCGGCCCGCATTCCCCTTGGGCGTACCTCGGGATCATCCCCCTTGCGACGGGCCTCATGGGATGGTGTCCCCCCTATGCCCTGTTCGGAATATCGACCTGCAAGAGCTGCAAGTAGGTTTTTTCCGGCAGGCAGGTTTACCGGCGCAGTTCCCCCCGCGCAAGGCTTCCCGTTGAAGATGTCCGCCTCTCCGGCCTGGCTTTATCAAACGCGCCCGGCCGGGGAACCGCGCCTCGTCCGGTCTTTGATGAAGCGCCCCTGGACAGCGCCGTCACCAGGCCCTGCAAGCCGAAACGGACCTGGAAGTCCGGAAGCGCCGGGGGGACCTGCACTTCCTGCATCAGGCCGGTGACGTCGATATCGACAAAGTTGCCCCGGTCGCCGGAATAGAAGTTTAACGCAACATACGAGGAGTGGCTCACAAGGGGCGCATCGAAATCCCCCGCGGACAGGCGGCGAAACCCATACTGCACCAGATCGACGAACGTGGGGACGGTCGAAGCGAAGTCCACCTGGTCAACGTAAACCTCTAGGGTCGCGGAGACGATGGCCGCATCGCTCGGGATGGACGGCTGCCCGGTGACGCCGTCCAGCGGGAACGTCAGAAAGGCCCGGAATTCCGGCAGATCGGCATTGGAGCTGTCCTCGCCGAAGAGGACCTCCGATGGACCCGCGGTTACCACATAGGTATTCAGGACCGGGTCGAATTCGATGTCCCCGTCCGATGCAAGATCGCTCAGTATGGTAACGCTGACGGCCTCGGGCGACGGCGGGACTGTGTATGTGACTGCCAGGACAGGAGAAGTGGAGGACGACGTGTCGTCGATGCCAACCAGTCCGGGGCCGGTGATGACTACAGGCTGTCCTCCCCCTCCACCGCCGCATGCAGGCAGGGTCGATGCCAGCAGCGCCATCCCCGCGAAAAGAAGCGCCTTTATTATCCGCACTCTTCACACACCATCAGTTTTAACAGATGAAAAAATGTTTCAGGTTACATAAATTTTAGCAGGGAGGAATTTTTTTACAACGGCATTCCGCTTCCTTCACAAAAGGGGCGCGGATTATGATTTAAATCATAACGCCAATCTGAAAAGTCCCATATAGTACATACATGAGCGGCAACGGCATTGTCACGGGACGCGCAAAAGGCAGGGTAACTCTCCGGATACGGTCGATAGAGCCCTACACCTCGGAATTCACCGCCGGACAAATAGGCGTCATTGCCGATATTGCGGAGCAGTATGGCTCCGGCGCCGCGCACGTAACACCCAGGCAGACAATAGAGGTCCCTCATATCGGCATCGATGAGTTGCCAGTCATTGAAAGGCTGCTGGCCGGCCATGGCCTTTCCGCCGGGTCAACCGGACAATACCTGCGGAACGTCGCCGCCTGCTCGATGTGGTGCCTCTACAATGTCAGCCCCATGAGGGGAGCTGCGCAAAAACTGAATTCTCTTCTGAGCGAAAAAACACTGCCGGGCAAGACCAATATCTCATTGTCCGGCTGCGATTTTTCCTGCGTCCGTTCCAGGACCTCCGATATCGGCGTCATAGCGCGCGCACTGATCGTGAAAACTGAAAAGCCTTGCAAACAGTGTTCCCTGTGCGTTAAAGAGCCCCTCGGATGCCAGGCGGACGCCATCACCCTTACCAGGGAAGGGGTGCATATAGACAGGCGGAAATGCGTCAGATGCGGTTTTTGCTCGGGTATTTGCCGTCCGGGGACAATCGCGGTCAAGGCCAGGGAGTTTGATATCTTCGTGGGAGGTAACGGCGGAGTCAAGCCGCGTGAGGCCCTGCTCCACTGCACGGTCCCCTCCGAAGAGGATGCCCTGGAATTGATCGGGAAAATACTGGACAGGTACAGCTCGCTGGCGGAAAAGGGCGAGCGCATCGGCGATTTGATCGAAAGGGCCGGCATGGGGTGGCTGGAGGACTGATATGGCTGAGGGTAATGAGAAATTCGAGCTTGAGATGCCGAAGGTCGGGATCATCAAGGGCGTCCTTGCCAGGGATATCGAGATTGTCGGGGACAAGTCCGTCAGCCTCAGGACGTCCGCGCGGCCATACAGAAATGTCTATACGGCGGCGCAACTGCGGACCATTAAATCCGTTGTCGAAAAATACGGCTCCGGCAAGGTCCACCTTACAGCCAGGCACAATCTCGAGATACCAGAGATCGGCCAGAAGAACGTGGACAGGGCGCTGAGAGAGCTATACAGCGCCGGGCTATTCCCAGGCGGGGCCGGGACATCCGTCAGAAATATTTTTACCTGCCCGGACTGGTGTTCGAAGGGCATCCGGCCCGTGCAGGAAATCGGCGGCATGATCAGCAAAAACTTCGGCGACCTGGACATGCCCAACAAGGTGACGATTTCCTTTGCCGGGTGCTCGAACGGATGCTCAAGACCGCATAACTGCGATATCGGCATCATCGCTGTGGGGAAAACAGCCGTCAGTGCGGACAGGTGCCCCGACGGCTGCGCCGCCTGTCTTGGCGTCTGCCGGTTCGAGGCCATCGAAAAAATTGATGGCATGGTCGCGCTGAACGGAAATTGCGCGGATTGCTGCAAATGCGCCGAGGCCTGCCCGCATGGCCGCCTCACTGTGGGGGTCACGGGCTTCAGGGTGTTCATCGGCGGCAAGGAAGGCTCCACAGTCAGGTTCGGGGTCAAATACGCTGATTTTGCGGACGATTTCGAAATTCTCGAAATTGTGGACAGGGTGCTGAACCATTACAGGGAAAACGCGCGTTTAAGAGATGGAAGCAGCAGGAAAAAGGAACGCCTCGCGGAAGTAATCGACAGATTGGGCATTGAATCCTTCCTGCCTTAAGCCCGAAGACGGATTACCTGAACTGTTTTATATATTGCTCGAATTCCTGAGGGTCATGGAATACGGATTCCTTGAGCCTCTTGAACCTTGTCATTTTTTCCTTATTGAAGCGGCCGGAATCTTTTCCCAGAACTGAGAGCCTCTTGTCCGCCTGCATGGCCAGCCCGCGCAATCTGCGGTATTTTAAAGGCTCCGTCTTTATCGAAAAATCCCCCGGGGCCCTCCACATGTCCCTCATGTAAAGCCAGGAGGCGAAGTCCGCGAGCTTCGCGCCCTTGAGGGGGACGATGGGGGTGGTGTTTTTCAGGCCCTCTATGCGCAGGCCTTTTTTGCCCGCGACGATCCTGTGGGTCCCCTTGAAGGGCAGCGCCCCCTGGTCGTCCATGAACTCCCACCTGGATGTCGACACCTGCCTGCCTCCCATCCCGTGGCAACTGGAGCATTTCCTGGCCTTGCCGTAGGGGTGCG
>JAKAHV010000015.1 GCA_021825295.1 Nitrospirota bacterium
CCGCAAGAAGAAGCCATGCCGCCGCAAGGGTTAACAATATAGCCAGCCTGAACCCCGCGCGCGCGGACAGACGGCCCCCTGACCTGCAGATTCTGGTTTTTGGAAACTTCACTGGATACACCTCCGGATAATTCGTGGATACGGATTTCCCAGTCTTTAAAACTGTGGACGCCTATTTGGAAAGTTGTTGTACTATAACCGGGCATCCCCGCTGGAAGATGTAACCGAAATCACACCGCCCCGAGGATTACCAATGCGTTTCAAGCAAATTACTTCGGAGAGATTGCGCATTGGCGCACCTGTGCACGCGATTGACAACGCAGCATTTTGAGTTACACTTAAAAAAGGATGGCCACTGTAAGTGGGAGAGCGAAGCTCTGCTGGCCGTCCTCACGACAAAGCCTGCAATCTCCTTCAACGGCAATACTGATGCGGCATTCCGGGCTCTTAAAATCGTTCGGTCAATAAAGCTCGCGAAGGCTCAATGATATCCCTGTCAAAGAAAGCCGGTATACGCACGGCGACAAAGGCAGCCAGTCCCGCGGCGCGGATCATACGCGTTGAGCCTTCCAGAGGCTGGGTTTATCTCAAACTTGGCGAATTATGGGAATACCGGGAACTCCTTTATTTCCTTACGTGGCGCGATATCAAAGTCAGATACAAGCAGACGCTGCTGGGAGTCGGATGGGCCGTTATTCAGCCTTTTTTCACAATGGTGGTTTTCAGTCTTTTTTTCGGAAAGCTGGCCAGAATGCCCTCCGATGGGATCCCGTATCCGGTTTTCACATTCACCGCCCTGGTGCCGTGGACATTCTTTTCAAACGGATTGAACCAGGCGTCAAACAGTCTGGTAGGAAGCGCCAATCTCATTACAAAAGTGTATTTCCCAAGGCTGACGATCCCCATCGCCTCGGTGCTTGTCGGCGCCGTCGATTTTGTTTTTTCTTTTTTGATACTGATATGCATGATGCTTTATTTCGGCATAGTCCCTACAATCAACATATTGTGGCTGCCCCTTTTGCTGACACTCGTCGTCATCATATCTCTCGGGGTCTCGCTCTGGCTTTCAGCCCTTAATGTGCAATTCCGCGACGTCCGCTATGTTATCCCCTTTTTGACGCAACTCTGGCTTTTTGCAACCCCTATTGCCTACCCCAGCAGCCTGCTGCACGAACCGTGGAGGACGCTGTACGGCATCAATCCGATGGCCGGCGTTGTGGAAGGTTTCCGCTGGGCCCTGCTGGGAGCAAAGACGGCCCCGGGGCCGATCATTATCGTTTCCTCTTCGGTCGCATTCCTGGTGCTCGTCAGCGGGGCGCTGTATTTCCGCCGCATGGAAAAGACCTTTGCCGACATAGTGTAGGAGATGGGAGTGTCCGGGGAGCATCAAAAAAGAGACCGCGGAATCACTGGCATCTGACTATGGGAGACGTTGCGATAAGGGTAGAGGGCATATGCAAGAAATACCGCATTGGCCGCGCGGAACAAAATTACAGGACCCTGAGGGACACCATAAGAGACGCCTTTGCCTCGCCATTTCGCAAGGCGGGCAGGCTGCTGAGAAGGCGGGGCCCGTCAAAACCGGCGCGCAACGATGAAATATGGGCGCTGAAAGATGTCTGCTTCGACGTCACGGCAGGCGAAGTAATGGGCGTGATAGGACGAAACGGCGCCGGCAAAAGCACGCTGCTTAAAATACTTTCCAGAATCACCAGCCCCACAAGCGGATACGCGGAAATCCGCGGAAGGGTCGGCTCCCTCCTGGAGGTCGGCACAGGGTTCCACGCGGAGCTCACCGGAAGAGAAAACATTTACTTAAACGGCGCAATCCTTGGAATGGCCAGGACTGAAATCAGGCAGAAATTTGATGAAATTGTGGCCTTCTCCGAAGTGGAGAAGTTCGTCGACACGCCGGTAAAGCATTACTCAAGCGGCATGTACCTGAGGCTGGCCTTTGCAGTTGCGGCGCATCTGGAACCGGAAATACTCATTGTCGACGAAGTGCTGGCGGTGGGCGACGCCCGTTTCCAGAAGAAATGCCTGAATAAGATGGAAGATGCCGGCCACAGGGGCAGAACGGTCCTCTTCGTATCGCATAACATGCCTGCGGTCACGCGTCTGTGCAGAAGGGCGATTCTGCTGGAGGGAGGCAACCTGAAAACGGAGGGGCTTTCTCATAAAGTGGTCGGTGAGTACCTGAATTCCGGACATCAAAATGCCGCGGTGCGCGAATGGATTGACCAATCGAAGGCTCCCGGCAACGACATCGCGCGCCTTCGCGCCATCAGGGTGCGGACTGCGGATGGGAAAATTGCCGAAACCTTCAATATCAGCGACACATTCGCGATCGAGATGGAATATGATGTGCTGGAACCCGGCTGCCAGCTCATGGCGTGGCACCACTTCTTCAATGACGAAGGCATAAGGCTCTTCGAGTCCCACGATACGGACAAGGCATGGCTTGGGCGTAAACGTCCAGCGGGCCGTTATGTGAGCACCGTCTGGATTTACGGGGACCTCATGGCCGAAGGGATAGTATATGTTTCAACAGGCCTGACAAGGCTTCACCCGACAGAGCGATTGCTGCACGAACGCGACGCGGTGGTCTTTCAGGTAGTGGACAGCGACGGCAACTCGCCCACCCGCGGTGACTGGCCGGGGGCCATGGAAGGGGCCGTGAGGCCTTTTTTACGGTGGACTACCCGGCTAAATCAAGACACCGGCAAAACCCTTGTCTAAACAAGGAGCAATCGACAGCGATGGGCGGCCTGGCATATACTTTTAAAAACGTCACCCCGCGGCAGGAGAGACCGGTGAATAATCCTCTCGTTACCATAGCAACGTGCACCCGTAACAGGGCTGACCTGCTCAGGGAAACCCTTTCAAGCATCCTCGTCCAGCAGTATGATCCCGTGGAGATAATTGTTGTTGATGACGGCTCGACAGATGGCACAAAAAAAACCATCGCGGACTATAAAGACAAGATCGTCTATCATTCCCAGGAAAACAGCGGCTTTGCCCGCGCGCTTAACACGGCGTGCCGTCTGGCGCGGGGCGAATACATCGCGATTAATGACGATGACGACCTGATGCCGCCGGACAGGATTTCACGTCTTTACGAGGCGTTGTGCCGTTTTCCACGGGCGGTCCTTGCCGTCGGCGAGGCCGAGATGATCGACTCCGCGGGCAACCGGACGGGCAAATTGAGCACTTATGCCCTGAAAGGCAATAGTGACGCGCCTATATTGATAGAAAACGGATACGGTGCGATTTTGTGGCCCCTTATAACGCCGGCCACGTGCGCAACCCTTTTCCGGAGGGCCGACGGCGAGCGCATCGGCTGGATCGACGAAAGGTTCCGAAGGAGCGCTGATACGGACTTTTTCAGCAGACTTGCGCTGCTGGGCCCGATCGTCTACGTGCCACAGGTGGTCGCCTACTACCGGAGGGGCCACACGTCCATGTGGAGCGACAACATCGCCAATAATCTTCTGTGTGAATACAATAACCTGGTATTGTTCGAAAAACACCTGAAGTCCGTTCATGCCGGGCAGAAGGAAATTACGGAAAGGCTGCAAGCCAGAATGCTGCATACATTGAAAAGACTTGCGTTTCTGATCCGGCACGCTGAAGACGTGCCATGGGAGATCGAGAGGGACTTCATCCGCCAAAAAAAGGGCCTCCCGCTGCTTGGCCTGAAAAAACGCCTCTCTTACGAATGGTACGCCAGGATGAGGCTTCCGCTTGCGAGCGTCATAAAAGGGCTGATGAAAACCGCGGCGCAAAGATGATGACAGTGCGAAAAATGCGAGTGTTCTATCATCCTGAATCATAAGGCGGCCGGCATGTTTTTCACCTATATCTGGCAATCTTCCGGCTTTACCCTTCAGGAGGCGAACGGCAGGTTCTCATCGGTCCTGCTGAAACAATGCGAATTATATGAAAAGGCGTTCGGACAGGCACCCGGCATGAAAACCATACAGATCGGCGGCATACTCGTCGGCCAGGTCTGTTACGATCCCGGCATCACCGGCTGGCGGCCATGGGTTGACGAGGGCGATGCAGGCATCGCCTGGGGAGGAGTCTGCGAAAATTATCTTGGCAAAAGACTTGCCAGGCAAGAAATAAACGAAATCAGGAAGACACTGGACAATGACCCCGGAAAACTCCTTTCCTGGGACGGCATGTTTTACGCGGCTATCTGGGACGGGGAAGAAAAAAAGGTGGCCCTGGCTACTGCGGCGACGGAATGCCCCACGCTATGGAACACGGACGGACCATATGGCTGGGCCGCGGGACCGCGTGCCGCGCCACTGCTGGAACTGGTCGGCCGCAAGGCCGAGCCGGACATGGAGGCCCTGAACCTGTTCCTCCGCTTCGGATATCTTATCGGCGGACGTTCACCCTTCAGGCATGTGCGCCGCGTCCGCGACCGGCAGCAGGCCACCATAAGGCAAAACGGCGTACCCGTCTTCAAAACCTACGCCTCCCTGCGGCAATACCTCGGCCCGGGATGGAAAAACTCCGACTGGAAAGAGACCGTAAAGTTTGCGGCGGACAGGCTTGTGCAAAGAGTCACCGATCAGATGAGACACAGCCCCAAACCGGTAGTGCTTTTGACCGGGGGGCGAGACAGCAGGTCCATTGTGGCGGCTGCAAAAAAGACGGGGTATGACTTTACAACGGCCACCGGCGGGCCTGCCGGCTCCGAAGACGCTGTCATCGCGGCGCGCGTGTCAGGGATATTGAATATAAAACACAGTCTGACAGGCGACACCGCATCCCCGGATATTGTGCGCAAATCCATCGGACGTATCAGAACATGGACAAAAATTACCGAAGGCATCATCCCTATTGATTTCAGCCTGCATATGAAGGATTTTTTGATGTCCAGGCTGCCGTTTCCAGTGGAAAGGGCGCAGTATTTTCACGGCCTTGAACCCGGGATCGGACGCGGTTCATTCTATCCGCACTACCCCGACGTCGACGCGGGCAGGATGTCTGCAATGACGCTGAATGACGTCCACACATTTGTCACGAACGCGTACAGGAACCGCTACCTGAGGCCAGGCCCGGCAGCCGACAGCCTGTTGCAGGAAGTCCACCTCCGCCTGGACAGCGAGCTGCAAGAGGCCGGAGGCGAAATCCATCAATGGTTCGAACTGTTTTTGTGGAGGCAGCGGGGGCTGGTATGGGGAATGGACCTTCAGTCCGTCAATACCCCGGTAAGATGGGCCTGGCTGCCCCTCTTCGACATGGAACTTATGGGGCTGAGCTGGAACCTTACAATAAATCAAAAGATAGAGGCCAGGCTTTTGCTGGATGCCTCCGCCGCCATGGAAGCGGCCCTTGCTGAAATGCCATGCACGTTGTACATCGGGGGCAGAAAAACGGGACTTGCCGGGCGGATTAAAAACAGGATATTGACCGGGGCGCGGCGCTATTCGCAAAAGATCGGCATACCTGGCCCCGCCGCCGGGCAAAATCAGGCCGCGAAGGATTTCTCAGCCCTTTGGGAAGCGGGCCTCCTGAGCAACGGCGAACACATATGGACCGAATTTATTGACAGAAAAAACCTGCTTAAAATTATCGGCATATCTCCTCAGAACGCGCTATTGTGGAGGCTGATGACCGTCGATTTCCTTGCCAGGGAATTGTTCTGATTCTTAAAAAGGGCGGAAAAATGCCAGCTATCAAAAACATTTTGGAAAGTGTGTTCGGCCGGCCCCGCGCCGGAATGTTTCCACGCTGCAGACCGGCGGGCATCTCAATTTCTTTTGACGACTCTTACGTGGACGAATGGTATTGTCTGAAGGACCTTTTTGCTGAATATGGCGCCACTGTTACCTTTTTTGTCAGCAATTTCGATCTGCTGCCGGAGAAATCGATTGAAAAATTGAAAATATTACGGGACGACGGACACGAAATCGCCTTCCATGGGTTAAGGCACCTGAGCGCCGGCAAGTTCATCAGAGAAAATTCGCTGGCCGGATACCTGGAAGCCGAGATTCTTCCCGGAATAGACGCCATGGCCAGACGCGGTTTTCCACCGGCAACCTTTTCATATCCCTATGGAGTGCGCGCCCCCTATATCGATGATGCCCTCCTGAAATATTTCAAGCATGTACGGGCAGTTGCCTGCACCAACAGCAAAAAACGGTTATCCGGCTTAAAACAGATATACTGCAAAAATGCCGGCGGATTGGTCTTCGCGGCCGGCATTGACAACATTTACGGCAATAGTCTCGAAGAGATACGGGATGCGCTTATAAAGACAATGGGAAAGAAAAAGACCATTCTTCTTTATGCGCACAGGCCCACCAGCGAACCCGGCGATTATTGCACGCCAGTTCCAAGACTTCAAGCCGTACTTGAATACGCCTCAGAGTGCGGCCTGAAATTTCTCAGGGTCAGAGACCTGTAAAAGGTAAACAAGCGTAAAAATCTCAAAGGACGGGCAACAACCATAAAAAAAGGATGCCAGTTGCCGGATGATAGTCAGAATAAGGCCCTTTCTGGACATTGAGAAAATACCGAAGGCCATGAGCGCTGCCACCGGGCCCGGGTCCGATGCCGGTCCGGTAAGAGAGTTCGAGGCCGCCTTTGCCTCATGGCTGGGCGTATCGAATGCCACTGCCGTCGACAGGGGCAGGGCCGCCCTTCTGCTCGCCCTGAAGATACTGGGCATAAGGGAAGGCGATGAAGTCATCGTCCAGTCCTATATCTTTCACGTGGTCATTGACGCCATACTGGAACTCGGTGCAAAACCTGTTCTCGCGGACAGCACCCTGGAGGATTTCAATGTGGACCCCCGGGCGATAGAAAGGGAAATAACACCCAGGACAAAAGCCATAATCGTGGCGCACCTGGGCGTTGCCTGCGACATGGAGGAAATCACAGACATCGCCCGCAGGCACAACTGCTATCTCATAGAAAACTGCGCCCATACACTCGGGGCGGAGTGCAACGGGGAGAAAACGGGCAGCTTCGGAGACGTGTCCTTCTTCAGCTTTGATGTCGACAAGCCGATTTCGACCGGTGACGGAGGGATGATTGTAATCAACAACAACAGCCTGCTCGAAAGGGCCTGCGGCATACTTGGCGGATACGGCATGGTTTCATTCGAAAAAGAAAGGCAGATCGTTTGCGGACTTCTCCTGCATCATTTTGTGACCGGAGAGGAGATTTATCCCGAAAAAGGCTTCCTGCCGGTTGACTTCGGCAAAGAAGCCGTAAAAAAAGACCGGCGCCTGTTCTCACTTGTTGAAAAAGCTGCGTCCTTCGGCTCAGCCGCCAAGTTCCGGGAACTCATATCTCCATATCTTCATGAAAAGCGTCTGCTGCGCGAAAACAAATGGCTGAAAAAAAGCATCGCACGGGCCGCCGGGCGTGCAAACGCGGCCCTCGGACGCGTGAACATACCGAAAATTGATTCCGGGCGCCTGTTAATGAATTCTCTGAGGAGCGCGGTCGGGACCGAATGCCTGAGGGATTACGAAAACTGCAAGGCCATCCGGGACAGGAACACGCAATATTATATTGACCATCTGGACCCGGATGCCTTCAGGCCGCCCAGGATAGCCAGGGGGAAGAAGCCAGCTTTTATCCGGTACGCGGTCCTGAACAATACCGGATACGAAAATTCCCGGATCAACGAAGCTGCAAGGCAAAGGGGGTTCGAAATAGGCATCTTCAACTGGAGCGCGCCAGTCCACCGATGCTATCCCTATAACAGGCTGCTTGATTTCGACCGGTCGAAGCTTCTTAAAAGCGAGCATTTGGGAAGGGGCCTTCTCAGCCTCCCGGTGCACCCATACGTGGGCGGGGAAGCGCTCGGTGAAATAGTCCGCTTCCTGAACGGGTTTGCCATTTGATGGAGAAAAAGGCGGAAAGCGATTTTCATGCGGGCAGCATCCCTCATGTCAACTCGCTGTTTCAGCAGCCGTGGTGGCTTGAGGCGGTCGCGCCCGGGCGGTGGCATGAGATCTCCATAAAAAAAGGGGACGATCTGCTGCTAAGATTTCCGTTCGTGTTGGAAAAGCAGAACGGCTTCATCTTTCTTACCATGCCAGCCATTACACAGACCCTCGGACCATGGCTGAAACCGCAGAACGGAAGGCATTCAAGCCAATTGTCCCTCCAGAAGGAATTGATGACCGAATTGATCGGCAGATTGCCTGCCCATGACAGTTTTTACCAGAGGTTTCACCTTTCAATAACCAACTGGCTCCCCTTCTATTGGAAAGGTTTCACCCAGACAACGCGCTACACCTACATCATCGATGACCTGTCGGATATCGACAGGATCTGGGACGGAATGAGGCCCAACATGCGCAATAAGATCCGCAAGGCGGAAAAATCGGGCATAAAAGTAGTGGACACCGATGACATAGAAACATTTCTTGACCTAAACGAGCTGACATTCAAGCGCCAGTCCATGCCTCTGCCATATTCGAGGGACCTTGTTCGCAGGCTCGACAAGGCATGCGCCAGGAACAATGCGCGCAAAATATACATCACCTACGGCCCGGACGGCCGTCCCCAGACCGGCCTTCTTTGCGTCTACGACGAACGCGCCATGTACAACCTGCTGCAGGGCGGGGATCCGTCACTGAGGAGCAGCGGGGCAAACGCCCTTGCCATGTGGGAATCGATAAAATTTGCCTCGCAAGTGACGGCGGCATACGATTTCGAAGGTTCCATGATTGAGCCGATAGAAGAATTTTTCCGTGGTTTTGGCGCCGTTCAGGCACAATATTTCGAAATATCGAGGATTACCAGCCGCCAACTGCAATTTCGCATTTACAGGGGCAAGCTGCTCAGACTCATGTTCGCGGGGGACTCAACCGGAAAATTAAAGCGGTTTATCCCCGGCAGAATCCGCAGGGCGCTCTGAAAAAGGGCCGGAGACAACATGATCAGCATACGAATCCCGGACAATCTCGTCGCCGAAAGAACTTATGTAATCGATGTTATTTTTTCCGAATTTCTCGGGCTCGACTATAAAATCGCAATCGGCAACGGGACAAAGGATTATGAAATAACCCTCGAAAACGGCAAAACTCTCCTGGTCCGGGACCATTTTTTCAGGAAGTTCGAAGAAGCTTCCGAATACCTTACCCAGACCGGGATACCCTCAAATGCGTTGATGTGCACAAACAAATTTTCGCCCGACGCCGATATCCCGGTAATTTTCGGAACCGGTGAACTCGCCGCGGGACAGGATTCCATCATCTGCGGAGCCGATATATTTGCCTCTTCTTTTTTCATGCTTACCCGATGGGAGGAGTATGCAAACAGGGGGCGGGATTCCCATGACCGCTTCCCCGCCCATGAGTCGCTGGCCCAAAGGAGCGGTTTTCTCCATCGTGCCGTTGTCAACGAGTACGTTGAGATGCTCTGGAACATGCTCAATCACCTCAAATGCGGACAGCACAGAAAGGAAAGGAATTTCAGGACATTTGCAACTCACGATGTGGACAACCCGTTTCTTTACGCGGCAAGAAGCCCGTTTATCGCCTTAAAACAGATGTGCGGAGATATCATCAGGAGAAAAGACCCGGCAGCGGCATTCGGAAATTTCAGGGCCTGGGCAAAAACGGCCAACGGCAGAGAGGACCTCGATCCCTTCAATACCTTTGACTGGATGATGGATGTAAGCGAGGGCCTCGGGCTGAAAAGCCATTTCCTTTTTATTACCGGCCACAGCGAGCCTGCCCGTGACGGCGGCTACGACTGCGGCCATAAACTGCTGCGCTCCCTGATGCAAAACATTCACAGAAGGGGGCACCACATCGGACTTCATCTGAGCTACGGCTCCTTCGACAGCCCCGAACAGACGAAAAAGGAGTTCGATATTTTGAAGACTGCCTGTTCGGGGTTGGGTGTCCGGCAGGAAAGCTGGATGAGCCGCCAGCACTTCCTCAGATGGAAAACCCCCGAAACGTTTGAAAATCTCGAATCGGCTTGTCTTGATTACGACTCCACGCTGTCTTATGCCGACGCCGCCGGCTTCCGGTGCGGGGTCTGTTATGAATACCCCGCATTCGATGTCCTTGCGCGGAAGAGACTACGTTTGCGGGAAAGACCCCTGCTGGTCATGGACTGCACGGTAATAGACAGGCCGTATATGAATCTTGGCGCGGGCGAGCAGGCCTATTCCACCATTAAAAATATCAAGGACACATGCAGGAGATACGGCGGAGATTTTGTGGTCCTCTGGCACAATACCAGGCTTATAGACCAGGCCGAGCGCGGACTCTACAACCAGATACTGCGGGCATAAATGGAGAACAGGCTATTGCCTTCACACCCGGGGAAAACTTTTCCGGCTGCCCTGTATCGATCCGGGCACAAACCCACGGCCGCATGGGATATCAACCGGACCGGCATGCAAACGGCGACGAAGGATGCGCCGGCAGGAGGCAATTAAAATGGAAATGGCCATCTCGACCGGCTTGAGGACTCTGGTATGTCCGGTACATCAATGCGAACTGCAATTCGACCAATCCATAATTAATATCGGGGTGCCGTTTCCAGACGGCGGCATTAACTGCCCGCGGGGCTGTACGTTCAGAATTGAACGGGGCATTCCCCGTTTTGTCCCGTCCGACAATTATTGTTCCAGTTTCGGGCTTCAGTGGCGAAAATATCAAAAAACCCAGCTCGATTCCCATACCGGAGCCGATATTTCCAGGAAACGCCTGGAAGACAGCCTGGACAAACCCCTGTCTTTCCTCAATGGCAAGCGGGTCCTGGAGGCCGGATGCGGGGCAGGACGGTTTACCGAGCACCTGGCAGAAAATTGCGGCTCCCTGGTCTCCGTGGATATTTCCAATGCCGTCGACTCGAACCTCACAAACTGCGCCGGCAAAAAACCGTACATGCTGATACAGGCAGATATAAATTCCGCGCCGCTGCGGCCTCATTCATTCGATGTTGTCATCTGCCTGGGTGTTATCCAGCATACCCCTTCACCTGAGCTGACAATTTCAAACCTGGCTAAATATGTAAAACCGGGAGGCGATCTTGTCATCGATCATTACGCCAACGATTCCTTTTTCTCGCCATTGGGACGCGTTCTGTCTCTTGGGTACCCTTTGCGCTGCGTCCTCAAGCGCCTTCGTCCCGAAGTGAGCCTGAAGATAACCACCAGACTGACCGCCATCGCGGACCCCTTGCGTAAAAGGACCTATAAAATTAAATGGATTGACCGCATTGCGGTAAGATTGCTGCCTTCAACATGCTATTACGGCAGTTATCCCGGGCTTGATCCGGAGATACTGTATGAGTGGAACGAGCTCGATACTTTTGATCAGCTTACCGATTATTACAAGCACTTCCGCTCGGCCAGGGACATAAGGCAATGCCTGAGCAGGCTTGGATTCAGGGAAATTTACTGCGAAAAAAGCAGCCAGGGCGTTACCGCCAGGGCAACCATGTGATCAACCGAGGATATGGCGACATCCCCCCCGCTGATTAACGTCATAATGCCGCTTTACAACAAGCGGCCCTATGTCAGGCGAGCCATAGACAGCATAATGGGGCAGACTTATACCAACTGGGAGTTGATTATCGTGGATGACGGCTCCACTGACGCATCGGCCGATATGGTTCCGCGCGGGAATCCCAGGCTAAAACTGCTCCGACAGGCAAACAGGGGCCCCAGCGCAGCCCGCAACGCCGCCGTACGTTCGGCATCCGGCGAGTATCTCGCCTTTATTGACGCCGATGACTGCTACTATCCCTTCAAGCTGGAGAAGGGGATAGACCTCCTGTGGAGGGATCAAAAGGCGGAATGGATGATGTCCGCCTACGATTACCAGCTAAACGGCGTGACCACGCGGCGATATATCAAGGACGTCAATGATGCCGAGATAAAGGAGGATTCGGCGGTTTTCGACGACGCCCTTTCCCAGCTCACTGTAGTGGGCTGGCCAAGCGACGGGCTGTTCATGAAAAAGTCCCTGTTTGAGCGACTTGGAGGGTTTAATGAGGAAATCAGATACGGTGAAATATCGGAATTCATACTCCGCTGCGCCCTGGAGGAGCCGAAAGTCGCGATATGCCACGTCCCGCTTTTTTTGCATATCGATGTGCCCGGCAGCACGGCGAAAAACCCGGCCTTCAAAACGAGATGCACCGGGCTCAGGGGCCGGATAATGTACGGACTCGCAAAAAACTATCCCCATTACTCAAATTATTTGCTTCACGCAGCGCGTGATTACATGACATCCTATGCCTCAACGCTTATCCTGGAGGGAGAAGGCAGAAAAGCCAGGAGATTCCTTATGGAGGAATATCCCTTTGCCCGCGACCGGAAGTGGTTTAAATTATGGGCAGCCGGCTGGCTCCCCCAATGGTTCCTCGGGCGAATGTCTCCGCAAAGAAAAAGATGCTGAAACGGCAATGCGCATCCCTTCGCTTTGTATGAAATTCAGGCACGTCGTCCCATTGGCCATCTTTCTCTTTCTGGCCGCGGTTGCAGGCCCGCCGGCCGTGAAAATGGTTTTTGCGGCGTCCTATTATGTGGCGCCTGGAGGAAGTGACAGCGCGCGCGGGACAAAGGCAAGACCATGGGCCACCTTTGCCAGGGCCATGGCCGCCCTGAGGCCGGGCGACACCCTCTATCTCAAGGACGGCTTCTATCACCAGTCCCTGGATGTGAGGGTGTCAGGAAGGCCGGGCAGACCGATAGTTTTCAGGGCGGTAAATGAAGGCAAGGCGATTGTAGGCACTGTTTATCCATCAAGCCCGCTGCGGATTGCCGGCCAGTCCTACGTCCTGGTGGAAGGCATAAATTTCAGAAACAGAGGTCCGTATGACGGCAATACTTATTGCTCCACGGACGGCGCCGGTTACATCAACGTGCACGGCCTGAATATCTTCGGGGCGGACCACATAGTACTGAAAAGAGTTACCGTAAACGGTTCTTCCGGCTGCAACTCAGCGGTAATCGGCCTCAGCAAGGTAAGGGACAGTTTAATCGAAGATTGCGCAGGCTCGGGTCCCGGCCGGGTCGTTCTCAATATACTTGACTGCGGGAATATAACCGTAAGAAGGTGCTGGCTCGACTGGTCGGGTCCAAGCACCGGCGGCGGGGACACATCCAGTATCGCACAAATATATGATTCTTCGCATGTGCTCATGGAAAACAATATCGGCCTCAACCTGACAACCACGCCGACCGACGATCTGGGGATTTGGGCCCATTATAAGGACTCTGATCACAACACCTTTGTGGGGAACGTCGTCTACCATACCCAGGCATACTCGGCAGGCGGGCTCAGAGACACCGCGGAATATGAAATGCGTTCATCGCACAGCCTGTTTGAAGACAATGTCGCAATCTTGCCTGTCGCCGGAGCCTACCACAGCGTTCCTGCCGATGTAGTGGGGACCGGCCATCATACATCTGAAAACAACACCTATGTTGGCGACGGCGGCGGAGAGGGTTTTTTGGTCCACGAACGTCCAAACAGGCCGCAACAGGCGACGGATGCGGCCGTAATCGACTGCTCTTTCATCAATATGGACGCGGGCATTTATGCAAGCAGCAGCGGCAACAATACGGTGTCGGCGCACAGGTACAATAATTTTTACAGGGTGCGGAAATGTCTTTGGAACGAGAGGCAGATGGTCCCCCGCGGGCTCGACCGGACCGAGAAATGCAATACGGTGGACCCCGGTTATGACACGGCAAAATACGGGATCGGGGGTTATCTTATCGTACCGGCGGCTCTTAAAGGCAAAGGGCAAGGCGGGGCGGACATTGGCGCATCGGTAATATACAGGTATAAAAACGGGATGCTGACCCGCGTTCCGCTCTGGCCATGGCCCATGGAGGCCAGAATACTTGCCGAGTTCCATGTGAGCCCTACCTGGCAGGCCAGGGGGGGCATATGGAAGTCGCTTGACGGCATATATACCCAAAGGGCAAAGTGACAAGGAAGGTTTTAATCATAGCGCATAGCTTTCCGCCTATGCAGGTCATAGGCTCTCAGCGTCCCTACGGGCTGGCAAAGTATCTCCGGGGCTTCGGGTGGGAGCCGGTAATACTGACAGTCAGTCGCCGCGGAAGTCCTCCGGACGGCATCATGGTAATCTCAACGGATTGCACTGACAGAATCGCCGCGATAAAGAAATTCGCGGGATTCGATCCCGGCGAGGGCCTCCATCAGCAGATGGGCATACCCGTAACCAAAAATTTCGGCTACCCCACATGCAGGAGCAAGGCGTTCGGGGCAATGAGGCAGGTCATCGCCTTTCCCGACGCCGAGATAGGATGGTACGGACATGCAGTCGAGGCCGCGTCAGAATTCATGAATGGCGGGCAAATTGACGCCATCATAAGCACATCCTATCCGGTCACATCCCACTTAATAGCGAAAAGACTGAAACAAAGCCATGGGATCCCATGGATAGCCGATCTTCGCGACCTCTGGACGCAAAACCACCATTACAGAAAAATCTGGCCGGTACGTTTTCTTGAACGGAGCCTGGAGCTGAAGACTCTGTCCTGCGCGGATGCGCTGGTCACCATTTCACAGCCCCTCGCGGATACTCTTAAATGCCTTCACACGGGCAGGCAGGTGCGCTGCATCACGAACGGCTATGATCCGGACGATTATAAGGAGGCGGCGCCGACGCTTACGGAAAAATTCAGCATAACCTATACGGGCAGGCTTTATAACGGGCTCAGGGACCCATCGATGCTGCTGGAAGCAACCGCAAAGCTGCTGAATGAAAAGAGGATGGACAGGGCAAAAATTGAAATAGCTTTTTACGGGCCGTCCGAGGGATGGCTGACCGCCGACATAATAAAATACGGCCTTGAAGACATCGCCAGGGATTACGGGCCGGTGCCGAGGGAGATCGCGATAAGGAAGCAGAAAGAATCCCAGCTCCTGCTTCTTTTGCTGCTGAACGACGCGGGCGAGAGGGGCGTTTATACCGGCAAACTGTTTGAATACCTCGGAGCAAGGCGTCCAATCCTTGCAACAGGGAGAGCCGACAGCATAGTAAGGGACCTTCTCGCCGGCACGGGCGCCGGCCGCTTCGCCGAGAACAGCCGGCAGATGGAATCAGTCCTGCTTGGATATTATCGCGAATTTACAAGCAAGGGAGAAATCGCATATCACGCCAACGGCACTATTGAAGATTATTCATATAAATCGATAGCCGGGCAATATTCAGGATTGTTAAACGAAGTGGCGGAAAACCGGCGGCACTGATAACAATGCGGGCATCAGTATCGCGAATCAATCCCAGAGCGCTTGCGGGCGGACTTGCGCTGCCCATGGCCCTGCTTATTGCAATGACCATAACGGGGGCCGGATGGCAGTACGCCGCAATACTGGCATGTGTTCCTCTCGGCGTCTATTTATTTGTGAAAAAGCCGTTCATATTCCCCTTTGGGTTATACATATTTTCAATTCCATTCGAGAATCTGCTTGTCATGAACGGTTCAGAGCACGGCGCCACATTGACAAGACTGCTTGGCATGATGGCAATCCTCGCATTGGTTGTCAAGGGCCTGTTTGAAAAAAAGCTAAAGCGGCCCGATAAAATCGGCCTGTGGTGGGTATTATTTTCGGCTTACTGTCTCCTGTCGATTACATGGGCCATTGCTTACGAGCAGCCGGTTGTGAGGGGCCAGACGCTCATCGGGCTTGTAGGCCTTTACATAGTAGTCTCCTCGTACCGGATGCAGAAAAATGAATACGAGACGGTAAAATGGCTGGTACTGGCGGGCGGTGCGTTATCCTCCATATTCACAATTTATGCCTATCATAAAGGGCTGATCGATTTCGGCCAGGCCGAGAGAGTATCCTTAATATCGCTGGATAACAGCAACGGCATCATCGGCGCAAACAAACAGGCATTCGACATGTTGCTGCCAGTTTCCGTATGCCTGGGAATGCTGATGAAAAAGGGGAGGCCGCTTTTCAAGGGCTTTTTCATCCTTGTCCTGTTTACGATGTTCTTCGGCATCGTGATAACAGGTTCGCGCGGAGGCCTGGCAGCGGTCCTGGTTATGCTGCTTTTTTTCATTTTCAACTCGGGTAAAAAGAGATTCGGGATTGTTGCAGTTGCAGTCCTGATTACTGCGCTGTCGATAACACCGCAGTTTTATTTTGACCGCATCAGCCGCTCGGCGGAATCCCACGCCAGCGGAAGGACCGACATCTGGCAGGTCGGACTGAAGGCATTTGAAAAATACTGGCTCTTCGGCGCCGGGCTCGATTGCTTCCCGAAGGCATATACCGAGTTCGCAAACTACAGCCCGGTATATATGGGATTTGACAGGGCTCCCCACAATATATTCGTGGGAATGTTCGTTGAACTTGGAATAATCGGCGGCTGCCTGATGGCCGTGGCGATGCTTAAACATTACGCCGCTATTGGACGGAAAAAATGGAATTACCGGACCGATCAGGTCGTCCTGAAGGCCGCTTTTTGGGCATTGCTTACCGGAAGCCTGTCGCAGGACGTCGTCTGGTATAAATCGTTCTGGCTGCTGTGGATGATGATAGTTATGCTAAAAAAAGTCTCCGAAACCGAAGGCCGCGATTTGAACCCCGCCTGGAAAGCTCCTGACCGCTGACCATGTGCGGGATATGCGGCATATTCGACAGGCACCACCCGGATATCGACGCTGCTATAATTGAGAGAATGCGCGACGTAATGATCAACCGCGGTCCCGACGATGCTGGACTGCATGCGGACGCTCACATCGGCCTTGGTCATCGGCGCCTGAGCATTATAGATGTCTCTTCAGCCGGACATCAGCCCATGCACAATGAGGACAAAACCATATGGATCACATTCAACGGAGAGGTATATAATTTCCGGCCGCTGCGTGACGCATTGTCCGGCAGGGGACATGTCTTCAGCTCCTCCTCTGACACCGAGGTGCTTGTCCATGGCTATGAAGAATGGGGCATAAAGAAGCTCCTGCAGAAAATAAACGGCATGTTCGCGTTTGCAATATGGGATTCCGCAAGACAGGAACTGGTGCTGGCGAGGGACCGGCTGGGCGTAAAACCGCTGTATTACATGGAAAAAGACGGCAGGGTGTATTTTTCCTCAGATATCAAGTCAATCCGCCTTGCATGCGAAAGGGATTTGACGCTGGATTTTTGCGCTATTGACGATTTTCTTTATTCGTATTGCATCCCCCAGGAGCGTTCCATCTTCACGGAGATCAAAAAAGTCCCGCCCGCCAACTATGTCGTTTTCAGGAAAAATGACACTTCAGTAAACGAATACTGGGACCTGAGGTTCGCGCCAAAATTATCGATTGACGAAAATGAATGCCTGGAGGAACTCGAAAAAAGGCTTTTGTCGGCAGTGGGCGGCCGGATGATCAGCGACGTTCCGATAGGAGCATTTCTGAGCGGCGGCGTTGATTCAAGCCTCGTTGTCGCCCTGATGGCTACCCTTTCAGGCCAGCGCATAAAGACGTTTTCCATGGGAGTAAGGGAGGACTCATATAATGAACTGAAATACGCCAGGATGGTGGCCGATAAATACTCGACCGATCACCATGAATTCATAGTCGAACCGGACGCTCTAGGCATTCTGCCCGAGATCATTTGGGCCTATGGGGAACCATACGCCGATGCCTCCCAGATACCGGCCTATTATGTTTCCAAAATGACAAGGAGGTATGTAACCGTCGCCCTGACCGGGGACGGAGGAGACGAGTCTTTTTGCGGATACGGCAATTCAGCCGCTTATTATTATGCATACAGGTACCGGAAGTACTTGCCCAGGTTCCTGAGAGACAGCATCGCGCCTTCGATTGCCGGCGGCATCGTATCACTGGCCGGCAGGCGAGGCGCGGCAGGAAAGTTCAAGACCCTGACCGAGTACGGACGGGGTAGCTTCACAGACAGTCTCGGCATCGGCGGAATTTTCGGACAAGATTTCAGAAAAAAGCTGTACACCCCCGGATTCATGCGAAAATTGGCCGGACACAATCCCATAGGCACTTTCGAAAAATATTCCGCCCGGGCCTGCGGAGAAGATGAGGTGGACAAATCGCTTTACATCGGCATCAAGACCTCCCTGCCGAACGACTATCTTACCAAGATAGATGTCGCCACCATGATGAATTCCCTTGAAGCCAGATCGCCTTACCTCGATTACGAACTGATGGAATTCGCGGCAAGGCTGCCGTCGAGCCTGAAAATGAGGCATGGCAGGCGCAAATTACTCCTTAAGAAACTGGCAGCACGCTACGTTCCCCATGCTGCAATTTACAGAAAAAAATGGGGGTTCGGCATACCGGTCGGTTACTGGTTCAGGCATGGCGAGATGAAAAATTTGCTCGGTAATGTCCTGCTTAGCGAGAGGGCTGAAAAGCGGGGATATTTTAATATGGGCTTCCTGAGGGCCCTCATAAATGAACACCTGAAGGGGGAGGCCGACCACACCTACAGGCTATGGGCGCTTTTATGCCTGGAACTATGGCACCTGATGTTTATCGACAACTCCATTTCGAGAAGTGACAAATTGCCTGCCTGCGCCGGAATCTGAGAATTTTTGGGCATGAAGGTGCTGGTCCTCACAAATATGTACCCCAGATACCTTGGCGGCACCTTTGTCCATGAGCAGACAAAGAAAATGATGAACATGGGCTTCGAATTCAGGGTTATCGTCCCGGCGCCTTTTTTCCCCGGTGCGCTTATGGAAGAAAGCAGATGGGGCGCATATGCGAGAATACCCTGCCGAGAGCTTATTGACGGCGTGCCGGTATACTACCCGAAGTATTTCCGGCTGCCCGGGAAATGGTTCCACCCCCTGTCCTGCTATACGCAATATTTAGGCTTCAGAAAGACCGCCGATGCCATAATCAGCGAGTTTAACCCGGACATGATCCACGCCCACGCCGCCACGCCCGCGGGATTCGCAGGATTGTTCCTCAGGAAGAAGTATGGCCTGCCGCTTGTCTGCAGCCTCAGGGGCAGCGACGTGGACCTTTACCCCGCGTATGGGAAATGGTCCCGCCATATGACCAGAAAAGTGATCATCGAATCCGACAGGCTTGTCAGCGTAAGCGCTGCCCTGAAGGACACGGCAGGCTCAATCGCGAGACCGAAAAAAAGTATCCGGGTCATCTACAACGGATGTGACCCCGAT
This sequence comes from Nitrospirota bacterium, assembly GCA_021825295.1. Taxonomy (GTDB): domain Bacteria; phylum Nitrospirota; class Thermodesulfovibrionia; order Thermodesulfovibrionales; family JdFR-88; genus JAJYGJ01. Next base: position 19,147 of record JAKAHV010000015.1, read on the forward strand.
ACATTTGCCGGCAGACCTGAAAATCGCGCATATGCAAGAAGGAAGCTGGGCATTCCGGAGACGACAAGCGTTCTTATATTTGTCGGTAAAATATCACGGGACAAGGGGATATGCGAATTAATGGAATCCTTCAGGTCAGTAAACCGGGGGAATTGCGGTGCGCATCTGCTGATGGTCGGAAGCGGCCCGGACGTCCCGGTTCTGCAGTCGATGGCGGCCTCGTATGGCCTGCTCTCCAATATACATCGGACAGGGGATATCCCGCACGGGGATATCCCGGATGCCCTGAACGCCGCCGATATTTTTGTCCTGCCTTCCTACCATGAAGGACTGCCGAACGCGGTGCTTGAAGCCATGGCCTGCGGTTTACCCGTCGTTGCCACCAGAGCCGGTGGAATACCGGAAGCGGTGGAGGACGGTAAAAGCGGGATTCTTGTTCCGGTAGGAGATCACAGGCAACTGGCAAATGCAATCGAATACCTGCTCATGAATGATTCAGCCGCAAAGCGGATGGGCAGCCGCGGCCGGCAGATAGTTGAAACCCGTTTTACATGGCAGGTCAATTCCGAGAAGATGTCCAAGCTGTACAGAGAGGTCATGGATGAAAAGTAGGAAGGTTTGCATGATTACCACCGCGCACAGGCCGTTTGACGACCGTATCTTTCATAAGGAAGGACAGACCCTCGCCAGGGGGGGATACGAAGTCGTGATTATCGCCCCGCATGACAGGGATGAAATCGCCGGTGGCATACGTATAATTCCCCTGCCATTGCGGAAGAAAAATGGCAGTCTCGCCGCCGCCATCAGGGCCTATCGGATGGCCTTAAAAACGGACGCCGATGTTTATCATATCCATGACCCGGAGCTTCTGGCCGCGGGCGTCCTGCTGAAGATACTCAATGGTAAAAAGGTGATCTACGATGTTCATGAGGACTATGGGAGAAAGATACTTTCAAAAGAGACGATAAGAAAGGAACTCAGGCCCCCCCTGTCAAGGATTTTTACCGTCCTGGAACGTACAGCAGCCGGGATGCTGTATTATGTGCTCGCCGCCGATTCAAATATAAGGAAGAAATTCGGCGCAAACACGGAGGTAATAGGGAATTATCCGCCGATCGATTTTATGGTGATGAGGCCGCCGGCGCGAAGCGGCAGGACCATGAAGATGGTTTATATAGGGGGCATTGACCGTGACAGGGGCAGCAGGATAATGCCTGAAATTATGAAACACCTGGAAGGCTATGATATCGAGCTGCATATGGCCGGCCCGATAGCAGACAAGGACGATATCCTGGCCCTTACCTCAGCCGGGAAGATCGCATATCACGGTTTTTTACCCTGGCGCGAGGTGAGCAAATGTCTGGCGGATGCCGATATCGGCCTTCTCCTGCTGCAGCCGACCCCCTCGTATATTAATTGCACCGGCGAGGGCATAATAAAATTATTTGAATACATGATGATGAAGCTGCCAATTATAGTTTCCGATTTTCCGTATTTAAGGCAACTTATCACGGCGACAGGCAGCGGAATCTGTGTCGATCCGACAAATCCGGCAAAGATAGCCGAGGCAGTCAAATTTCTTACCGGCAATCCCGAAGTCAGGCGGAAAATGGGCGAAAACGGAAGAATGGCGGTAATCAGGGAATATAACTGGGAAAAAGAAGGCAGGAAGCTGATTGCCGTATATCAAAAGGCATTCGGGCAAACGCAGCAGCAGGGTTCTGCTGTCATCAGCCATGATCAAATATGACTATCAGGGAAATTAGTCCAGGTGGCAACAGCGATGCATCGCGGCAGTCCGGGTCGGTTTTCGACAGCCCGCAATGGACAACGCTGTTCGGGGCAAATACCTTGCATTACGGGCTCTATGACGCAGGCGAAAGGCTGATCGGGCGTTTTTACATTTACAGGGAAAGAAAGTTCGGGTTCACTGTATGCTGCAACCCTCCGCTGACGCCGTCTATAGGACCTTTTTTCAAAAACGACGCCAAAAACCCGTCCAGGGCGATGGAAAAATGCAAACAAATAATGTCCTGCATCGCGGAGTTCATCGACGGGAAGAACTATCCGGTCGTTTCTCTTTCATTTGATAAAGCCATAATTGACATGCAGCCCTTCATTTGGAGGGATTTTAAAGTCGTGCCTCAATACACGTATGTCATAGACCTGGCACTGCCGGACGGCGACATCTGGAAGAGGATGTCATATGAAATAAGAAATCACATCGCAAAAGGGGAAAAGGACGGATTGGTTGTAGGCAGGATAGATGATTACACCCTGGTTAAATCTCTTGTCTTGAAGACATTTTCAAGACAAAAAAAGACAATTGATGATTCAGGCATGAACAAGGTCCTCTTCGATTTTGCAACAGGTAGCAACAGTTTCGCGTTCGCTGCCTTTCGCGGGGACATTCCCATAGCCTGCACATTTTGCGTCCGCGACAATGAAACCGCCTATTACCTGCTTGGCGGTTATGACTCCGTAAACAAACATCACGGCGCCGGTCCCCTGTGCGTATGGGAGGCGATCCGCCACGCGAAATCACTCGGCCTGGCGTATTTCGATTTTGAGGGCTCGATGGTCCCCGCCATCGAACGTTATTTCAGGGGATTCGGAGGACAACTGACGCCGTATTACCGTGCCAACAAGGCGGCATTGCCGCTTGAAATAGCATTGAAGTTTTTTAAACGGAGGCTGTTTTAGTGAAGGTGATCATTTCGCATGATGTCGACCATATTACGGCGTGGGAGCATGGAAGAGACCTGATACTGCCCAAACACATCGTGAGAAACTGCATCGAATTCGGCCTGAAATATATCTCCGGCAGGGAGATGGCGCGGCGGTTCGCGGACATAGCGAGAAACAGGTGGCACAACATGGAAGAGATGATGGGTTTTGACCGGGAGATGGGCATCCCCTCCACCTTTTTCTTCGCGGTAAGCAACGGCATGGGACTGTCGTATTCACTTGAGGACGCCAAATTCTGGATGAACAGGGCAATGGATGAGGGATTTGACATAGGCGTTCACGGAATCGAATTTGAAAGCCCGCATGGCATAACCGTGGAATTCAATACATTTGCCAGGCTGACAAACATCACCGGCTTTGGAATAAGAATGCATTACCTCAGAAGAAACGACGGAACGCTGCGAAATCTGGCAAAGGCCGGCTACAGGTTTGACAGCTCGATTGCTGAACTGGCGCCTCCCTTCAGGGTCGACAGTCTGTGGGAATTCCCGCTTCATATCATGGACGGCAACATCCTGTGCAGGAACAGCCGCTGGCAGGACCGGAGCCTGGAGCAGGCCAAGGACTCCACCAAGGCCATATTTGACGCGTCGTTTGACCGCGGAATCGAATATTTCACGATCTTACTGCATGACAGGTACTTCACTGACAGCTTCAGGACATGGAAGAATTGGTATATATGGGTCACCGAATTCGTGAAGGCAAACGGCATCGGATTCACAAGTTACAACGAAGCAATCAGGCAACTGGAACGCGATGTCCCCCCGGCAATAAACCGTAAAACCGTCTACTGAAAAAACCCGGAGGCGAGCCGATGTTTAAAAGAGTGCTGGTTCTGGCCCCTCACACGGACGATGGAGAATTCGGATGCGGCGGCAGCATGGCTTATTTTATCGAGAAAGGCAGGGACATTTACTACGTAGCTTTTTCAATTGCCGAAAAATCCGTCCCGCAGGGACTGCCGAAGGACATCCTCAGGACCGAGGTCATAGAAGCGACTAAAAGACTTGGCATCCCAAGGGAAAACCTGATAATTTTCAATCACGAGGTCAGAAAATTGAATTACGTGCGCCAGGACATCCTTGAAGCCCTCATCAAGATAAAGAAGGACATAATGCCCGATCTGGTTTTGCTTCCGTCCCAGAACGACCTGCACCAGGACCATTACGTAGTGTCCTCGGAGGGGATGAGGGCCTTCAAACAGGCGAGCATTCTGGGCTATGAGATACCATGGAACAACATTACCTTTCATACACAGGCCTTCATAAAACTTGAGAAACAGCATGTAGAGAAAAAAATCGACGCACTGAAAGCATACAAATCACAGAGTGAAAGAAGCTATGCCACAGAGGACTTCATCTGGAGCCTTGTGAAAACGAGGGGCTTGCAAATAGGCTCCCAATACGCCGAAACCTTCGAGGTGATACGATGGGTGATATGATCACGGCAATGGTAACGGGGGGCGGCGCGCCCGGCACGGCAGGCACGATTTTCGCGCTGAGGAATAATCCTGACAATGCGGGGCTCCGAATCGTGACGACCGATATAAGGGACCACGTGGTTGGGAAATATCTCTCCGACGCATTTTATACGGTCCCCCAGCCGGAGGATGACGACTACGTAGGCCGCCTGTCAGACATTGTCCGCAGGGAGAATATAAAGGTCATAATACCGCAGACAACAAGGGAAGTGGAGACCATTTCGGAATATGAAGGACATTTCCGCGGATTGGGCGCGCGGGTGATTGCCTCGGAGTATAAATCCGTAAAAGAGGCCAATGACAAGTCCGCGCTCCTGGCCAGGGCGGAAAAGACCGGAATACCATTCCCATTGTATGTGCTGACCCGGTCCGAGGATGAATTTGTCACCGCGGTCAAAGGTCTCGGATACCCGGCAAAAAAGGTAGTCATCAAGCCGCCCGTATCAAACGGGATGCGGGGCCTGAGGATACTTTCCGGGGAGCCGTGGAATGTCCGAAGGTTTCTGGGGGAGAAACCGGATGGGACCGAGATCGATCTCGATAATATCCTTAAAATACTCCGAAACGGAATATGGCCGCCGCTTCTTGTATCCAAATACATGGAAGGAGCCGAGTACACGGTGGATGTTTTCAGAAACGGAAGCGGCGTTGTAGCGATCCCCAGGCTCAGAAAGAGCATCCGGAGCGGAATAACATTTGAGTCGCACGCCGATTACAGGGAAGACATGATGGAATATTCCAGAAAACTGGCGGATGCCTGCGACCTCAAGTATTGCTTCGGGTTCCAGTTCAAACTCTCCAGGGAAGGTATCCCGAAATTGCTCGAGTGCAATCCGAGGGTACAGGGGACAATGGTCTTCAGCGCCTTCGCCGGATTCAACATGATATATTATTCCGTGCAGGAAGCCCTCGGCCGTGCGGTCGACACCGGCAATGTCACGCTCAGGCGGAATATACATTTTAAAAGATACTGGGGGGGGATTGCGTCAGGCGATGGCGTGTTCATCGGAAGAGTTTAAGTCCCTGTTATCCCGGAGAAAATACATTTTCCATGTGCACACCACGTACACGGACGGTTCGGGCACAGTCGAAGATTATTTTGAATATGCGTCGCTTCACGGATATGAGTCGATTGTATTTACGGAGCATGTAAGAATGAATATGTCCTATGATTTTGACGCCTTTCTGGAGGATATTAAGGCCGCCAGGCAAAAATTCCCTTGGATAATGGCCCTTGCGGGCGCCGAGGCAAAGATATTGCCCGGTGGCCTGCTGGATATTCCTGATAACGTCTCATCAAAAATCGAGGTAATCTGCATCGCTTGTCATTCCTTTCCAGGCAACATCCGTTTATATGAAAAATCGTTTCAGAAGCTGCTTGGCGACAGCAGGTGGGGAAATCACATACGCGTATGGGTTCATCCGGGCAGATTTTTAAGGCGCATGGGACTCCTTGATGGCAACCTGGAAAATATCGGCAGTTTAATCAGGCTTGGCGCGGACAGAGGTGTCTTCATCGAAAATAATATAAAGAACAATCTGCCGCCCGCTTCGCTTTTAAACGGCATCCATCCTGATATGATCGTAGTCGGATGCGACGCGCATTCGCCATCAGAATTGGGGATGTTGCGGGCCTGCGCCGCTCCGGACTGAGTCCCCAGCGGCCACGTCCAAACAAGATCATTGAATCTCCGGCGGAAGGCCACCCTCTAATGAGGAGCCCTACTAAGAAGCACACACAGGCAAGATATCATTGCGCCGTTAAAAGCTGTCATGCCCGAGTATTAATCGGCGTCCAATTTGACTGCTAAAATGGATTCCCGCCCGCGTGGGAAGGATGTACAATTACTTTTGAACTCCTTGGTATATGTGGAGGATGCCGATGCAATCCGAAGCTGAACGTTTCTTAGGGGCTGCTCAAAATACCCGTCGTTATGCCAGCCGCCCTCTTATACTGCGTGGTAAAAACGTCTCATCCTCCCTGGAAAACGCCGACTACAGGGCCTACTGGGAAGGCATGCTCTTCATTGACGGCATCCTCTCCGGTGAGACTTCCGTTGCGGCCTTTTTTGACGAGCTTAAAAAGACTCCAATAGAGGACGCGTGCCGCCTCCTGAAGGGCATATATTTCATTGTCGTTGAATCGAAGAAAAAAGGCGAAATTCATGCGTTCGTCGATAATGCGGGATTATATCATGCATTTTATACGGACTGCGCAGTTTCGAACTCCTTCCTGGAACTGGCCAGGCACGAAGGATATGGTCCCGATGACCTCTCAGCGGAAAGCGTAGCCGAATTTTTGCACTTTGGCTGCCTTTTTTTCCAAAAGACATACTTCGATGGAATTCGCAGGATTGCCCGCACAGATGTGCTTTGCCTTCCGGAGGACGGCGGGAAAATGAAGTTCCTGAGAAAAAAAGGAATCGATCTCGATGCGGCTCCATGCCTCCCGCCCGAGTCAATCTGGGAATATTTCCGGAAACTGGCGCTCTCCCTGGGCAACTGCAACGTAAGCGTCGACCTCACGGGCGGCACTGACACGAGGCTTGTGGCCGCGATGCTGGACCACTTCGGGCTGGAGTTTGAGACCGGTTCGTCCGGGGGGGACGATGATTACGTGGACATCTCAGTCGCCAGAAAAGTTGCCGGGGCGATGGGACACAGGTGTTTCGGGACTATACACTCATTATCCTCCTTGGAACGCGACATTCGCGATGTGTTTTACGCAACCGAGGGATTATATGATGCCCTCTACTATCACAGGCTGTTTCAACTTCAGAACGCCAGAAAAAACAGGGGCATCGACACGATGATCTCGGGTGTGGGCGGGGAATTGTTCAAGGACTTCTGGTGGCTCCAGGATTTTCCCTTCTATTCAAGAAAATCCGCCAACATCGGGAGGTTCGTGAACATGAGGCTGATGCCCTTTGAACCGATGTCCGGCATCCTTGCCGGACCGTTCGCCGTGGCGTCCCGCGGCTTAAAGGGCAATCTGAAAAGAGGGTTGTCATGTTACGTACTCGATTCGAATACGAGGACATACGATAATATTTTTTACAATGTCATATTGGCCGATATAGCCGGACGGATATTGACATCGCACAGCAACTATCTCAAATGTTTTGCCCCTTTCCTGGACCTGGATCTGGCCAGAATGGGATTCAACCTTAAACTGAGCCAGCGATGCTTCAACCTCTTTCACAGAAAAGTCCTTACCAGGGTCAATCCGCTGCTTGCCAGGTTTGCAACATCGGAAAATGGCATGACAGTCTCTTGCGAGCCCGGTAACATGCTGCGCGATTTGCCACGTTTTTTTAACGATAGGCTTCGCAGACTCCTGATAAAGCTTGGAATGTTGAAACAGAGAAAGTTCCGAACCCTCAACAACCCGGATTTTATCGCCCGCGCGCGCCCCATGAAGGTCACGAAGGCCTCGATTAGCGCCTTGAAGGACGCCGGAATCATCGCCGGTAACGTGCAATTGAGCCGGATAGAAGATAAATATCTCGGAATGTTCCTTTCGCTCGGGATGCTCATCAGAGACCTTTGGTGAAGCCGCACACGAAATACGGTGGTGCGCAGGCGGAATATGAAGGGCTTGCCATAGCCAGGGAATGAAAAATTGAAGACGTCCGCGATCCACGGATACCCGGAGAATTATGAACTTTTCAACCTCACCGAATTTGACAACTGGGCCGGCAAAGGCGTCCTGACCGCCGAAGAGGACTACTTATTCGGCAAATTTATTTATGCGCTGGACAAAAATGCCTCCATACTGGACCTCGGCACAGGAAGCGGCAGGTTCCTGCTGGAACTGGCGAAGCGGGACTTTACCCGCTTGCACGGAATTGATCTGGCTGAGCGTCTTTTGCTTGCGGCAAGACGGAGGACAGAGCCATTCCCCTTCATAAAATTCTACAGGATGAGCGCAGCCGAACTTAAGTTTGACAGCGGCACATTTGACGCGGTCCTCGGCCTGCAGCAGGTAATCTCCTTTATTGAGGATGACAGGGACAGGGCGGCCGCGTTTCATGAATGCAGCCGAGTGCTGAAGCCCCATGGCCTGTTTGCCGGCAGCTTTCTGATGTACGGGGGGCGTTGGATCAACCCGGCGGTTTCACTGCTCACCTATCCTGCAAAACTGTGTAACAAAAAAATTCGCAACCGCCTGAGTTATCAATATCTCCCATGGCTGAAGCTCGGAGGTAAAACCAACTGGAGCTTTGCCGGCAGAAGACAGCCGTATCTTTACTGGTTCAGGAGGGCTGAAGTAAGGTCGGTCCTGGAGGAAGCCGGCATCGATATTATAGAGATGAAGACGGTAAAAAATATTGCCGGCAGCCGGAATTTGCTTGCAAGCGCCGGCATGCTTTACGTGGCCGGCAGGAAAAAATAGCAACACAGCCCGTGTGGAAACATAGATGAAAATCATGACAATTGTAGGCGCGCGGCCCCAATTTGTCAAGGCCGCCGTGGTGTCGCGGGAAATTGAATCGTTCAACGCCCGGGGAGACGGAGAAAAAATCCATGAGATAATCGTCCATACGGGCCAGCATTACGACGAGAACATGTCCGGGATATTCTTCAGGGAGATGCGAATACCAGTTCCCGGTTACAATCTTGGCATCTCTGACTGCACCCATGGCGAAATGACGGGCCGGATGCTGCAGGAAATTGAAAAAGTCATAATGGCCTCCGTACCGGATGCTGTGCTGGTATATGGAGATACAAATTCCACGCTCGCAGGGGCGCTTGCAGCCGCAAAGCTGCACGTGCCCGTCGCCCATGTGGAGGCTGGCCTTCGCTGCTTTAACATGGCAGTGCCGGAGGAGATCAACCGGATTCTCACCGACCACGTGGCCGGCCTTCTGTTTTGCCCGACCGAAACGGCCGTTTGCAATCTGCAGAGGGAAGGCATCGGCATCAACTCAAAAGTACGGCCGGCCCCGCCGCTTGTCTTGAACGCCGGCGACATAATGTATGACGCCGCGCTTTATTACAGGCAAATCGCAGGGCCAAGCGGGCGCATACGGTCACTCATCGAGGCGATGAACGGAAATTATTATCTGGCCACAATACACAGGCCTGAAAATACCGACAGCCATGACCGGCTCCGAAATATCGCCGAGGCATTTGAGCTGATCTCGCGAAACACTCCCATAGTATTGCCACTGCATCCGAGGACGAAAAAGGCCCTTTCGGAACACGGCCTGCAATTTCGCGGGGTGACCCTTACCGCACCCGTGGGCTATTTCGATATGATAATGCTCCTTGATTCCTGCAAGGCGGTGATAACGGACAGCGGGGGATTGCAGAAGGAGGCGTATTTCTTCCGGAAACAATGCATAACCCTGCGGCGGGAAACGGAATGGGTGGAGACCGTGGAGCATGGTTTCAATACGCTTGCCGGGGCTGACAAGGAGGCAGTCATCGAGGCTGAAAAGGGGCTGTCCCGCACCGCGCAAGACTCCTGGCCCGCTTTTTACGGCGAAGGAGACGCCGGGGCCAGGATAGTCCGGGCGCTGGCGGACATCCGGGGGTGACACATAAATATCCTGGTTATAAATCACTACGCTGGCTCGCCCAAACACGGCATGGAATACCGCCATTTTTACCTGTCGAGGGAATGGACACGCCTTGGACACAGGATATGCATCGCCGCGGCTTCCCAGTCCCATCTGCACAGCCGGAAGCCCAAGACATCCGGGACGATAACGGAAGAAGAAATTGAGGGCGTGCGCTATTTCTGGCTGAAAAGCCCGAAATACGATGGAAACGGAATCGGGCGCGTGCTGAATATGCTGGTATTCAGCCTCATGCTTATGCCGCTTAAATCCAGGATATTGGGCCATTTCAGGCCGGACCTCGTAATCGCATCGTGCCCGCACCCTTTCGTAATTTACGGCGCCCGCGGCATCGCCCGAGCAACAGGCGCGGGACTTTTTTTTGAAGCCAGGGACCTGTGGCCTTTGACCTTGACGGACCTGGGCGGCATCTCGCCCCGTCACCCATTCATCATCATGATGCAGATGGCGGAAGATTTCGCATACCGCGTTTCGGACCGGGTCATCTCCCTGATGCCCAAAGCCTGCGGCTACATGAAAAAGCACGGCATGGCCGGCAGCAAATTTGCCTATATACCAAATGGAATAAATGTCGAGGAATGGGATGAAAGCGGCCCCATCGGCGAACTGGAGCATATCCGGGCGCTATCCCGGATTAAAGAGCAGGGAAAACTTATCGTTGGCTTCGCAGGCTCTCACGGTTTCGGCAATGCCCTGGACACCCTTATCGACGCCGCGGCATCGCTGCAAAAATCCCTTCCTGTTGACTTTGTGCTGGTCGGGCAGGGGCCGGAAAAAGAAAGATTGCACATGAAGGCGCTGAATTCGGGCCTGCGAAATGTCACTTTCCTGCCGCCGGTGCCCAAATCTTCAGTCCCGAAACTGCTGGCGTCCATGGACATTCTTTATATCGGGCTAAAGAAAAATAAAGGTTTACATGCTTTCGGCATAAGCCCAAACAAGCTCATTGATTACATGATGGCGGGCAAACCCATAATTCACGCCGTAAACGCCGGAAACGACATGGTGTCTGAATGCGGCTGCGGCATCACTGTCGCGCCTGAAAATCCGAAGGAGTCCGCGGAAGCAATAATCAAGCTGATTAATATGCCAGCCGCAGAGAGAGCCGCCATGGGATCGAGAGGGAAAAAATATGTTTTGGAAAACCATGATTACAGGGTCCTCGCAAAGCGCTATCTCGAAGCGTTCGCGGGATGACGGCCGCAAATGCAAAACAAAACGGAAGAATGGCTGATGGAAAGCAAATACATGTCGTGGCTTGAAAAAAGCGGGGCCCCACTTTTAAGGGGAGCGGGAACCCTCTGGACGCTGTATCACGGGGCGCTCGTCCCCGCTTCGCCGTTTCCCGAATATCCGGAAGTGGACTCAGGCCAGGCAGATTCATTATTAAAGGCATCGGGGGCCTGGCTCATCCGTTATTCTACGGCCCCCTGCGATTACGAGACATCATGGTGGTACGTCGTCTGCAGTAATCATGATCCGACGGATATCAGGGCAAAGACACGGTCGGAGATTAAACGGGGAAGACGCGAATGTATTGTTCATGAGGTGGACCCAGGGTGGCTTGCAGACAATGGATACCCATGCTACTGCGCCGCAGTCGCAAGGTACCGCGACCTGAAGCCCGTTGCCGAAGGCGTCTTCAAAAAGATAATTCTCAATACCCGCGACGGTCCGTTTTGCTACTGGACGGTGTTCCATGAAGGCCATCTGGCAGGCTACTGCCAGTGCATTATAGAGGGGATGCATGTGTCTACAAACGTCGCCAAATATGATCCTCTGTATTTGAGGCACCGCAGCGCATACGCGCTCATCGATACGCTGATTCAGACGTATGTAGTCGGAAAGGGAATGACCCTCTGCAACGGAAACAGATCGATTGCGCACAATACAAACTATCAGGATTTTCTGATAAAACTCGGCTTTCGAAAACAGTTCTGCCGTCTGAACGTGGTTTATAACCCGCTGCTGAAACTTGCCGTGGACGCATTATATCCCATAAGATCGATGCTGGCCGGACTGCCAGGCCTGCGCATCATCAATAGGGCCAGGGCCCTTTTGTTCCAGGAGGAGATACGGAGGACAGCATCCGCAAATGGCCGGTAACTTCTTCTTTTACAAGGGGCGGGTCGCCCTTTATGCCATTCTCAAATCGCTGGGCGTCCGCGAAGGTGATGAGGTGATTCTTCCCGGCTTCACATGCGTCGTAGTCCCCAATGCCGTAAGCTATCTTGAAGCCAAACCGCGTTACGTCGACATCGACCCCGGCACCTACAATATCGACCCCGGGAAGATCGCGGAGAATATAACCGGAAGGACGCGAGCCATAATTGCCCAGCACACCTTCGGCATTCCGGCCAAAATGGATGATATTATCGAAATCGCAAAAAAAAACGCCCTGCCCGTGATAGAAGACTCATGCCATGCCATAGGCTCGAAATACAAGGGCCGGCAGGCCGGGACATTCGGAGATGCGGCCTTTTTTTCATCACAATGGTCGAAGCCGGTCACTACCGGTCTCGGGGGGTGGGCAACTGCCAACAAACCGGAAATCAGACAAAACCTGGAACGGATATGCCGGAGCTTACCTCGGCCCTCCTTCTGGGACAGCCTGCTGCTGAGGGCGCAATATTTTATTTATGCCGCGCTTCTAAGGCCATCTCTTTTCTGGCTTGCGCAGGACGCGTACAGGAAACTGTCAAAATACGGGTTTGCGATAGGCTCCTCCACGGACGATGAATTATCGTGCAGGATGCCTGCCGGATATGCAAAAGGGATGTCGGATTGGCAAAAAAAAATTATATCGGAAAAACTGGCCCTCATCGCGGATGTCATAGAACACAGGAGATGGGCCGCCTCCAGATACAGGAAACTGCTCCCGCAGGCCGGGTTTGAGCCGCCCGAACTGCCGGATGATTGTGAGACCGTTTTTTTGAGGTATCCGCTGCGAGTGAACAACAAAAAGAAGGTGCTTGAGTCGGCAAGGCGAAGCAGGATCGAAATCGGAGACTGGTTCCTCTCGCCCGTGCATCCGAACACGTCGGGCTGGGGTGACATAGCCTATGAAAAGGGCATGTGCCCTCATGGAGAGCGGGCGTGTGAAGAGACGGTCAATCTGCCGACTCACATGCGCATAGGAGACAGGGAGATCGAAAAGACCATTGAGCTGCTGTCGAGCCTCAACAATTGAGATAGCGGATGCGTCACCACACACGTCATCGCTAAAGTGCTCCATGCGCTCTGAGTGCCCCATGCGCTCTGCCGAAAACGTAAAATCGTTTGTAAAAGTAAAATCCTTCTTGACAGCCGGGCTGAAAAGTACTAATTTTAACACTGTAACAATTCTCTTCTCATCAATTACACAAAAGCGGCAATCACAGTTCAGGGCCAATTTACCGGCGTCCCTAAATCCGGAAGACAGCTTCAATCCCGGGATGGCGGCCGAGACAAAGGACTCAGGTTCTGAATTCGTCGTGATGTGTTCAGACATCAAACAGGGAGCGGGCGGACGCCGCCTGCGGGAAGCGTATGAAGATTAAGGCGGAACCTGACAAGCCGTTTGCCAGATTCGCGAAGGCAGAAACCAATCAATCCATTGTCGACCGTTTCGAACAGCAGGTCGCAGGCGGTCCCTCAAGGCTTGCCGTAAAGGCAGGCAGGACCTGGCTCACATACGGCGCATTAAACCGGACTGCAAACCGTTTGGCGCGGGCAATAATTGGGCGCTGCGGACAGGGAAGCGAACCAGTCGCGATATTTCTAGACCAGGGATCGCGGCTCATCCCGGCAATATTCGGCGTCCTGAAGGCCGGCAAGCCCTACCTGGCGCTTGACACCTCCTTCCCGCAAGCAAGGAACGCCTCCATGCTGAGGCATTCCCGGCCGGGGCTTATCCTTACCGACAGAGATCATTACCCCCCAGCCTGCATATTGGCCGGCGATTTTACGCCCCTGATTATCGATGAGATTGATTCCAGATTCTCCCCGGAGAACCTTAACCTGCCCATCTCTCCGGAGGCGGCCGCCTATATAATTTACACGTCCGGTTCCACGGGCGAGCCGAAGGGGGTGTGCCAGGACCACAGGAATGTTCTTCATAACGTCATGAGATGCACCAACATGATGCATATCGCCGCGGATGACCGTCTTTCCCTCCTCTGGTCCTGCAGCTTCGCGGCGTCGGTGCCAAATGTATTCGGCGCCTTGCTGAATGGCGCGGCCCTCTTCCCCTTTGACCTGAGGAAGGAAGGCATCGTCAGGATGGCTGACTGGCTTATCAGGGAAAAAATCACCGTTTATCATTCGGTCCCGACAGTTTACCGCCATTTTATCTCCATGCTTACGGGAATGGAAAAATTCCCGGCGCTTCGCATAATAAAACTCTCCGGCGAGCCTGTCCAGAGGAGGGATATTGAACTCTACAGGAAACATTTCGGCAAAGGCTGTGTTTTTCACGTGTCGTATGCATCCACGGAAACGAACATTGTCCGCCAGTTTTTTTGCGACCATCACACCCCACTCAACGGGGACACTGTGCCTGCCGGCTATGAAGTGGAGGATATGGAGGTATTGTTGCTTGACGAGCGCGGAAGGGAGGTCGCAAGCAACTGCGAGGGTGAAATTGCCGTCAGGAGCCGGTATCTTCCGTCCGGCTATTACCTGGGGAATGACGCGGCCGAATCGCCATTTTTCCCGGATGAAGCGGGACGGCGCATTTACAGGACCGGCGATCTCGGCCGCATGCTTCCGGACGGATGCCTGATTCATCTTGGGCGAAAGGACCTCCAGGTAAAGATCAGGGGCTATAGGGTCGAAATCGGCGAAGTCGAGTCGGCCCTGAACGGGATTGACGCGATAAAGGAGGCAGCCGTCGTCGGGCGCGGTGATCCGAACGGCGGAAATCTCCTTTTGGCATATGTCGTGCCCCGTAAAGGGACTGCCATAACGGCCAGGCAACTGCGCAACCGCCTGAAAGACAGGCTCCCGGACTACATGGTGCCTTCACGCTTTGTCTTTCTCGACGCCCTGCCCCTCACACTGAGCGGCAAGGTCGACCGGAGGGCATTGCCGGATCCCGAAGCGCAGGCCAGTCAGGAGGGGGATTATGTTGCACCGCGAACGCCGGAGGAAGCAATGCTGGCCGGCATCTGGCAAAAAATCCTGGGGACAAGGCGGGTAAGCGTGCTTGACAATTTCTTCGATCTGGGTGGACATTCCCTGCTGGTGGCGCGGCTGGCGGCCGAGATAAAAAAAATAACGGGCAGGACGCTCCCTATCGCAGCAATACTCCAGTCTCCGACAATCAGGCAATTGGCCGGCCTCCTCCAGGAAGATGGACCGCCATCAAGACTCCCCTCGATGGTGGTCCGGTCCGGCGGCTCGAAAGCGCCCTTTTTCTGGGTGGGCATCAACACTTACCGGCCGCCGTACCTGGGGACCGATCAGCCGGTGTACGGCATCATTCTCCAGGGTGATTACGGTAAACCCATCGCTTTCAGGACCGTGGAAGAGCTGGCCGCTTACCACCTGGATGAAATAAGGACTGTACAGCCGAAAGGTCCTTATTCGTTGGGAGGCTATTGCTTCAGCGGCCTGGTGGCCCTTGAGATCGCCCAGCAGTTGCTCAGGCAGGGAGAGGAAGTGCCGCTATTGTGCCTCGTTGAACCTCTCACGTACTGCCTGCCCCGGGGCAACGGCTCCGCGGCGCTCGATGTTTCATTGGCGTCCAGGGCCAAGGCCGCCCTGAGCGAAAAAATTGAGCTTCTGAGCAGCGCTGAAAAATTGATGTCCGTATCGGGTTTTGTTGGGCGAACGATAAGCGGAAAACTGAATTTCGCGTTATGCCGGGCCCTTATTTCTCTGGGATACCCGGTCCCGCGGCGCCTCCGGGACTTCTACCGCCTTTATACGGCGGGAAGATATCCCGCCGGCGCATATCCCGGCAGGGCGGCCGTTTTCCTGATTGAAAGCAGGCGCGGCGAGGACTGGAGCAGGCTTGGCGCCAAGGGAACATATGTCCATGAGGTAACCGGAGCGCTGCATCATACCATGCTGGATGAACCCTACGTGGAGATATGGACCAAACATCTTAGCCGTTACCTGATCGAGATTCAGGCGAATGAAAAGGCGAAAAGCAGCAACAAGGAACTGGCCTTTTCCTGAAAAAGGTTTTTTCACTCCTAAATTTTCTCCTTTGGTGGTCCGGTGCTGAGAAAAAAAGAAGCCCATGTGTGGAGCGCCTCTCTGGGGGAAATGCCGCCCGTTCAAATGGAGAGGCTACGGCAAGGCCTCTCGGACGATGAGTTGAGAAGGGCCGAGCGTTTTCGTTTTCCGGGAGACAGGGACCACTATATCATTGCGAGGGGAATTCTCAGGGCAATCCTGGCAGGTTATCTGAATATGAAGCCGGAGGAAGTCCGTTTCAGCTACGGGCCTTTTGGAAGACCGGAGCTCGCCGGAGATGCCGGGAAAAAACTCTGTTTCAGCGTCTCACATTCCAATGGCCTGGCTCTTTACGCGGTTGTCAAGGGCCGGAGGGTAGGCGTGGATATTGAATATATCCGGTCCGATATCATGGTTGAAGACATTGCGCGGCAGTTCTTCACGCCCAGTGAGAATATCCTGCTTGAGACATGCCCCGGGCAGGCCCGGAATAAGGCATTTTTCACGCTCTGGGCCAGAAAAGAGGCCTGCCTTAAGGCGCAGGGCACCGGGCTTGCCGAAGCCGGCGCCCTCATGAAAGCAGACCGTGATGCCTCGTGGTCACTTGCGGACCTCGACGTCAAGCGGGGATACGCCGCGGCCATTGCCGTCGAGGGACGCGGCATCGGCCTCCGCTGCCGGCAATGGGTGAGCGGCGCGCCACGGATAAGACGCCTTGCCCAGGGTCCGCGCGGCGTCTTTCGCATAGTATGATATTACAATGTCCGCTCCCGCCCTCCTGCATGATACCAGCGCCTCCTGCATGACCGCCTCGAAGTCGAGCCGTCCCGCCTCGGACGCCGCCTGAATCATGGCATATTCACCGCTGACGTTGTATACCGCCAGGGGCTGATCGAACCTTTCCCTGGCGCGGTAAACTACATCCAGATAAAACAAGGCAGGTTTTATCATGATGATGTCCGCCCCCTCTTCTATGTCCAGGGCTATTTCCCGCATGGCCTCAGTAGAATTGGCAAAATCCATCTGGTGCGACCTTTTGTCCCCGAAGGCCACCGGCGACTGGGTGCCATGCCTGAAGAACGGCTCGTAGAGCCCGGAGGCATATTTTGCCGCGTATGCCATAATGACCGCCTCGTGGTGACCGTGCTCTTCAAGAGTGCCCCTTATCGCTCGTATCTGCCCGTCCATCATCCCCGCGGGGGCAACGATATCGGCGCCCGCCTCAACATGGGAAAGCGCGATCTTCGCGACAATTTCCGTTGTGGGATCATTGGCTATATATCCGTTTCTGATAATGCCGCAGTGACCGTGGGTAGTGTGCTCGCAGAGGCATACATCCGTGATTACCACCATATCCGGGACGGCGTGTTTCACGGCCTTTACCGCGCGCTGGACTATGCCGTCCGGCGCATACGCCCCAGTCGCCTTATCGTCTTTCCCGTTCGGGATGCCGAAAAGCAGTATGGCGGGGATGCCCAGATCGCCAAGTTCCTTGGCCTCCTCAACGAGCATGTCTATGGAGAGATGATAATTGCCGGCAATGGAGGCTATCTCCTTCCGTACCCCCTGCCCCTCGACAACAAACAGCGGCTGTACGAAATCGTCTACCGACAGGCCGGTTTCCCGCACCATTCTCCTCATATTCCCGTTTTTCCGCAACCTTCTCAATCGATGTGCCGGAAAGCCCATAATCCACCTCCTTCAAATAGCACCTATTGGGGCTTTTTTAAAAAACCAGCTCAAAAGCCGGTCTTGCTCAATGAGACTGCAGAAGGCACAAAGTCAGGATACTGCCGGTCTTTGTCCGAGATCTCGGACACTTTCAGGGGCCATTTTATCTCGAAGAGGGGATCGTTCCATCTGATGCCCCTTGAATATTCCGGCATATAAAACCGTGTCATCTGATAAAAGACTTCAGTGTTGTCGCGGAGGGTCATGAAACCGTGGGCAAAGCCTTCGGGGACATAAAGGAGCCTGCGGTTTTTCTGGGTCAGTTCCACCGACATCCATTGCTGATAGGTGGGTGAATCAGGCCGGAGATCGGCAATTACGTCATAAACCGCGCCCAATGTGCACCTGACCAGTTTTGCTTCGCTGTATGGGGCCGCCTGGTAATGGAGCCCCCGGAGGGTCCCTCTTTTTTTGTTGAAGGAGACGTTGGACTGTACGGGTTTCTTATGTATTCCCAGCATCTCGAATTCGTGCTGGCACCACGAGCCGGCAAGAAACCCGCTGCCGTCCGCCTCCGCCTCCGGCTCCACTATGAAGGCGCCATCCAGCCTGGTCTTGACGAATTTCATCAGAAGGGCCTTACCCCGGGGATAAGCGCCGCAGTCCGCCCACCCCGCATGATGTGCGACATCCGCTCAATTGTCTCTTCTATTACGCGTCCGGATATGGCTCCGCCCCCAAAGGCCACATGGTCACGATGCAATACGCATTCAAGTGAGATTCACCCAGGTAAAAGCAATTAGCATGCCCGCTCACCTCAGATGATCCTGTAGCCTTCCCCCTCCGGTAGAGGCCGGAGAAAAAAATGTCTCACGAGGTCCTTGAATTTCCTGTAGTCGAGGGGTTTTAAAAGGCAGCAGGAATTTTTCAGGCCTTCGAGCGTCTTTAGCAGTTCCGCGTCTATATGGTCCGAAAGTATGATCACCGGCACTTCAAGCCATTTTATCTGCTCTAAAATCGGGTCGCCGAAGGGATAGCTAGTGATTATGAGGCCGGGCTGGCGCCGCGCCAGAAACGGCGGAAAACGGGCGGGATCTGCCTCCGCCACGGCATCGTAACCCTCCGTGGCCAGAATGGCCTGGCAGATGCGGGAAAACCTGGCCTCGTCAAATATAAGGATTTTCTTGTCTGGCAGGATCATCGGCGTTTTTGCGCCACGGATTTCCGGCTTCTCTATGTGTATTTTGGATACAGGATTACCGGTTTTGTCCCTGCTCTCTGTTTACAATGGAAACAAACAAACCCTCCGGTCAAAGAGCGCCGCCAAGCTTCTTGTAGAAGGACTTCCTGGAAATGCCAAGCGCCCTCGCCGCCTGCGATTTGTTGCCCCTGCACTGGGAAAGGGCCCTTTTAACAGCTTGGATCTCGAGTTCCCTGAGCGTCTTTAAAGAGCCGGCAAGCCCCCGTCGCCTTTTAAAAGATAAAATTTCGGCGGGCATTTCACCGGCGGTTATGGCCTCTCCCGCGGCAAGCACGACCGCGCGCTCAATCACGTTTCTCAGTTGTCTTACGTTTCCCGGCCAGGAATATCCCAGCAGTATTCCCATCATGTCCGGCGGGATGGAGAGCTTCTTGCCCTCCCGCGTGCAGTATTCGTTTAGAAACTCCGCCGCCAGCAGCGGAAGGTCCTCCATCCTTTCCCTGAGCGGGGGCATGTTGATGTGCACGATGTTTATCCGGTAAAAGAGGTCTTCCCTGAAATTGCCCTTTTTGACTTCCGCATGAAGCTCGCGGTTGGTGGAACAGATCAGCCGGAAATTCATTTTGATCCTGCGGTTTCCGCCCAGCCTTTGCATCTCCCGCTCCTCGAGCACCCGCAGGAGTTTTGACTGAAGCGAATGCCCCAATTCACCTATTTCATCGAGGAAGAGGGTCCCCGCCCCGGCCTCCTCGAACCTGCCGATCCTCCTTGAGCAGGCCCCGGTGAAGGCTCCTTTCTCATAGCCGAAGAGCTCGGACTCAATAAGCTCCGCCGGTATGGCCGCGCAGTTGGCGGCGACAAAGGGCAGGTCCCTTCTGACGCCTCCGTAGTGGATGGCCCTGGCGGCCAGCTCCTTGCCGGTGCCGGTCTCCCCGGTGATAAGTACGCTGCTTGCAGAATCACTTACCGACTCGATTATCCCCGAAACCCTCAGCATCCCGTCCGTCTTGCCGGTGAGATTCACCCGCCTGCGGCATCCCAGACTGATCTTCAGACGCTCGATCTCATGTTTCAGCCGCCTTTGCTCAATCGCCCGTTCCAGCATTTTCTTCAGTTTCAGGAAATCCGGGGGCTTGACGAAATAATAAAAGGCCCCCTTTATAAGGGCCTGCACGGCGGACTCCACGGTCCCGTAGGCGGTAAGGAAAATGACGGGAACGCCCGGATGCCTTCTCATCACAAAATCGAAAAGCCCCATCCCGTCCGTGCAAGGCATCCTGAGATCGGTGATCACCGCGTCGATGCTCTGCCTGTCCATTGTCTCCATCGCCTCCGAGCCGTCCGGCGAGGCAAACACATTGTACCCCTCGGCGGACAAGATGGCCGACAGGACTTTCAGCGTATTCGGCTCGTCATCGGCGATGAGTATGTTGGCCTTGTTGGCGGTTCCAGTATCCATAAAAATCCCGGCTGATCAAATCAGGTTGATCTCCTCCGTTTTTGCAAGGATGCCCTGGAAATTGGGCACGGCCCTTCTGATGCAGTCGATCACATCGTCCGCGGAAAGCGCGTGGACCGCATCTTCAAGCTCCTTCACCATCGCTTCAAGCTCCTCATTGGAAGGGACGCTGGAGACCGCCATCTTCAGCTTTTCATGGGAGGTGGGCAGTATGGTTTCGCTCGCGTCGAAGAGCTCCTCAAAGAGTTTTTCGCCCGGCCGCAGCCCGGAGAACTCTATTTTTATCTCCTTGTGGGGCACAAGGCCCGACAGTCTCACAAAATTCTCGGCCAGGTCCAGAATTTTCACCGGCTCACCCATATCGAGCACGAATATCTCGCCGCCCCGCCCCGATGCCCCGGCTATCAGCACCAGTTGCATCGCCTCCGGTATCAGCATAAAAAACCTTTTCACCTCGGGATGGGTGACCGTCAGCGGTCCGCCCTTGGCAAGCTGCTCCCTGAAGATGGGCACAACGCTGCCGTTTGTCCCCAGGACGTTGCCGAACCTCACCACGCTGAACCGGCTCCCGGAAAGACGGTTCATGGCTATGGTCAGGAACTCGGCCAGGCGCTTTGTGGCTCCCATGACGCTGGTGGGGTTCACGGCCTTGTCCGTCGATATGGCGACAAAGCTCTCAACACCGTGGCGGTCCGCCGCGTGGAGGAGATTCCTTGTGCCAAGGACGTTGTTTTTCACCGCCTCCACCACGTTCGATTCCATCAGCGGCACGTGCTTGTACGCCGCGGCGTGGAAGACTATCTGGGGATTATGCCTGGAAAACAGGTATTCAATGTAAAGGGGGTCCTGTATGTCGCCCACGGCGCTTGTCAGGGCCGCGCACGCGGCCCCCCCGCGTCTGAGCTCCATGTCTATGTGGAAAAGGTTGTTTTCGTATCTGTCCAGAAGCACAAGGCGGCCCGGATTGTACTTCATTATCTGCCTGGACAGCTCGGAGCCGATTGAGCCGCCAGCCCCCGTCACAAACACGGATTTGCCTTCAATGAACTCCCTGACGGATTTTATATCGGCCCGGACGGGTTCTCTCTGCAGGAGGTCCTCGAGGGAGAGCGGTTTTATACGCGAAAAAACGTATTGCTTCTGGAGGGCGGATACGAGATTCTCCTCCTGGATAAGACCAAGTCCGATGAGTTTGGAGCCGAGTTTGCCGCCCTCAGCCCTCTGAAGCGACAGGCCCATCGCGAGTTGGGAATGGGTGATGTGGCCCGCGTCGATCAGCACCTGGCCTATCCTGGGGGCTATCGAGACGTCCCCGTTCAGGATGTCCTCCATAACGGGCAGCTTCTTTACCGGGATATTGAAGGGCTTGGAAAGCTCGTATATCCTTTTCAGGGCATCGGGGCCGCAGGGAAACGAGACCAGAATCTCGTCCGGCAGGTGCTTCCTGATGAGGTCGGGAAGGTGCTCCTTTGGCCCGAGAATCGGCACGCCGTGGATGGAGAGTCCCCTTTTGTACCTGTCATCGTCGATAAAGCCGACGGGTTCGTAGGAATTCCTGTGCCCGTTTGTCTTCATCTGCCTCACGGCGATCTCTCCGGCGTCGCCGGCGCCAACTATAAAGACCTTCTTCTGCGGGCTTTCGGCGCTCATATACTCGTTGAATATCCTGATCATGAGCCTCATGCCACCGGACAACGACACGAACACCAGGAAATCTATGATGTAAATGGAGCGCGGATATCCCCTGTCCCCGAAAATGAAAACGACCGCGGCCATGAAGAGCGCGTTTCCGGCGGCCGAGGTCCAGAGGATATCCACCAGGTCCTTTATCCCGGCATACCGCCACAGACTCTTATAAAGGCCCGCCCGCAAATAAAAGAAGAGCCTTATGGCAAGCAGGAGCGGGATATAGGTGAGAAATTGGGCCACGTTCACAGGCGACAGAAGAGACTCGAACCTCAGAATAAATGCAAGATAGTTTGCCGTGACCGTTTGAACGAGCAGGGTCATGGCGAACACCAGGCGCCTTCGCCTTATTATGAAATCCCTCACGGGACTGTAAATGGACGTGGTGAAAGGTCTTCCATCCTTGCCTGGCCCGTCCGTCCGCCCTGCCCGTACCCAGCTTCTGAACACTGTCCCCGTAATGATCCCGAGGTCTTTCAAGGTCCCGGCGTTGCTGAGGTATTGTTTTGAAATCCTGATCTTCTCCGGGAGTATTTTCTTGATATAGATTTCCTCTCCGCCGGAGGAAAGCGGCAGCGCGTCCTCCTCCTGCATGAAACAGACGGATGCAGGGTCCGTCATGCCCGGCCGGACGGCCAGCAGGGTCTTGTAATCATCGCGAAAAAGCTCAATATACTTCCTCACTTCCGGCCTGGGCCCGACGAAGCTCATCTCCCCCTTGAGGATATTTATCAGCTGCGGCAGCTCATCGAGCTTGTACTTCCTCAAAAAACTCCCGAGCGGCGTGACCCTCACGTCGCCCTTTGACGTAACGAGCGGCCCCTCCGCCTGGGCGCCGTCCCTCATGGTGCGGAATTTGTAGATTGAGAAGGGCGTGAAATTCATGCCCATCCTCTCCTGCCGGAAGAAAACCGGGCCCTCGGAGCTCCATTTCACAGCCAGGGCGATAACGGCAAGCAGGGGCGCAAAGGCAACAAGGCCAAACAGGGAAAAAAGGATGTCAATCGCACGCTTCATAAACCTCACCTTTTGAACTTTCTGGCCAGATGAGTCACCACCTCGATTACTCCGGAGACCTCCTCCTCCATCATCCCGGGATATATGGGAAGCGAGACGATGCGCCCGAACACCCATTCGGATGCGGGGTATTCATGCAGCCTGCAGCCGTATTTGTTCTTGTAGTAGGGGTGCCTGTAGAGAGGGATGAAATGGACAGACGCGCCAATTCCCCTTTTCGACAGCTCCTCGATGAAACGGTCCCTGCCGATCTTCAGGCTCTCCAGGTTCAGTTTCAGGCAGTAGAGGTGCCAGGCGCTTTCCCTGTCTGGCTTGACAAACGGCGTTATAAGCTCCTCCATCGCGCTGAAGGCCTCGTTGTATCTGGCGGCGATCTCCCTCCTCGCCTGCCACATCCATTCCAGTTTTGCGAGCTGCGCAAGACCGAGGGCCGCCTGGACATCTGTCATGTTGTACTTCCATCCGGCGTCTATGACCTCGTATCGCCATGTGCCGCTTTTTGTATATCTCTTCCAGGCGTCCCTGGAGATCCCGTGCATCCTCAGCACCCGCATCGTCTCGGCCCACCGCTCGTCGTTCGTGACCGCCATCCCCCCTTCCCCTGTACAAAGGGTTTTTGTTGCGTAGAAGCTGAAGCATGTGATATCGCCCAGGCCGCCGACCTTTTTGTACCTGTACCATGCCGGCAGGGCATGGGCCGCGTCCTCGATCACATGCACCCGGCGCGCCTTAGCGATCTCCAGTATCTCGTCCATGTCACAGGGCTGGCCCGCATAGTGCACGGGGATTATGGCCTTTGTCCGTCCAGTGATGCGGCTTTCGAGCTTGTTCAAGTCGATATTGGAGGTCCCGGTCTCTATGTCGGCGAAGACGGGCCTGGCGTTGAAATAGCTGATCACCTCCGAGGTGGCCGTAAACGTCATGGCGGGCACGATTACCTCGTCGCCCTCCTGCAGACCGATGGCCCGGAGCGCCAGGTGGAGGCAGGCGGTGCAGGAGTTCATCGAGACGGCATGCCCGGACTCCACATACCCCGCAAACCTGTTTTCGAATTCGATCGTCTTGGGGCCCATAGTGAGCCAGCCGGACCTGATGGCCTTTACAACGGCTGCTATCTCTTCATCTGTTATGTAGGGCTTGTGGAATGGGATTTCCATGCGGGCTTTTCCTCCAGATGATATAGCTGATCCCAGTGCTTCGCCTTTCCGGTTACAGGGAATGTTTTTCGGCTTTAGTCCTGCAAAAGAAATTTGGGCAGCGTGACTGAGCTTTGAGGACTGCGGCTTCCGGGGAAAAAATTCAAAAAAATTTTCCGGCTGTCTAAACCATCTCGATATCCTCGGCCGGGACCTTTACCCCTATGCTCCTGCCAAGGATATCTATGTTAACGATGAGCATATAGCAGTCTTCTTTCTTGACTATAACGCCAGAGGCCCCGCTTAGCGGCCCCCTCATGACCATCACCCGCACGCCTTCCTTCAGGGCGGGATAGATGTCCAGGCCGCTGCCCTTTTCCACCATGAGCTTCAGGGAATCGATCTCGTTGTCGGGCACGGCAAGAGGCACTCCCTGTTGCCCCGAGACCAGGCTTACCACCCCCCTGGCCTTCAGGACGTTGACAAACTCCGAGGGATTCGGATTAACACGCACAAACAGATATCCGGGGAAGAGAGGAAATTCCACCACCTTTTTGCGGTCCTTCCACTGCCGGTTCCTTTTGATGAGGGGCAGATACGACTCCACCCCCTTTTTTTGAAGCTGGCCGTAGGCCACGCCCTCGTGTCTTGATCTCACGTATATGGCGTACCATTTGAACCCGGCGGCTCCCATGACGGTTTTTTCATCCATGATATTTGAAATTGCAATTGGCATGCCAGCCGTATATAAAAAGCCATATACCCGGGAAAATGACGGCTAAGCGGTTGAAATCCTTTCAAGTTTCAAGCTTCCGAAAAAGGCGGAGCGGCAATGGCATCGCTTCATCTTTTCAGGCACGGGGCCGTCACATTTCAGCCTGTCCCCTGCAGAAACAGAATGTTTATTACAGATACATTATTTTTTGAAGATTTGTGTGCAAAAAGGAAACAGAAAGGGGCTAATCGTCCTGGCGCCAGGCGTCTCCGGTTCCGGCCGGGGGCCTGCCGGGCAGGGCGGGAATCTGGACGGCCGCCCGGTCGGCCGGGATGCAGAGGAGGACCGTTGTGCCAATGCCTTTTTGACTTTTAATCTGCAGCAGCCCTCCATAGTATCGCAATATCTCCCTGGTGAGGAAGAGGCCGAACCCCTTCCCCTTGTCCGCGGCGGCCGGTCTTTCATTTTCGCCGCCAAGGATTCCCGATCCGGTGTCGGATATCCGTATTACTACAAGGTCCCGCTCCTGGGGCTGCCTTCCGGCTGACAGGAGCGTCCGGACGCGAAGCGTTCCGCCATGGCCCATGGCCTCGATCGCGTTGTTGACCACATTCAGGACGGCCTGTTCCAACTGAAAAGGGTTTATGACCGCGCCGGGCAGTTTCGGCGCGTACCTGAATTCCGATTTAATGCCGTTTGCCATGGCCTGAAGCGATACGAAAACCTCTATTTTTTTCACCAGAGAGTTTATGTCAACCGCCTGGCCCATCTCTGCAATGCCTGCGGAGAGGAACCTCGATATGAAATTGTCCAGGCGCGATATCTCCTCTTCCATGAGTTTGGTGAATTCCAGAAGGGGTTTCTCCTGCCTGTATCTTTCCCCGAGGTACACCACTGCCCCTTTAATGGCATTGAGCGGGTTTCGCACGCCGTGTGCAAGGATGGACGCCATCTTGCCTATGTCGATAAGCGGCTGGTAATTGTGTAGTTGCCTTGCGAGGTGGCAGTAAGTCCCCGGATATATCGTGATCCTTGCGCCCCGTTTGCCTTTTTTGCTTAAGCCCTCACCCCCGGCGGGCAGCGGGCTTATGACCACATCGGCAAAAAACTGGCAGTTTGAAAATCTCAGGCAAAACGATTTCAGCGTTATGGACATCCCACCCGAGATCGCCATACGCACGGCGTCCCTGTTTCCGGCTTTGATCTTCGGAAATATTTCATAATATTTCCGGCCCCTTAAATCACCGTCGAACCCCGCAAGCCCGCGGAAGCCCTCATCGGCCCAATCTATGCAAAGCTTTTCATCTGTGCAAAAGCAATAGGATTTTTTCATGATTCGGAAAGGCCCTACATATTTTTTTAGTCCATCCGGCGGAAAAGTCAAGCGAAAAATTGCCCAATCCGTCCTGAGCCGCCTTGAGGAACATTTTTTGCTATAAAAATGCAAAGGGGAATTTGGATATTAATCATCTCAAAACAACGTTTATCGTCAAACGGGGGAGAGGAACATGTGCGGAATAGTCGGTTACATAGGGGGAAGAAGCGCGCTGCAGGTCCTGGTGGACGGTCTCAGGCGGCTCGAATACAGGGGATACGATTCCGCGGGCGTCGCATACGCCAACGGCGGCGCGATAGGCATACACAAGACCAGGGGCAGGATTGACGACCTCCAGAACATCCTGCCCAACCCCATGCCGGAGGCAAAGGCGGGTCTCGGCCATACACGATGGGCCACCCACGGCGCACCTTCCGACAGAAACGCGCACCCGCATTCCACGGGCGGCATCGCCGTGGTCCATAACGGCATCATCGAGAATTACCAGCAGTTGAAATCGCGCCTGATTGCCGAGGGCCATGAGTTCGCCTCCGACACGGACACGGAGGTGATACCGCAACTCATATCGGGTTACATGCGGCAGGGGATGCCGTTTGAAGCCGCCATGAGAAGGGCCATCCTGGAGTTGAAGGGTTCATATGCCCTGGGGATAATGAGCGTCTGGTCGCCCGGAAAGGTGTTTGCCGTAAGAAACGGAAGCCCGCTAGTTGTCGGGTTCGGCCAGGGGGAATATTTTTTCGCCTCGGACATACCGGCCTTCCTGCCATACACCAAAAAATTTTCCTTCATGGAAGACGGCCAGATATTCATCCTTTCGGCGGGAGAAGCAATGCTTGAGTATCTGGATTCAGATGCGGGCCCCGGGAAAGGGCCTGCCCAGACCGTGCCGAAGATCGTGGAGATCGGCTGGACGGCCGAGATGGCCGAAAAGGAAGGGTATGACTACTTCATGCTCAAGGAGATATACGAGCAGCCGAAGACCGTCATGGAGACCATGAGGGAATGGCTCGACAACCCCCTGGATATGCTGCCGGCCATGGGCATAACAACAAGGATGATACTGGGGTTAAGAAGGCTCCACATAGCGGCCTGCGGGACCTCCTACCACGCCGCCCTGGTCGGAAAATACGCCGTAGAGGGCCTGGCCCACATCCCGGTGGAGGTAGAGATCGCATCCGAATTCAGATACAAGAACCTGCTCATAGAAAAAAACAGCCTTTTCGTCTCGATCACACAGTCCGGAGAAACGGCCGACACGCTCGCGGCCCAGAGAGAGGCCGCCAAAAAAGGGGCCTATACCCTCACCATATGCAACGTCGTGGGAAGCACGGCCTCCAGGGAGGCGGACTCCGTCCTTTATACCAGGGCCGGCCCCGAGATAGGAGTGGCATCGACAAAGGCCTTTACCGCCCAGATAGCCGCCCTCTGCCTGCTTGCCGTGGCGCTGGGGGTCAGGCGCGGCAGGCTCATCGCGGACGAGGCGGAAACGATAACCGCCCAGCTAAAAAAGATGCCCCTTCTCCTGGAAAAGGCCCTCGCATCGGGGCCGCGTGTGAAGGATATTGCAGCCACTCTCGACGACGCCAGAAGCATGCTCTACCTGGGCCGCGGGATCAACTATCCCATTGCCCTCGAGGGAGCGCTGAAGCTGAAGGAGATATCCTATGTGCATGCCGAGGGATATCCGGCCGGCGAGATGAAACACGGCCCCATCGCGCTTATAGACAAGAGGATGCCGGTAGTGGTGGTGATCCCGATGGGCAGCCTGTTTGAAAAGACGCTCTCAAACATAGAGGAGGTGAAGGCCAGGGGCGCAAGAGTGATCGCGGTTACGGACGAGCCGGCAAGCCTCCATGGCAAGGCGGACGAGACCATATCCGTGCCCTCCACCCATCCGGTGCTTTCGCCTTTCGTAAATGTGATACCGCTGCAGATGCTGGCCTTTCATGCCGGGGTGCTGCGTGGCAACGACGTGGACAAGCCGAGAAACCTCGCAAAGAGCGTGACCGTGGAATGAGATGAGAGGGCCTATTTCCCGCCCAGCTTCATCTCCCATCGCCACGCGGTCCTTATGATATGATCCAGGTCGTCCCTGAGCGGTTTCCAGCCGAGGACGGCCTTTATCTTTTCATTTGCCGCCACAAGCTCCGGAGGGTCCCCCTCGCGCCTGCCCGCTTCGGCTACGCTGAAGCCTATGCCGGTTATCTTCCTCACTGCGGAGACAACCTCCCTTACTGAAAACCCGTGGCCGTAGCCCAGGTTGAAGACTTCGCTGGCGCCGCCTGAGGCAAGGTAATCAAGCGCCAGCGCGTGCGCGCCGGCCAGGTCCTCGACATGGATGTAGTCCCTTATGCAGGTGCCGTCCGGCGTCGGATAATCCGTCCCGTAGATGTCCAGCCTCTCCATCTCGCCCTTGGCTGTCTTCAGCGCCCTCGTGATGAGATGCGTCGCCTCCTTGTAGGCCTGCCCTATCCTGGCCTGCCCGTCGGCGCCGGCCACGTTGAAGTACCTCAGGGAGACGTACCTGAAATCATCATGCGCAAGGGCCGTGTCCTTCAGGATCACCTCGCTCATCATCTTGGAGGTGCCGTAGGGGTTAATGGGCGCAAGCGGGGCCGTCTCCTTTATCGGCGGCACCCCGGAGGTGCCATAAACCGCGGCGGTGGATGAGAATATGAGCTTGCCGACGCCGCACTCAAGCATCGCCTTTATGAGCCCGGCCGTGCATGCCGTATTGTTGAAATAGTATTTGACCGGATGCGCCACGCTCTCCGGCACCACTATGGAGGCCGCAAAATGCATCACGGCATCCGGTTTGAACTGTCTTAAAATTTCAACAAGGGTCTTCCTGTCAGCCAGGTCCGCCTCAACCAGGCTGCCGTAAAGGACCGCCCAGCGGTTGCCCGTCACCAGGTTGTCATAGACAAGCACGTCATGCCCCTGTTCACCGAGCGCCTTCACCACGTGGCTGCCGATGTAGCCGGCCCCGCCGGTCACAAATATTTTCACCTGACTGTACCCCCCCTCCATGGAAAACACGGTATTTTTTAAGTATATATTATATGGCCTCAAAATAGTCTGAAACATTTCACGGTATCATTCGGAAGGCCTCCCTCACCCCCAACCCTCTCCCATTGGGAGAGGGAGGAGCGAAGGGCCTGGCCCCGAAGCGGAGGGTGAGGGAATGACTCAAGGAGACCCTGCAGCAAGCTACTGGAAATTGCAAGTTAAGTGGATAGCGGGCGTATTCCCTGTGGCTTGGGGACCAGTCCCCTTTGCCGCAGGGAATATCAATTATGCAACTCTGCAAGATTGATTCAGGCGCAGGTCTTTGCGGAGCTGATTTCCCTGAGTCTCTTATAGAAGGTCTTCCTTGAAATGCCCAGCAGCTTTGCCGCCTTCGATTTGTTGCCGCGGCACTCCTCCAGCGCGCCTATGATGGCCTGCTCTTCCAGTTCCCTCAGGGTCTGGGTGGCCTGCGGCGGCGGGCAGGCAGGCCCGCAAAGGCCCCCCGCATCGTTGATTCCCGGTCCTCCGGCCGCGGAGCGGACGGCCGGAGCCGCGGGGCCGTCCGCACTGCCGGCAAGAATCTCTTCGGGCAGGTCGTCTACCGAGACCAGTCCGTTCCTGCTAAGGACGGTGACCCTTTCAAGGACGTTTCTCAACTGCCTTATATTTCCGGGCCATGAATATTCGCAGAGGATTTTGAGGACCTCCGCCGAAAGGGAGACCTCCTTTTTTTCCCTCTCCGAGAACTCCATTACGAACTCCGCGGCCAGCCGGGGTATATCGTCCCTTCTGAGCCTCAGCGGCGGAACGGATATATGGACCACGTTTATCCGGTAATAAAGGTCCATCCGGAAATTGCCGGACTGCACGTCTTTTTCAAGATCGCGGTTCGTGGAGGAGACGAGCCGGAAATCGACTTTTATCTTCCGGCTGCCGCCGAGCCGCTCGATCTCCCTTTCCTGAAGCACCCGCAGAAGCTTTGCCTGCAGCGGCAGCCCCAGTTCTGTTATCTCATCCAGAAAGATGGTGCCGGAAGAGGCCTCCTCGAACCTTCCGATCCTGCGGGATACGGCATTGGTGAAGGCGCCCTTCTCGTAGCCGAAGAGCTCCGATTCAAGCAATTCGCGCGGGATGGCGGCGCAGTTGACGGCCACAAAGGGTTTCCCGGCCCTGACGCCGCCGTAGTGCAGGGCCCTTGCGATCAGCTCCTTGCCGGTGCCGGTCTCGCCGGTTATGAGCACGCTGCTGGTGGTGTCCTTCACGGCCTCGACCGTCTCCAGTATCTTCCTGAGCGCGGGATCCTTGCCTATGATCCGCATCGGGGGGGTGCCTGATCCCGGCATCTCCGCGCGCGTCGCGCCCGCGCCGCAAACGGCCGGCCGCTCGGTATGCGCGCGGCGCGTCCGCACCGCTTTTGAGAGCACTCCTCTTAGCTTGGTGTAATCCGGCGGCTTTATGAAATAGTAATATGCCCCCTTCGTTATGGAATGGACGGCGGACTCAACCGTCCCGTAGGCGGTCAGAAAGATCACCGGGATGCCGGGATGGTTCAGCTTCACGTATTCGAAGAGCTGCATGCCGTCTATCTCCGGCATCTTCAGGTCGGTGATTATCGCATCCATCGGTTCTTCCCTGATGATATCAAGGGCCTTCCGGGCGTCGAAGGATTTGAAAATGTTGTAGCCGTCGCTGGAAAGCATCGCCGAGAGCACTTTAACAGCATTGGGCTCGTCATCGACGATAAGCACATTGCCGAAGCCTTCAGCCATTTTTCCAGAGACCTCTCCTGTCTTTGATATTGCGGAATTTAATGCTGCGGAACGCCTTTAAAAAAACCGCTTCACCACGTATTAAAATCTAGTTGGAAACGGGGCAGATTACAATCCCCCGTTTGGGGGAAAGGCGCGCAGATCCGGCCTTCAGATGGTGAAACCGCCGAAGGGCTCCTCCGGCAAGTTCTCGCGGGTCAGGCCGTTGCCAGGTTTTTCGTCCAGGCCTGTCCGCCGCACTTCCATATCCGGGCGCAACTCTCCACGGCGGGACTGAACGTCATTGCAGCCGCCCTGCGGCTGATTTAAATCGCCCTTGTCTTTTACGAACGGGGGCTTCACCGTGACGGACGGGTCCCACGCGACAGTCCTGTTTTTTCCGCTGGTCTTGGCCGAATAAAGGGACTTGTCCGCCTGTATTATAATGTTTTCCATCGAATCGCCGCACTCCGGGTACATGGCGATCCCGGTGCTTATGGTCAGGCATCCCCCGGACTCTTTCCTCTTTACGCCGGGAAGGATCATGCCGCACACGTTTCCTCTTATCCTTTCGAGGACGTTGAACGCCTCGTCCTTGCTGGTCTGCGGCATTATTATCGCGAATTCCTCGCCCCCTATCCTCACAAGGATGTCGTTTGCCCTGATGGAATTGGTCATTATATTGGCGATCTCCCTGAGGGCGTAATCGCCCGCAAGGTGGCCCTCGGTGTCGTTGAGGACCTTGAAGTCGTCAATGTCCAGAATGGCCAGCGAGAAATTCAGGCCGTACCTCTTCGCCCTCTGGTATTCCTCCTCGAGCCGCACATCGAAGTAGCGCCTGTTGAAAAGGCCCGTAAGGGGGTCGGTTATCGAAAGCTCCCTCATCTGCTCGGATGTCCTGTGGCAGTTCGACAGCTTCAAAAGGATTGAGGACTGCAGGGCGAAGGGCAGAAGCACCGCCAGGTCCTTTTCAGTGAATGGCTCTCCCGTGGCCTTGTCCGAAACGTTCAGTATCCCCATCGTCTCGCCGGAGATCTTCATGGGCATGCTTATGCAGGACTGCGTTTTGAAAAGCGGCTTGGGCGCGCCCGAGAATGCCTTCAGTTTTTCTTCGCTGTCTATGAGTATCGGCACCCCCTGTTCAAAGACCCTTCCGGCGATGCCCTCCCCCACCCTTATCTTCACTTCCTTCATCAGCCACTTGTTCAGGCCCATTACGGAAATTACGCTGAGGGAATCGCCCTCGTCATCGGGCAGCATGACGGAGCATTTCTCCGCATCCACCAGGGCGGCCGCCTCCGCCACTATATGATCGCACAATGCCTGCCGGTCCTTGTAATGGGAGAAAAGCTGCGTGGTCTTCATGGTTATCAGGTTCAGGCCGTCCGAGTGTTTTTCGTACTGATCGCGCAGATATCTGACGCCAAAGAGGTATGCCGAGAGTTTGCAGAGCTCGTTTACCGAGTCGAATGCCTCACGGTCCAGCAGGGAATTGAAAACGCCCAAAAACCCGAAAAAACCTATCTGGGAGTGGATCGGGAAAAGGTACATGGAGATTATCTCTTCCGGAAAGCCGGAGTGCTTCAATTTATAGCTGTCAATGGCTGAAACCGGCATCCTCGACTGGATGGCGTTTGATACCAGGTAATTGTCCTTCGAGAGCTTGAGCCTCCTGATAACATCCCGGTTGCGGCCGCCCGCGGACTCGGGACAGAAGAAGTCCTTGTTACGCGCGAATATGGCCGCCGTATCTATATTAAACAGAAAGATGACCGTATCGACTATTGTCTGCCGGACATCCTCGATCGTGGCATCGGATTTTATGTTCGCCGCAAGGTTTATGATCGTCTTGGACCACTGCCATCTCTTGTTCAGCTCCCCTTTTTCATACCCGGAGGAGATTATGTTTTCCAGCAGCAGCTTTATGGATTTTATATAATTTTCAATGGCATGCGAGTCCACGAATTTCAGCTCCGCTCTCCACTGTTCCATCGTGCGGTTTGCTAGCCCGAACTTGTCGGCCTTCGTGGCGTAGAATCTGGCGAAATCCTCGCCGGACATGTAAAAGCCCTCGCACAGGGCCACCAGCATGATCTCCTTGTATCTGATGGGAATAAAAACATGATACTGCATGGTAAAACCCTGGATAAGAAAGGATTTCGTGTTTTTGAGCGTCAGCTTGAGGTATTTTGAAAGAAACCCGTTGTATAACTCCTGCCCCTTCTTGTCCGTCTTGATCGAAGCAAGGAGGGGGTCTTCCCTGGAAGGCGCTATCAGAAGATTTTCCCTGTCGTCATAGAGCGAGAAATTAAGCCCGGTTATGCTGGAGAGGGCCTTCATGGCCTTTGTCAGAAACTGTATATCTATGAGATGTATCATCCTCATCAGTCAAAAGCAAAAAACATACCCGTCAATTCACCTTGACAATTTCATTCCCCCCGAAAGGTCTGCCCCGCTCAAATTGCAATATTCTAAATCAGGGAAATTTAAATGTCTAGTTAGAATGCAGGGGCGGCTGCGGCCATGGCAAAAGGCAAGGCCGCAAGGTTCCTCCCAATACATCCCGCAGGCGCTTCGGGGCCTCAACCCGGAGTTTATAAAATTCAAACTTGAATAAATGCCTTTTTTTAGCGTTAAAAGACACAAATCATACTTTAGCCCATGGGACTTCGCGCAAAAAAAATGCGGTTGTAAAAGGGCCCCCAATTCATGGGTTTTTTCAGGTATAATGTTGAAATAAAAATGAAAAAAAATGAGGCGGACTTGCACAGACTTGAATCCAGCAGGCATTTTGTCTCAAAGGAACTCCGCTACTCCGTAGCTTTAATAGTCATCTCGTCGCTTGCGGCAGGGATAGTCTTCATCCTTCTGGCAAAGGCCCTTGGCACGGTCATAAACCCCGCCTATGTGCCGTTCATTATAATGATCGGCTATGTGGCAATCGTGATCCTGCTGACGATGATCTTCTCCCACCGCTTCGTGGGGCCGTTTCCGAGACTGAAGATGGAGATGCGCATCATCCTGGGCGGGGAGTATTCCAGACGGCTGCGGATCAGGACGAAAGACGACATATACATCAGGTCTTTCATAGACGAGCTGAACCTTCTGCTGGAGGAATTCGAGAAGATGCACCGCCTGAAACTGGAATTCATCAAGTCGGCGGACGCCGACCTGCAGGCGCTCTCCTCGTGTGTTGTCTCCGAAGACATGACGAAGGAGGAGCTTGTAAAGAAAATACAGCAATGCCGCGCCAACGTAGGGGAGCTGATCAAAAAATACAGATACAGATATTCGCGCGGGCAGGACGATCAGGTTTCCTGAGGGCCCTCAAACCATGAACGAAAGCGCCGTGAACACGAAGACGGTAACGCTTATCCAGCCGTTCATATTGAAAAAAGCGATATTGAGCCTGCTTAAATCCTTCTCCTTCACCAGGGAGTGCTCGTAAACGAAGAATGCCGACACAAGAACGAGGCCGGCCCAGTAGGCCGCGTTCATACCCATCAGCGCGCCGGTAATCCCGAGCATGAGGACGCTTAAAACGTGGAAAAACCTTGCCGCCCAAAGGGATTTCGCTATGCCGAACCTTGCCGGCAGAGAATAAAAACCGTATCTGCGGTCAAAATCGAGGTCCTGCAGGGCGTAGAGCACGTCGAAGCCGGCCAGCCAGAACAGCACGGCAAAAGCAAGGCAGACGGCCCCCCACCCCAGGCTGCCCCGCACCGCGGCCCAGGCCCCCATCGGGGCGAGCGACAAGGACAGCCCCAGGAAAAAGTGGGACGTCCAGGTAAAGCGTTTCGTGTAGGAATAAAAGACCACGACCGCGATGGCCACCGGCGAAAGCTCAAGGCACAGGGGATTCAGCATCCAGGAGGCAAAGACCATCAGCGCAAAGGAAACGGCCGCAAAGACAGAGACTTCAGCCAGCCCCAATTTCTCCGAGGGCAGCTCCCGGTTTCTTGTACGCGGGTTCATGGCGTCTATCTTCCTGTCCACAATCCGGTTTACAGCCATCGCCCCGGAACGGGCGCCCACCATCGCCAGGGTTATCCAGAGGATTTTTATTAAAGGCGGAAAGCCGCCCGCCGCCATGATCGCCGAGGTAAAGGCGAAAGGCAGGGCGAAAATGGAATGGGAAAATTTTATCATCCGCAGGAAAAGGACCAGGCGCTTGAACATGCCGCGATATGATACCCCCGCCGCTATTTCCCGCCCCTCCCGTACTTGCTCATCAGGGCGTCCAATATGTGGGGCAGCTCCTCCATGTACCGGCCTTTCGGCATCGAGAAGGAAAGATGGCGGGCGCCTGCCGTTATCGCAACGTAGCTTACCTCGTGATCGCTGCCTGCGACAACCAGGACAGGGGCCTTCCTGGCTGCGGGATGTCCGGAGGGGTTTTCGAACTCACTGTAAGAGTTAAACGGCAGGTTATCCGAATCTACAAGAATTAAATCGGCGGCAAACGTCCCCGCCTCTTCCACCCCCCCTACTGTCTTTACCTCGTATTTTTTCTGAAGAAATTGAGGAGTATCGGCGGAGGCGGAGACAAAAAGCACCTTTTTGCCCGCGGTATCCCCGGCCCCCCAGAGCGCGCCAAGGAGGTTTTCGGCCAGGGAATTATTCACTTCAAGGTCTTTGCCCCATTTCGTATAACCGCTTATCTCCCTTTCCCTTTGCATGACATAGTGGGAGATTTTTTTTTGCTCGGCGGAGTCATGGTCGAACTGGACCCCGCAGGTATTGTCCGCCACGTTGACGATCCTCCCGGAAAGCCAGCAGACCTCTTCAGC
The DNA here is from genome assembly GCA_021825295.1 of Nitrospirota bacterium. Classification (GTDB taxonomy): domain Bacteria; phylum Nitrospirota; class Thermodesulfovibrionia; order Thermodesulfovibrionales; family JdFR-88; genus JAJYGJ01. The sequence goes on from JAKAHV010000015.1 coordinate 54,890, forward strand.
GGGCAGGAGAATGGCGAATTCAAGGGTCGAGCCTGCCTGGATGATGTTTTCGGCATAGGGGACGCTCAGCAAAGCCCCTCCCATGCTTATATCTATTATCCTGATGCCCTTCGCGACCGCCCTGAGAGCCCTGTTTTTGATGGCGACCTTCAGGGGCCTGGATACCGGGACGGGCACCCTGATGTAATTTCGTCGATATGTCATGGCCTCGATAATATTACCAGTCAAACTGATCTTCCCTGCGGCAAGCAGCAGGGAATTTAATGTAAGGAATTTTAATTTTTATCATATTCGCTCGCTAGCCCCCGTGGCAAGTCCCGTGCACGCGGGGGAATACGCCTGCTATCCATTTAACCTGCGATCTCCCGGAAATAAGGAAACTATGAATAATAATAAATTATTGATTTTATTTCAAGTAGTTACAAACATTCAGCCTTGTCCCGGGTCATTTGCCGGCTGCCGCCTGCACAAACCCCTCCACGGAGAGATTAACATAGGGTCTTTTTGCGTCGTTGCTTTTCACAAGGACGTTTTTTGCGATATAGCCGCTCTTGCCCTGGGTATCGATCCTTACCATGATGGTCCCTTTCCGCCCGGGCGGAAAACTTGCCGAACTGGCAAGCGCGGCCGTGCAGCCTCAGCCCGGTCTCAATCCCCTGATGAGGAGGGTCCGGTCGCCGGTATTCGTGAAAGTAAACCGGCCCTGAACGGATGTCCCGGCCGCCACCTTCCCGAAATCAATGATCTCCGTGTCAAAGGAAATCCTCGGCTGGGCGTAGAGCAGGGAGGGGAAAAGGGACAAAAGGGATATACTGATTATGAAGGCCCGCGGTAAAAATAAAAAGCGCATACGTTTCATTATCCGATTATAAACAATCCATTTGATAATTGAAACGGTGGCCCCATATTTTTTATAGTAAATGGTTGGAGTTTGACCTGGAGAGTCTATGCAGGATTTCATAATAATAACCGGCGCAAGGGAACATAACCTTAAAAACATAAGGCTTTCGATACCGAGGCAGAAGACGACCGTCATAACCGGCCCCTCCGGCTCCGGCAAGAGCACTCTTGCCATAGACACCATCTATGCCGAGGGCCAGCGCCGCTATGTGGAAAGCCTCTCGCCCTACGCAAGACAGTTTCTGGGCGAGCTTCAGAAGCCTGATATCGATTCCATAGAGGGCCTCTCCCCTTCTATCGCCATAAACCAGAAGACCGTCACAAGGAGCGCCCGTTCGACGGTTGGCACCGTCACGGAGATATACGATTACCTCAGGGTGCTCTATACCAGGATTGGAAAGGCGTTTTGCTACCGCTGCGGAGGGGCCATTGCCGGGCAGGAGAAGGAAGACATAATAAACACCGTCTCCGGGCTGCCGGAGGGCACGAGGTTCCAAGTGCTCTCCCCGATTGTCCGTGACAGGAAGGGCGAGTACAGGAAGGAACTGCAGGAGATGAGGGCCGAGGGCTTCCTCCGGGCGCGGATAGACGGCAAGCTCGCCGACATAACGCAGGACATGAAGCTTGCGCGCTACAAGCGCCATACCGTGGAGATAGTCATAGACAGGCTCATAATAAAGCCGGGCATCGACCGGCAGCTGAAAAACGCCATCGAAACCGCTCTCAGGTACTCGGACACGGCGGTCGTCAATCTCATAGACCGCGGGGAGGACATCGTCTTCAGCAGCAAGGCGGTCTGCCCCCATTGCGGCATCAGTTATCCCGAGATAAACCCGATGTTCTTCTCCTTCAACAGCCGCTCGGGTGCCTGCCCCGTCTGCCGGGGGCTCGGGTACGAGTTTTTGGGCTCCGACGAGGGCGAGCTTATCAACACGGAGCGGCCCTGCCGGGCATGCAGGGGCATGAGGCTCCGGCCCGAGGCGCTGAGCATAAAGCTGGGGGGTTTAAGCATAGGCGAACTGGCACGCCTGCCGGCAAAGGACGCCCTGGTCTTCATGAAAAAACTGAAACTCTCCAGGAGGGAGGAGACTATCGCCGAGAGGCTTTTGCGGGAGATAAAGGAGAGGCTGAGTTTCCTTGAAAACGTAGGCCTGGGCTATCTCACCCTGGAGCGCACCTCGATCACGCTGTCGGGCGGCGAGTCGCAGCGCATAAGGCTGGCCACCCAGATAGGCTCCTCGCTCACGGGGGTCCTCTACATACTCGATGAGCCCACCATAGGGCTCCATCCCAGGGATTCCGGCAAGCTCCTGGCGAGCTTGGGCAGGCTCAGGGAGCAGGGAAACACGATCATAATCGTCGAGCACGATGAGGAGACGATGCGGCGCGCGGACCACATCGTGGACATGGGGCCGGGCGCGGGCCTGCTGGGCGGCTGGATAATCGCGGCCGGAACACCCGGCGAGGTGGCCGGAAACGAAAATTCGCTCACCGGCAAGTACCTGAAGGGCGAGCTGCAGGTCCCCCTGCCTGAAAAAAGGAGAAAACCGGACCGGAAATTCCTGGAGGTGATGGGCGCCCAGGCCTATAACCTTAAAAATATCGACGTAAAAATCCCGGTAGGGCTCTTCACCTGTGTGACGGGCGTCTCCGGCTCCGGCAAAAGCACCCTTGTAAACGAGATAATCTACAAGGCGCTGAGCGGCCGGATCTATGGCGACGGGCAAACACCGGGAAAACACAGGGAGATCCGGGGGGCCCAGTGGTTTGAAAGGATCGTCGAGGTAGACCAGGCCCCGCTTGGCCGCACCCCCCGCTCCAACCCGGCCACCTATTCCGGCGTCTTCAATTACATCAGGGAGCTTTTCAGCATTGTCCCGGAAGCAAGGGTAAGAGGATTTGGCGCTTCGAGGTTCAGTTTCAACGTCCAGGGGGGCAGATGCGAGACCTGCAAGGGCGAAGGCTTGAGGAAGGTGGAGATGCATTTCCTGCCCGATGTGTACGTGCCCTGCGATCTTTGCCGCGGGAAGAGGTACAACAGGGAGACGCTCGAGATCTATTACAAGGAAAAAAACATCTCCGATGTCCTTGAGATGACCATCTCCGAGGCCCTCGAGTTCTTCAGGCCGGTTGGGCCCATAAAAAGGAGGCTCCAGGTGCTCGCGGACGTGGGGCTCGGCTATCTGAAACTCGGCCAGCCGGCAACGACGCTCTCCGGCGGCGAGGCCCAGAGGGTAAGGCTGTCAAGGGAGCTGGGCAAGAAAAGTTCCGGCAAGACCCTCTATATCCTGGACGAACCCACCACCGGACTCCATTTCGTCGACATAGAAAAACTGCTGCGGGTGCTGGATTCCCTCGTGGAGATGGGAAATACGGTTATTGTTGTGGAGCATAACCTTGACGTGATAAAATCAGCCGACTATCTGGTTGATTTAGGGCCGGAAGGCGGCCAGGAGGGCGGGTATCTGGTCGCGTGCGGCACGCCGGAGGAAGTGGCCGGAAACAGAAATTCCTACACAGGCAGAGCCCTCCTGCCCAAGCTGAGGAGATAGTGAAAAAGAAAAAAACGTTAAGCCTCCACTTCAATAAAGCAACAATAACACTTTTTATCTTAAGTGTTTTTTTGTTTTCCTGCGCACGTCCGCCGAGGGAGGAACTTTACAGGAAGAGCACGGTACTCATGGATACGCTGGTGACGATCACCGTGGTATCCGACTCCTCCAAAAAGGCCAATGACGCGATAGACGCGGCCTTCGCGGAGATCCACCGTCTCCAAAAGCTCATAAGTTTCTGGGATCCCAAAAGCGAGATTTCCGCCCTTGGAAGGGAGTCAGGCATAAGACCTGTCAAAGTCTCCCCGGAGACATTGGACCTTGTTGAAAAGGCCCTTTACATATCGCGGGAGACCGGGGGGGCATTCGACTGCACAATGGGTCCGGTCATAAGACTATGGAACATCCCCTACAGCAAGAAAATACCCAGCCAGGCTGCAATAAAAAAGGCCTTGAAACTCGTTGGCTACAAGTCAGTGATAGTAGACCCTAAAAATTCCACTGTCTTTCTTGCCAAAAAGGGGATGTCCTTTGATACCGGAGGCATCGCCAAGGGATGGGCGAATGACTATGCGGAAGCCGTCCTCAAATCACACGGGATAAAGGCCGGCCTCATCTCCATTGCGGGCGATGTAAAGGGATTCGGCAGGAAGCCGGACGGCCACGGATGGGAGGTAGGCATAGAAAATCCCAGACCGAAGGGCAAGGCCGGCGGTCTCATCGCGCGGCTGGAGCTCCTTGATGAGGACATATCCACTTCCGGCGATTACGAAAGGTATTTTATGGTAAACGGGGTCCGGTACAGCCACATACTTGATCCCAGGACGGGCTATCCCGCGCGGGGTTTTGAAAGCGTCACCATAGTGTCTCCCCAGGGAGTATGGTCGGACGGCTTTTCAAAAATCTTTGTAATGGGGCCTGAAAAAGGCATGGCGCTCGCCAAAAAACTCGGGCTAGGGATCATCACGGTGACGGATGACGGTGCGATCCATATCTCCGGGAGGGGCCTCAAAAAGAGGGTAACGCTATACCGATGAAGGTGTCATGCCCCGTTTGCAGGAAGATGGTCCCCTGGAAGGGAAACCCCTGGAGGCCGTTTTGTTCGGAGAGGTGCAGGATGATCGACCTTGCCTCCTGGGCTTCCGAGGAATACAGGATTCCCGGCGAGAAGGTGGAAGAGAAAGAGGAAGAGGAAGAGGCCGGGGAAGGGGGAAAACCCGCCCAGCCGGAGGAAGAGGACGGTTGATGAGCGCGGTTTTAAACGAACTTAAAAGGCAGACCTTCTTCAGCTTTCTTGACGCCGCGGGACGTGTCTTTATTCACGTGAAGCCTTCGGGCGGCGCCGTCATCGGGGAGAGGGGTTTCATGCCCGATGAGATGGAAAAGGGGATAGTGCTCGTTTTTAACCGCAAAATGGCCTTCGACTGGGGGCAACAGGGCATAGCGGCGACCCTCGTCTTTGGCAGCTCCCCTCAGAAGTGCTTCATCCCGGCGGACGATATAATAGCGGTCTTCAGCCCGGAGCTGGAGGCCAGGCTGGTCCTTGATCCTCCGGGCGGAGAGCCCCGGAAAGGCGGCCCTTTGCCGCCAGCGGAGCGTAAAACCCCGGCTGCTGAGGGAAGCGGGGACGGGAAAGAGAAAAAGCTCATAAAGGTGGATTTCAGGAAAAAAAAGACGTGATATGGGGGGGCAAAGGGGGGACCAAATTATTTTATGGAAACTGAAGCGGTAATCCACGATGCAATAGCGGAGGAGATCAGGAAAAAACTCAGGCACCAGTACCGGGAGATAAAATCAAATCCCTCCGGGCAAAGGTTGCACGAGTTCAACGGACAATACCCGGATCTCATATTCTCCGAGCATGGCATGGTACTGGCCCTGGTTGAAATAGAGACTGAAAATTCCATCACACCTGATAAGATTAATATATGGAAGGCCCTGGCCGGCTCCGGGCCCAGGCTTATACTGATGGTGCCCAAAACGATGAAAGCCAGGCTCGCCTCCATGCTCTGGGACGGCGGCCTCGCCGACAAGGTCTCGCTTGGCAGCTACGAAATCAGCATAAACATGCCTTAAGACTTTTGTTGAAATCCCTCCCGGATGGGAGGGGATCAGGGAAGGACAAAGGGAGAGGGTTTCGCACAAAAGGCCAAGGGGGAAACATGAAAAATGTCGAACTCATGCGGATAAAGATCAAGGCAGGCGGCGTGGAGCTTGAAGCCCGGCTTCTGGACAACGAAACCGCAAGGGCGGTGTACGATCTGCTGCCCATCGAAGGCTATAACAACGTTTGGGGGGACGAGTTCTATTTCGAGATACCGCTCTACCAGCCCCTTGACGACTCCGCCACCATGGATGTTGAGGTCGGAGACATAGGGTACTGGCCCCCTGGAAAGGCGGTGGCCATCTTCTTCGGCCCTACCCCGCTCAGCAAGCCAGGCGGCAAGCCTGTGCCCGCGGGCCCCGTAAACCTGATAGGCAGGATAATCGGAGACGCGACAGTTCTTAGGAATGCAAGGGATTTCAATCCCATAATACTTGAAAAGGCCTGAAGGAGGATATTTCGAAAAAAATGGTGAAAATAGCGGTGGCGGGGGCATTGGGGAGGATGGGAGGCCGGATTGCCGCGCTTTCCATGGAGCACGGGGACATCCGGCTTGCGGGCGCATTCGAGCGGAGGGGCCATCCCGATGCGGGCGGGCAACTGGGGACGCTCCTTGGAATCGGAGCGCTGCCTCCGGTAAAACTCTCCGACAACGTTTTTGAGGCCCTTTCGGCGGCGGACGTCCTCATTGATTTTACCCAGCCCGCCGCGACGCTGTCGAACCTGAAGGCCTGTGTGGAAACAGGCAAGGCGATGGTAATAGGCACAACGGGGTTTGACAGCGGGCAGATGAAGGAGATAAAGGACCTGGCCCCGCGGATACGCGCGGTCATGGCCGCCAATATGAGCATGGGCATAAACCTCCTTCTGAAGGTGGTCAGGGACATGGCCCAGGCGCTTGGGGGCGACTACGACGTGGAGGTAATCGAGGCCCATCACAGATACAAGAAGGACGCCCCTTCCGGGACCGCACTTAAACTGGCCCAAGCCGCCGCGGAAGGCCTGAAGAGAAACCTTGACGATGTTGCGGTCTATGCCAGGCATGGAATGACAGGCGAGAGGTCTTCCACCGAGATAGGCATCCAGACGATCAGGGCCGGGGACATAGTCGGCGAACACACGGTGCTTTTTGGCGGGCTTGGAGAGCGGGTTGAGGTCACCCACAGGGTCGCAAACAGAGACACGTTCGCAAGGGGCGCGCTCAGGGCGGCGCTGTGGCTCAGGGACAGAAAACCCGGACTCTACGATATGCAGGACGTTCTGGGCCTGAAGTGAGTCTTCACGAACCGCTCCTCGTCCTGCCGGCTGGCAATATTGCCTTTCAGTCTTTCATGCAGGATGGCCTTGAATATCTCGGAGAAAAGCGGGCCCGGCGCAAAACCCATCGCCGCAAGGTCCGCCCCCCTGAGGACCGGCTTTTCCTTCCTCAGCTCAAGCAGATATCTTGAGATGGCTTTTTTCTGGCCCTCGGCGCCAGCCAGCGCCATGGCAAGCAGCAGGCTCTCGACCGGCAGCCCGCTCAATGCATCGTAGAGCTCAACGGCGCCCTCCGGGATTTTACCCAGGGCCAATCTTTCGGTGAGGACCTCCTTTGCCTTGACGATGCCCCCGGCAATAATGGAGCCGGTCTTCGAGGAGACCTGGAGCCTGCGGAGCGCGGCGCCGGTCTCTTCCGCGTCAAGCCCGCCCAACAGCGCCATCAGGTAGAGGGCGGCCCTGTCCACGGGCTCTCCGGTAAAGGAAAGCCCGAACCACAAAAGCGCGTCGTGCGCGGCCTGGATGCTCCCGAGGACCTCATCCTCCTTCAGGGCGGGGTGCACCACCTTCAAAAGCCCGTACTCGGCCAGCTTGCCTATCGCCGCAACCGGCTCCGTTTCCCTGAACATCAGCAGCAGTTCCTCATACAGCCTCGCGCCCGACAGCCTCTGGAAGAGGTCCATTTCGAGGGCGGATTTCAAAAGCTCCTCCGTATGGCGCGACAGCTTGAAGCCGAACCGGACGGCAAAGCGCACCGCCCGGAACGCCCTCGTAGGGTCCTCGATGAAGCTGAGGTCGTGCAGCACGCGGATGGTCTTCTCCCTCAGGTCGCGCCTGCCGCCGAAGAAATCCACAAGCTGGCCGAAATTCCGCCGGTTCAGCCTGACTGCCAGAGTGTTGACGGTGAAATCCCGGCGCTGCAGGTCCCGCTTTACCGAGGAGATTTCCACCTTCGGAAGGGCCGCCGGGGACTCGTAATACTCCGTTCTGGCCGTGGCGATATCGAGCTTCAGGTCCGGAAGGATGACTATGGCGGTGCCGAAACGCTCGTGCGTCCTCAGGCGGGCCCCTAGATGGCTGGCCAGCCCGCGCGCAAATCCGATGGCGTCGCCCTCCACGACCAGGTCTATGTCGAGATTGCGGGTGCCGCGAAGCAGGTCCCTTACCGAGCCCCCGACCATATAGACCGAAAGGGCAAGCTCGTCAGCCGTCTGGCCGGCAAGCTCCAGTATCCGCACGACGTTCCCGGGGAATTGCTCCCTGATGTTTCTCGCCAGGTTCCTTTCAAGGTGCGGCCGGAGCAACCCTGCCTCTTCGGGCGGTATACGGCTGCGCCTGAGGTAGTCCTCGTAGAGGACGCGCAGTATATCGGTCCTCGTAATCGCGCCGATGATGCCGCCTTCGCCGTCCAGCACCGGCATGAAGCGCTGGTTTCGCTCGATCATGAGGGCCTCCACCTCGCCTACCGGCGTATCGGGCCTTACCGTGGATGCGTCCGTCATGGTGAAATCCATCACGCCGGTCCTTGCAAACCCGTGAAATAGGGCCTTTTCCACCACCTCGCGCGAGATCATCCCCATGTATAGGGAGTTTTTGAGCACCGGAAGGACATTCACCCCGTAGCGGGTCATCATCTTCTCGGCCTCGGCTATCGTGGCTGTAAAATCTACCGTGACGACCGGTCTGGTCATCACGTCTGCGGCGGCCGTCTCCGGCCTTACATGTCTTTTCAGCGATTCGACCAGTTTTTCCTCGAGTATCTCGAGCGGCATGTCGTAGAGCGTGGCGGAAGCCGCGCCCCTGTGCCCCCCGCCCCCGAAATCCTGCAGCACCCGGGCCACATCTATCTCCGGGGCCCGGCTCCTGCCGACGACGACAATCTTGCCCTCCATGGAGACCAGCATAAGCAGCGCGTCTATATCCTCGGCGTCCATTATGTTGTGGGCAAGCTGGGCTGCATCCCCCACGTAGCTTTCGGCCGACGCCTTCGCGACCTTTACCCTGAGCCCCCGGACAATCAGATCCCGCGAGTTCTCCAGCAGCTCGTTCAGGAGCGAAATCTCCTGCCTGCCGAACCCCGCCTTCATGTAACTGCCGATTATCTTGGGGCTCGCGCCGCACCTGAAGAGATACGCGAATGCCCGGATGTCCCTTTCCGTGGTCGATGGAAAGATAAGGCCGCCGGTCTCCTCGTAGACGCCAAGGCCCATCACCGTGGCCTCAAGCGGAGAGGGTTTTAACTTTCTTTTCTGAAGCATCTCAACGAGGATGGTCACAGTGGCCCCGACGGACTGGACGACCTCGAGCTTCCCCCTTATGTCGCCCTCCTCCCGCGGATGGTGGTCGTAGAGGTGGACCTCGACCTCCGGCCTGGACAGCAGCTCCGCAAGCGGCCCGAGGCGGTCTGGCGACTTCGCGTCCACTATGATCAGCCTTCCCGTCCGCTCAAAGTCCACGTCCTTCAGCTTGATTATGCCGGGGAGATTGAAATCCCTTATGAATTCCCTCACCTTCTTCTCCTGGGAGCCGGGAAACACCATCCAGGCGCCTGGATAAAGCATTTTTGCGGCAACCATGGAGGAAAGGGCGTCGAAGTCGGCGTTCAGATGGCAGGTGATTATATCCATGAGCAAATGATAACATTTTTTCGCATGTCAACCAGGGCTTATGCCCCGGCGGCCACCCGCCCTTTTAAAGCGGGAGGGCGTCGCCCCCGTTACCCCTCCTCCGCGCCTTTTTTTGTGTTTTTTTGTTCAAACAAAAAATTTTAACCTCCCGTTTTGAAATTATTTTTTTATCCGCTCTGTTCAAGGCGTTCAATGGACACCACGAAAACCTCCTGCATGGCTTCAGCCTTTGAAAAACCCGGCCGGCCCCATCATAACCCGCCGGGCCACGGCATTGTCCATAGAAAACAGTTTATGAAAACGATACAACCCGGCCTTGCAGATGTCCGTTGTTCAGGTTTGAGATGCGGGGCCTGCCTTGTGTTACCATTTCAGCGGGCAATGTCACCCGCGAATCCGTCCCCCGTTTATTAATTTTCAATACCCCTCAGTCTCTGCTGTGGGGAAACCTTATAGATCCCTCCCCCTTACGGGGGGAGGTTAGGAGAGGGTGTTTGAAAAAATTTTTTCTTCACCCTCCCCAGCCCCTCCCCTCAAGGGAGGGGGGACTTTAAGATACCCCGCCTCTCTGCGGCGGGGAGGTTCATTTAGTGGGATGCCTGATTTTTCTCTTGACATCCTGAAAAAAATTTTACTTAATAGACGCAATCTGCTATCGGGGATTGCGGGACCGCAGGTATTGTACGCAGAGCTAAAATTATCCTGTATTCCGCAGAAGGCCTGCCCAATGCTGAAATTGCGAAGCGTCTCGATGCAACTCCTTTTACGGTAGGCACGTGGAGGAAACGTTTTTTGGATCACCGCATCCAAGGGCTTCATGATGAATTGCGTCCTGGTAGACCTCGTTCCATCAGTGATGAGGAAGTAGCGGTATTGATTAACAGAGTACTTCAGACAAAGCCTTCAAATGCGACACACTGGAGTGTTCGCAATTTTGTCAAAGAGGCGAATGTCACTGCCTCGATGACTTATCGTCTTTTTAAAATGTTCGGCCTGCAGCCCCACAGAACCGAATCCTTTAAGATTTCGACCGATCCTTTTTTATCGAAAAAGTACGGGACATTGTAGGGCTGTATTTAAATCCTCCGGACAGTGCTCTTGTTCTGGCGGTAGATGAAAAAAGCCAGATACAAGCTCTTAACCGGACTCAGCCGGTATTGCCGATGGACTATACGGGAGACAACGGCGCCGCGGTGCAGGCTGGTTTGAACTTCCCGCAGTGGATGCAGCCGGTAATATTTATATTGCCGACACGGTCAATAACCGGATACGGTCGGTAATGCCGCCCATGGCAGGGCCCGGGGTTTCCACCCAAAATATCACAATCCCCTCCGAGGACGGCAGCGAGATTTACGTCTTCGACTCCACAGGCAGGAGGACGCCTACGGTTCAGGCACGACCAGCTACCCCGACGGCACTGTGGTGAACACCACCATGGGGCCGGACCCACGTTTCGGGATGCTCGCGCCGGTTACGAGCTTTATGAATGTGACGACGCCAGGTATGGCAAATAAAAGTGGCAAATAAAAGGGTCAGGTCTTGAATCTTGACATTTTGACTCCGCAATGCTAAATTCTCATCATGGCAAGGCCGTTAAGAATTGAATATGACGGAGCGCTTTATCACATAACCGCCAGAGGCAATGAACGCAAGGTCATCTATCAAGA
>JAKAHV010000016.1 GCA_021825295.1 Nitrospirota bacterium
AACTGAAAAAACAAAACGTAACAAAAAAATTGCAGAGGCTATACTGGCCCATGGATACGGCCAAAAAGAGATTGCCGCTTTTTTAGGCATGCATTACTCAACTATCAGCAGGATTGTAAAAAGTGAAAAAACATCAAAATTCAAGACCTGACCCCAAAATCCCAAAATCCCACAAAAGATTGCGGTTAGTGCGGCAAATGAACCTCCCCGCCGCAGAGACGGCGGGGTATCTTAAAGTCTCCCCTCCCTTGAGGGGAGGGGATTAAGGGGAGAGTGAATATAATCGGCCACCCTCTCCTAACCTCCCCCCTCAACGGGGGAGGGAGCTATCGGGAAACCCCGCAGCAGAGACTGCGGGGTATTGAAAATTTAATAAAAACATTGTTATTAAAGGCAAATTCTTTCGCATAATGCCCCCCATATTGAAATTTCTGTCAGAAATTATTTAAAGCATTGCCCGCATTTGGTAAACAATAATAAGGGCGGGCTTACAGATTGGTTACAGATTCGGGGAAAAATTCGGTTTTGAAAAAAAATCAGCAGTTTTTTAAAATTTTTTCTTTCAGTGTTTCAGTCTCGGCAGAAGGCACGATGCCAAATGCTGAAAGCGTTCCCCTGCATTGCTCGTAGGCGGACAGGGCATCGGGCCTCCTGCCCATCCGGTCATAACAGGCCATAAGGCCGCGGTAGAGGTCCTCGGCAAGCTCATCGGCCTCAAGTCCCTTGCGGAAATTCTCCACCGCCCTCTGCAGTTCTCCGGATTTTTCATAATGCCCGCAGACCGCCCTTATACACGATAGAAATTTGCTCTTTAGGCGCTCTCGGATGAATACAGACCACGGCCTGGCTTTGTCCGCCGGAAGAAACTGCCCCTTGTAAATATTGATGGCGCTCTCGATCATTGTAATATTGGGAGAGTGCAGAAGGTTTCCCCCCCCGGTTTTTCTTCGGCCCGGAAGCCATCCCCAGCACACGCTCGAAAGCCCACACGTCGACCCAGCAGTGCTTCCGGTCAAGTGTAACTCTTCCTTCCCGAAGCTGTATGGTTTTTTCATTTTCTATCAGCTTGCGCAGCCGGTGCAAAGTGGTGTTGAAAGAAACATGGGCGGCGTCGCCCTCGGCCTCCGGCCACAAGGCGTCGGTCAACTGTCCCTCCGATATCCCCTCCCCGCCGAGCGCGATCAGGGCTTTAAGCATCTCCAGGGGTTTCTGCTGGACCTTGCCTGTGAAAAACACGGGGTCCCCATTTTTTATTATCTCGAATTTTCCAAGCGTGTACACCTTCAGAGGCCAGGGCCAGTTTTCATCCGCGGCCAGGAAGTCGTCAGGGACCAATCCGAGTTTTTTAATGATTCCTTTTGTGTATTCCGCTTCGATATCTGCCTCAAGAGCCTTTGAGCAGAGACGGGACCAGACGGAGGACAGCCAGAACCCGAGCGCCAACACATACCCGGTCCGTCTTCCTAACGCAAACGTCTTTTGCAAAGCCTTTAACCCGGAGGCCTCCTCTCCACGGGTGAAAGCAAAATCCGCCCTTATGATTCCGCAGACGAATTCCAGAATCAGGCTGCCGGTTTTAGTTGAAATTTTTTCAGCGTTGGCAAGCTCTTCCAGCGCTTCGACGTAATCGCCCGAACCAAAAAGCGCTTCGGCCAAACCTAAACGGCTCCATGCCTCGCCCACAGGGACCCCCGACTCTCTGGCCAATGCAACCGCTTTTTTCGCGTAAATCCCGGCATCAAATAAATTGCCAAAAAGGAGATTAAACCAGGAGAGCTGATGATAATAAATAACGTGCGGTATGCGACGGACTGTCCCCAGACCGGATTTTTCGTCTCCCAGGTACCGGGCGATCAAATCCCTGTCACCTTTATTCAGGGCGCTCAATACGCCATAGGATACAAGCCAGAAATCCATTATATGAATGCCGGTTTTTGCAGCCAGTTCAAGTCCTTCTGAAACAAGTTCCAGCGGCCTTTCGGATTCGCCGACCGAAGCGAAGAAATATGCCTTCGCGGCTTTCATCCCTATCAGATAAATCGGGGGGGCGGCACGGGAAGCGAGTATCTTTTTTGCATCGTTGACAATGATTGTGCAGGCTTCAAAGTCTCCCTTCCAGACGTAATAGATTACGGCATTGAGGCAGGCCTGCAGATGAAGACTCGAGTATGGGCTGTTTTTGGCGAGGGACAGGGCGCGTTCCACCCAATCTCTTATACGGGGATGATCTGGCCGTCTCCAGATAAGCGCTCCTGACATGCTGGAGGAAACAAGCGCCTCAATCTCAGGGGAGGAAAAGACCGATTACGTCTTTGGCGATCATCGAGCCAATCAATCCACCTGTCCAGGGGGTTTAAATCATCCCAGGTGAACATCAGCGCTTCCACGGCGCCCGACCACGAAAGGAGCCCGCCTGTCTCGTCCCCGTCCCTTGAAAAAAGGTCAAAAGCGCGCTCGAAAAAATGGAGGCTCCGGGGCGGTTCAAATGGCATGCGGCAGGCGCCCTTCCAGTAGAGAAGCCAGGGCGAACTTTCCAGGATATCCGGCGGGACTCCGTCTATCCATTTTTCGAGGGTTCCGTACCTGCCCTGTTCGATAAACTTGTGCGCGGAAGACAGTATCAGATCGATGAGCCCCTGCCAGTTCCCGGCCCCCATGAAGAGCTCCGCCGCGTCTTCTGTCTGGCCCGAGGCGGCAAGCAGATGGGCCGTCTCTTTTTTAAGCATGGCCAGTTCCCCGCCGGACAAGTTTGCCTTGGCCCTATGGCGCAGAAAATCCATGAAAAGGGGGTGGTATTGATAGACAGTCTTTTGTCCCGGATGTCCGGTCGGATATCTGGAGGTGAAATAGTGTCCCAGACTTAAATCATCAAGAATACGCTCCGCGTTCTCCATTCCGGTCAGCTCCCCTGCCATATCAGCGGAAACCATCGGCAAAAAGGCGGTTTTAAGCAGGAATTGGCGGACTTCATTGCTGACCCGCTCAAAAAATTCGTTGGCGAAGTAATCGAAAACCCCGGTCTGCTGCACCTCCGCTTCTGGGATATGGTCAATACCCTTGACGCACATGCGCTCAAGCATGAGTATCACTCCGGCAATCCAGCCATCCGTCACGGCATAAAGTTTTGCCAGCGCCTCATCCGGCATTTCCGGGGCTTTTCCCGATAACCGGTCCCGAACGATATCCTTTATTTCATCTTCAGTGAAGCGTATTTCATCCCATCCGATCAGCCCCATCCGGCCGCTTGCCCGAAGCCGGGCAAGGCGCGGGTGCGGCCCGCTCCTGCTTATTAATAAGAATGTGATATTCTCCGGAAGTATCGCGAGCCCCGATGCCATGGCTTCATGCAGGCGGGACTCATCGGGTGCGTCCTGATAATTGTCGAGCACAATTGTAAAAGGGGACCTCAACCGCCTGTAAACTTCCTCAAAATAATTCTTGGAAAAGGCAGGCAGACCCATATGGTACTCCGGTGTAAACAGAGGCATAGGCCTTCTGATAGCCGGGCGCGCCTTTTTTACGGCAAGTCCCATGCAGGAAAAAAATGACGCGACATCCCCGTCCCGCTCGTCAACCTGGTACCACAGGCAGGGCAGTTTGGAGGACTCGATATAGCTTGAAACCAGTGTTGTCTTGCCGGAGCCTGCCGGCCCGGAAAGCCAAAGAACAGGCCGCTCAGCGCGGTTTTTACCTATCTGGCTAAAAAGCCGCTCCCGCAAAAGGACCCCGGAAATCTTGGGCCGAGTAATCTTGACCGTGCCTCTAATTCCCCTTTTGCCGGTGAGTTTAACATAAACAGGAATTTCCCGGATTCCCCTTAAAACGGGCGAATCCTGAGCCCCGGAGGAAACCATCGATTTAGCGAAGTTGAAGGGACTTCACACCGGGTCGCAGCAGTCACGGCGGTTCTTTCCAGGAGAACCTTACTCTATATGGCGGAAAGCCGCGGCGCCGCCCCCGCGGAGGAAGCAAGTGTAATTTTAATTTTAAGGCTCTTCAGATTCCTGTGGGTAGATCACTGAGATTTCCGGGAGTATAAGGCTGATACCTGCCTGGCCCTTGAGAGAGAGAGCAGGCGGACGGATCACGACGCGCCGCATCCTGCCAATCTTTCGCCATTCGCCCTCGAAGACGATCTAAATCCCGCCGTCTGGATACGTCCGGAACCGCGCGACCGAACCAAAGGGCCTGGCAGGTATCAGCAAGCGCGAAATATACAAATTATTTTTAAGACTGCTGATCCCACACAAAAGCCTGAAGAGCCAATTTTAAAAGGCCTCCAGCGCCTTCCTGATCCTCTCCACTCCCTCTTCTATCTGCCCGATGCCTGTCGCGTAGGAGAGCCTGATGAAGTCGTCGTCCCCGAAGGCGTCCCCTGGAACGACCGCGACCATGGCCTTCTCCAGCAGATACATCGCGAGCTTCGACGAGGACGATATCTCGGGCGATCTGCCGTAGAGCGCTCGCGTATTCGGAAATACGTAGAAAGCCCCGGTGGGCGGGACGCACCTGATCCCATCGATGGTGTTTAACGCCTCCACGATGCGCCTCCTTCGCTTGTCGAACTCCGCGGCCATGCGCGCCACTGAATCCTGCGGCCCGGAGAGCGCCTCGACGGCCGCGGCCTGGGAAATCGAGGCCGGGTTGGAGGTGGACTGGCTCTGTATGGAGGTCATTGCCTTTATGAGCGGGGCCGGCCCCGCGGCATATCCTATCCTCCAGCCGGTCATCGAGTACGCCTTGGAGACGCCGTTTATGACGACGGTCCTTTTCTTGACCTCCTCGCCAAACGAGGCGATGCTCACGTGCCGGGCCCCGTCGTAAAGGAGTTTCTCGTATATCTCATCGGATATTATATAGACGCCGTTTCTGACGGCTATCTCCGCGATGCGCCCCAGGGCCTCCGAATCATATGAAAAACCGGTCGGGTTGGACGGGGAGTTCAGCACGAGCGCCTTCGTCTTCTTCGTGATGCTTTTTTCGAAGGCCTCCGCGGTAAGCAGGAACCTGTCCGCCTCCAGCGTCTTTACGATCACGGGCGTTGCCCCTGCAAGGGCGGCCTGCTCGGGATAGCTCACCCAGTAGGGCGCGGGGATTATGACCTCGTCGCCAGGGTCGAGAAGCGCCTGCATCGCGTTATAGAGGCTGTGCTTCGCGCCGCAGGAGACAACTATCTCGCCCCTGCCGTATCTGAGCCCGTTGTCGGCCTCCAGCTTGCGGATAATGGCGTCCTTCAGCTTGTCCGTGCCCCCCACGGCCGTGTACTTCGTAAACCCGTCTCTCAGGGCCTTTATGGCCGCCTCCTTTATGTTTTCAGGCGTGTCGAAGTCAGGTTCCCCCACGCCGAAACTTATCACGTCCAGGCCCTCCGCCTTCATCGCCTTCGCCTTTGAATCTATGGCAAGCGTCGGGGAGGGCTTTATCTCCTTGGCCCGGTTTGAAAGCATTCAGTTCTTGACCTCCGAATTAGTTTGACTAAAATTTTACCACATGGACTGAAAAATGATAAAATATGTCAATAAACAAAGCAAAGGATTTATAAATTAACCAACTCAGACGCCAAGGAGGAGACGATGAAAAAGCCGGTTGTTGATTTTGATACCTGTGTGGGTTGCGGCTCGTGCGCGGAACTTTGCCCCTCGGTATTCGAGCTGAGGGATGAAAAGGCCTACGTGATAAATCCGGAGGGATGCGACAGTTGCGACTGCGAGGCGGCGGCGGGGGTCTGCCCCGTAGAGGCGATAACGCTGGTCGACTAAAGGCAACGCGGACAAAAAATCATCGACGGCCCCGCGCGCGGGGCCGTCTCATTCTTCCGCTTGGGTTTTCCCCTCCTCCTGGCGTCTCTCGGTTTTTAATATATCAAGGGCCTCCCGCGCGGCCAGGGTCTCGGCCTCTTTTTTTGTCCTGCCTTTGCCGCGTCCGTAGAGTTTTTTGGTGATGAAGACGCCGGAGGTAAAAAATTTCTCGTGCTCCCTGCCTTCTTCCTTCAGGAGCCTGTAGGAGGGCAGCCCGCCGAAGAGTTTCTGGCACAGCTCCTGCAGTTCGGTCTTCGCGTCGCGGAAATGTCCGCTTTCAATGACGCTTTTCAGTCTTTCCCCGAAGATGGCCATTAATGTCTGTCTTGCCGCCGGGTAGCCGCCGTCCAGGTAAATGGCCCCGATTATGGCCTCGAATGCGCCCGCCAGGATGGACTGCTTCATCCGGCCGCCGCTCGTCAGCTCCCCTTTACCCAGCAGAAGCACCCTGCCCATGGAAATCCCCTCCGCCGCTTTCGCAAGCTCGGAGCCCCGGACCATGAGCGATCTTATCCTGGACATCTCGGCCTCGTTGAAGCCGGTCTGGAAGAGATAGTCGGAGAAGACGAGATTGAGGACGGCATCCCCGAGGAACTCGAGCCTCTCATTGTGGGCGGCCGCCTGCGCCCCGCGGCTCTCCCCGATATAAGAGCGGTGGGTCAGCGCCTGGCGGAGAAGACTTTTGTCCTTGAAGCTGTAGCTGAGGTCCGGTTCGATCCGCTCAGGGCTCAAATCTCTTGAAAAGCAGGCAGGCGCCCGATTTTTTCGAAAATTTATCCATGACTATCATCGCTAGGGTTCGAACCTCTTGAAAAGCAGGCAGGCGTTGGTGCCGCCGAACCCGAAGGAGTTTGAGAGCGCGTAGTCCACTTGGCGCTGCCTCGCCTTGTGAGGGACGTAGTCAAGGTCGCACTCCGGGTCCGGATTGTCCAGGTTTATGGTGGGCGGTATGACGGAGTTTACGATTGCAAGGACCGAGACCGCCGCCTCGACTCCGCCCGCCGCGCCAAGCAGATGGCCGGTCATCGACTTGGTTGAGCTGACGGCCAGCTCCCTGGCGTGCGCGCCAAAGACCTTTTTGATGGCGGCCGTCTCTATCTCGTCGCCCTGCCTGGTGGAAGTGCCGTGGGCGTTCACATAGTCAACCACGCCGGGCTGCACCCCGGCGTCCTTTAGCGCGTTTGAGATGCACCGCGCCGCCCCGTCTCCGTCAGCGGAGGGGGAAGTTACATGATAGGCGTCCGAGCTCATGCCAAATCCCGCGAATTCCGCATAAACCCTGGCGCCCCTTGCAAGCGCGCTGTCACGCTCCTCAAGTATGAGCACTCCGGCGCCTTCACCCATCACGAAACCGTCCCTGCCGGCGTCAAAGGGCCTGGACGCCTTTTCCGGCTCATCGTTTCTGGTCGAAAGCGCCTTCATGGCATTAAACCCGCCGATGCCAAGAGACGCTATGACAGCCTCAGTGCCCCCGGCGATCATGGCGTCTGCGTCGCCGTACTGGATGATCCTGCACGCCTCGCCGATGGCGTGGCTGCCGGTGGCGCACGCGGTGGAGACGGCGGAGTTGGGCCCCTTGGCCCCGAACCTTATCGATATGTTGCCGGCGGCAAGGTTGATGGAAAGCATGGGGATAAAAAAAGGCGTTATGCGCCTTGGGCCCTTTTCCAGGAGTATCTTGTGGTAACGCTCGATAGTCTGCAGGCCGCCTATCCCGGAGCCTATGAGCACCCCGGTCCTCTCGGCATTCGAAGGGCCGATCGCCAGGGCGGCGTCACGGACCGCCATATCCGCCGCCGCGACGGCGAGCTGGACGAAACGGTCGGTCTTCCGGGCCTCCTTGGAGTCCATAAAGTCCTCGGGGACAAAGCCGTCCACCTCTCCGGCAATCTTCGTGGGGAATTCGGAGGCGTCGAACTGCGTTATCCTGCCGATGCCGGAGCGGCCCTCAATGAGCCCCTTCCAGCTCTGCTCCGTGCCGATGCCAACCGGCGTGACCAGGCCAATCCCCGTTACGACAACCCTGTGTTTCATCTGTCCTGAAAAACCATGTTTAACATCTGTCCCCTGATCGGGTTTTTATTTCTCCCAATGTACCGCAGCCACGGCCCGGATGAGACCCGGCGCGCTGTGTTTCTCCTTTTTCTTCACTCGCCTTTTTTTGATTTTATGTAATTTATGGCGTCCTGCACCTTGACGATCTTCTCCGCGTCCTCATCCGGGATCTCGATGTTAAACCCTTCCTCGAAGGCCATTACGAGTTCCACGGTGTCAAGGGAGTCCGCCCCAAGGTCCTCAACGAAAGATGCTTCGGGTTTCACTTCGGCCATATCCACCCCAAGCTGCTTGGCTATGATCTCCTTAACGCTCTGTTCTACCATTACGCGCTCTCCTCCTTAAAAATGTCGCTTTGTTTTTTTTAGAATAGGCCTTTTGCCTACATGTACATCCCGCCGTTTACATGCATGACCTGACCGGTGACATAGCCGGCCCCGGGCGAACAGAAGAAAGAAACCGCATGCGCCACGTCCTCCGGGGTCCCGAATTTGCCGGAAGGTATGGCGGCCATCATCTGGTTTCTCACTTCCTGCGGGAGCTTTTCGGTCATCGCCGTGACTATGAAACCGGGGGCAACGGCATTGGCGGTAATGCCCCTGCCCGCGTACTCCTTTGCGATCGTCTTCGTAAGCCCTACAATCCCCGCCTTGGACGCCCCGTAGTTCACCTGCCCCGGATTGCCCATGAAAGCCACCACGGAGGCGATGCTTACAATCCTGCCGTAGCGCTGGCGGGACATTATCTTTACGGCCTCCCTGGAGCAGAGAAACACGCTCCGGAGGTTCACGTTTATCACCATGTCCCAGTCTTCGGGCTTCATCCTCATCAGGAGCCCGTCCCTGGTGATGCCGGCGTTGTTGACGAGGATATCGAGCCTGCCAAAGTTATTTTTTACCGCCTCGAAGGCCTTCTCCACATCTTCGGCCCTGGAGACATCAAGCCCGTAGGCGGCACAGTCCGCACCACCCGCCCTGAGGGCCTCCGCGGTTGCCGCCGCGTCTTCCAGGTTCAGATCGCCAAGAGCAATCCTTGCGCCCTTCGATGCAAGCTCCCCGGCAATCGACCTGCCGATCCCCCTTGCGCCCCCGGTGACAAAAGCTACCTGCCCCTTAAGCTCCATTTGGTTAAAAGATGCCTCCCCCGCAAAAAATTAAAGTAGATTTTAACAAGAAAAAGGAATATTTTTCCACAAGCGGGCGTTCTAGAACCTGTCTCAAAATTGATTTTGAAGCGAAAGAGAGAAGAAATCGTGGCAAACAAGGAGGAAAGGGGAAATCGCCCGGAGGCGCAGCTGCGCTGCGTTGAGGACGATTTTCCCTCTACGACGCCGTGTGCCGCATTTCAGTCCCGCCATGGCGGGACAGCCTGAAGCGATTTTGAGATAGGTTCTAGTCCTTCAGCAGCAGCTTCCTCAAATCGCCCACGCGCATCGTCACCTTATGGGAGTCCAGGTACTCGAGAAAAGGCAGGGCGTATTTCCTCGTGGTCCCCAGCGTGTCCCTGAACTCGGAGACCGCCATGCCTGGTTTGCTCGAAAAAAACCCCTTTAGCAGCTTAAGCATCTCCCCGTAAACGGAGGCCGCAAGATAGAGCGACTCGTTTATCCTTACGACGGAGCCCTCCTTGTCCATCAGCCTGAGCATGTCCGTGAGTCTCTTTTCATCCATGGAGAGCCCTTTTGCGAGGTCGGCCTTCTCCGGGGGCTGGAAGCGAGCGCGCTCAAGTTCCCTCACGATCTTCTGCCTGATCTCTTCCTCTTTTCCGCTAAGGGCCGCCTGGAAGGATTTTAACCTGATGGAGTCTTTCTCCTGCAGGAGTTCGGGCACCAGGGGCAGCAGTCCGGCAAAGACCTTCTGGTCCACCTTCAGGCCTGCCCGCAGCTCCTCAAGGGGCATGCCGGGTTTCAGGGGGTTTTTCGCGTGGAAGCGGCGCAGCAGGTCCCCTGCGGCATCCCGGAAGGCGGCAAACGCCTTCGAATGAACATAATTGCCGTCCAGGCGGACCACCGTCTTTTCCTTCTCCATGCCGGAGAGGGCCTTTTCTATCTCCGCGGTGCCGGCCTTTATCCAGCCCTCCAGCTCCATCTTCCCCACGGCCTTGAGGGCGGACTTCATTATCTTCATCGCAAGTTTTGCCTCGAGCGTCCCCCCTTCATAAACCTCGAGGTCCTCAAGCGTGGCGGCCTTCCTTCTCCGGCCGGGTGAGACGTCCAGCACGGAGCCGCCCCCGATCGTCTCAAGCGGCGAGAGGCGCCGGATAACGAACCTGTCGCCCCCCTGCGCAACAACAGGCCCGGAGAGCCGCAACTGGGCGTAGCAGGACTCCCCCCCTTTCAGCTCCTGTCTGCCGTAGAGGATGACCCTCGCCACCTTCTCCGACGTGCCCAAGTGGAAATGGACGCTCGCGCCGGTCTTTACAACGGGCGCCCCCGCCAGCAGTTCAAGTTTCACATCCATGGCCGGGACAGGCAGGAACCTCCCAGGGCTTACGACCACATCCCCGCGCTCAAGCTCGTCTTTCTCTACCCCCTGGAGGTTCAGAGCCACCCTCTGCCCCGCGAATGCCTCCCTGACCGCCTTGCCGTGGCTCTGCAGCCCCCTTATCCTCGTCTCGATCCCCTTTGGCAGTATCTCCACGGGTTCTTCCGCGCGCACCATGCCGGAGAGTGCCGTGCCGGTCACAACTGTGCCGAACCCCTTAAGTGTGAAGACCCTGTCGACCGGCAGCCTGAAAAGCCCCCCGGAGGGTTTTGCCTGCACCTCAGCCGCTATTTCCCATATCTTTTCCTTGAGCAGCCCGATGTTCTTCCCCGACTTGGCGGAAACGGGTATTATCGCGGAGCCTTCGAGAAAACTCCCCCGGATGAAGTCCTTCACCTCCTCCGTGACCAGTTCCAGCCAGTCTTCCTCCACCAGGTCCGCCTTGGTCAGGGCCACAAGCCCCCGGCTTATTTTCAGAAGCTGGCATATCTGAAGGTGCTCGCGGCTCTGGGGCATGACGCCTTCGTCCGCGGCGACGACGAGCAGAACGATATCGATGCCGCCCGCCCCGGCAAGCATGTTCCTTATGAGCCTTTCGTGCCCCGGGACATCGACGATGCCCACGGTGAGCCCGGCCTCCGGATAGTCCAGGTTCGCAAAACCCAGATCTATCGTAATGCCCCGCTCCTTCTCTTCCTTGAGCCTGTCGGGATCGGTCCCCGTAAGGGCCTTTACAAGCGTGCTCTTCCCGTGGTCTATATGCCCGGCCGTGCCAAGCACCACATAGCGCATAAGGGTAATTATAACCTGAATCAGGACGGACGGGATTTGCGACTTACTACCGGCGCGTCCCGCCGCAGCCGGTTTGGGGTTATAATAAATGCGATGAACAAGATGCTTCTTGCCATCCTGAAGGTGATTGGCAGGCATGAGGAGTCGGTAATCGGTTCGCGGGAAATCGCCAGGCAGTTGAAGCGCCAGGGGGTCTCCCTCTCCGAAAGGACCGTCAGGTATCACATGAAGCTCCTCGATGAGCGCGGGTTTACCGAGGTGTTCGGCAAGGAAGGCAGGAAGATCACGGAAAAAGGCAAGCAGGAGCTGCAGAAGGCGCTTGTCTCGGAGAAGGTCGGCTTTGTCATAAGCAGGATAGACACGCTTTCCTACCTCACGGACTTCGACCTGGAAAAGATGGAAGGCAAAGTCATACTGAACGTCTCCTACATCCCGGAGGGCCGCTTCCAGGATGCCCTGAGGAAGATGAAGCCCGTCTTCTACTCCCCCTATACGATGAGCGACCGGGTTGCCGTGGCAAAAGGGGGGCAGACGCTGGGCGAGGCCTTCGTGCCGGAGGGCTCAATCGCCCTGGGCACTATCTGCAGCGTCACCATAAACGGGATATTCCTGAAATGCGGCATACCTGTGCTGTCGCGCTTCGGGGGCGTCCTTGAAGTGGAAGACGGCGTGCCAAGGAGGTTCGTCTCCCTCATAAGCTATGAGGGCTCGTCGCTGGACCCCCTTGAGATCTTTATCCGAAGCGGCATGACCGACGTGGACGGCGCAGTCAGCATGGGAGAAGGAAAGGTGCTCGCAAGTTTCAGGGAGATACCCATGGTCTCCCTGGACAAGGCGCTCAGGGTGGTCCGGGAGCTTGAGGCCAGGGGCATCCGGGGGGTCATAAAGATCGGCGAGCCGAACAACGCCCTCTTTGAAATCCCGGTGGGGATGGACCGGGCGGGGGTGGCGATAACGGGCGGGCTCAATCCCCTTGCGATACTGGAGGAGATGGACATCCAGGTCCAGAGCAAGGCCATGTCCACCCTCTATGAATACTCACGGCTTCTGCCCCTTAAATCCCTCCTTTAGCGCGCCTTAAGGAATCTGTACAATAGGGCGTCCATCCTGTCCAGAACGGCTTTAAAGGCCCCGCCGTGGCTCTTCGAGCCGGAGAAAAGCTCAGTCCGCAAGGCCGCCATCTCATCCGATGAGGCGCTGGAAAACGTGATGGGCCGGCCCTCCTGAAGGGCAAGCCTCTCCAGCATGAGAAGCTTCTTCGCCTTTTCCGTAAAGCGGCGGACCTCCCCGGCAAGGGCCGAAAGCCCGGTCTCATCCGCCAGGGCGCGGGATTTCTCACCGCGGGACAAAAACGCAAGCTCCCTTGCCATCTCCCGCAGCGTGAAATATTCGAGCCCCCGGACGCCCCTTCTCCACTGCACCACCCAGCCGCGCTGAAACCACAGGAAATTCCTGAGCCCGAACCTGTAAAGCTCCTCCACCGGGGCGGCCAGCTCCCTGGCGGCTCTTTCCGCGGACTGGTCCGCCATTTTATCCTGTCCCGCCGTTTCATCATTTGGCGCCCTGCCGCAGCCCATGTACTCCCACAGGTTCTCAAGCGCCCTGCGGCCGCTTAAATCCCCCGGGGTGTCGAAGTGTATGAGGGTTATGAAGACCCTGCCTGCGCCAAAGACGCCCTCCATGACAAGCGGCGAGCCCCGCATCCGCCGCGGGTCGAGGTTCAGCTTGTAGATCTGCTCCATCCTGTCCAGGTCCGGGGTGTCCGCGACATTGAGGTCCGAGCTGAAGGTATCGGACGTCGCCCCCTCGAAACTCGCCAGTATCTTTACCGGTCCGTCTTCGGCCGGCTCCATCTGCGAGGGCCACCAGATATGGAACTCGGGCATGCCGATTCCCCTCCAGATGGGGTGGGGAGAGACCGCGGCCCTGATCCTGCCGCTTAATGACGGGACCCTCCGTTCGAGCGGCCGCCTTCTGATATCGAGCAGCCCCAGTCCCTCGCTCGTTGCGAGCCCGGCCCCTCCGCAGACCCCCGCGTATGAGCCGCCCGCCTCCACGAACCGCCTTATCTCAAGCGCCCCTTCCTCCCCCAGGGCCTTCAGCTTGTTTGACGCCCAGCCGCCGGGCACATAGAGGAGGCGGTAATCCTTCAGCGCCCTCTGTCTTACGTCAGCGGAATTTATGAGAGTGAAATCAAGCCCCGCGTCCCTGAGCGCCCTGAGGGCCACAAGCCCCCACAGGAATGACTCATCCCACAAAAGAGCGGCCCCTTTGGATTTAATAGGAATATTTGATGGGACGCCCTTAATAGGAGTATTTCCGCTCATATCCCCGTGGCGTAAGCATCATCCTTTCGCCCAGGCGGCCGTCCAGACGGCGGCTCTTCGAATTGCCGATGATGACCGTGCTTTTCATGTTTATCTCATGCCCCAGCATCCCCCCGAGGGTCGTGATGACGGCGTCCTCTTCCTGCCTGGTTGCGTCCGTCACGATGCCCACCGGAGTTTTCGAATCCCTGTGGGCCAGCATTATCTCCCTTGCCCTTTCTATCTGCGCCTGCCTGCCGCCGCTTTTGGGGTTGTAGAGCACCGTGACGAAATCGGCCCGCGCCGCGGCCTCCAGCCTCTCTTCAATCACCTCCCAGGGGGTCAGCCTGTCGGAGAGGCTGATGACGGCGAAATCGTGCATGAGCGGGGCCCCCAGCGCCGAGGCGCAGGCGTTCAGGGCCGAGATGCCGGGTATTATCGAGACCTCCAGGGCGGGGTCCATGTTCGCGGCCACCTCGATTGCAAGGCCCGCCATGCCATAGATGCCGGGGTCGCCCCCGCTTATGAGGCAGACCTTATTGCCACCCGATGCGAGCCGCACGGCCTCCTTCACGCGCATTACCTCCTCCGTCATCGAGGAGGAGACGAGCCTTTTGCCTTTTATCAGCGGGGCTATGTGGGCCAGGTAGGATTTGTAGCCCACGATATAGTCCGACTCCCGGATTGCGTCAATCGCCTTCGGGGTGAGATGCTCCAGCCCGCCCGGCCCGGTGCCGACAACAACCAGCGTATTTGATTTTTGCACGCCTGCCCCAGAGGCAACGCCTTTAGAGGCGGCGCCCTTCATCCCCGAGATCGCGCCCTTCATTCTCGACGCGGCTATTGTAATGTTTCTGCCGTGCTTCCGCTTCCCGATGATAAGCTCTCCGCCGCCGGCCAATACCGCAGCCGGCTCCGCCACGGCCCGCGCCCCAAGCGCCTTCATGGCCGCCTCCGAGCGCGCCGCGGAGCTGACGGCATTTAACCGGGCGCTCTGATATCCCCTTACCTTCAGGCCGCGCCCGCGCGCAAATTCCCGGAGCCCCTCTTCGGCCGCCTTTTTTTCATGTGTCGCAATGAGCCCTATCGAAGAGACCGAAAAGCCGGCCTCCTCAAAGACCGCCTCCACCGCCTCCTCTATCTCGCCCGCCCCCACGCCGCTGTTAAACCCGATGCCAAGCACGATGTCTTTCGGCCGGAGATACAAAAAATCCTTTTTATTTTTCATGCCGTCCGCCTCCAGCGTCCTGTCCGTTATGAGGACATCCGCTTCCTCCGGGGTCCCGGCCCGCCTGTAGTCCGGGGGCAGATCGACATCGAGGTCCGAATAGACAGAGAGCCTTTTTTTCTCAAGGTGCCTGGCCGATATCGCGGGCAGGATTTCCCTCTGCCCAGGTTCGATCACAAAAGCGTGTCCGGCTGCAAACACGTCCACGGGGGTGAGCGAGTTGACGTCCGTCGCCGTGGTTATCACCGGATTGCCGCCCAGAAAATCCGCCACCTGCCGCGCGAGGCGGTTCGCGCCCCCCGCGTGTCCCGAAAGGAGGCTTATGACATTTCGCCCCTTTTCATCCATCACGACAACGGCGGGGTCTTCCCACTTGTTTTCCAGGAGGGGGGCGACAATTCGCACGGCAATGCCGGCCGCGCCTATGAATAAAAACGCCCGCGCCTGAGGCCAGCAGCCGCAGAGGGTTTCGCTTTTGCGAAATTTCATCATCCGGGCTTCGGGGAAAATCCCTTTCAGCCTTTGTGCAAGCGTTTTGCCCGCCTGCGTCAGATGGATTATAAAAATCCCCTTATCTTTTGCCTTTTTCGTCCCGGAAGCCATGGCCGAAATCCCCGTCGTAGAGTTTCGATCTCTTCTTCAAACCGGCCGCCCCGCTTAAAAGCGCATCTCCCACGAATATAAGCGCGGTCTTTTTTATCCCCGCCTGTCTTGCCTTCGATGCTATGTCTTCAAGGCTTCCAGTTATGACCCTCTCCCCGGGCCATGAGGCCCGCTCAACGATTGCCGCCGGGGTGTGAGGCGGATAACCGCCCTTGATCAGCTCCCCCACCAGCTTATCCATCATGCCCGCGCTCAGGAATATGACCATGGTGCTTTTATGCGCGGCCAGATCAGCTATGGCCTCGGAGCCCGGCACCGGCGTCCTGCCGGCCATGCGCGTCACTATCACGGTCTGGGAGATTTCCGGGACGGTCAGCTCCTGCCCCAGGGCGGCCGCGCCGGCCCCAAGCGAAGAGACACCCGGCACGACCTCGCACTCTATCCCCTCGCTTTCAAGCAGGGCGATCTGCTCCGTAATCGCGCTGTAGAAGGATATGTCGCCGGAATGGAGCCTTACAGCCAGATGACCGGACCTCGCAGCATCAATAAGTATCCGGCTGGTCTCCTCCAGCGTCATCCCGGCGGAGTCATAAATCCTCTGTTTTTTCTTTTTCCCTCCCGTTTCTCCCCCGCCGCCGTCCGGATTCAAAAGGGCCGGGTTCACTAGGCTGCCCGCATAGACTATCGTGTCCGCCTCATCCAGGAGCCTGCGCCCCTTCAGGGTGAGAAGCTCCGGGTCTCCCGGCCCCGCCCCCACGAAATAAACCGGCTTCATCGCCCCCCGCCCCCTTTCCTTTTCAGTCCCGGCGCTATTATGGTGGAGAAATAATCGGGCTCGCCGTCGGCCACCTCGGCCACCGGTTTAACGAACTCCCCCGGCATCCCCGTCCGGCAGACGCATACCGCTCCTCCGATGAGCCCCGTCTCCTGCAGCAGTTTTTTAATCCTCGGGAAAGCGCTGCCCGCCTTCATGAGGCAGACGGTCTCGAACCTTTCAAATATCGCCTTCAAGTCATCCTCAAAAGAGGTGTCATACTGATTGAAAACGGGCAAAACGGCCAGTTTCTCCCGCGACAGGACAAGCTGGCGGCCCGCTTTAGCGGCGGCCGCGGTAACGGAAGTGACCCCCGGCACGATCTCCGCCGTCACGGATGGGTCCAGCAGGGCAAGGGCCTCGCGGAGCCTGAAGAAGGTGCTGTAGAGGGTAGGGTCTCCAAGGGTAACAAAGGCCACGTCCTGTCCTTTTTGAAGGACCTCCAGGACTTTGCCCGCAGCGGGTTTTAGCGCCGCCGGGCCGATGTCCTTCACCATCGGGAAGTGGATTTCCAGAATGTTTTTGCCGGTAAGATCGACCGCCCTGCCTATTATGCCAAGGGCAAGACTCATCCCTTCCTCCCGCCCTCTGGGCACCGCCACTGTGCCGGCCTCCCTGAGTATCCGTGCCGCCTTGAGCGTCAACAGCTCCGGGTCGCCCGGCCCCACGCCGACCGCATAGAGTTTTCCGTTCATCTGATCCCCCTGATGATAAATACGGGATTCAGCGCCTTCATGTAATTTCTGCCGCCCACCGGCATCATCCTCGAAGCCGCCACGGACACGGCATCGACCCTTGAGAACCCCTCATTCTTCAACGCCTCCATCGCCTCCTGCAGGCTCTCGAGCGTAATCGCCGGGACAACTAAAATCCCTTTCCCCATCGCCCCGGAGACGGCCTTTATTATACCGCCCAGCCTGCCGCCGCCGCCCCCTATGACCGCCCTGTCTGGGGCGGGCAGCCCGGCAAGTATTTCAGGCGCCTCCCCTTCCACTATATTTATCGCGCCCGCCCGCAGCCTGCGGCTGTTGCCGGCGATCTTTTCCGCCCGTTCGCGGTTTTTTTCCACTGCGTAGATTTTAAGGCCCGGACAGAGTCTCCTGGCCTCTATGGCGATAGACCCGGAGCCGGCCCCGATGTCCCACAAAACACCCTCCCTCGGCAGCCTCAGCTTATGAAGGAGCACCGCCCGCACTTCATCCTTCGTTATAAGCCCGTCATGCTCGAACTCGTCCTCCCCCAGGCCAAGGGATATGTCCCCGGCCTGAAGGCCGCTTTCGCCTGCTCCGGGGGTTTCGACTATGAGGAGGTTTGGCTCGGAAAAGGTCTTCCCTGAAAGTCCCGTGGGCGCCGTCTCCGAAACGGTTTCATCCGGGTAGCCCAGCCGCTCGAAAACAAACACCCGGCAGCCCTCGGGCAGATAAGGGGCGATGTCCCGCGGCCTTCTGCCCTCCCCTCCCGTCAGTATCATGAGTTTCTGATGGATCCCGGCCAGAAGCGGAAGGTCCTCGGGCTTCCAATGCCTTTTCTTCCTGCCGTGAAGGCTCACAAAAAAAGCGTCCTCCCACGGCCGGCCTATCCTCGCAAAGGCAAGCTGCATCGAGGAGACGGCCGGATATATTTCCAGCTCTTCCCGCGGGAACCCGGCGGCGAGCACCCGCCCGATGCCGAAGAAAAGCGGATCGCCCGAGGCGAGCACGGACGCCTTGCCGCCAAAGCCGCGCAGGAAAGATACGGTATCTTCGACCTTGTCGATTATCCTCACCTTCGGCCGGAGTTCTTCCCAATCCGGGCTGCTGGAGCCCTCCCCGCCCGCCAGGCCGTCAAGTATCCTGCGGCTTGCCAGTATCACGTCAGACTCCGCAAGGCGTTTTCTTGCCTCCCCGTCCAGTGCGCAGCCAGGGCCGGGAGAAACTCCTATCACGAAAATCCGTCTATGAAGATGCCTTTTCACTTTTGCCCGGTCATGCCCTCCGCGATGATGTCCCCTTCGTACGATACGAGAAAGGCCCTTGCCGGAAGGCCCGAAACCCGGCTCCCATAGGCCGCGGCCATCGAGCAGACCTTCCTCCTGCCCGCGCCGGAGACGTAATCGAATATCTCACGTGCAGTATTATAGGGCCTGTCCGGGACCCTCACGCTCATGCCCCGCAGGAAATCCGCCGCCCTCCGGAGGTCGATTACGCCCGCGCGCACGTGCGTGTCGGGCGTGCCCATCGAGATTTTAACGAGCTTCGCCCACTGGGCGCAGATATCCACCCCGGCGAAACCACAGCGCGCAGCCTCCCGGAGACTGAATTCCACGTAATCGCCCATAAGTATATAGGAGGCATCCTGCAGATGAAATCTCTTCATATGGGCGCGCTCGGAGCTCCGGCCGGCGGAAAGCACGGCGGTGGCGCTCCCCATGGCGCGCGCCACCTTCATCGCGGCCGTGATACTCGCCTTCCAGGCCTCGCCTGAAAGCGGCTTCACAATCCCCGTCGTCCCCAGTATGGAGATGCCGCCGATGACGCCGAGCCTGGCGTTCAGGGTTTTTGCGGCAAGTCTCCGTCCTTCCGGCACGGATATCGTGATTTCAAGGGCGGGCTTTTTACTGCCTCCCCGCCCCCCCAACCCGATATTTTTCTCCTTCAGCGCCTCTGCCACAGCCTCCTTTATCATCCTTCCTGGCACGGGGTTGATGGCGGGCTCTCCCGGCGGCACCGGCAGCCCCGGCCTTGTGACAACGCCGACACCCGCGCCCCCCTTTATAATCACATCGCCCCCCGCCCCCTCCGCAAACCTGGCGGTGGCCGCTATCTCCGCCTTGTTCGTGACGTCGGGGTCGTCGCCCGCGTCCTTTATGACCGAGGCGGTGGCGCACCCGCCCGCGGCGTCAAAGGCGCATTTTTCAAGCCTGAAAACGGCGGTCTCGCCGCCCGGCAGCGGGATGCTGACCTCATCCGGGGGGCTCTCATGGCCTCCCAGGAGCATCAGCACGGCCCCTTTTGCCGCCGCCGCGGCGCATGCCCCAGTCGTGTAGCCCGATCTAAGCGTCGTGTAGCCCGACCTGAGCGGCCTGCCCTTTCTCTTATCCATGCCTTTCATCCCCGTTTTTTGCCATCAGAAGAAGCGCGTTTACTATGGCTGCCGCAACGGGGCTGCCGCCTTTTCTGCCGGCATTGGTAATGAACGGGAAGCCCTGCGAGGCAAGAAGCGCCTTTGCCTCCACGGCCCGCACGAAGCCCACCGGCACCCCGACAACGAGCTTCGGCCTTATTTCGCCCTCTCTTATCAGCCTTATGCACTCATAGAGGGCCGTAGGCGCGTTGCCTATGGCGACTATGCCGGCATTGGGATGGCGCGCGGCAATTGAAATCCCCATTTCGGCCCTTGTCTTCGTTTCGGCTATTGTCTTCGACGCGCCGGAAGCGGCGCCGTTTATGCCGCAGACCGCCCTGCCTCCGAAACCGGAGAGCATCTTTTCGTTTATTCCCACCCTCGCCATGTTGACATCCGTCACCACGTCCATCCCCGCCCTGATCGCCTCCAGCCCGGAGGCGACGGCGTCAGGATGAAAGATGAGTGTGCCCATGAATTCGAAATCCCCCGTCGCGTGGACGACCCTCTGCACGATGGGCCTTGCCGCCCCGGGGATTTCTTCGAGTCTTTGCTGCGCC
The DNA here is from genome assembly GCA_021825295.1 of Nitrospirota bacterium. Taxonomy (GTDB): domain Bacteria; phylum Nitrospirota; class Thermodesulfovibrionia; order Thermodesulfovibrionales; family JdFR-88; genus JAJYGJ01. The sequence continues at coordinate 19,742 of JAKAHV010000016.1, forward strand.
TCATCCCCGATCTTGGCGAAACTCCTTTTTTCTATCTCCTCCGGCCTAAGCGGGCCCCTGGCGGCCTCTATCCTCTCCTTCGCCACCCGGACTATCTCGGCCGCGATGCCGAGCGGCTCCGTGTAAATGAAATCCACCCCGCGGTGCCTGGCGCGGGCCTTGTCGATCATCTCCGGTATGTCCTTTGTCACGTGCATGCCGGAGTTGAGGAAATAGGGATGTATGATTATCCGCCTGGGGTTCAGCTCCTTTACGGCATCGTCGATGGCCCTGCCCACATCAGGCTGCCCGAACTGCAGATAGCAGGCCCTGACGCAACTGTGCGCGCAGCCCGGATGAAGCATGGCATGGAGCATCCCGCCCACCACCTCCATCAGGTTGGCGTCCTTCCTGGGACTGCCGTGCCCAACCAGTATTATGCCTTCCATTTCCCGGACGCTCATTTCCCGTCCGCTCCTTGCGCGGCGGCGCCCTGCGCCGCCCTTTTTTGCCTCAGCCTTATGAATTCCACCATCCTGTCCGCCGTATGAGGATTCGAGCCCAGATGCAGATGAGTATAGCCCCCGAGCGACGCCCCGGAAGAGGCGGAGGATATGTTCCCTGAAATCCTCTCCTCGCCAAGCACGTTAAAAAGCACGCCCGGCCTCTCCGCGAATTCCACGACCCGGCTGTAGTGGAACTCATGCCCCCGGATCCTGTCTCCTTTCCTGCCGAGGATGCAGTCGCCGGACAGCGAAGCCTCCCTGTAGCCGAGGACCGGCCTTTCCGCAAGCGCCGTCTTTATCGGAAAGACGCCGCAGAGGGGATAGAACCGCCCCTCCTGCCATATTCCCTCGCCAAGGTACATGAACCCCCCGCACTCGGCGAATATTGGCCCTCCGGCCATGGCCCATCTGCCTATGGCTTCGAGCATCGTTTTATTGCCGGAGAGTTTGTCCGCATGGATTTCCGGGTAGCCGCCTCCCAGATAAATCGCATCGATGCCTTCGGGCAGATGCCGGTCTGAAAGCGGGCTGAAGGGGACCAACGCGGCCCCGGCCGCCCGCAGCATATCGAGGTTGTCCTCGTAATAAAAACAAAAGGCCTTATCCCTTGCGACCGCTATCCGCACCTGCGCATCGGCGCCGGGCGCGGACCGCCCGGAACGCGGGACCTCCCCGTCCGCCGCCGGATGGAGCCGCCCGGCGGATACCACCGGGCTGGGCATCCGGGCAAGCTCCGCTATCCTGTCCATATCGATGCCTTCAATCACGGCAGCCGCAAGTTTTTTTAATGCTCCTGCGTCCAGGGGGGCCTCCTCGGCGACGGCGAGCCCAAGGTGGCGGGAAGGTATCGAATAGGCCGCATCCCTGGGCAGATATCCCAGGGCCTGCACGCCCTTCAGGGAGACTTTAAGCCTTTCATAATGGCCGGGGGAGGAAACGCGGTTGAAGATGACCCCCTTTATCGCCCCTCCATATTCGCCATAGCTGCAAAACCCGTTTACCACGGCCCCGGCGCTTTCGGCCATCCCGCAGGCGTCGACAACCAGGACGATCTTTGCACCCAGCAGCCGGGCAAGCGCGGCCGTGCTCCGGCCGGCCCCGTCGTAGAGGCCCATCACGCCCTCCACTATCGCCAGGCCGGCCCCCGCCGTGCGCCTCTTCACGGCGTCAAGGATGTAGTCTTCGCCGCACATCCAGATATCCAGGTTTCGCGAGGGGCGGCCAGCCAGCATTCCGTGAAGGCCGGCATCTATGAAATCCGGGCCCGACTTGAAGGGCTGTACGGCATGCCCCAGGTCCTTGAGGGCCGCAAGCAGCCCGAGCGTCACCGTGCTCTTGCCGCACCCGCTGTGAGTGCCGCCTATTACCAGCAACCGGGGCCTCCTTTTCTGGAGATAAAAATAAAAAACCCGATGTCCCCGCCTGCGGCGGGACCCATCGGGATTGCACCCAGTTCACTTCATCCCTCAAGCCGGGTCTTCCACGCCCGGCCTTCTTCAGCGAGCAGCCCTTTGCTTCAAGGCCACCAGCTTCCAGGCAGGTCTTCTGGCTCCCGGTTCATCCTCACCTTCTCCTTCCCATGCCCCTCAGGGGGCACAGTGGCTAAGCTCGAAGGTTCTCGTCCCCGGTTACAGCGGCGGGACCGCTCCCGATTCCCACGGGATTCCCTTTTATGCCCGCTAGGGCGCCTGTAAGCTTAAGAACGTCGATCTTCCCCGCGTCAAGCCGCAGGGTTACGCTCGATATCCATTTAATCAGAAGCGGTCCCGAATGTCAATTGCCGTCGTTCGGCATGAAAGGGCCGGATTTGCGGCCCGCCGGCTGCGGTTTCGCCTGCGCAAGATATCCGTCATCGCCGCAGATTTTCACCCTTTTGTCCCCCAGCGGCATCACCTTGAAATCCCAGAGGGAAAAAATATGGCCGTTTTCCGTATTCGCCTTGAAATCGTTATAGAATTTAAGCGCCGCCAGATGCGCCCTGCTCCTGGCGTCTATGGCCCCGTGGTCATAGCCTATGCTGAAACCGGCCAGCATCCCGACCGCCAGCACGCCGAAAAAAAGAAAGAGCCGCACGAACCTTGCGTTGATCATGACCTTTCTCCCTTCCCCCCTTCCCCCAGGGATATCCTCTTGCGCGCAGGACCTCGAACCGCCCAAGCCTATAAACTCAATTATCTCAAAGATACCCGCCTGTGCAATAGTTTTTTTCTATGCGTCCGGAACTGATATAATCCCCGTTATGGAAAACGCGCAGGCCCATGTGATATTCATGGGGAGGGTTCAGGGGGTCAACTTCCGGGCCTTTACCGCCAGGGTGGCCGAATCCCTCGGGCTGGAGGGTTGGGTCAAAAACCTGTGGGACGGAAGCGTGGAGGCCGTCTTCGAGGGGCAGAAGGAACTCGTGGAGGAGGCCATAAAGAGGTGCCGCACCGGCCCCTCGATCGCAAGGGTCGATGACACGAAAATCGAGTGGCGTCCTTACAGCGGCGCCTTCGGCGGGTTTTCCATAAGGTACTAGAACCTATCTCAAAATCGCTTCCGGCTGCAAGAGGCCGAAATCGTGTCATACGGCGTCATACAGGGAAAATCGTCCTCAACGCAGCGCTGCTGCGCCTCCGGGCGATTTCCCTTTTATACACAGAAAACCCGGTAGAGCCAAAAACGTAAACCACAAACCGGGAATGGTTGACAATCGGCGCGCCCTCCCCCAAAATATGCCATGATCGAGGCCCTGACGGAAAGGATACTTTCACTTGGCGGACGCGTCCCCCCCGAAGGCGCGCTTTCGAGAAAAGAGGCGCTGCTTCTGGCGGAAACCGGGGATTCCGGGATATTCACGCTTTTTGCAGGGGCCAGCCGTCTCCGGGAGGCTTTCCGGGGGAACCTGGTGGACCTCTGCTCGATAATAAACGCCAAATCCGGCGGCTGCACGGAAGACTGTTCCTACTGCGCACAGTCCGCGCGGGTGAAAACCGGCATAAACACCTACCCGCTGATGGAGGAAGAGGAGATACTGAGGGCCGCGCTATCCGCCAAAGCCGCGGGCGCCGGGAGGTTCTGCATCGTCACAAGCGGCCGGAAACCGGGCAAAAGAGAGCTTGAAAGGATCGCGCGCGCCATCGGCCTGGTGCGCGGGGCGGGGCTGCTGCCCTGCGCCACCCTGGGGCTGCTGGATGCCGGAGAACTGAGGCTCCTAAAAGACGCGGGACTTGAGCGGTATCATCATAACATCGAGACGTCCGGGCGGTTTTTCCCGGAGGTGTGCCGGACGCACAGCTACGATGAAAAGCTCCGCACCATCCGGGCCGCGAGGCAGGCGGGGCTTTCGGTCTGCTGCGGGGGCATCTTCGGCCTTGGCGAGGGGTGGGAGGACCGGGTGGACATGGCGTTTCAGATAAGGCAGCTTGAGGCAGACAGCGTGCCGCTTAATTTCCTCATACCCGTGCCAGGCACGCCGCTTGGCGGCAGGGCCATGCTTTCCCCGTTCGAGGCGCTCCGGATCATCAGTATCTATAGATTTTTGCTGCCCGAAAAGGAGGTGCGCGTCTGCGGCGGCAGGCCGCAGTGCCTGGGCGAGTTCAATCACCTGGTCTTCCAGGCGGGCGCCGACGGGCTTTTGATCGGCGATTATCTCACAAAGAAAGGCCGCCCCCCGGAAGAGGACCTGAGCCTCATCAGGCAGCAGGGGCTTGTCTGCCGGTGATATTATCGAGCAGAGGCAGGGCAAAATTGAAAGGGGGGAAGGGCCTCTATTCGGTGCGCATGCGGGCCGAAAGGGGGCATGCGCACATATCCGGCGCGGAGGGGATATTCGGGGAAAACGATATCGGCGAAACCGTACTGGCCTATGTCGCACGTGCGCTTCATCATTCGAAAGGCGCGCCCGACACCCTGGAACTCAAGGTGGAACTCCTGCCGAGGCCGCCCGCTCTCATAAGCGCGCTGCCGGTATGCACCCTTAAGACCACCTGTCCGGCGGACGCGAAGCGAAAGGCCGCCCTGCTTCTGGCAAGGGCCGGCGTCTCCGAAAGGGCCATAGGCAAGGCGTTCAGGATACTTTCCGCGGGGAGGATGAGGGGGGCCGCCCTGCTGGACGCGGCCGGAGGCGAAAGACTGGAGCCGGACAGGAAAAGAGGGGTTCGCGCCTCCATGCTGGGCATTTCAAGGGGGGCGATGAAAAGTCTTGAGGCCGCCCTTTCGGAAAAAAAACTGGACCACCCGCGCGTGAAGGACGCCCTGGTGCTGGCCTCGAAGGTGGCCTCGGCTGACGGGATTGCAGCCGAACTCTGCATCTCGGACGACCCGGACTACACAACCGGCTATGTGGCCGCTCCGGCCCTTGGCTACGTCAGGCTGCCACGGATAAAAAAAAAGGGAAGCCTTGAAGGGGGCAGGGCCTTTTTCACGACGAAGGCCTCAGCCGCCTCCAGGCTGGCAAGATACCTCGAAGAAACGCCCGTGCTGGTTGGAAAAATCTCTGAAATCGGGGATATAATCACTCTCCATGGGCTCCAGGCGCGTCACAATCATCGCAAACCCGGCGGCAAGAAAATCCTCGGAAAGAAAGATCGAACAGGCCGCGCGGCTTCTGGGCCGGGCCGGCTGGGACGTTGAAATCCTCCGGACTGAGGCGAGGGGACACGCCGCCCGGCTGGCCAGGGGCGCCGCGCTCGCAGGCGCCGGGCTCGTCGTTGCTGCCGGCGGAGACGGCACCTTCAATGAGGTGATGAACGGCCTGGCCGGCGGCGATGTGCCGATGGCCATCATCCCCGTTGGGACCACAAATGTGCTCGCCAAGGAGCTGAAAATCCCGGAGGACGTCGAAGGCGCGGTCCAGCGGATAATAGCCGGAAGGCCGAGGCGATTGTACGTGGCCGATATGGTCTTCCCGGATGGCCGTTCGCGAAAATTCTTCCTCATGGCAGGCATCGGGTTCGATGCAGAGGCAGTCTACAACGTAAGCAGGAAACTTAAGAGACTCTCTGGAAAGGCCGGATATCTCGCCGGGGGGCTGAAAGTCCTCCGCCATTGGCATCCCGTGCCGAAAAGGGCGGTCATCGACGGCCAAAAATTCGAGTTTTCAAGCCTCATCGTCTGCAAGGGGGCCCGGTACGGCGGGTATCCCAAGGCGGCCCCGGATGCGAGCCCCGAAAACCCGGACCTCTATGCGGTACTCATGCGCGGCGGAAAAAGAATCGATGTGCTGCGATACGCTCTGGGCATCATAACGGGAAGGCATACGGCCTTCAGGGACGTGGCCTACCTGAAATGCGGCAGGGTGGACATACCAGACACCGCCCGCATCCAGGCGGACGGCGACTACATAGGGGAAAGCCCGGTCTCGATCGAGACCTCGCGCGAGAAGATCATGTTTGTGTTATAACCCCGCCTGATATCTGTCCGGCCCTTTCGTTAGTGCTTCAGTTTGATCTGCCGGTCAATGGCGATTTCGCTTTTTGGGGCTTCTTTTCTGCCGCTGCATGGCCTCGCTCCCCTGCATCTCCGGAACTCGCCTTCGGGGCTGGCCCCTTCGGCTCAGACAACCGGAGCTGCGGCCGCTTCGCTTCGCCGGCATCGGCGCGAAAAAACGAAAAGAAGCCATGCCGCTCAATACGCCATCGCCCGGCCTGCATGGAATGGTCAAATTGAGCCACTACCCAAAAACAAAACGATTTGACAAAAAACCCTGCCATGTTAGACTGGACCCAGGAAGCGGGGATGGACGATGAGAGGCAAGCCGCAATGATTCACCTGAGTGCGTTTCTGCCGAAAATCCTTTTATGGAACGGATACGGGGCAGGGCCCGGGATGATGTGGTATGGGTTCGGGGTCCTGGGCTGGCTGATGATGATAGCAATCTGGGTCCTTGTAGTCGCGGGGCTCATATATCTTGTAAGGTGGCTTGCGCGCCCTTCAAACCGGGGCGGGCAGGAGACCGCGCTCGACCTGCTGAAGAAACGGTATGCAAAAGGGGAAATAAGCAAAGAGGAGTTCGAGGAAAAGAAAAAAGACATCCAGTAGGACTTTTCTCAGCGCGCGGCGAAGAAGTAAAAAAGCTCCGTCCTTTTCCTCACCAGTTTTATCTCGTGCAGGTCGCCGGGTTCGACAATCAGGCAGTCGCCGCCTCCCAGGCTGACGTCCTCCCCGTTTATCCTGAAGACCGCCTCCCCCGCCGCGCAGAAGAATATCTCAAAACCCCCTTCATGCGCGTGCTGACGGGCCGTGTCGCCCGGCTTTAATACGGCGTGGCTTATCTTCTCTATGCAAGAGACGCCCCCTGCGTAGACGCGCTTTTTTATGTGCGGGTCGTGCGAGACGGAAGTCTCCGGCAGGTCTTCAAGCCTGTAGTGTTTCATGGATAAGAGTTTAGCACAGGGGCTCCGGTCAAAGGGCCTCCATCCCTCATTTTCCGGGCCTTCAGGAATTCCTGCGGCAGGCCGCTGAGATTTCCGGGGATACGGGGCTGATATCTGCCTGGTCCTTGAGAGAGGCGAAGAGCGGACGGATACGAAGTGTTGCATCCTAAAGACCTTTCGCATTCGCTCTTGAAGACGGCCTAAACAGAGCCCTCCGGATACGCCCGGAACCGCGCGCCAAACGAAAGGACTAGGCAGATATCCAACGCGACCCGTCCATTCCTCCTTTTTATTGTTATTTGGAGCCGCCATGCGATAATCTTAAAGATGGATATAGACGAGCTTCCCTCATTCGGCGCCCCGCCGCGACTGGCCGAAATACTCTCCGCCACGGGACTGAAAACACTTTATCCCACGCAGGAAGCCGCGGTGCGTGAGGGCCTGTTTGAAAACGGGGGTTCTTTTGTCGTCTCGGCCCCCACCGCCTCCGGCAAGACGCTTGTGGCCGAGATGGCCGCCCTATCCGTATTCCTGAGAAAGGCGGGGAAGATAATCTACCTCGTGCCCCTCCGGGCGCTCGCGCGGGAAAAATACGAGGAGTTCACGCACAAGTACAAGGCGGCCGGCATGAAGGTGGTGCAGAGCACCGGGGACTTTGACAGCGAGGGGCCCTGGCTTGCCGGGGCCGATATAATCATATGCACCAACGAAAAGCTGGACTCCCTGATACGCCACCGGGCACCCTGGCTTGGTCATGCCGGCCTGATAGTGACCGACGAGGTCCATCTCCTGGGGGACGGCCATCGCGGCCCCACCCTCGAGGTGGTCCTCACAAGGCTCCGCTACCTGAACCCCCGGATAAGGGTCCTCGCCCTGAGCGCCACCATACCAAATTCCATCGAAATCGCCGAATGGCTCGGTGCGAAGCTGGTGGAATCGGACTGGAGGCCGGTCCCCCTGCGCGAGGGCGTCTTTTTTAACGGTGCGGCCATCTTCAACGACGGCGCCGTAGACTGGGTGCCTTCGGACAGCGGCCTCGACGCCCTGGACCTTGCGCTTGAGACCATAAAACAGGGCGGGCAGGCACTCGTCTTCGTGGGCACAAGGAAATCGGCCGAGGCGCTGGCAAAGAAATCCCTCCCCTATGTGCGGGCCCTCCTGGAGCAAAAGGAAACCGAGGAGCTTTTGCTGCTGCAGCAGAAAATACTTGAGGCCACTTCGGAGCCGACCCGCCTCTGCAAAAAACTGGCGGAGTGCGCGGCCGCCGGGGCCGCATTCCACCATGCGGGCATCATTTATGCCCAGAGGAAATTGATTGAGGACGCCTTCCGGGCAAACCGGATAAAACTCCTAGCCTCCACCACAACCCTTGCAATGGGGCTCAACCTGCCTTCAAGGAGGGTCATAATAAGGGACTGGTGGCGGTATGAGCCGGGGATGGGGATGCAGTCCATCCCGGTGATAGAGGCCAGGCAGATGTCCGGCCGGGCGGGCAGGCCGGGCTACGACAAGTTCGGCGAGGCGGTGATGATAGCCAAAAACAAGAGGGACGAGCAGCGCCTGTTCGAGAAATACATAAAGGGCGAGCCCGAAAGGATAGAATCCAGGCTCGGCAGCGCCCCGGCCCTAAGGACGCACATACTGGCGTCAATCGCGGGCATGTTCACGACAGACATGGGCGAGCTGATGGAATTCCTGGGCAGGACCTTCTTCGCCCACCAGGGCGGCGCGGGATTTCTCTCCCCGATAGCGAAGGACATAATAGGTTTTCTCTCGGAGGAGGGCATGATAAAGACGGACGGCAGGGGGGAATTCAAGGCCACCCGGTTCGGGCACCGCGTCTCCGAGCTTTATATAGACCCCCTCTCGGCCGTAATAATACGGGAGGCCCTGGCGACGCCAAAAGAGAAATCGCCCTTCCCCGTCTTCCACATGCTCGCCCGCACGCCGGACATGATGCATGTGCCGGTGAGAAAGAAGGACCGGGACGAGATGATGGAAGTCTTTAGCGTGCATGCCTCATCGCTTCTGCTGCCGGATGAGGACATCTATCTGACGGAAGACATCCTCTCCGAGCTTAAGACAGCCTCGGTGCTGATGCAGTGGATTTTGGAGACGCCGGAGGAGAATATCGTCAACCACTTCGGCATAGGCCCGGGGGACCTGCGCACGCTGGTGGAGCTTGCCGACTGGCTGCTCTATTCCTCCGGGGAGATATGCAAGGTGCTTGGGCCGAAGGAGGCCGCACGGGGCCTCGGGGTCGCCAGAATCAGGGTGAACTACGGCGTGAAAGAGGAGCTTTTGCCCCTGGTCGGCCTGCGCGGCATAGGCCGGGTGCGCGCAAGGGCGCTCTTCGACGCGGGGTTCCCGGGCCTGGAAGACATCGGCCGGGCCGGCGCCGGGCAGCTCGCGCAGGTCCCCGGCATCGGGGAGGCAATCGCCCAGGACATAAAAAAGCAGGTGCAGGGCGCCTGAGACCAACCGGGGACGGGCAGCAAGGCGGGGCATCCGCCTGCTCCTTCCGTTTGAGCGCGCGGTTCCGGGCCTAGGTCCCGCCGCGGCGGGATTGCCGCTAAGGGCGAATATCAAGCCTTGTCAAGATGCGGCCCGCCGTGATCCGTCCGCTCTTCGCTTCACTCCAGGAACAGGCAGATGCCAGCCCCACAAATCTGACGCAGTCCCACCGGGGACGGGGCAAGGGGAAAGTGTATCCGGACGTGGTATAATTCCTGATGTTTTCAAAACCCACGCTGTTGGATGCATAAGAAGAGAGAATTAAGAGGCGTCGCATTCATCCTGTCGGCGCTTTATATCGCGCTTAGCCTTTCAAGCTATTCGAGATGGGACCCCTCCATCTTCACCGAGAGTACCTATAAACTGAAAAACTACGGCGGAATCGTGGGGTCCTGGCTGGCGGACCTGCTTTTTTCCTTCTTCGGGGTATCGGCCTTTTTCATCCCGCTGTTTCTGGGGGCCACCGGCGTAAGGAGGATTTTTTACCCGGACGCGCAGAAGCGGAAGGCGCACCTGGCCGGTGCCGCGCTTTTCATCGTCTCCTTTTCGCTGCTTTCCGGGATGACCGGGCTTGATTTCATCCTCACGGGCTGGAACTCCGGAGGATTCATCGGGCAGCGCGGCGCCCGCCTCCTGGTGGAATATCTCTCCGTGCCGGGCGGCTACATCCTCGCCCTGTTTTTCTTCATTTCCTCGCTTATCCTGCTGAGTCCAGTGCCGATAAAGGAAATTATAAGCGCGGCGGCAGGAAGAAAAGAGGCCAAATCCGGCGGCAGGAGGGAAAAAGAAAAAACAACCTCTGAGGACAAGAAACCGGCAATGGAGGAAGACGCATATCCCGAAGCCGGCAATGTCTTCATCGCGGGGCAGCAGGAGGAAGACGGCCCCAGTGAGGCCGAAGCCGCCGCGGATGCGCTTCCCATGGCCGGGGCAGCCCATGAAGAAGGCGGCTCATCCTCCGCCGCCTACACGCTTCCCCCCTTAAACCTCCTGAGCGAGGACGGCGGGACGGTGGAGAGGCCCACAAGGGAGGAACTGCTAGCGGGCTCGGCCCTGCTTGAAAAGAAACTGAGGGATTTCGGGATACAGGGGAAGGTGTCCCAGGTGCAGGCCGGGCCGGTTGTGACGATGTATGAGTTCGAACCCGCCCCGGGGGTGAAGATACAGAAGGTTGTGGCGCTTGCGGAGGACCTTTCGCTTTCGCTCCGGGCCCAGAGCACGAGGATAGCCCCGATCCCCGGCAAGGCCGCAATCGGCATAGAGGTGCCAAACAGACAGCGCGAGACCGTTCTTTTAAGGGACATAATAAGTTCCGAGGGTTTCAGAAAGAGCGCCTCGTGCCTCACGCTGGCCCTTGGTAAGGACATCTTCGGCGCCCCGGTCGTGGCGGACCTTGCCCGCATGCCGCACCTCCTGGTGGCGGGCGCAACCGGAGCGGGCAAAAGCGTCTGCCTGAATTCGATGATAACAAGCATCCTCTACAAGGCCGCTCCCGCCCAGGTGAAGATGCTCATGATAGACCCGAAACTCCTGGAGCTTTCCTCCTATGAGGGGATACCCCACCTGATAAGTCCGGTTATCACCGGGCCGAAGGCCGCCTCGGAGGCGCTTAAAAAGATGGTCTTCGAGATGGAGAGGCGCTACCGGCTGATAGCCGCCAGGGGCGCGCGGGGCATCGACGGGTTCAACCGGACGGCCCCGGAGGAGGAACGCCTGCCCTATATCGTGGTCGTCATAGACGAGCTTGCGGACCTGATGCTCTCCTCGGCCTCCCAGGTGGAGGACTCGATAGCGAGGCTTGCCCAGATGGCCCGGGCCTCCGGGATCCATCTGATACTTGCCACGCAGAGGCCGTCGGTCGACGTGCTGACAGGCGTGATAAAGGCGAACTTCCCGACCCGGATAGCCTTCCAGGTGGCATCGAGGATAGACTCCAGGACCATACTGGACGCCCAGGGGGCGGAGCAGCTCATCGGCAGGGGAGACATGCTGCTGCTGGCGCCTGGCGCGAGGGTGATGAGGGTGCATGGCGCATATATCGCGGAGACCGAGATAAAGGCCGTCTCCGATTTCGCCAGGGCGCAGAAGCCGCCCGACTACAGCATCTTCGAGGCCATCGAGGAACCGGCGCAGGAGGGCTCCGGCGCGGGGACGACGGAAAGGGACGAGCTCTACGAGAAGGCGGTGGATGCCTGCGCCACCTCGGGCGAGGTCTCGATATCCTCCATACAGCGCAGGCTCAAGATCGGATTCAACAGGGCCGCGAGGATCGTCGAGCTGATGGAGGAGGACGAACTTGTCGGCCCTCCCCGCGGGGCCGGCAAGCCCAGGGCGTTTCTGGGGAGGAAGCAATTTTAAGGAACTCCTCAATTTTTCACTTTTCTTTCAATGCGCAACTGCGTTAAACTAACGGCTTGTAGCCTTAAAAAGGAGGTGGACGCACATGTCCAGATTGAATTACTTTTTCACTTCCGAGTCCGTGACCGAAGGACATCCGGACAAGATAGCGGACCAGATATCTGATGCCATACTCGATGCCATCATAGGCGGGGACCCGAGGTCCCGCGTGGCCTGCGAAACGCTCGTCACCACGGGGCTCGCGTTTGTGGCCGGTGAGGTAACCACCTCCACATACGTCGACATCCCGTCGATAGTCAGGGAGACCATAAAGGAGATCGGCTACACGCGCGCCAAATACGGGTTCGATTACGAGACCTGCGCCGTAATCACGTCGATACACGAGCAGTCCGGCGATATCGCCATGGGCGTGGACACGGGCGGGGCCGGGGACCAGGGGCTCATGTTCGGCTATGCCTGCAACGAGACCCCGGAGCTGATGCCGCTGCCGATTTCCCTTGCGCACAAGCTCGCCATGAAGCTCACGGAGGCAAGGAAGACGGACGTGCTGCCATATTTGAGGCCGGACGGCAAGACACAGGTGACGGTCGAATACAGAAACGGCAAGCCGCTCCGGGTGGACACCGTCGTCATCTCCTCCCAGCACAGCCCCGATGTCCATCTGAAGGACATGAAAGAGGACATAATAGAGAAGGTCGTAAAGCCGGTCATCCCCAGGGAACTGGTGGACGAGGAGCACATCAAATACTACATAAACCCGACTGGCAGGTTCGTGACCGGAGGGCCCATGGGGGACACGGGCCTGACGGGCAGGAAGATCATCGTTGACAGCTACGGGGGGGTTGGCAGCCACGGCGGCGGGGCGTTCTCGGGCAAGGACCCGACAAAGGTGGACCGCTCCGGCGCTTACATGGCGCGCTATATAGCCAAGAACATAGTGGCCGCCGGAATTGCCGACAAGGTTGAAGTCCAGATTGCCTACGCCATCGGCGTGCCGGAGCCCGTCTCGCTGCTTGTCGATTCCTTCGGCACGGCGAAGGTGGCGCCCGAGAAGACCGCGGCCGCCATAAGAAAGATATTCCCGCTCACACCCAAAGGCATAATAGACGCCCTGGACCTGAGAAGACCGATATACAAAAAGACCGCTGCTTACGGCCATTTCGGCAGAAACGACCCGGACTTCACCTGGGAGAGGACGGACAAGGCCGAGGCGCTTAAAAAGGAGGTCGGCCTGTAATGAAAAGCGACGTAAAGGACATTAAACTCGCAAACAAGGGGCGCCTGAGGATCGAATGGGCGGCTAAGGACATGCCGGTGCTGAAGGGGATCAAGGAACGCTTCCAGAAGGAAAAACCCCTGAAGGGGATACGGCTAGCGGCCTGCCTGCACGTGACCACCGAGACGGCGAACCTCATGGAAACGCTTGCGGCCGGCGGGGCCCAGGTGCACCTGTGCGCCTCCAACCCCCTGAGCACCCAGGACGACGTCGCCGCATCCCTGGTAAAGCACTTCGGGATCCCAACCTTCGCGATAAAGGGGGAAGACAACAAGACCTACTACAAGCATATAGGCCAGTGCCTCTCGCTTCGCCCCAATATCACCATGGACGACGGGGCGGACCTTGTCAGCACGCTCCATAAGGACAGGGAAGACCTCATAAAAAACCTCATGGGCGGCACCGAGGAGACCACTACCGGGGTCATAAGGCTGAAGGCGATGGCCCAGGAGGGTGTCCTGAGATATCCCATCATCGCCGTCAACGACGCCTATACGAAATACCTCTTCGACAACCGCTACGGCACCGGGCAGTCCACCCTCGACGGCGTACTGCGGGCCACCAACAGGCTCATAGCAGGCTCCGTCCTGGTGGTGGCGGGCTACGGGTGGTGCGGCAAGGGGGTAGCCATGAGGGCGAAGGGATTCGGGGCGAGGGTCGTGGTCACCGAGGTGGACCCCTTAAGGGCGCTTGAGGCCACCCTCGACGGCTTCATGGTGATGCCGATCGCGGAGGCCGCGCCTATTGGCGACATATTCGTAACCGTCACGGGCGATGTGGGCGTCATCTCGGAGCAGGCCTTCCGGAAGATGAAAGACGGCGCCATAGTGGCCAACTCCGGCCATTTCAACGTGGAAATAGACATCCCGGCCCTGAAGAAACTTTCCAAATCCACTCGCAGGATAAGGGAGTTCGTGGAGGAATACACGCTTAAAAACGGCAGGAGGGTATACCTCCTCGGGGAAGGCAGGCTCATCAACCTCGCAGCCGCGGAGGGCCACCCCTCCCAGGTCATGGACATGAGCTTCGCCAACCAGGCGCTCTCGGCGGAGTACATGGCCAAAAACCACAGAAAACTCGAAAACCAGGTCTATCCCGTCCCGCGCGCAATCGACGAGAAGATAGCCAGCCTGAAACTGGCCGGCATGGGCATCAACATAGACAAGCTCACCCCGGAACAGAAGAAATACCTGAAGAGCTGGCAGATGGGGACCTAGAACGCATTAATAAAAAGGGCCCGGGCATAAAAAACCCGGGCCTTTTTTATTGTTGAATGAAGTTGCCCGAATTTCCCGCAAAAAACGCGTTCCGGATTCGAGGCTGGAAATGTCATGAATCCGGGAAACTACTTGAGCCTATTCACCCCGGGGAGATTCTTCTTGAGGAATTTATGAAACCGATGGGGATCAGCATCAACGGGCTCGCCCGCGAGATCGCGGTGCCGCCCGGCCGCATCAGCGCCATTGTCAAGGCAAACGCGCAATAACCGCCGATACGGCGCTCCGGCTTGGCCGGTACTTCGGCACGTCACCGGAGGTCTGGATGGGCCTGCAAGCCGACTTTCGAAAGCAAGCCGGATCATATCTCTACCCTGTTTCGGCCTTTGCTTTTGGCGCGATACAGGGCCGCGTCGGTTTTTCTGAAAAGTGTATCTATTGTGTCAGCCTCGCCGCATTCCGCAATACCGCAGCTGATTGTCACCTTGCCCGCCATTTCAAAACGGTGGTCTTCGATCAGCTTTCTTATTTTCTCCGCCGCCTTCACGGCGCTTGGGGCATTTGTCTCCGGCGCGATTATGATGAACTCCTCGCCACCCCATCTGCCCCAGTAATCTGTCTGCCTCAGATGCCCCTTCACCAGTCCGGCCAATGTCTTTAATACAATGTCTCCGGCATGATGGCCGAATGTGTCGTTTACCGTTTTGAAATGGTCTATGTCGACCATCAGCAGGCACATGGGCCGCTTATAGCGACGCGCCCGCGCCACCTCCGCTTTCAGGATTTCCCCGAGTCTGTATCTATTGCAGACGCCGGTCAACTGGTCAATGGTGGCAAGCCTGTTTAGGTTCTCTTCCATCTCCTTGCGTGTCGTGACGTCGCGGAATATGCCCCTGGTCGCCGCGGAAACATCGTTTCCCAGACGTATATTCACATTTCCCTCGACGCTGATACTTCTGCCGCCCTTGGTCAGGAAGACGGTGTCCACCCTGCCCACCGCTTCTCCGGCCATAAGCCTGGCGAATATTTCCATGCAATGCTTTTTTTCGCCGGGGTGGATGATGTCGAACACTGTAAGGCCACTCAAGTCCGCGTCGGAATAGCCCAAAACCTCTTTCCACGCCCTGTTTACAAAAAGAAAATGGCCATCGGGGCCCACACTCTGAATCAGGTCGCTGGCGTTATCTAAAAAGTCCTTTAATTCATCTTTGAGTTTGACCAGGGTGGTAATGTTTCTGGCTGTATGGATGGCCAGTTTGATGTTGCCATCGGGGTCCAGTATCGGGCATGCGGAGACCTCCACGAGTAATTTCCTCCCCTGTTTGTCAAAATGCACATGCTCAACCGCCGAATATTCGCCGGTGACAATCAAATCTTCCAGGGGGCAGGGGTGCTCTGCCTCCCAGCACCCTTCAGGCCTGTTGTGGGTAACTACGTGGCAGAGCTTGCCAATGACTTCCGATTCGTCCAGGTAGCCGTATTCTTCCAGGAAGGCTTTATTGGCGGCGGCAATCCTGAGATCCTTGATATCGATTATTGCGACAGCGTCTCTCATGCTGTCCAGGATCATTTTTGCAAATTCATGGGCGGATTTGCGCTGCCTGCTTTCAATTTTCAGCAGTTCGTTTACTTTCGCAAGCTCCTCGTTGCGCCTGGTGAGATTTTTCTGCGTCTCCAATTCGAAAAGGCCCAGGAGGCTGACCGCTGAATAGGCAGCCACCACGGCGCAAGCCGCCCGGAATACCTGGACAGGAACGCCCACTTTGCCCATGAATACCGGAATATTAAGGATATCGGCGGGGAAAAAGGGGGCCGCCGGCACTATCAAACCCGCAAAGAGGCCGTAAAAGCAAAAAGCGCCGGCCATTAATTTCATATGGAGAGCGAAAAATGGCTCTTTTGGTTTTTTTTCGCCGAACTCGCGGGATTGCCTGATGAACGCATATGAGGTCAAAAAAATACTTGGCGCGCCCAATAAATATCGCGCCCATATCTCCCCGGAAAGAAACTTCCGGCTGCTCGCAAGAGTTATCGCGGCCCATAGCGCAAACAGCGCGGATGGCGTTAGCTTAAGCAGCCTGCGGCCAAATTTTCGCGCGTTCTGGCTGACAAGCTTTATGCCAAAGTGGAACAGGAAAAAAAACGAGACAGGCAGGAGCGCTGTCCCGAGGACTTTCAGCGTGACGGACGGCTGGATGAGGACAAACATCCCGATCCACTCATTAATCCCATGGAGGATTCCAAAAGCGGCGAACGACCAAAAAGCGCTTGCCAGAGCGAATTCGCTCCCCTTTTGGTACTTGAGCAGAGTACCGGAGCCAAGTATGAAAAAAGACAATCCATAAATAAAAAATACAAGGATCATGGGCAGTGGTTTTTCAGCTTGAAGTTATTTCAGGTTGTTTTTTTAGCAGACGCCGGCATTTTCCGATTCAGCCCGTCCGGCGGTGCGAAAGTGAAGGCCGGGCAGGTTGATTCCATTTTGAAACCCATGAATCCAGGCATTTTTTCTCATTAAGTTTTACCTCTCTCTAACTCCTTGAGGTATGGGCGCCCCTTTCTACGGCGTTGCAGCTTATCGTAATATCGGCATTTTTTAATAATTTTATTAATTGCGATTACCGGCTTACTTTCGTATGTTCGGATGTTGTTCTTGAGGATAAAGGCGAAGGCCCTTGCGATGCCAGACAACCCCGGAAGACCGGCTCTTGCACTCATCCCTTATCCGCTTCACGGCATACAAGACTTGAAGTGGGCGGGAAAAACAAAAAAGAAAATGGCTACCCTTCTTCCGGGTTTTATTCCAGGCGGGCCCTGGCCTGGGAGATGATGCCGTGGAGCATCTTCAGCTCCCACCTGGTTATCTCCGAGCGCGCAAGGATCTGCTTCATGTTTTTCAGTATGGTTATCTCCATGTCCCTGTTGCCGCGCGGTATGTAGTGCAGCGAATCGAGGGCCTCGCGCAGCCTCTCGTAAAAGAAGGAAAGCTCGTCGTGCGTGGCAAGCTTTTTTGGCGCCCCGGGCCCCTCGCATCCGTCCGCGAGGAAAAGTTCATACGCCACCAGAAGCACCGCCTGGGAGAGATTGAAGGAGGGCATCCCGGGGTCCGCCGGGATATTCATCAGAAAGGCGCATTCCTCCGTCTGCCCGTTCGAAAGCCCCCTGTCCTCGCTGCCAAAAAGGACGGAGACGCTCCGGCCCGCGAGCGCGTGGCTTTTCAACCTTTTCACTCCCTCCTTCAGCGTTCGGAAGGACCCTCTCTGCTTTCCCGTCCTCCGGCTGGCGCCCGCCACAAGGGTTTTGCCCGCGAGGGCGTCTTTCAGGCCCTCATGGATTTTTATCTTTTCCAGCACATCGAGGGCACCGTGGGCGAACCAGACGGCCTCTTCCGCGGGGAATTTTTTGGGGGCCACAAGCTCAAGGCGGGGGAAACCGAAATTCTTCAGCGCCCTGGCCGATGCCCCGATGTTTCCGGCCTCCCTGGGGCAAACCAGGACAAAAGAGATGTTTTCCTTCCAGGCATCATCGCGCACCTTTAATTTTAACGCATTTCCAATTTTCAGGCGGAGGGGATTTCTGGCCGGAAGCCCTTGTGCGCGATGCCCCTTTCCGTCATGAAGCCCAGTATCTTTCTGCCGTTTGCCTGTCCCTTTTCAATCAGTTGCTTAAGCCTGCCTATGGCGTCCAGTTGCGTCTCAACAGTCATAACGTCCCAGAAGTAGCCCTCGACCGCGCTTTTTTCAAGCTCCAGGGACATGGTGAGCGCATCCTCCAGGGTCAGGTCGTTGTCCTGCAGCCGTTTTTTCAGGGCCCTTGCGCGCTCCAGGGCCACGTTTATGAAAGGCATTGACTCATTCTCCAGATAATCGACCAGATCATCTTCCATGCCGCCTCTGGCTGTCTGCAGCCAAACCGCACGGTCCCTCGCCGCGCCTGCCAGCTCCCGCCACAGGCCCTCATCCGGAAAGCGCCCGGAGAGGCCCGTGTACACGTCGGCGCACGCGGCCGCAACCGCTATGCATGCCTCGGCCCGCTGGTCCGCCCTGACCTTGATGACCAAGCCCTGCATCCTCCTTCCGCCAATTCAATTTTCTCATGTTCGAGACGGGAGTCAAGGGGAGGCGGATTTTATCCCTGGCGATTTTATTCCTGGCGCGGCAGGGCGGGCGCGGCGGACAACCGGCGGGCGATCCCGGCGGCAAGCAGCGAAAGCGTTTCGTCTCTTGCCCCCATAATTACCACACAGCGCCGCCCCCCCGCATGTCTTAAAACTTCCTGCCTGCCGGAGACGGCGATGGCGGATTTCCCCCTCTCGTTTATCCCGCGCGCAAGGTCCCCGCTGGAAATGTCCATGTTCACCGTGCCGCCCTGGTAGAAGATGGGAAGCAGGATGAGGAGGTCCCCGCCGCGGAGGTTTTCGGAGAAGGCGCCGATGTACTCGTTTTTCATCATGCGGACCGGCCCGAAGCCGTGGGGCTGGAAGACATAGCAGACCCGTGTTTGCTCTTTTATCAACTGCACGGCCTTCATGAGGGAGGATATCTTGTGGGGATTGTGGGCGAAATCGTCTATCACCAGCATGCCGCGGGCGTTCAGGTGGATGTCGAAGCGCCGCTCTATGCCTGTGAACCCCGGCAGGGCCTGGGCGATTTTTTCAAGCGTCCCGCCAAGGCCGGAAACGACGGCGATGGAGGCCAGCGCGTTATAGACGTTGTAGAGGCCGGGCAGGGCGAGCTTAAACCGCACGCCGCTTACCGTGAATTCGGAGCCGAACGGATGGAGACTGATATCGCATGCCCTGAAATCCGCGCCGGGCCCCATGCCGAATGTGACAACCCCCTTACGCCCGAGCAGCGGCCGCAGGTTCCGGTCGTCTGCGTTTACGGCCTTGAAGCCGGCGGTGTTTTCCGAGACTTTTTCGAACATGCGCGCCGTCTCTTCAATGCCCTTATGGTCCAGCTCCAGGTTGAGGATGGCCAGGTGGCGGGGAGAATAGTTGACGATCGTGCCGTCGGACTCGCAGGCCTCCATCACAAGCCAGCGTGAGCCGCCGGACAGGAAGTTGCAGGGTCTTTGCTGCTGCCCGCCTTTGAACGCCTTTACCCTGCCGCCGCCGATGAAGTTTGGCTGCATCCCGAGCTGCCGCATCAGGAAGGCCGTCAGTCCCGAAGCGGTGGACTTTCCGCTTGTGCCGGTGACGGCGATGGTGTCGAATTCCCGGGAGAGTTCGGCCAGGTACTCGGGCCTTGTCTTGAGCGGCACCCCGAGGGCCCTGGCCCTTATGACCTCCGGCGTGCCGGCCTCCACAGCCGTGCTCATAACGGCGAAATCGGGGGCGCTTTCCATGCCGGAGCCGTCCTGGGGGAATATCCTGATGCCGCTTGCGCGAAGCTGCGCGGCCACCGGGTGTCCGGGAAGAAGGTCGAATGCCCGGTCGGAGCCGCTTACCTCATGGCCCCTTGCGGCCATGAATGACGCTATCGCCGAAACCCCGCTGCCGCCTATGCCGGAAAAGAATATCCTCATTGGAGCCCGTATGAACAATTATTTAGTCTAAAACAGGAATTGGAATTAATTCCAGGCGCTTTTTCCCCGGGTAGCGCCTCAGTCTGGCAATGCAGGCCGGGCAGAAGGCGGATGGAAGCATGGCTCGCATCATTCTCGCCGGCCATCCGTGGCCGGCTCCGAGGCTTTTGCCTATCCGGACGTCCTTGTCCGGATGACGGCAAAAAAATCCGCTCGCATGCCCCCATCGGCCTTCTGCCTTACACGCGATTCGCTTATAATTTGTTTGGAGTCGCCGGGATAGCGGCTTGAGCGATCCCGCCCCGGGCGGGACTTATTTTCGTTTTTTTGCTTGACTGCGCGCCCTCAATGTGCCATATTTCAATCAGGATATGGGACGCCTGACCAATGAAAAGCTTTTTGATTGTCCGGACCGGTAAAACTTTGCCTGCTTTTCTGTTTTTCCCATGACCTCTCTATTCAAAAGGGAAGATGACAGTTTGTGAATGCCCGCAGAAGCGGTGGGGCGAGTTTTTGTTTTTTGCGGAACCGGAGAAAACCTGTCAGCAGAAAGGAGACTGAAGGATGTCAAAGAAGATTTATGTGGGAAATCTCTCTTACGCCACCACCGAGGACGATCTTCGCCGGGTGTTTGAAGAGATGGGGGAGGTCCAGTCGGTAAAGGTGATCAAGGACGAGGTGACGGGGCGGTCCAAGGGCTTCGGGTTTGTCGAGATGACCTCCGACGAGAATGCGGACCGCGCCATCCAGAGCTTGAACGGCAAGGACCTTTTGGGCCGCGCAATGAAGGTGAGCGAGGCGCGCCCCCCGGCTGAAAGGGGAGGCGGCAGGGAGAGAAAACCTTTCGGCAGAAGCGGCAGGGGCAGATATTAGACGGCCCTTACGGCGGCCTCACTAACCACCCCGTCTTCCATGGTGAAAGCCCTGACATCGGGTTCCCCGCCCGCCAGGCCGATTATTATGTAGACCGTATCCCAGAAGGCGAGCGACACGTCCTTGGGCGACGGGTACGCGGGGCCGCCCGGATGGCTGTGATAGATGGCGAGCATCTTCCGGCCATCCTTCCTGATCTGTTTCTCGATTTCGAGCTGCTGCCGGGGATCGAGCTCGTAGCTGACCGCGGAGGCATCCACATTCCTGCCCTGATGGATATGCTCCACGCGATCGCCCCTGCCGGCCAGGATGCCGCAGACCTCAAGGGGGCTGCCGGAGAGGGCATGCCCGACCATCATGTCATAAATGCCGGCCGGTATCTCTATCTGGCGCATGGGAGAAATCCAAGAATAGAACCTATCTCAAAATCGCTTCTGGCTGTGAGAGGCTGAAATCGCGGCATACGGCGTCATACAGGGGAAATCGTCCTCAATGCAGCGCTGCTGCGCCTCCGGGCGATTTCCCCTTTCTCCTTGTCTGCCACGATTTCCTCTCTCTTTCGCTTCAAAATCAATTTTGAGACAGGTTCTGATCAGAGCTGGCAGTAACCGGCGTCGTAGTCCGCGAGTTCCGTGATGGTGGGGTTTTGCCCGCAGACGGGACAATCCGGGTTCCTGGGGACCTTCACCTTCCTGAAAGAAGTCGTCAGCGCATTATAGATAAGAAGGGTGTTTTTCAGGGGCTCTCCCCTGCCCAGTATCAGCTTCAGGGCCTCCGTGGCCTCGAGCGCGCCTATGACGCCGGGCAGGACGCCTAGCACCCCCGCCTCCTGGCATGACGGCACAAGGCCGGGCGGCGGAGGGGTCTCGAACAGGCAGCGGTAGCAATGCCCCTCATGGGGTATGAGCGTCGTCACCTGCCCCTCGAACCTGAGTATGGCGCCGCTCACAAGCGGCTTGCGCATGAGGACGCAGGCGTCGTTTACCAGGTAACGGGTCGGGAAATTGTCGCTCCCGTCAACGACGATGTCATAGTCCTTCATGACGTCCATTATGTTGTCCTTCGTGAGGCGTCCCTTCATCGCGTTCACCTTTACGTCCGGGTTCAGCGCCTCGAAGGTCCTTTTGGCGGACTCCACCTTCGGCATGCCTATGGCGCCGGTGCTGTGGGCGATCTGCCTCTGCAGGTTGGAGACCTCCACAAGGTCGTCATCCACGATGCCGATGGTCCCTACGCCGGCCGCCGCAAGGTAATAGCCGACAGGACAGCCAAGCCCCCCGGCCCCCACAATAAGGACCTTTGAGCCCAGGAGTTTTTTCTGCCCCTTGCCGCCCACTTCCGGCAGGATGATGTGCCTGCTGTAGCGCTGTATCTGAGTATCGGTAAACTCCATCCTATTCCTTCTCCTTGCGCACGACGATTACCCATTCCTTTTCGCCCGTCTTGTCAACCTTCAGCACCTTCTGCCCGTGGTCCTGCATGGATTTCGGTATGTTGTTTACGGCCTCCGGGTAATCGAGCACGATCTCAAGGACCTCGCCCACTTCCATGTCCTCGATCGCCAGCTTGGCCTTCACGAAGGTATAGGGGCAGACAAGCCCCTTTATGTCCAGCTTTTTGGCTGGCCTTTCCTCTTCCCGCATCTTGGCACCTCCCCAGCTTCAGTTCCCCAGAACTTATTGTTTATCTTTATGAATTAATTATAAGAATTTGAACCCAGTTTTGGAAAGGGCTTACTCTTCGCCTTCGACTCTTATCAGGTGGCTTTTGGCCGCCACGGCCGGCAGGCTGTCTATTTTCTTCAGGGCCCGCCTCACGTTTTTCTCCGTCGCCTTGTGGGTGAGTATCACAAGGGGCACGGCCTCCCCTTCCTTCCTGTCCTTCTGGATCACGGAGGCTATGCTTATGTTGTTTTGCCCCAGGACGCCTGAAATCTTTGAGAGCACGCCCGGCCTGTCCAGGGCCGCGAAGCGGAAGTAATACCTGGCCTGCACCTCGTCAATGGGGCGTATGCCCATCGGGGAGGGGGCGGTCACCGGGCCGCCTTTGGGCCTGGCCCCATTCATGAGCCTGTCCGCTATTTCCGCTATATCGCTGACGACGGCGGAGCCTGTGGGCATGTCGCCGGCCCCCCTGCCGTAGTAAAGCGTGTCGCCCGTCTCCCGCCCGTTTACATATATCGCGTTCATCACGCCGTCCACCTTCGAGATGAGGTATCCCTTGGGCAGCATGGTCGGATGGACGCGCAGCTCCACCCGCCCCTCCTCCGCCTTGGCGATTGCAAGCAGTTTTATCTTGAACCCCAGCTCCGAGGCGAAGGCTATGTCCAGCGGGGTTATCTCCGTTATCCCCTCCGTATATACGCTCTTGAATGAAAGGGGGATGCCGAAGGCCAGCGAGGCGAGTATCGTGAGCTTGTGGGCCGAATCGGCGCCGCCTACGTCCAGGGCCGGGTCGGCCTCGGCATAGCCCAGCGCCTGGGCCTCCCTGAGCGCCTTCGGGAATTCAACCGCCTCGTCAGTCATCTTGGTAAGGATATAGTTGGAGGTGCCGTTTACTATCCCGTAGACGTAGTTTATCCGGTTTGCGATAAGCCCCTCTCTGAGGACCTTTATTATCGGGATGCCGCCCCCCACGCTGGCCTCGAACCCGATGCTGACGCCGCGCTTCCCGGCCTCGGCAAATATCCCGGCGCCATGTTCGGCCAGGAGGGCCTTGTTGGCGGTGACGATGTTTTTCCCGTTTCCTATCGCGCGAAGCATGAGTTCCCTTGCCACCCCGAGCCCGCCGATAAGCTCCACTACGATATCAATATCCGGGTTGTCCGTGACCTCCCTTGCGTCGGTGGTGAGCACGTTTTTCCCGAGCCTTATCCCGCGGTCTCTTTTTATATCAAGGTCCGCGATTTTCCTGAGCGCAACCGGAAAGCCGAGCCGCTCCTCGAGGAGCTTCGAATTCTCTAC
Organism: Nitrospirota bacterium; assembly: GCA_021825295.1. Lineage (GTDB taxonomy): Bacteria > Nitrospirota > Thermodesulfovibrionia > Thermodesulfovibrionales > JdFR-88 > JAJYGJ01. Next base: position 43,310 of record JAKAHV010000016.1, read on the forward strand.
CAGTATGCGGGCAGCGCCGCTGCCGACCGTGCCGAAGCCCAGTATGCCTACGTTGACCGTTTTCTTATCTTTTTTTCCCGCCATTGCGTGTCCGCCCCTTGGAAATTCGAAAATATTATCACAAAAGCGCGGGTTATGGCAAAGCAGGCCGCCTTTAGGGGCCTGCGTCAGATTTGTGGGGCAAGGCGTGGCATCTGCCTGCTCCTTCCGTTCAGCGCGCGGTTCCGGGCGTAGGCAGGCGGTCCCGCCTAGGTCCCGCCGAGGCGGGATTGCCGCCAAGGGCGAATATCAAGCCATTGTTAAGATGCGGCCCGCCGGTATCCGTCCGCTCTTCGCTTCTCTCCAGGAACAGGCAGATGCCAGCCCCACAAATCTGACGCAGGCCCCGCCTTTAGTGAAACCCTCTCCCTGGAAAGGGAGAGGGTTGGCAGCGGGTGTTTGAAAAAGGAGTGTTCGAAAAATTTGAAAAATTTGCGGCAAATCTGATAAATTTGGATTATGCTTCAGAAATTTCCAATAACGCCTGACGGCTACAGGAAGATGCAGGGGGAGCTGGAGAGGCTCCTGAAGATCGAAAGACCGAAGAACATCAAGGAGATCGAGGAGGCGCGCGCCCACGGGGACCTCTCGGAAAACGCGGAATACGATGCCGCCAAGTCCAGGCAGTCCTTCATCGAGGGCAGGATCATCGAGCTGAAGCAAAAGGTGGCCCTCGCGCAGGTCATAGACCCCTCCACGATAAATCAGAGCAAGGCAGCGTTCGGGGCGACGGTGAAAGTCCTGGACACCGAGGCCGACGAGGAGTACGTATTCACCCTCGTCGGGGTCGAGGAGGCCGACGCGAAGCAGGGCAGGATTTCGATAAGCTCGCCGGTGGGCAGGGCCCTCCTCGGGAAGGAAGCCGGGGACACGGTCACGATAAAGGCGCCTGCGCGGACGATCGAATACGAGATAATTGAAGTCAACTTCGTCTGATCTTGCCGCCCCTCCGCGCCTTCTACGGGCGAAAGTCCGCGCAAACATCAGATTAAACGATTCGAACTTCATCCTGACCCTGGCGCCCGAAGGCGGGATGCCCGAGCCAGGGCCAGGACAGTTCTTCATGTTCGGGCTCAACTCAAGAAAAGACCCCTTCCTTAAGCGCCCGTTCTGCTATTTCAGGAAAAAACGAAACACCATCGATATACTCTACCGCGTGGTGGGCAAGGTGACCACGCTCATGACGGGCCTCAGGGCGGGCGACACGGCGGAAGTAATGGGCCCGCTTGGAAACTGCTATCCGGTTGAAGGCGTGGAAGGCAGAAAACCCATAGTCCTTGCGGGCGGGGTGGGGATCGCATCCGTCTATCCGCTTTTGGGTGCGCTTGTGGGGAAAGCGCATCTTTTTTACGGGGGCAGGACCGCGCGGGACCTCCTGCTGACCGGCGAGCTTGAAAGCCTTTCATCCGGACTGACCCTCGCCACGGAGGACGGCTCCGCGGGGTTTCGGGGGACGGCCGTGGACGCGGTGAGGGCCCATCTGAAGGGCAGGGACAAACGGGACTTCATACTGTACGCGTGCGGGCCAAACGGGATGCTCAAGGCGGCAAGCGCGCTTGGGGTTGACGGTTATATAGCATCGGAGGAGAAGATGGCCTGCGGCATAGGCGTCTGCCTCGGCTGCGCGGTCAGGACGCCCGCGGGCTACAAGCGGGCATGCAAGGACGGGCCTGTCTTTCCAATCGGGGAGGTCCTGTTTGACTGACCGCGGTCTCCAGGTCCGCCTGGGCAAGCTGAAACTTAAAAACCCCGTGCTGACGGCCTCCGGCACGGCCGGCTACGGGGAGGAGCTGGCGGAGTTCTTCGATTTATCGAAACTGGGCGCGATGGTGATGAAGGGGATATCCCTTCAGCCGTGGCAGGGCAACCCCGCTCCAAGGATAACGGAAACCCCCTGCGGGATGATAAATTCCATCGGGCTTCAGAACGTGGGGCTGGATGTCTTCCTCAGGGAGAAACTCCCCTTTGTAAGGCAGTGGGACGTCCCCGTAATCGCCAACATACTCGGCACGGACGCAAATGAATACATCAGGCTTGCCGCGGAGCTTGACGAAGCGGGCGTGGAGGCAATCGAGCTTAATGTCTCCTGCCCGAACATTAAAAAGGGCGGCATCAGTTTCGGGCGGGACATAAACAGTTTTTCGCGGCTTGTGGCCGCCGTAAGGAGGAAGGTGAAAAACGCGGCCCTGATCGTAAAACTCACCCCGGATGCGCCGGTGGACGTGTTTGCCAGGGCCGCCGGGGAAAGCGGGGCCGATGCCGTCTCGCTCATAAACACGATCCCGGCGCTGGCGATAGACATAAACACCAGGAGGCCGCTCATAAAAAACGTGATAGGAGGGCTCTCCGGGCCGGCCGTAAAACCCATAGCGGTTAGGATGGTGTATCAGGCAAGCCGGGCGGTGAAGATACCTGTAATCGGTATGGGCGGTATCTCGTGCGGCGCGGACGCCATAGAGTTCATGCTGGCCGGGGCGACGGCCGTGGCCGTGGGAAGCGCCATCTTCAGGGACCCCATGGCCCCGCTGAAGGTCATTGAGGAGATCGGGGCGTATATGAAGGGCCGCGGCATCAAAAGCGTCTCCGGGATAACCGGCGCCATGGCCGGAAGGTGATGCGCGGGCCTGTAACATTACTGACGGATTTCGGCCTGGAAGACGCCTATGCGGGCGTGATGAAGGGCGTGATCCTCTCCGTGAACCCGCGCGCAAATATCATCGATATAACCCACGGCGTGGGGCCGGGTGACATCGGGGCCGCACAGTTCATCCTGAGAAATTCCGTTAAATATTTCCCTGCGGGCTCCGTGCATGCAGTGGTTGTCGACCCCGGGGTGGGCTCTGGCAGAAGGGCGATAATCGTGCGGGCGGGCGGCTGCCATTTCACCGGGCCCGACAACGGCGTCCTCACCGGTTTTTTCCCGGAGGCTGAAAAGATAGTGAGCATCACGGAGGAAAAGTTCATGCTGGAATCCAGAAGGAAATCGTTGCCCCTTCAGGGCGTGACCTTTGACGGCAGGGACGTCTTCGCCCCCGTGGCGGCCTGGCTTTCAAAGGGGGTCCGCGCGGAGGAGTTCGGGCCGGAGATAAATGACCCTCTGGAGCTGCCCCTCCCGGAGCCGGCATTCAAGGGCGGCAGGATTTACGGCCAGGTGCTCCATGTGGACCGCTTCGGCAACTGCATTACCAACATAGACCGGCAGCAGCTCCTGAGACTCGGCAAAGACGGCGGCCTCATCCGTGTAAGGGCAAGGGGCCGCAGCTTCGGGCTTTCGGGTTTTTATCTCATGCGCACGGACGGCAAGCCCCATGCGCTTGTGAACTCCGACGGGTTTTTGGAGATTTTCATTCCGGGCGGAAACGCCAGCCAGGCCATCGGGCTCAGGACGGGGGCTCCGGTGACGGTCTTTTGAGGCTTCGCTTTATCTCTTCCAGTATCCTGCGGGAGATATATATGTCGCCGTCGCCTACTTTTATGGATACCTCCGTCTGCATGGGCGATATGGAGCTAAGCTCCGTGTCCGCCCCCTTGCCGTTTGCCAGGATGCCCTGGACGACCCCCGAGAGCTGATCGCTGGCCGTCTTCGTTATGCCGACGCCGAAATGCCTGTAGGCCTCCACGGTGGCCTCCTGCACATCCTGGAGCGGCATGTCTATCCGGGAGCGGAGGCGCTCCTCAAAGTAGACCTCGCTGCCTGCCGTCTGCTCGCTTTCGTATTTGATGACGCTGCAGCCGGAGGCTGCCAGCGTTGAGACCGCCAGCGTTACAAGGGCCAGGGCGGCTGGGAGCTTTTTCATCTAGAGGTTTTTCTTAATCTTGTCGTATATGATGTAAGAAAAATCCTTGTCCCCGGTGGTGCCCACCCTGATCGAGATCGCCGTTTTCTTCCCCGTCAGCGCCTTCATGTCGGTCGTTGCCTCGTTTCCATTGGCCAGTTTGCCGGAAACAATGCCGCTCAGGCTGTCCGCTTTCTTTTCGCTGACGGCTATGCCGAGGTCTTTGTAGGCTGCCAGGGCCGCCTTATAGACATCGGGCAGCGGCTTGTGGAAATTCGCCTTCAGATAGCCAAGCGAGTATTCGGGCATCTCCGAGGGGGTGCCTCCGGATTCGTACTTTACCGTGGCGCAGCCGGCAACGAGGAAAAACAAAAAAGCCGCCAGCGCCAGGACAATCGCGCGCGGGGCAATCATGCGGTTAAACATACTGCACCTCCTTTTCAGCCAAATTATACCGGGTGCGCGGGCATAGTCAAATTTTCATTTTCGCGGCAATGCGTTCGTTTGGTCGCAAAAACCGGCGCGGGCTGCCTATTTGTGGGGCTGGTATCTGCCTGTTCCTGGAGAGAAGCGAAGAGCGGACGGATCACGGCGTGCCACATCTTGACAACGGCTTGATATTCGCCCTTGGCGGCAATCCCGCCGCGGCGGGACTTACGTCCGGAACCGCGCGCTGAACGGAAGGAACTGGCAGATGCCCTGTCTTGCCCCACAAAATTGACGCGGGCCCCATCGGCGCATGCGTATAACGTAAGGCCCGCCTTCTTTGGTATAATATCAAGCTCGGGGGCGGCCGGATAGAAATCCCCCCGATCATAAAAAGGCATTCATGGAGATAAGGATACAAAAGATACTGGCCGAAGCCGGGATCGCATCCAGGCGCAGGGCCGAGGAGATGATAGCGGAGGGCCGCGTGCTTGTAAACGGCAGGGCGGCAACCCTCGGCATGAAGGCGGACCCGGAAAAGGATTTCATAAAGCTGGACGGCAAACCGCTCCAAAAACCCGGGCCAAAGAGCTACTTCGCCTTCAATAAACCCAAGGGCGTTGTCAGCACCCTCGAAGACCCGCAGGGCAGGCCCACGGTCAGGGATTTTCTTGGCAGGATAAGGCAGCGGGTCTATCCCGTGGGCAGGCTGGACTACAACTCCGAGGGGCTGCTGCTCATAACCAACGACGGGGAGTTCACCAACATGGTTCTGCACCCCTCAAGAAAAATCCAGAAGACCTATGAGGTCAAGGTGAAGGGGGTCCTGGAGGAGCAGAATATCGAAAAGCTGAGGCGCGGCGTACGGCTGAAAGACGGCCTGACGCAGCCCGCAAGGATAAAACCCATCGGGAAAACCGAGGGGGAGAATTCGTGGCTTGAAGTCACCATACACGAGGGCAGGAAAAGGCAGGTGCGAAGGATGTTCGAACATGTGGGCCATCCGGTGCTCAAACTCAAAAGGACGAGCATCGACGGCATAAAGCTTGGCGACCTTGAGCCGGGCGGGCTGCGTCCTCTCACATCTCAGGAACTGGAAAGGATAAGGCATCAGAGCGGCTCTTATTCGCCGCAGCCCGAAGGCCGGAGGGTACCGGCCAGATGACGGGCAGGACTGGATGCGGCGCTGCCGGTGAAAACCTGCTGGGGCAGGAGCTGAAATTTTCCGGCTGGGTCCACAGGCGCCGGGACCATGGCGGGCTCATATTCATAGACCTCAGGGACAGAAGCGGGCTTCTTCAGGTTGTCTTCAACGCCGAGGTCTCCCGCGAGGCGCACGCCCTTGCCCATGGCCTGAGGGGCGAATACGTAATCGAGGTCGCAGGCAGGCTCGGGAAAAGGCCGGAGGGGACGGAAAACCCGGACTTGCCCACCGGCAGGGTGGAGCTGTACGCGCAGTCCCTCGCCATCCTGAACGAAGCCGCACCGCTTCCTTTCGGCCTTGAGGACCAGGACACCTCGGAGACCCTCAGGCTGCGCCACAGGTATCTGGATCTCAGACGCCCCGAAATGCAGAAAAACCTCATTGCCAGGCACAAGGCGGTGAAGGCCATCCGAGATTATCTGGACTCCGAGGGTTTTCTGGAGATAGAGACCCCGATGCTCACGAAGAGCACCCCGGAGGGGGCGAGGGACTACCTTGTGCCAAGCCGGGTGAATCCGGGACAGTTCTACGCGCTGCCCCAGTCGCCGCAGCTCTTCAAGCAGATACTTATGGCCTCCGGTTATGAGAGGTACTTCCAGGTTGCGCGCTGCTTCAGGGACGAAGACCTACGGGCCGACAGGCAGCCGGAGTTCACGCAGGTGGACATCGAGACCTCGTTTCTGGACGAGCATGAGATCATGAGGATAACGGAGGGCATGCTGGCCGCGGCATTCCGGCAGGTTCTGGGAACGGACATCGGTCAAAAGCCCTTCATGAAGCTCTCCTATAAGGAGGCGATGGAGCGCTTCGGCTCCGACAAGCCGGACCTGCGGTTCGGGATGGAGCTTACCGATATGGCCGCCGCGGCCCAAAAAGGGACTTTCAAGGTCTTCACGGACGCGCTTGCCGCGGGCGGACGCGTGATGGCCATAAACGGAAAGACGATGGCCGGCCTGTCCCGGAAAGAGATAGACACGCTCACCGGGGAGGTGAAATCCTTCGGGGCGAAAGGGCTTGCATGGATAAAGCTGAAGGGCGGTTTTGAATCCCCGATAGCGAAATTCTTCCCGGGGGAGGCGCTTCGGGAGATGGCATCCGCCCTGAATGCGGAAGAAGGCGACATGATGCTTTTCATCGCCGACTCGGAGAAGGTCGTGCTGAACACGCTTGGCAGGCTGAGGCTTGAGCTGGGCAGGAGACTCGGGCTCATCCGCGAGGGATGGAAGTTCCTCTGGGTCACCGGCTACCCGCTTTTGGAATGGGACGATGAAGAGGGCCGCTTCACGGCCGTCCACCATCCATTTACTTCGCCCTCCGACGCCGACGTGCCGCGGATCATGGGCGGGGACATAAACGACAAGGAACTGCTCTATTCGCTCAAGGCAAAGGCCTATGATGTGGTGCTCAACGGCTACGAGGTCGGGGGCGGGTCCATCCGTATCCACAGGCAGGACCTGCAGAGCCGGATGTTCTCCATGCTGGGCATCTCCCGCGGCGACGCGGAGAAGAAGTTCGGTTTCCTGCTGGAGGCGCTGCAGTATGGGGCCCCGCCGCACGGCGGCCTTGCCCTCGGGCTGGACAGGCTTGTGATGCTGCTGTGCGGGGCGGACTCCATCAGGGAAGTCATCGCCTTCCCGAAGACGGCGAAGGCCGCGGACCTCATGAGCGGCGCGCCCTCCGGCGTAGAGCCCAAACAGCTCCGGGAGCTGCATATCAAACTCGACATCCCCGAGGAAGAGCAGTAAGGAGATGCGGAATAGTCATCCGGTTGTTGAGCGCGCCTGAGGAGTTTCACGTACGTCCGGGAGTTGAGAGCCGACGCTTATCCAAAAAAGGCGCGGGTTATGTCCCGAAGTCCGAAGAAATGATGAATCCCGAATGTGTCAATTTCCTAAAGAATGTGGGATGTGTCCCGGATTTGTCTCCTTTAATTGCCTCAAGGGCTATCTTGGCCTTAAGCCCCGGTGAATATCTCTGCCTCTTCGTCTTGCTCATGCTGCGATCCTCCTTCCTTCAGACCAGCTATTTTACACCTTAGGTAGCTGTCCGAATTCCGGGGGCCACCTCTCAACGCCGGCCTTTGTATGGAGTTGACATAGGGATTTGCCAGTGATAACGTTCCAGATAGATCGTTGCCGTAGGCTTTGATGAAATGTAACGTGAAAACTATTCTTATTATTTTATTAGCTGCAGAAACGTAGTGTTTAAGGACTACAGACAATTCGCGGACACAAAATCTTTGTCCGTGTCATTAGAATTAATTAATCTAAATCATGGTAAAAGAAAAAGGAATCACGGGAAACAAGGAGGTTGTATTATCATGAAGAAAGATAAACGCAAACCCACAACCACCGATGCCGGTATCCCAGTATCCAGCGACGAGTATTCGATGACCGTTGGACCTGATGGTCCTATCCTATTGCAGGACTACTATCTCATCGAGCAGATGGCAAACTTCAACCGAGAACGGATTCCGGAGCGGCAGCCACACGCAAAGGGTTCCGGGGCTTTTGGACACTTCGAAGTAACCAAGGATGTCAGTGCTTACACAAAGGCTGCCGTATTCCAGACGGGCACCAGAACAGACACGTTAATACGTTTCTCCACGGTGGCCGGCGAGCGCGGTAGCCCCGACACCTGGCGCGACCCGCGCGGCTTTGCGCTGAAGTTTTACACTAGCGAGGGCAACTATGACATGGTCGGGAACAACACGCCGGTATTTTTCGTTCGCGACCCCATGAAGTTTCAGCACTTCATCCGCTCGCAAAAGCGTCGCGCGGACAACGGCCTGCGTGACAACGACATGCAGTGGGACTTCTGGACCCTGTCGCCCGAATCGGCCCACCAGGTCACGTGGCTGATGGGCGACCGCGGGATTCCCAAGACCTGGCGGCACATGAACGGTTACTCAAGTCACACCTACATGTGGGTCAACGCGAAGGACGAGCGTTTTTGGGTGAAGTACCACTTCAAGACCGACCAAGGCATCGACTTCCTTACGCAGGAGGAGGCCGACCGGATAGCCGGCATTGACGCTGACTACCACCAGCGTGACCTGTTCGAGGCAATAAAACGGGGTGACTACCCCAGCTGGACGCTTAAAGTGCAGATCATGCCTTTCAAGGAGGCCGAGACCTACCGGTTCAACCCCTTCGACCTGACCAAGGTGTGGCCGCACGCTGACTACCCGTTGCACGAGGTTGGCCGGCTGACGCTGGACCTCAACCCGACCGACTTCCACACCGAGATCGAGCAGGCGGCCTTCGAACCGAACAACCTCGTGCCGGGGATCGGTCCCAGCCCGGACAAGATGCTGCTTGCCCGTCTCTTCTCCTATGCGGACGCCCACCGTGCCCGCCTGGGGGTCAACTACAAGCAGATCCCCGTCAACCGGCCAAAAGTACCTGTGCACAGCTACAGCAAGGACGGGGTGATGCGGGTTCAGAACGTGTCCGACCCCGTGTATGCGCCTAACTCGAAAGGCGGCCCGCAGGCCGACGGCAAGCGCTATCCCGCGGTGGAGGTCTGGAACGCGAGCGGCGAGTTTATCCGCTCCGCCTATACCTTACGCAAGGATGATGACGACTGGGGGCAGGCCAGCACGCTGGTGCGCAAAGTCATGGACGATGCACAGCGCGACCGTTTGGTGTCCAACGTTGTCGGACATCTCAAGAAAGGAGTGTCCGAGCCTGTGCTGAAGCGTGCATTCGAATACTGGCGCAGCATCGACAGGGAGATCGGCGATCGCGTCGAAATGGGCGTGAACGCCATGATACCGGCAGCGCACGGTGTGTAACGACTTGATTGTTGAGTGCCTGAACTGCGAGTTGACGCAGCTCAGGCACTCATTAACGGTCAAGCCTATGGGGTCAGGTCTTGTATTTTGCTGCCCTTCACCTTTGGCTATCCTTCAAATTCAAAAGTCAAGATTCAAGACTGACCCTTTCTCTACCGCTGCTATTTTTGTCTATTTTTGTCTAAGAATGTGGGATGTGTCCCGGATTTGTCTCCAAAGACCCTCTATTAAATTTCGGCTTCAAAAATGGCAATTACAACTTTTTTGGAATCAGGAGTTAATATCTGATAATCCCCCAAATGGATATGACCTATTTTCGGATCATTGATGAGTTTTTGGGAATATTCGGATAGTTTTTGCAGCCCTGATTTTGTTCCGCAAATGCAAATTCCATCGCCTTCTACTCTCAGTTCCAATATGCCTTGCTGAAATTTTGGTTTTTTGAATTTCCTGCCCATTATTTGCCCCACCATTTCCAAAAATGTATGTGTCCTCAAGGTTTTTCATGGTGAGCCGGGTCAATCCTGAAGCCCGTTTTTAATCTTCTGCTTATGATTTTGAAAATATTACCTTCTTCAAAATAAGTGGTTTCTATTTCTAGTCCTGTTTTTAAGCCGAATTCAGCAACTCCGCCAAGATAATTGGCCGGGTCTAAAAAAGGATTAGGATCTTCGAGAGGTTCTTCTCCGATTATTTCCCCTCCATCATCATACATTACACCATCCTTAATCTTCAGTCTTGGGGAGGCAGTGAGATAGGCACTGACAGCCCGGCCAACAGTTGACTTTCCGGTGTCGCTAGCCCGGGTATGCATCACGCTTTTAACGGGATGTTTGGCCCCAGGCCAGAAAAGGGCTTTTTTGTTTCTGGCGCTGATGAGATACGAATCAAAGCCCAATGGTTGTTTTCTGACGACGTTAAGGCGATACACTCCCCCCATGTGGTGTTCCATGCGGCATACTACAGCGTCCGCGTCATCGCCCCGACGAAAAGACGGGATTTCACTGTCCGGGCCTACCACAATAATTTTCATTATCGCACCCCTTTTTTATGGATAATTTTTGTTATCTCTGATTTAGTTAATTTTGCAACCTCCTGGGCCAAGGGTAATCGGATTTACCCGTAATTATCAAGTTAAACAGTTTACTTAAGCAGTTTACCCATTCAGATCAATCCTACTTTAAATTGCTGCTTGTACTATGCATATTTAAGCAATCGTTTTCAAGGCAAGAATTCGGGGAGAATCTTAACCTCGAAAAGAGACCATGTTCTGTGCGGAGTCGAAGCGGCATCAAACGTTACAGAAATTGAAGCCGGCGGGGACACCAGGGAAAAGGCGAATCCTGAACAATGGACCTCTGCAAGGCCATGTTGTATCGTTTTCATAAACTGTTTACATGTACAGTGCCACGGCCCGGCGGGTTATGATGGGGAGGCGGGGTTTTGCATTCAAAAGCCGAAGCCAAGAGGGGAGTTTTTAAATGGAAACCGGGGTGTTCATTGAACGATTTGAACAGCCATTCTTAAAAAATCATTATAAAAGCGGAGGTTAGGGTTTTTATCTTGAACAAAAAACGCAAAAAAAGCAACGGCGACCCGCATACTGAAGCGAAAACACAAAGCCAAAGGTATTCGGGAAGCTGGGAAAAACTCTCCGCAGATGCTGACCGGCCCGTGTTACCGGGCGGACCGGGGCTTGGCCGTCTTCATCTCCTTTGCCGCCTCGTCTATGCGCGCGACAAGCAGATTCTCCGGCATCACACCCACCACCATTGCTCCGTTTGGCAGGATGATCGTGGGCGTGCCGTTGATGCCGAGGCTCCTGCCCAGAGCGATGTTTTTATCTATCGCGGGCGCCGGGCAGTCCGGCTTGGGAAGCGGCTTGCCTTCGTAAGACTGCTCAAGAAGCGCGATGGAATGCTTGCACTCTATCGTCTCGGCCTTCTCCTTCGACCCCGGGTGCATGGCGAGGGGGAAGAGTTTCAGGTAAAAGACGATGTCTTTTCTCTGCTTCACTATGTCCTTCATCACCTGATGAAGCCTGGCGCAGTATGGTCAGACCGGGTCGTCGAAGACGATCACCTTGAGCGGGGCCTTCGGATTGCCCAGAACAAGGGCGTCTTTCAGGGGTATCTTCGATACATCGACCTTGTTCAGATCGGAGACGCGTGTCTCTGTGATGTTCTCCTTCGTCTTGATGTCTATGACGGTGCCCTGTATCAGGTGCTTCTTCTCAAAATCGACGTAGACGATGTTTTTTTTGCCGCCGAACTCGAAGGTGACCTGCCAAAGCCCGCCAACCCCCGCCTTCTCCACGCTTACCACTTTCAGGTTGGGATTGAAGGAAGAGAGGATGTTTTGCGCCTCAGAGGGCTTCAGCGTATGACAGGAGCGGCAGTCGCCGGAGCATGCCCCGGATTTTTCGGCGAACCCGAAAGCCCTTGCGGGCACAAGGAACATGAAAACCAAAAAACCGGCAACAGCCAAATTCCGCATAAAGTTGATTATATCACAGGAGCAGATTTTTTTTCTTCCCACGATGGCGGGGAGGAGGGTTATTGAAAATTGCCCCCCCTTAATGGTTTAATCTCTGGGATGCCGGAGCTTACCCCCCTAATGAGGCAATATCAGGAGATAAAGGAGCGTCACAAGGACGCCATCCTGTTTTTCCGCCTTGGGGATTTCTACGAGATGTTCGGCGAGGACGCAAAGACCGCGTCAAAAATCCTTCAGATAGCCCTTACGTCGAGGGACAGGGGCAAAGACGACCCCGTGCCCATGTGCGGCATACCCTACTTCGCCGCCGACTCCTATATAAACAAGCTTATCGCGGCCGGCTGCAAGGTCGCCATATGCGAGCAGGTCGAGGACCCGAAAGAGGCGAAGGGGGTCTGCAGGCGGGAGGTCGTGCGTGTGGTGACGCCCGGCACCCACACGCCGGAAAACCCGAAGGAAAACGCCTTCATGGCCTCCTTTTTCCCGGTGGGCAGAAAGCACGGCATCGCACTTGCGGACGTCTCGACCGGGGAGTTTTACGTCTTTGAGACCGAAAACCCCTTTGAAGAGGAACTGGGCAGGTTTGAGCCCAGGGAAGTGGTATATCCGGAGAGCCTCGGGCAGGACCTCCGGTACGCAGGGGCGCTGAAGAATTTCTACACCACGCCCGCCGATGACTTCCTCTTCGACTATTCCGAGGCCTACCGCGGGCTGCTTTCGTACTTCAAGGTATCGAGCCTTGCCGCCTTCGGCTGCGAGGGCCTTGGGGCCGCTATCCCGGCCGCCGGCGCGCTGCTGGCGGTCCTCAGGGGCACGCAGCGCGAGTCCCTGAGTTTCACGAGGCTCTCTCATCTCCGGGACAGCTCGGTCATGTTCCTCGACGCCTCCACGAGAAGGAACCTGGAGCTTGTCCATAACCTTAAAGACGGCGGCAGGGAAGGCACCCTCCTCTGGGCGCTGGACGAGACCCTCACCCCGATGGGCGGAAGGTTCCTGAGAAACGCTGTCCTGAATCCGCTTGTACAGGCGGATGCGGTAAGAAGCAGGCTGGATGCCGTGGGAGCGCTTTCCGAGGATTACGAGATTACCGACAAGCTGAGGGGGGCGCTCAGAAAGATACAGGACCTGGAGAGACTCTCGGCCAGGGTGAGCATGGGGACCGCCAACGCCAGAGACTTGATCGCGCTCAAAAATTCCCTGAAGGGCGTGCCGGCCATAAAAAAGGCGCTTTCCGCCTTCCGGGACCCTCTTCTGGCGGAGGCCGCGGGCAAGTGCGGCGATTTTCAGGCCCTGGTAGTCTTTCTTGAGACCGCCCTGAAAGAGCACCCGCCGGTGGGGCTCAGGGACGGGGGCATGATCAGGGAGGGCTATCACCCGGAGGTCGATGAGCTGCGGGCGCTTTGCACAAGCTCCAGGGATTACATCGCGGCAATAGAGGCAAAGGAGAAACAGGCCACCGGCATCGCCTCCCTGAAGGTGGGCTTCAACCGCGTCTACGGCTACTTCATCGAGGTGACAAAACCGAACCTCCCGCAGGTGCCCGCCCATTACATGAGGAAGCAGACCCTCGTCAACGCGGAGAGGTTCATCACGCCCGAGCTGAAGGAGTATGAGTCAAAGGCCCTTGGAGCGGAGGAGCGCCTGAGCGCGCTTGAGTACGAGGTCTTCCAGGGGGTGCTGGCGAAGGTGAAGAGGGAGGCCGCCGCCCTGAGGGAGACCGGCCTTCAGATAGGGCTTGTGGATTTCCTGGTGTCGCTTGCGATAGCCGCCAAGAGAAACGATTACGTGAAGCCGCAGGTCGACGGCGGCTTTGTGCTCGACATCGAGGACGGCAGGCATCCGGTGATAGAGCGCCTCTCCCTTGAGGAGCGCTTCATACCAAACAGCGTTTCGCTGGACGGGGAGGCGGACCGCATGCTCATAATAACCGGTCCCAACATGGCCGGCAAATCCACCTACATGAGGCAAAACGCCCTCATAGTCCTCATGGCCCAGATAGGATCGTTCGTACCGGCCAGAGGCGCCCGCATCGGCGTCGCCGACCGGGTATTTACGAGGATAGGCGCCTCGGATTTCCTGAGCATGGGGCAGAGCACCTTCATGGTCGAGATGCTTGAGACGGCCAACATAGTCCACAACGCCACCAAAAGGAGCATCATCGTCCTTGACGAGGTCGGCAGGGGCACAAGCACCTTCGACGGCATCAGCATCGCGTGGGCCGCGGCGGAGTTCATCGCGAAAAACATAAAGGCGCGGACCTTCTTCGCCACTCATTACAACGAACTTACCGAGCTTGCGATGGGCATGGAGGGCATAAGAAACTGCAACGTCGCCGTGCGGGAATGGGGCGACGAGATAATCTTTCTGCGGCGGATAGAGGACGGGCCCTCGGACAAGAGCTACGGCATTCAGGTGGGCAGGCTTGCGGGGCTTCCAGTGGATATCGTGGAGCGGGCGAAGGCCGTTTTGGCCAACCTGGAAAAGCAGGTGCTGGCCTCGGGTGGGATGCCTCGCGCCACCGGAAGCCTAGGGGGACGCGGGAAACGCACCCAGTTGTCGCTTTTTGACGGCATGCAAAACGCAATCCTGGAGGAACTGAGGAGCGTCCCGGATGACATCGGCCAGGAAAAGGCCCTCCGGATGCTCCTGGAACTGAAGAAAAAGGCGAAGCAGGCGTGAAAAAGTAAAAATATCCTTTCCTTGACAAAGAAAGCCCCCGCGTGTTTGAATTTCAAGTCCGTCCAATAGATTGATTGGAAACGGAATATTGGTATACTAACCTCATAATAAACCATTGGAGGTTACTTTATGAATCCGGACAACCTGAAGTACCACAAGGAGCACACATGGGTCAGAATCTCCGGCTCTAAGGCCACGATTGGCATCACGAATTACGCCCAGGAGTCGCTGGGCGACATCGTCTATATCGACCTGCCAGAGGCCGACACCAGCGTGGAGGCCAATCAGGAGATATCCGAGATTGAATCCACGAAGGCGACCTCTCCGGTAATCTCTCCGGTAAGCGGCACGGTCCTTGAGGTAAACGAGGAACTGGCCGACAATCCCGAAATAATCAATGAGGACCCTTATGAGAAGGGCTGGATAGCCGTCCTTGAGCTCTCTGATGCCAAGGAGCTTGAAGACCTCATGGACTCCTCCGAATACGAAAAGATGCTCGAGGAGGAAAAGTGAGGGTAATCATACTGGGCGCGGGCCCCGGGGGTTATGTGGCGGCCATAAAGGCCGCTCAGCTTGGCGCTCAGGTTACGGTTGTTGAGGCCGGCGAAGTAGGCGGCGTCTGCCTTAACCGGGGCTGCATACCGACCAAATCGCTTGCCGCCAGCGCCGAGCTTTTCATGAAGGCCAGGGAGCTGTCGAAATTCGGCATCGATCTGAATTCGGAGCCCGTCCCGAATTTCGCGGCCATGATGGAGCGGAAAAACAAGATAGTGGACATCCAGGTGAAGGGCATAAAGGGGCTCTTCAAGAGCTGGGGCGTGAACCTCGTAGAGGGCAGGGGCAGGCTGATGGGCCCCGGCAAGGTGGAGGTCCTCAAAAAAGAAGGCACCGAGGTGCTGGAGACCGACAGGGTAATCATCAGCACCGGTTCGAGGCCGGCGCAGATACCCACGTTCCCCTTCGACGGCAAAAACATCCTCTCCAGCGACAACGCGCTCAACATGGACGGAGTGCCCGAGAGCATGATAATTGTCGGCGCGGGCGTCATCGGGTGCGAGTTCGGCAGCATCTTCGGCGCGCTCGGCACGGACATCACCATGGTCGAGATGATGGACCGGGCGGTGGCGACCGAGGACATCGAGGTCTCCGAGCTTCTGGAGCGCGAGTTCAAGAAAAGGAAGATAAAGCTCGCCCACAAGAACACGAAGATAGAGCGGGTTGAGGTAAGGGAAGACGGGGTGCACGCCTTCACGTCGACCGGGCTGGAGCTTTCGGCAAAAAAGATGCTTGTTTCCATCGGCAGGGCCCTAAACAGCGAAAACATAGGCCTCGAGGAAACTGGGGTCCGGAAGGGCAAACGCGGGGAGATACTCGTAGACGACCGCATGGAGACAAACGTGCCCGGCGTCTACGCCGTCGGGGACGTAACGGGCAAGATGCTGCTAGCCCATGTCGCCTCCAGGCAGGGGATAGTGGCCGCGATAAACGCCTGCGGCGGCAACGCAGTCATGGATTATTCGGCTGTGCCCGCGGCCGTCTTTACCGTTCCCGAAATAGCCTCCGTGGGCATCAGGGAATTCCAGGCCGGGAAGGCGGGGATAAAGGTAAAGGCTGGCAGGTTCCAGTACCGGGCGCTCGGGAAGGCCCACGCAATCGGCGAGATCGCCGGCTTCATCAAGGTGCTTGCGGATGCTGAGACCGACCGCGTCGTGGGCGCCCACATCATAGGGGCCCATGCCTCCGACCTCATTCACGAGCTTGCCGTTGCCGTTCGCCACGGCATTACAGCCAGACAACTGGCCGAGACCATACATACGCACCCCACGCTTGGCGAGGGCGTGCTGGAGGCCTGCGAGGCCGTCCACGGCGAGGCCATACATATTCCGAAAGAAAAATAATTCATCCCCCCTTAAAAATCCCCTTTTTTGAAGGGAGGGCTGGGGAAGGGTAAAAAATACTTTCAGGCACCCTCTACTAACCTCCCCCTCAAGGGGGAGGGACCTATAAGGTTTCTCTGCTGCAGAGTTGCACCCTTTCCCTAAAAAGGGAGAGGGCTGGGAGAGGATGTGAATTTTTGCCATAAGGAGGCTCTACATGGGGGAAATAACCGATATCCGCGCAAGGGAGGTCCTGGATTCGAGGGGGAACCCGACCATAGAGGTGGAGGTCTGGGTTGAGGGCTGCATTTCCGGCAGCGCCATAGTGCCGTCCGGCGCATCGACGGGGGAGCGCGAGGCCCTGGAGCTACGGGACGCAGACAAAGGACGCTACCTCGGCAAGGGAGTGCAGAAAGCGGTAAAAAATGTCCTTAAGATCATTGCCCCCAAGCTCAGGGGAATGGACTCCCGCCGGCAGGCCGACATCGACCGCGCCATGATAGAGATGGACGGCACGGAGAACAAGAGCAAACTCGGCGCAAATGCCATACTGGGCGTCTCGCTGGCCGCCGCGAAGGCCTCTGCCCTGGAAGCCGGGTTGCCGCTTTTCAGGTATATGGGGGGAGTTGACGCCAGGCTGCTGCCGGTGCCGATGATGAACGTCCTTAACGGCGGGGCCCACGCGGACAACAATCTCGACATCCAGGAGTTCATGCTTGTACCCGCCGGGTTTGGCACATTTGCCGACGCGCTCAGGGCGGGCTCGGAGGTCTTTCACACGCTCAAAAAGCTCCTCAAGAAGCAGGGGCTTAACACGGCCGTAGGCGACGAGGGCGGTTTCGCCCCCAATTTGAAAACCAACGAGGACGCCATAAAACTCATAATAAAGGCCGTGGAAGAGGCGGGCTATGCGCCTGGCAAACAGGTCTTTGTCGCCCTGGACGCCGCTGCCTCGGAATTTTACGGGGGCGGCAAGTATGCCTTCGAGGGCAGGCGGATGAGCGCCGCGGATATGGTCGAGTATTACGGGGCGCTTGCCGCGAAATACCCCATCCTCTCGATTGAGGACGGCCTTGGGGAAAAGGACTGGAAGGGGTGGGCCCTGCTTACTGAAAAACTTGGCGGCAGGCTCCAGATCGTGGGCGACGACATCTTCGTGACTAACACGAAGATACTGGCCGAGGGGATCAGAAAGGGCATTGCCAACTCCGTACTCATCAAATTAAACCAGATCGGCACCCTCACGGAGACCGCCCAGGCGATAGAGATGGCGAAGACCGCCGGCTACACGAACGTTGTCTCCCACCGCTCCGGCGAAACCGAGGACACGACCATTGCCGACCTGGCCGTGGCTTACAACACCGGCCAGATAAAGACCGGGTCGCTTTCCAGAAGCGAGAGGATAGCCAAATACAACCGGCTTTTGAGGATAGAGGAGTCCCTGGGGGCCAGCGCTTTATTCAAGGGGGCCGCCGTGTTATATAATATCCGCTAAGATGAGCGGTGCCGCGGGCGGAGACGCCCTCTGGAGACAGATCAGAGCCGAGAAGAAGAAGCGTGACTACGTCTTCTGGACGGTCATATTCCTTTGCATCCTCTATCTTGCCGTATCCCTCGTCTTCGGAGACATGGGATACCTACAACTGAGGACCCTGAGGGCTAGAAGCCAGGCACTCAAGGCCCGCGTGGCCCAGCTCAAGCAGGAAAACGACCGGGTAAGGGACTCCATCGGCAGGTTCCAGAGCGACGAATTCTACCAGGAGAAGCGCGCCCGCGAGGAACTCGGCCTGGCAAAGAAAAACGAGTTGATATTCATCTTCAACGGGCCAAGCCAATAGGATTTCCCCACGCTTTTTACCCGTATCACTGAGATTTCCCGGGAGTATAGAGCTGACATCTGCCTGGTCCTTGAGAGCGGGAACAAGCGGACGGATCACGATGTGCCGCATCTTGCCAATCTTTCGCCATTCGCCCTTGAAGACATCTAAACAAAATCCGTCCGGATACGCCCGGAACCGCGTGACCAAACGAAAGGGCCGGGCAGATATCAGCATACAAATTATTCCCAGGACGGCTTTACGTGTATTCGGCCCTTAGCTGCCCGCAGGCCGCCAGTATGTCGGCCCCCTTGCTCTTCCTTATGAACGCCGTAACGCGGGCGCCGGTAAGTATTTTCTGAAAGGCGAGCACGCGGTCCGCGGAGGGCGCGCGGAAGCCGGCCCCCTCATGCTCGTTAAAGGGTATCAGGTTGACCTTTGAGGGGATGCCCCTAAGGAGCCTTACGAGCCGGGCAGCGTCTTCGTCCGTGTCGTTTACGCCGCCCAGTAGCACGTACTCGAAGGTGATCCTGCTTCTGCCGGGCAGGGGGAACCGCCGGAGGGCCTGCAGAAGGGGCGCAAGCCCGTACTTCCTGTTTACGGGCATTATCATGCTTCTTACCTCGTCTGTGGCGGCATTGAGGGAGATGGCGAGGTTCACAAGGGGCGCAACCCGTGGCAGCTCAAGTATCCCCGGTATGATGCCCGAGGTCGAAAGGGTGATCCTCCTTCTCGAGAGGCCCACGAATTCCGTGAGCCTTCTGAGGGCCTCCGACACGTTTTCCAGGTTGTTCAGCGGCTCCCCCATCCCCATGAATACTATATTGGTTATCTTCCGCGGCCGGATAAGGCGCTGGGCGCAGAGCACCTGCTCCACGATCTCGTGCGGCCTGAGGTTCCTGATAAAACCCATCTTCCCCGTGAGACAGAAACGGCAACCGATGGCGCAGCCCACCTGGCTCGATACGCAGAGCGTAAGACAGGAGTCGGGCGCATCAGCATCCGTCCCTATAAGGACGCTCTCAATCGAGTTGCCGTCTTCGAGCCCCAGAAGGTATTTTTCCGTGCCGTCCTCGGAGACGAGCCGTTTTTTTACCGTGAGGGCTCCGATGCGGGCCTTGCCGGCCAGCTTCTCCCGCATGGGTTTCGAGATCTCCGTGATGTCCCCGATGTCTGTGACATTTTTCTCATATATCCAGTGGATAAGCTGCCTTGCGCGATAGGCTGGCAGCCCCTCGTTCTTCACGAACTCCTCCATGGAGGGCTTATCGAGGGATTTCAGATCGATCAACGCCATTATTAATTTTAACCTACCCGCCCCTGTTTTAACCCGCCGCCGAATCCCCTCCCGGAAGGGCAGTGAACTCACTGCCATTATTTTGTGGAATTTGCGGCCTATCCGGTTTAGAATCTAACTGTAGGAAGTCACCCGATCAAAGTCCGGTTCAAATAAAAATTCCCTTTTCCAGGCAGGTGGAAATCTCCATGAAAAGAAACCTGTTTATAAAAATTCTTTTTGTCGTGATTCTTTTTGCCATGGCCTTTCAGGCCGGCTGCAGGAAAAAGGAGATCCCGGCCACACATGTTGTGGGATTTCCAAAATCCTTTGCCGATCTTGCCCAGGAAGTAAGCCCTGCCGTGGTAAACATAAGCACGGAGACTACGGTTGTGGTCCCCGGCTATCCTTTCTATTTCTTCTTTGGGCGGCATGCGGAAGTGCAGGAACAGATCGGA
>JAKAHV010000017.1 GCA_021825295.1 Nitrospirota bacterium
GGATACTGGTTATTGTCCGATGTCTATAAAGGGAAAAAGTTTATCGACGGGATTGCAAAAGATGCTTCAAAGGCGCTTGTAAGGATGGCCGCCTGATGGCTTTTTACACACCTATTGACAAGAGCCCGTTTTTCCTGAGGAAGATGGCAGGGGCACAGGGTTGAGAGGGCGGGGAAGGCTGTTATCTCCGTCAGCATCCGATGGGGAAATACCCACACAAAAGCCTGAAGAGCCCTTTTTTATATGTCCAGCCCTTTTTTGGATTTCCCTTCTGATTTTGTCCCGTTGCCTGCAAAAAACCGGGGATGCCCATTTGAACAATTTGAACACTCTGGTCCGGAAAATGATTTAAAAACGGCGGATTGGAATTTTTGATTTGAACAAAAAAACACAAAAAAGGAAGCGCGGGAATGACTGGAAATTCAAAGGCAAAAAGGCGGGCGCGGCAAGCGGTGCCCCTGCGTACAAAATCAATGATTCAAACTCGTACGGTCACTCGATCTTTCTTCTTCCCTCGAGCGATTTTTTCATCGTGATCTCATCGGCGAATTCGATGTCTCCGCCAAGCGGCAGTCCGTAGGCTATCCTCGTTACCGAGACGTCAAACGGGCCGAGCGCCTCCTTGATGTGCCTCGCGGTGAGCTCGCCTTTCGTGTTGGGGTTGGTGGCTATCACGACTTCCTCGATGCCGCCCTCGCGCACCCGCTCCACAAGCTCCTTTATCTTCAGCATCTCCGGCGTTATGCCGTCGATGGGTGACAGCGCGCCCATGAGCACATGATACAGGCCGTTAAAGCCGCCCGAGCGCTCCACCACCAGTATGTTGCTCGGCTCCTCGACGACGCATATCCTTTTTTTGTCCCTGAGCGAGTCCCGGCATATGCCGCAGAGATCGGAGTCCGCGATATTGAAACAGAGGCGGCAGGACCTGGCCTTCCGCTTAAGGTCCGTAATCGCCCCGGCAAGGGCGCTGGCGTCCTCTTCCTTCATGTTGAGGATGAAGAAGGCAAGCCTCTGGGCGGTCTTTCTTCCGACGCCTGGGAGCTTCGAAAGCTGCTCTATAAGGTTTTCGATGACGCCCTGAGACACATCAGGCCCCGAACATGCCGCCCAGGCCGGGAATATTCAGACCGCCCGCAAGCCTGGACATCTCCTGGCTCACCGCCTCCTTTGCCCGCCTCAGGGCCTCGTTCGAGGCCGCAAGAACGAGGTCTTCCAGCATCTCGACGTCCTCCGGATTGACCACGTCCTTTTCGATCTTTATGGAGACTATCTCGCCGGCCCCGTTTGCCTTCACCGTGACCATGCCGCCGCCGGAAGTGGCTTCGACAACCTTGTTCTTGGCCTCTTCCTGAAGTCTCTGCATCTCGGCCTGAAGTTTCTGGGCCTCGCGCAGCATGTTTCCAAGCATCTTCTTTGACATTCTCTATGCTCCTCCATTTATCTCTTTTACGTCTACCACCTTGCCGTCAAAAAGCTCAAGCGCCTCTCTCGTAAACGGCCGCTTCACCGCCTTCCGAAGGAGGTCCTTCTTCGAAAGCCCCTTATCGCCGCCGCCGGATATGCTTATCTTGAGCGGGGAGCCGAAAAGGGCGCCGGCCTCCTCCTCAAGCCACTTCCTCTCCCGCATCAGGGGCTCCTCGAAGAGCTCCGGATTCATGTCCCTGAAACTGAGGACCAGTTTGCCGCCCTCTATCCTGCCCTCCGCGATCTTCAGCGCGGACTGGAGCATCGGGCCCCTTGCCTTCCCGGCAAGCAGGGCCAATATCTCGTTTGCGTCCAAGACCCCTCCCGCATGCGCCCCTTCTTGCTTCTGCTGCCCTCCCCCCGCCTGCTCATCATCGCTTGCGGGCGGCCCGGGCAGCGCCACCTCTTTCGCCTTTCTCTCCGGCGGCTCCACGGGTCCGGTCACGGCCGGTATTTTGGCCGGGCTTTTGGCCATCGGGGCCGCGGGGGCCGAAGGGGCATTTTCATTTTCATTTTTAACCGGTTGTTTCGGGGCCGGATCATCAAGTCTTTTCAGCGCCTCTTTAAGCGGCAGAAACGCCCTGAAGTAACACGCCTTAAGCAGGGCCATCTCAAGGGCCACCCGCGGGTTCGAGGAGAATTTCAGTTCAGGCTCCGCCTTGAGAAGCTCGGACAGAAGCGCAAGCACCTGCTCTTCGCCGGACACCGCCGAAAGCGCCTCCAGGCTGCGCATCTCCTCCTCGCCGGCCTCGATGGCTGCTTCGGGCCTCTTCGTGAGCTTGAATACAAGGAGGTCCCTGGCCAGTTTTATCAGGTCTTTAAGCACCTGCCTTAAATCCGCCCCCTTGTCCGCGAAGCTCATCACCCCCGAAAGCACCGCCGCCTTGTCATCGGCAAGCACCGCTTCCATCAGGGCCGAAAGGTTCTGGTAGTCCGTAATGCCCAGAAGCTCCCGCACAAGCGCCTCGTCTATATCCTGCGAGACCGAGACTATCTGGTCCAGGATCGTAAGGGAATCCCGCATGCTGCCGTCCGCCGCCCTGGAGATTATCTCCAGCGAGCCGGGGCTTATCCTAAACCCTTCGGCAAGGGCAATCTGCTTGAGGCGTCCCCGTATTTCACTGGCCGGCACGCGCCTGAAAGGCAGGTGCTGGCAGCGTGAAAAGACGGTAAGGGGTATTTTTTTCGGGTCCGTGGTGGCCATCACAAAGACCACATGGGCCGGGGGTTCCTCCAGGGTCTTCAGAAGGGCATTGAACGCGGATTCCGACAGCATGTGGGATTCGTCTATTATATAGACCTTGTACCGGCCGGCCGAGGGCGCGTACTTCACCATCTCCCTCAGCTCCCTTATGTCGCCCACGCCATTATTGGAGGCGCCGTCTATCTCGAGGACGTCCATGCTTGAGCCGCTCACAACCGCCCGGCAGGAATCGCATTTGCCGCAGGGCTCCGGCGTTGGTCCGTCCGAACTTGTGCAATTGAGCGCCTTGGCCAGAATCCTTGCCGTTGAAGTCTTCCCCACCCCCCGGGGGCCGGAAAATATGTAGGCGTGCGCGATCTTTCCCTGCAGGATGGAATTTTTCAGTATCCTGGCTACCGGCTCCTGGCCTACCAGATCCCCAAAGCCGGAAGGCCTCCATTTTCTTGCCAGAACGAGATAGCCCATATCAATTCAGTACCCCAAAAAAGCCACCCCGGAATCAAAGCCGGGCAGCGACTTGCCGCGGTACACAGTGAAAAATGCTTACCGTTGCTTCCTTCCGGACCTGGCGGAGTTCACACCTCACTGTTACGCAGGGCCGCTGTCCGGCTTTGATCCCGGAGTAGCGACATAGAACATTTTAAACGCCGCGCCTAAAATAATCAAAAAGAAAAAGTGGCGGAGAGAGTGGGATTTGAACCCACGGTGGAGTTTTGAACCCCCACACACGATTTCCAGTCGTGCTCCTTCGGCCGCTCGGACATCTCTCCTCTTGGATCGTCCAGCCCGCTCAAGCAAAACGAAAAATCTTTTAAAACCGGCGATTTCCAGTATTTTTATATTACACCACGCCCGCGGGCTTTGTCAAAAAGAGCCAATGGCGGGAAACCCGTTAAAAAAGCCTCAGGTTTTCCCCTCCGGCCGTCTTTTTCCTGAACTCCCCCGGAGTAAAGCCGCTCAGTTTCTTGAACTGCTTTATGAAACTGCCGAGATCATTAAACCCCACCTCAGACGACACCGCTGAGACGGACAGCTTGCCTGTTTTCAGCAGTTCCTTGGCCCTCTCCACCCTGAGGCGGGCGAGGAAGCGCATGGGAGTGAACCCCACATGCTTTTTGAACGCGCGGCAGAGGTGGTGCTTGCTTATGCCAGCCTCACGGGCAAGTTTTTGCAGACAGATATCGCCTTGAAAATTTCCTTCCAGGTGCCTTACGGCACGGAGGATATACGTGGGAAGCCCATCCATGCCTGTCCCATGCAGGGCGCTGAATGGAGGCCCCGGATTTTCCCGTACGGAAAAAGGCACGCGCCGTTTGGCAGACACATTTCCCCCGATACCCCGGAGGTTATGGAGCGCTTCTTTCAGTTCTACAATGTTTACGGGCTTTTTGAAGTAATCCCTGGCCCCGGACCGGAAGGCGTCCACTACGATATCCTCCGAGCTTACGTCCGTGAAAAAAAATACCGGCAACCAGGGCCGTTCAGCCCTAAACGTCCTTAAAAACCAAAGTCCCTTTTCAACATTTGGGCCGCAATCAAGCAGCACGGCTTCCACCGCCTCGCCAGCCGCCGGGAGGACGTCCTCCAACAAACAAGTTTCAAGTCCGTAGCCTTCCCGCCTGAGAAGTCCTGTCAGCTCCGGGGCGCCGGTTTCAGAGGCGACAAGCAGCGTCATTATTTCCAGATATTACTCTACTGCCCTGCCTTGCGCAATTTTAATTTTTAACTTGCAATTCCCTGTAGCTTGTACAGGGTTACCTTGTGTAGTCATTCCCGCAAGCGAAGCGCGCCGGGAATCCCTCTTAAGAAAGATTCCGGACAAGCCGGAATGACAAACTAAAAATTCATAAACAAAATACCCTGCGGCTTGCGCAGGGTGATTCATCGCCCGGCGGTTTTACAATTCCTGCGCCTCTGATAAAGTTTTAATATATAAATAGGTCTACTTCGGAAATCCCTGCTGGTTGGGCATCAATTACGAAGGAATGAACCTCCCCGCCGCAGAGACGGCGGGGTATTGAAAATTTAATCAATATATATTAAGCATATTAAAAATTATTACCGAACTGGCCGATTGAGATAAATGGCAATGTATTGCGTGCGGTAAAATAAAAAAATCACTTCAGAACCTATCTCAAAATTGATTTTGAAGCGAAAGAGAGATGAAATTGTGGCAGACAAGGAAGAAAGGGGAAATCGCCCGGAGGCGCGGCAGTGCTGCGTTGAGGACAATTTCCCCTGTATGACGCCGTATGCCGCAATTTCGGCCTCTTGCAGCCAGAAGCGATTTTGAGATAGGTTCTAAGTTAAGAGCAGGTTTCCCCGCGGGACCGCGGGGGCCTTCAAAATATGCTCGGAGGTATACCAATGGCCGGAGAAAGCAGGCTCTCCCTGATACAAAACGCCCCGCTTGAGGGCAAGGTCGTTCTTGTGAGGTTCGACCATAATGTCGTGAAAAACGGTGAAATCAGGGACCCGTACAGGATTGACAGGAGCCTGGGCACCCTTTACAACATCGTGGAGCGTGGCGGAAGGCCCATCCTGATGACGCATGTGGGGCGCCCGAGGGGCAAGGACGGACAGATAACCTGCCGGCATACGGAATCGGTGAAACCGGTTGTGGAGTATCTGGAGAGGAAGCTGCACGTTAAATTCCTGGTGCCTGATTTCCCGGCCGAGCCCGGGGTGGGAATAAAAAACATAGACACATCGATAAACCACGCGATAAAGGCCCTTCGCCAGCACAAGGCCGGGGGCATATACCTGCCCAACACAAGGTGGTTTGCCGGAGAGGAGGCCGCGGGCGAAATCAGGGAAAGGTTCGCCCTCCAGCTTGCGGGGCTTGCGGACATCTTCATAAACGACGCGTTCGGCTCATGGCAACCCCATGTCTCGACCTTCGATATAGCCGGGCACCTGCCCAGCTTCGCCGGTTATCTCATGCAGGAGGAGATAGAAAACCTGAATTATGTGCTTTCCCCGCAAAGGCCTTTTCTGGCGGTTGTGGCAGGCTCCAAATACGATACGAAGATAAGGCCCCTGTACGCCATATACCGCAAGGCGGATTATATAATCCTTGGCGGCGTCATCTACAATACCTTCCTCGCCGCAAAATACGGCATAACCGTCAAGGGCATAACCGCGGAGGACATCGAGGCCGCCCGCGATCTGGTCGAGCAGGACCGCGTGTCGAAGAAGATAATAGAGCTGCCCTATGTAGTGGAGTCCGATATCCCGGGCGGCAAGGAGGAAGGCGGATACAGGACCCTGAAGGTAAAGGACTTCAAAAAGGGCGGAAGCTACAATTATTTTCTGGATGTCGCGGCGGAATCCTTCACCGATCCCAAGGTGCTTGAAGGCCTCCTGCAGGCCAGGACAATATTCGTAAACGCGGTGATGGGCTATACGCCTCATTTCGTTGAAGGCTCCAGGGCGCTCGATGAGACCATAGACCGCAACACCTATGCGAAAAAACTCTACGGCGGCGGCGACACGCTTCAGGAGTTCAAGAACCTGTGTCCGGGCCTTTATCTCTCCGTCCTGGACAACGCCCAGTATTACTTTTTCACCGGCGGCGGCACCGTCCTTACCGCCATAGAGAAAGAAAGCCCCTACGGGCTTAAACCAGTGGAAGCCCTTTTTGAAAAAACGCAATAGATTTTCGGCTATAATACTTCAGATTTTTTTTAACTTGCAATTCCCTGTAGCTTGCTACAGGGTTTCCGCTAACTCCTCCCCCTTGAGTGGGGAGGTTGGGAGAGGGTGCCTGATTATTCACCCTCCCCTTTATCCCCTCCCTCAAGGGAGGGGATGATTTAGATACCCTGAAGCTTGCTGCAGGGTGGTTCATTTGCAGATAAAAATAATGACCAGGAGGGTGTGATGGGCGAAAACATAAAAAAGATAGGCATTATCACAAGCGGCGGGGACTGCGGGGGGCTGAACGCCGTCATCAAGGGGGCGGGCCTCATGGGGCTCTCCCTCGGCATCGAGACCGTTGTCATCCCCAATGGTTATGCCGGACTTTACAACCTGGCGGAGATGGACAGTGTCGTGACGCTTACGCCGGGAAGGCTCTCGCTTATAAAACCTTCGCTTGCCGGTTCGGAGGCGGGCCATTCAAGGGTGAAGGTAAAAAAGATAGACGACCCGGGAAAATACGAGCGTATAAAAAGCGGCCTTAGAAAATTCGCGATTGATGCCCTCGTTATAAGCGGCGGAGATGACACGGGCAGCGTTATTGTGGACCTCATGGCGCAGGGCATCGCGTGCGTGCACGTGCCAAAAACGATGGACTTGGACCTTCAGACCTACAGCGTGGGAGGCGATTCAGCCGTAAACCGGATCGCCTGCTTCATGCGCGACCTTCACACGACGGGGATGAGCCACAACAGGGTAATAGTCATGGAGGTCTTCGGCCGCTACGCCGGGCACACGGCATTCAGGGGCGGCATCGCGGGAGAGGCGGATTGCATACTTATTCCCGAGGTCCCGGTGGATTTCGACGTCGTCTACAAACACATGAAGAAAAACTATGTCGAACGCGTCCTCGGAAGCGACGTGAAGGCCGGCACTTACGGCATCGTCGTCGCGGAAGGCATGACGGACGCCGCCGGCCAGATCATATCCGACAAGACCGCCGGAGTTGACGCCTTCGGCCATGTGAAACTGGCAGGGGCCGGCAAGTATGTCAGAAAACAACTCGAAGAGAGGATGAAAAACGACCCCGATATAGCCGGCTTCATGAAAAAATCCTACATGTTCACCCCCGGTGTATACACGCTTCCGGAGATAAGAGAGGTGACCCCCGGCCACCTCGTCCGCTCCGGGCACAGCTCGGCCTTCGACGTGAACTTCGGCATGCGCGCGGGGGCAGCCGCCGTACAGCTTGTGAAAGACGGCATCACGGGCGTCACCGTCGTCGAGGTAAAGGGCAGCCGGATAGAATACATCCCCACCGCGGAGGCGATCAAACAGAGGACGGTGGACCTGCAGGAGCTTTCGCTCTACGAGAGCATGGGATTTTGCTTCGGCCGCCAGCCGGAACCCTTCAAAGCCGAGGCCGTAAAAAGACAATTGCCGGTAGACAGGCACCTGTAAGGCATTTTTTTCAATAACCCGCCCACCCGCCCTTCATAAGGTATGGGGCTTCGCCCCATACCCCTGAAAGGCTTTT
This sequence comes from Nitrospirota bacterium, assembly GCA_021825295.1. GTDB lineage: Bacteria > Nitrospirota > Thermodesulfovibrionia > Thermodesulfovibrionales > JdFR-88 > JAJYGJ01. Next base: position 7,848 of record JAKAHV010000017.1, read on the forward strand.
ACCCTTCGCCCCCACGATGGTTCAATTTCAACAAGGCCGGCCGCACACACCCGGAACATGCAGCCCACAGAAAAGACAGGAGGCTGAACGAGTGAATTCTTTGTCTTTCGGGGTCATGGGGGCGAAGCCCCCATACATTAAGGGTGGGCGGGTGAGGTCAAACAAAATTTACTTTAAAACCAACCTCTTTTTATGTAAAACCTCAAGCATTTTATTAACTTCGTAGGTATTCACCACGTCCTTTGGCTCCAGCCAGGCCCTGCGGGCGATGGCGACGCCATAGGACATGTAATCGAAGTGTTCCAGGATGTGGGTGTCGGTGTTGATGACCAGGGGAATGCCCATGTCCCTGGCCCTTCTGGCCGTAATATCGTTTAGGTCCAGCCTGGCCGGGAAGGCGTTTATCTCAATGGCGGTGCCGGTCCCGGCGGCGGCTTTCAGTACCTCCTCCATATCCACGGGGTATGCGTCTCTTTCCCCGAGGAGCCGGCCGGTCGGGTGTGAAACGGTTGTCACAAAGGGGTTTCTCATCGCGGCCACTATGCGCCCGGTTATCTTCCCGGAGGTCTGCCGGAAACCGGAATGCACGGAGGCGTTCACGATGTCCAGCCTGGAGAGGATTTCATCGGGCAGGTCAAGCGAGTTGTCGCTCCTTATGTCCACTTCCACGCCCTTCAGTATCCTGAACCCTCTAAGCCTGCTGTTAAGGGCATCTATCTCCGCTATCTCCTCAAGCATGCGCTCCACGCTGAGCCCGCGCGCGATGCCAAGCCCCTTTGAATGATCGGTGATGGCTATATATGCCCAGCCGCGTGCGATTGCGGCCTGGGCCAGCTCAAGGGCGGTATTATGTCCATCTGAGAGTTTTGTGTGCACGTGCAGGTCGCCTTTTATGTCCTTAAGCTCTATGAGTTCCGGGAGCCTGCCGGAGAGCGCGGCCGCAATCTCGCCCGAATCTTCTCTCAGTTCCGGCGGTATGAACGGAAGGCCGAGGATGCGGTAGACGTCCTCTTCCTTCAAGCCGCCTATCTTTTTGCCTTTCCTGTCGAATATGCCGTATTCGTTAATCTTGAGCCCCTTTTTTACTCCCATCTCCCGGAGCCTTATATTGTGCTCCTTGCTGCCCGTGAAATAACAGAGCGCGGCCCCGAAGGAGTCCTCCTCCACCACCCTCAGATCGGACTGCACGCCCTCGGACAAGATGACAGTGGACTTGGTCTCCCCCTTTGCAAGCACCTGTTTGACCTGCGGGAGATTGACGAACGCATCCATCACCCCCCCGGGGTCGCCGGACGTGGCGAGGATATCTATGTCGCCGACGGTCTCTTTCCACCGCCTGAGGCTGCCCGCGATCGATAGCTGTTTCACCGGGGCCTTCTCCCTCAGCATCGAAATCATGTCCCGGGCGACAGGCAGCGCCCGGCCAAGCGGCATTCTTCCGGCGCTCTTCCTTACAAGCTCGATGCCTCTCAGGATATTCTGCTCCGTCTTGTCCTTTATCTTGGGGATTTCCGCCTTCAGCCGGTGCGCGGCCGCGAGCCTCTCCAGTTCGTCGATGCTGCCGATTGGAAACTTCTCATAGATGGCCCTGGCGGTCTTTGGACCCAGCCCCGGTATGGTAAGAAGAAGCGAGAGCCCGGCTGGTGACCTTCGCCTTGCGGCCTCGTAGGCCCTGCAAGTGCCCGTCTCCACGATCTCAAGGAGTTTTGATGCGAGGTCCTCTCCGATGCCGGGGATCTTCTTCAGCTCCTCTTTCGACATCCCGGCTATGTCCCTTGGCAGGCCCTCGATCACCATCGCCGCCCTCCTGTAGGCGCGTATCCTGAAGGGGTTCTCCTCCGCCAGATCAAGCATGTTGGCCATCTCCGAGAAAATCCTGGCGGCCTCGCTGTTTTTCATCTTTTAACCTTGCCCTCCGCCGGCAATGCCCTGCCGGCAATGCCCTGAAGGTAAAGTGCGTTTTCAGCGGCAAACCCTCCCAGGTCGTTGTTGAAATAGATGAAGACCTCACGGCCGGCTTTCCTGTAGCGGCCGATGCGGCCGGCGTCCCGCCGCAGCTCCTCCCTGGAATATGAACCGCCGTATGTCCCGTGCCCATGTCTTCGCAGGTACACGAAATCCGCCGTCTGTGGAAGCTCGTCGAGAAAATCCGGCCAGTCGGCCATGCAGAGCGCGTGGCCGGAGTCCGAGAGCATGCTTATGACGTCCTTCTCCCGCACCCACGTCTCGTTTCTGAACTCAAACGCGCACCTGCTTTTATAGCGCCCGAGCTCCCTCAGAAAACTTTGAAACCTCACCGGGTCCGACTTGAACCCCGGAGGAAACTGCCACAGGACGACCGCCATCTTTTCCCCGAGGGGTTTCACGTTCTCAAAAAACCTCGCCAGGGGCCCCGCCGTGTCTTTCAGCCTTTTCACATGCGTGATGAAGCGGCTGCCCTTGACGGATATGAGGAACCGGCCGGGGGTCTTTTCATACCATCCGCGGAAGGTGCTCTCCGGCGGAAGACGGTAAAAGGTGACGTTCAGCTCCACGGTATGAAATCTCGTTGCGTAATAGCCGAGCCACTTGTCCCTGGCAAGCCCCTCCGGGTAGAAAACGCCCCGCCAGTGGTCATAGGAAAAACCGCTGCAGCCTATATGCGCAGGCGGGAAGTCTCGGGCTGCCATAATGCAAATTCTATCATGATATCTGTTAGAATAAACGGTGGCGAACTCATTCCCCGTGGATAAAAATAAAAATAGAAAAATAAAAACAGAAAACCTTGCGCCGGGATTCCCCGGGGCCGCGGGGAGAGACCCCGGATTGCGCGGATGAGCGGCCAGTACAGCATAAAGATACCGGCCTTCGAAGGCCCCCTTGACCTCCTGCTGCATCTGATAAAGAAAAACGAGATCGATATTTACGACATACCCGTATCCCTGATAACGGGCCAGTACCTTGAATACATCGAGATCATGAAGGAGCTCAACCTGGAGATAGCCGGGGAGTTCCTGGTGATGGCGGCGACCCTCATACAGATAAAGTCGAGGATGCTGCTGCCCGCCGAGGAGCGGGGGGCGGAGGGCGAAGGCGACGAGGACCCGCGTCTGGAACTGGTCCAGCGGCTGCTTGAATACCAGGCTTTTAAAGAGGCCTCTCTCGTCCTGAAGGAACTGGGGCAGCAATGGTCCGAGGTCCAGTACAGGGCGGCCGGGGATGAAAAAGAGGCTTGCCCCCCGGATGACGCGGGCGGGCAATCGCTTCCACTGTCCGACATCTCGCTTTTCGACCTCATTTCGGCCTTCCAGAAGGTCCTTGAAAAGGCCCCGCCGGAGCTTAAAAACATTACGAGGCAAACACTCAGCCTGAACGACAGCATCTCCAAAATACTTTCGCGCCTCGAAGGGCAGGAGACGGTCAGGTTCGAGGAGTTGTTTGAGGATTTGTTTGACCGAGGGGCCCAAAAAGCGCACCTCATTGTCACCTTCGTGGCCATCCTGGAAATCCTGAAGCTCGGCCTTGCCAGGGTTTACCAGGAGGACAAGTTCGGGCCCATCTGGGTGCTAAGGGCCAAAGAGCATCCGGATGAGGACAGCGCGTCCGAAATGGGGCCCGCGGCCGCTTTCGACGATGAAAGGCCCCAGATATTTGAAACCGTGCCGGAGGAGATATTTTTAAGCGGCGCGATTGAGGAATATGGGCAAAATGAAGGACCCGCGCATCAGGAAGATACAGTTGATTTTCAGGAAGACATCGTTGGCGCGGGCGATGACGCCGTCCCCGATGCCTTCGGAACCGATGACCTGTCCGGGGGAAACAACGGGGACAAAACACAATGAACCTAAAAATCGATTTTGAGACAGGTTCCAATCCCCCTTTTGGAAAAGGGGCTCAGGAAGATTTTTGGAGAGACCATAGCATGCTTAGACATGATGAACGGATTGAAACGGCCGGGTCCGGAAATTTTTTGCCCCGCCCTTTTAAGATTTTATTTTTGATCTCTGCCCTTGCCCTTTTTTTGTGCGCGTCCGCCAACGCCGGGGCCGCGGTCCCGGATGCCGCAGCGCGGATACAGGCGGCTTACAGGCAGATCAGGGACGCAAGCGGGCGTTTCGAGCAGAAGAGCTATCTGAAAGACCTTGGGAAGACGGAGACCTTCGGGGGGGATTTCATGTTAAAGCTGCCCTCGAAGATGCGTTACATCTACAAGACCGGTAGCAACGATCAGGTTATCATAAAGGGAAACATGATCATGATCTACCAGAAGAAGGAAAATCAGATCATGAAGGGCAGGTTCGACGCGGGCACTTACGGGACGGCGCCGGTCGCCTTCCTGGGCGGACTTGGCGACATAGAGAGGGATTTCAGGGTCACGGAGAAAAAAGGGGATCTCATACTGAGGCCGAAGGACCCGATGAGCGGCATCACATACATAGAGGTCGAGCCCACAAAAGGTCCTTCGTCATTTCCGGTAAAAAGCTTCATCATACACGACAGGTATTCAAATACGGTCCGGATAACGCTCAGGGACGTTAAGCTGAACAGGGGGATGAAGGATTCGGCCTTCGAATTCACTCCTCCCCCCGGCACGAGCGTTTTCGACTACACCCATTAGCAGGCAAAAACAAGACCCATGGGCAACAACCTTATGGCCTTGCGGACTGCGCCCCAATGCTGATACTTGCGATAGACACCTCCTGCGACGACACCTCGGCCAGCCTTGTTGAGTTCCATGAGGAAGACGGGAGGCCGCGCATCCTCTCTAACGTAATCTCCTCCCAGAGCGAGATACATGCCAAATACGGCGGCATAGTCCCGGAGCTTGCCTCAAGAAGACATAACGAGCTGATATGGCCCGTGGTGAGCGAGGCCATGGCGGTAAATAAAACGCCGCTTGAAGGGCTGTCCGCCATTGCCGTCTGCATGGGGCCCGGGCTTATCGGCTCGCTGCTGGTGGGATGCTCCTTTGCCAAGGCGGTCAGCTTCTCAAAGAAAATCCCGCTGGCCGGCGTAAACCATCTCGAGGGCCATATCCTCTCGGTATTCCTGGAAGGCGCGGGACCCGGATTCCCCTATGTCTGCCTGATCGTGTCGGGAGGGCATACGTCGCTGTACCTCGTCGAGGGTTTTTTGCATTACCGCCTGCTGGGCAGAAGCCGCGATGACGCGGCCGGAGAGGCCTACGACAAGGTTGCAAAACTCCTGGGGCTTGGCTATCCGGGCGGGCCGGAGATAGACCGTCTGGCGAGAGCCGGAAACCCGAAGGCAATCCCCTTTCCAAGGGCCTTTTTGCCGGGCACGCTCGATTTCAGTTTCAGCGGCCTTAAAACCGCGGTGGCCAATTTCCTGAAAGACCAGCCCCGGCCCTACGGGCAGGAACTGGTCAGGGACGTGGCTGCCTCTTTCCAGGCCGCTGTTCTGGATGTGCTCATAAGGAAATGCCAGTGGGCCGCAAAAAAGACGGGCGTAAGAAATCTCGCCGTGGCGGGCGGGGTAGCCTCCAACAGCGCCCTCAAGCAGGGCATGCGGGACATGGCCCGGAAGATGGAGATGCAGCTTTTCGTCCCCTCGCCCGCCTTCTGCACCGATAACGCCGCGATGATCGCCATGGGCGGATTTCATCGCCTGCGGGCCGGGGAGTTGTCCGGGCCCGGCCTGAACCCGCAGGCGGCACTGAAACTTTAAGCTTCCTCTTTTCACCCACGCTTTCACTGTCCCACAGCCCGGCGCCTCCGCCATGCCAAATGACTAAAAAATTTTCTTTTTGTTATTCAGGATTTTCTAAACATTTTTCTATTTTTAATTATTAATAAACATAACAATTACTTTATAAAGAACATCTGTCTTTAAATTTTGGACTTTTTTCTTAAATGAAATTACGAGGACAAAATCAAAATTATGCGCTAGAATCTTTCTCGAAGATAGACTGAAATTTCAGAAAAACAGAAATAAAAAATCACTAAAATGATCTTTTCTTGACAAGTTCTCAATTTTTAGTAGCATGGAAAAAAATCATGTGCTTCGGGCATCGATGCTTTACGCCCGTTATCAGACGGAACGACAAGATCATGAATTTTGCGGAAATGACAAATCCAAGGAGAAAGGACAAGAGGATGGAAAGGAAAGCAAGGCAAAAAGTGCGCGGGACGTTTCCGCGGCAATTCAGCCCCTCGCAAGGGATGTGCGACGTTGTCAGGAAGGCCGTCTTGTTTACAGCGCTGTTTCTGGTCTTGGGACTTCCTTTGGACTCATATGCCTACCAGGTCCGTGCGGTTCCAAACGGCGGGACTATCTCCGGCACGGTGATGTTTACAGGCTCTCCGGTCCCGAGGGACCCGATTATACACCCGACCACCAACATCAACTACTGCGGCAAGACGCTTCCGTCGCTTAAGTACCTGATCAAAAACAGAAGGGTCCAGAACGTAGTCGTTTTCATAAAGAACATACAGGCCGGCGCGCCGGTCCCCAGGGTCGCATCCCTGGTCGACAACCTCAAGTGCGCATTTGTGCCGCACGTGGGAATCGGTTTCCAGGGCAATCAGCTTATCTTCAAGGATTCCGACCCCCTGTTCCACAACATCCACACGTACATCGAGAACCGCACCTATTACAACGTGGGCCTGCCTTTCAAGGGAGCGCAGGTCACAAAGATACTTACAAGGGCCGGGCTGATAGAGATAACCTGCGACGCGCATCCCTGGATGCGCGGCTGGCTCTACGTTTTCGACAATCCCTACGCGGCGCTGACCAATGCAAACGGCGAATTCGTCATAAGGGACGTTCCGCCCGGCACTTATACCGTCGAGGCCTGGCATGAGGAATTCGGGACGGTCGATCTGGGCAATGTGAGGGTAACCCCCGGAAAGACCACGACGATTAAAATCGATTACAAAAAAGCCAAACGCAAGTCTGAATTCTAAGGAGGCCTAAGTGAAAAAGACCGGAATTTTTCTTGTCTTGATTGCCTCGCTGTTCGTCTTGTCGATGGTGAAGAAGTCGGAGGCCGTGCCTTCATATGCGCGCCAGCTAAAAAAACCCTGCACGGCCTGTCATACCATATGGCCGAACTTAAACCAGTATGGCAGGCAGTTCAAGGTAAAGGCATACACGGATGCGTCTCCCGACTGGGGGGTAATTTCCAAGGACAGGCTTAATCTATTTTATGTCTTCCCCGTTTCCGCGCGGATCCTTTTCGTGCCTTACCAGCTTGAGCAGGACGCATCCGGCGCGACCCCCGGCGCGGGCAACCCCGGTTACGGCAATGGCGGCTACAACGCGAACTCTACGTTCCTCGACAACATGCAGTTTTTTCTTGCCGGCAGGGTCTACAAATATGCAGGCATATTCACCAGTATAGAGGGCACCGACTCAACAAACTTCTCCGTGGCGACCGCCAAGGTCGCCTTCGCATATCCCATTTCCGAGGGCAACACCCTGGGGCTGGTGCTGTTTCAGGGCCTGGCGACTTCCGCGGACCCGTTTGACAGCCTCGGTGGTTGGGACAGGGACATCGCGACCCCCGATTCCGAGGGCCTCCCCTGGGTGCTCAACAAGGGGTGGACTTATAATTTCTGGAGCGGCGGCAATTACGGCGCGGTGGTCCACGGGTATTTCCTTGGCAACCGGCTCTACGGCGCAATCGGCGCCATGAGGGGCGGTGATGTCAAGGACGCGGACCTGCTTGCGGTAGGAGATCCTCATTTCATGCACGGTTTGGGGTCCAATCCTTTTTCCACCGCGGAGGGCACTACGGGCAACCCGTTTGGCTTTTATGCGCGCGCCGCGTGGGACCAGAAACTCTCCAACGGAGCCGTCACCTTCGGCGGCGCCGTCTATACCGGGGAGGAAAAGGTGCTTGCCACCGATGGGGCAACCATCGTCTCCACCCGCGCGAACAGGCAATACATAGACGCCTCGCTTGAGCAGAATTTCGGTGAGGACCACCTGGTTGAGGCGAAGGCCATTTACGGATTCGGCCAGGAATCCGGGCTTGCGCCGCTCGAGGCGATTGCGGCCGGGGCCAACGGCACCCTGGGCCCCGCTGCCGGCGGCACGCTTGAAGACAAGAGAAGTTTCAACGGCGGGGCGATTGAGGCGGACTACTTTTACCAGAGGACCTACGGCATCGTGGGCCAGTACAACTGGGTCACGAACTCCAAGGTCCAAATCTCCGATTTCGATCCGGCAACAAGCCAGCACACATGGCTTGTCGGCCTGAACTACCTGCCGTGGCTCAACACCAAGATACAGTTCATCTACGCCAATATAAGAAGCAATTACCTGCCCGGCGCGGTAAGCGCCGCAACGGGCGCTCCGCTTACCGCGGAGACCGACAAGTTGTACAAAGTCCTGGTGGACGTGGCGTTCTGAGATAAAAGAAATCTGAAGAAAGGCGATTTGAATGGCAGAGGTATCGGTAGGTAAGGGTCTGACAAAAGGGATCGTGAAATTCCTCGTCATACTGGGCGCGGGTTTCGCCGCGCTGTTCGTCCTGAAAGGAGTGCTGGCGCCGCCGACGGCGGACGGCTACAGGTTTTTCCCCGTCATCGGCAGCCGGGACTGGATATGGGTGGTCGCGCAGACACACCTGGATTTCGCGGCGTTCGTCCTTGGCGTTCCGATATTCGCCGTGACGATGGAGTTCATCGGATGGAGAAAAGGCGACCCGCGCCTGGACCGGATCGCGTACGACTTCGCAAAACTCTTCACGCTCGCGTACACCTTCACCGCGTTCATGGGCGCGGTCTTTCTTGTAAGCGTGCCCCTGCTCTACCCGAAGTTCATCTCCTACATGATGCAGATACTGGGCTACACCTGGTGGATTTACCTTGGCGTGATGCTGGCGGAAGTCGTGGTCTGCTACCTCTACTTCTATTCCTGGAAGAAGCTCAAGGACAGGAAGGGGCTCCACGTGTTTCTGGGCGGGCTGCTGAACTTCTTCGGGTTGCTGCTGCTGCTCATCACAAGCATCTGGGTCGGCTTCATGACCACTCCCGCCGGCGTCAGCAAGACCGGAGCGCTTATAAACAGGTGGGCGACAATACACACCCATATGTGGCTGCCCCTCACCCTCCACAGGTTCATCGCGAACATCGTCTTCGGCGCGGGCATCGCGGCGGCATACGCCGCGTTCAGGTTTATAACCTCAAAAACACCCGAAGAAAAGGCGTACTACGACTGGATGGGCTATACCTCTGCCACCATATCGATCGGGGTCTCGCTTCTGTTGCCCGGGGTGGGCTATCTGCTTGGGGTGGAGATATATTCCTTCAACGAGCAAATGGGCATCCAGCTCATGGGTGGGTTTTTTGCCTGGCTCTGGGTCATGCAGGCGATGCTCATAGGGGCGATACTCTTCTTCATCAACTACTACCTGTGGATATCACTGCATAAGATGCCCGGTGGCGAGCGGTACTACGGGCAGGTGAAATACCTGTTCATCGTTGTGCTGCTGGGCTATGTCATATGGATCACGCCGCATGACATAGCCCTCTCCCTCTCGGAGGCCAGGAGGATCGGCGCGTATCACCCGGTGCTTGGCAAGCTTGGCGTCATGGCGGCCAAGAACACCGCCGTCATACTCTCCTATCTGGCCACCTTTCTCTCCTTTTCGATCTTCCGGATGAGCAACAAGGAGCCGGTCGTACCCTGGGCGAAGGCGGGCCGCGTGCTAAAGGCGCTGATCATAACCGTCTCCACAGGCGGCGTGCTTTTCCTGGGGGTGCTGGGTTACACCGTCTCCGCGGAAGTCCGGGTGGGCGTTCTCTCCCCCATACAGTTCAGCCTATTCTTCATTGCGATCCTGGCCCTTTTCCTCCTGGATTTCTTCATGTACAGGGGCGCAAGGATAATCGGAGAGCCGCGCTGGGGGCAGATGCCTGAACGCTCCCAGTACGCGCTCATCGCCATAACCGTTACTTTCACATGGCTCATGGGGATGCTGGGCTACATGAGGGCCGGCGCAAGGCAGTACTGGCACGTCTACGGCATCATGATGAACAAGGCCCCTGACGCATACCTGCCCACCGCCGGTGTCGCCTCCATCATAGTCACCATCACGACCCTGCTGTTTTTGCTGATGGTCGCTTTTGTATTCTGGAGCATAATGAGACTGGAGAAGTTCTCGGAGCGGAGGGTGACCGGGCAATGAAAAAAGGCGTCCTGAAACTGGCCCTCATCGTGATAGTGCTCAATCTGGTTTTCGTGTATATCGGTCTTGAGTATCTTCCGCAGTCCGAATCGAAGCCGCCCAAGACGATAGTGCTGAAGCCTGGAATCTCCCAGGCGGACCTCGTGGCGATCGGCGAAAAGATAGTCTTCGGGAAAGGGCAGTGCATGGTCTGCCACAGCGAGCAGCCCTCCACGACGGAACGCGCGCCGGCCATGTCCACCATAGGCGCCGAGATCGCCAGGGAGGCAAAGGCGCGCGGCATACCCCCGGAGCAGCAGCTTTTCGAGGCGCTGGTCAACCCGGGGGCGTACGTTGTAAAGGGATTTGAAAACATAATGCCCCCCGCGAACCAGCCCCCCACGTCGCTTACAGACGGGGAGATCATCGCGGTGGCCGCCTATCTGCAGAGCCAGGGGGCCTCGGTGACGGTCTCCTATCCCGGTTCCGTCCCGCTTCTGAAGGCGCAAGAGCAGAAGGCTGCCCAGGCGGGGGCGTACAAATGAAACAGGAAATGAGAGCGCCTGAAATGAAAAACACAATCTTGACCAAGAAACGGCCCGGCGCCGCCACAGGAGGACCCCGGTAATGCACTACATATTCCCCGCGCTTGCCATTATCGGGCTTGCAATCGCCATCCTTGCGGCCCTCAGGAAATCGCCGTTTTTCAATTACCTGGGCATCCTGCTGGCAATCTACGCAGGGCTGAAGAGCCTGTCTCTCATCATGCCCCCGCTGCCGTCGCAGGTCGTCCATATGTACATGGTCGTCGCCGTTTTGACCTTTCTCATCTATTTTTCAATCAGCGAGGAGACCTTTCACGCGTTCCTGCGGCCGATAAGGACCGTACTCGCCGATGACGATAAAAAGGCCCTGCGAGTGGCCATCGTGTACATATTCATCCCTCTGCTGGCCGCCTATATCGCCTATTCCGGCGTCTCTCCGTCGTTTACCCCCCCGGTCAGCCCGAGGATATCACATCCGGAGCCGCCGATGCAGATGACCTTCAAGGGCCAGACCATAAAGATACTCGGCCTGCAAAACCCATTGCGCCAGGACACCGCGAACTTCGGCAAATACGTGGAGGCGGGCAAGAAGGTTTACTACCAGAACTGCTTTTTCTGCCACGGCGACGGCCTCAACGGCAAGGGCATCTTCGCGGACGCCTTCAACCCGCCGCCTCCTCCGTTTATGGGAACGGACACGATAGCACAGTTGCCGGAGTCCTACGTTTTCTGGAGGGTGGCAAAGGGATGGACGGCGCTGCCGCCGGGCTCCCATCCATGGGACTCCGCCATGCCGGAATTCGAGAATTTTTTGGACCAGAATTCCATCTGGGAGGCGAGCATGTTCATATATTACGCGAGCGGGAATAAACCCAGGACATTCTAAATCAATGATAAAAAACATGAAAAAAAACAATATCCACCTCGTTCAGTTTCTCATTCTCTCCTATCTGGTCTTGCTGCTGCCCGTAAGCGCATGGCCGCAGGACAAGGGCAAGGCAATTTACGACAAGTGGTGCTCGCAGTGCCACGGGGTCGACGGCAAGGGCGACGGCTACGCGGCGAATTTCGTCTTCCCGAAGCCGAGGGATTTCACCACCGGCACGTTTAAATACCTGACGGTCCCCACCGGCTATCCCACAACCGATGCCGCAATCGCGAAGATCATCAGAGACGGCAACCCCGGCACGTCCATGCCGCCATGGAAGCGGTTCAGCGACGCGGACGTAAGCGCGCTTGTGCAATACATCAAGAAGTTCTCCCCTCCGGACGTCTGGTCGGTTACAGGCACGCCGATAAAGGTTGGCAAGCCGCCCGCCAAAAGCGCCAAGCTTCTTGCCATGGGCAAGCAGCTCTACAAGAAGGCCAAGTGCTGGGAATGCCACGGCCTGGCCGGCAGGGGCGACGGAATAAAAGGCTGGCAGCCCAAGTTCAGGGACGACTGGCACAACAAGATATATCCCGCGGACCAGACGGAGCCCTGGAGTTACATCGATGGCTCGTCGCTGAAAGCCATATATCTGACGGTAACCGCGGGCATAGGCGGCACGCCGATGACCTCCTACGGAGACACCCTCAACGATCAGCAGAGGTGGGCACTGGCCTACTACGTCCAGTCGGAGCAGCTTAAAAGGTACCTGGGCATTACTATCAAGGTGGCAAGGGTCAGGGCGCTGCCAACATCGACGACCGATCCCGTCTGGAACAAGGTCCCCTACCTGGATATCCCGATGGCGGGGCAGATCATGTTCCACCCGAGAAATTTCACGCCGCTCATCAACAACGTCAGGGTCAGGGGGGTGTACACGGACTCCGCCCTGGAGGTCATGCTCACATGGACATGCAAGCAGGCAAGCTTCCTGAGCCCTGCCGTGATCGCCAACGCGGCTGCAGCATCGGGCGGAGCCGGCGCCCCCGGACCGGCGGGAGGGGCTCCCCCATCTGACCCCGCGGCTGCTGGCGGCGGCGCGCCGGGCATCGGCAACGCCGCGGGGATTACAAACGCCGTTGTGTACCCCGACGGGGCACGCCTCCAGTTTCCGTCGAAGGTCACCCCGGGCGTGAAACCGTATTTCTTCGGAGGCGACAGCACGAACCCCGTCAATATCTGGTGGTGGAAGGTCTCGGACAAGGACCGCGCGGTGGAATGGATCGGCTCCGGGCCTGCCAATCTTGCTGAGCAGGCCAGACAGGACGTTCAGGTGATAGAGAGCTTCAAGGACGGCCAGTACAGGGTGATCTTCAAGCGGGCCCTGGACACCGGAGGCAAGGACGACACGGTCTTCAAGGTCGGGGAGTTCATGCCTTTCTCTATCACCGTGTATGACGGAAGAAACGGAGAACACGGCAATAAGGGCACGGTATCGGACTGGTACTACATGGTCCTGATACCAAAGACGCCCCTCAAGGTATATGTGCTGCCGCCGGTAGTGTTCATTATCGTTCTTTTGATAGGCATCGCCCTGCACAAGGCGTCAAAAAAAGGGGCGTTAAAAAAAGGGCCCTCGGCCTGATCGGCGGCAAGCATGTATAAAAAGATACTGATCCCGATAGACAACTCCAGGTATTCCCCCTGGTGCACGGAGCTGGGCATCGCGCTTGCCAGGCGTTTCGGCTCCGAGCTTACCGGCAACCATGTCTACAGCGCGGGCCTTCATGACAGGAGGTTCCGTGACATGGAGGGGGGACTGCCCGGACATTACCAGCAAGAGGAAAAGCTGAAAAAATCCAGAAAGGTCCACGATTCGCTCATAGGCGACGGGCTCAGGCTCATCTCGGACGCCTATCTTGATTCGTTCAAGAAGGAGTGCTCCGCGGCCGGCGTAGCTTTTGACTGCAGGCTGATGGAAGGCAAGAACTGGCTCCAGATCGTCAGAGACGTAAGGGCGAGCGGTTATGACCTCGTCATAATGGGCATACTCGGCCTTGGGGCGGTAAACGGCAGCCTCATAGGCGGCGTATGCGAGCGGGTGGCAAGGAGGGTGACGGCCGATGTGCTGGTCGTAAAAAACTCTTTCCCCGGGCCATCAGGCAGCCCCATGACCGGAAGGATCTGCGCCGCTATAGATGGCAGCATCCAGGCCTTTTCCGCGTTCGGGAAGGCCCTCGCCCTCGGCAGGGAGTTTGGAATGGATATCGAGGCCGTGGCCGTTTACGATCCGCATTTTCATCGCAGGGCGTTCGAGTCCCTGGTAAAGGTCCTGTCAAGCGAGGCCCAGAAGATATTCAAGTTCAAGGAGCAGGAAAAACTCCATGACGAAATAATCGATGACGGACTGGGCAAGATATACCAGGGCGCGCTCGATGAGGCAAGACGGATGGGCCTTGAGGCCGGCGTGGAGGTCAGGACCACCCTGCTGGCCGGCAAGGCAAGCCACGAGATATGCGAGCATCTTAAGAAAGACCCCCCTGCCCTCTTCGTTGCGGGCAGGTTCGGCGCCCACCAGACGGAGGAGCTCGACATAGGCAATACTGCCGAGAACCTGCTTCGCACTGCGCCATGCAACGTGCTTCTTGCGGGTGTCTGACAACAGGGCCTGAAATGCTGAGAGAGAATCTGTCCATCATATCCTGGAACGTAACGGGAAAATGCAATCTGCGCTGCGGCCACTGCTATCTGCCCGCGCGCTTTGTCCCTTCAGTTGCCGGCGATGCCGCCGCGGCGGACGGCGCTGACGAACTCGACAACGCCCAGGCCCTTCGTCTCATAGACCAGATTGCCCTCGTGAATCCGGAGACCATGCTCATCCTCTCGGGCGGCGAACCCCTGCTGCGGCGGGACATTTACGAGCTTGCCTCGCACGCCAGGCACAAGGGGATGATGGTGGTGGCCGGCACGAACGGGACCCTCGTCGACGAGGCGGCGGCCCGCAGGATGAAGGAAAGCGGAATATCCGGAGTCAGCATCGGGCTCGACTCCGCAACGGCGGAAATCCATGACGGCGTCCGGGCCTTCCCGGGGGCGTGGGCCGCGGCGGTAAACGCCGCGCGGCTCTGCAAGTCGCAGGGGCTTTCGGTCCAGATAAACACGGTCGTCACAAGCAGAAACCTGGCTGGCATCCCGGCGCTCATAGAGTTCGCGGAGGAGCTGGGAGCGAAGGTCTTCAGCCCGTTTTTCCTTGTGTGCACGGGGCGCGCGGAAGAGCTGACCGATATCACCGCCGGGCAGTACGAAGAGGTTTTGTCCTTCATTGCCGGCCTGGGCGGCAACCACCTGGAGATGATGATCAGGACGCGCTGCGCCCCAACCATGAGAAGGATACTCCACCAGCGCAACCCTGGCTCCCCCCTTCTGCAGATGGACACCGGGCGCTGCCTCGCCGGCCACACATACTGCAGGATAACCCCGGACGGGACTGTCACGGCGTGCCCGTATCTGCCGCTGCCTCTTGGCAACGTGAGGACCTCGGATTTCGGCGATATCTGGAAGACGTCGCCCGTCCTTGAATCGCTCAGGACGGCTGAAGGCGCGCTGAAGGGCAAATGCGGGGCCTGCGAGTACCGCCTGCTTTGCGGCGGATGCAGGGCCAAGGCGTATTCCCTTAAAAACGATTATCTCGGGGAAGACCCCTGGTGCGCTTATTCCCCCGCGGGGGGGGATGTGATAAAACCCCCGAGGCTCGCCGCGGAAGACGCGGCGGATGCCGGAGCGCGTCCCCGATGGAGCGAAGAGGCCATGGAGAGGCTTGGCCGGGTCCCATTTTTCGTGAGGTCCATGGTAAAGGCGGCAGTGGAGCGCTACGCAGCCGAGCGTGGCTGCAATGAAATCACGCCGGAGATGATGGAGGAACTCAAAAGCCGGGTAAGGAGGCCGGCCATGGATGGGCATTGAAATTCATTTGACGCATGGGGAAAAGGCATTTCTGCTTCGGGTTGCCAGGAGGAGGAAGTTCTGGCTTCTGTTTAGCATACTTTCAGTCAGCGTGGCGGTTTTTTTCGCTATATACCACGGCCTCATCAGGAGGGATTTTACTCCGCCGGAATTCGTGATAATACTGCTTCTGCTTTTGTCCAGCCGCTCGCAGTTGAGGATATGGAAGACCGCGAGGATATTCGAAAAAATAAAACCGCACATCAGCGGCCAGTAATGGACAGCAGGGTCACGACCGGCAGGATCCCCTCGAGGTGCCTGGACTGGCTTGCCTCCTCCCGCCTCGAATTCCTGCTCAACGTGCTCCGGGACGGGAAGATGAGTTTTTTTTCCGCGCACCTGCCGGTGATGGCCACATGGCCGGACGTCAGGAAGACAGGCCCGGCCGGGCTCACGGTAAATCTTACCATAAAGGGAATCGGGCTTCTCCCCGTCCCGGAACTTCTCGCCGATTACACGGACATCTTCGAAAGCACGCTCGCGGAGGCCCGCACATGCCCATGGAAGGAAAGCCTGGCTAATAGGGTCGAGGCCTCGGCAAGGCTCTACTCGGACGTGGGCCATTTCGATCCGACGGCGCTGGGAGGGCTTGAAATATTCGAGGGAAAGGCGGCCGGAAACATGAGGGACAACCCCCGCGCAAGCCTCCTCTATTCGGGGATGAAATCCGGCCCGGCCGGCATGGAGTACATAAGCTTTCAGGTAAACGGGACAATCGAGATACTGGAAAAGGAAAACCCCTATTACAGGTTCCTGCTCGCCTCAAGAAAGCTCTTCGAGTTCGAAAAATTCCACATCTTCCAGACCGATTATCCATTCGGCTACATGGTCAGGGTGGATGAGGTGCTGGACAAATCGCCTTTCCCAAGGCAGCGCTGATCGATCAGGACCAGTATTGCCGAAGAATAGCTAAGGATATTTTAGCACCCCTCCAGCGTTGAAGTTCCGGATTCGTGCTACAAATTTGCTACACTCAAGACCACAAGGAATTGACCGAATGGCTAAAAATCCTTTAAAATCAATCAGCGAGAGTGGCGGAACTGGCAGACGCGCTGGACTTAGGATCCAGTGGGGAAACCTGTAGGGGTTCAAATCCCCTCTCTCGCACTGCCTATTAAGGTACTTAAGGCATTCCTATCCGTTTGGTCTTAAGAGCTGAGCAGGCGGATAGACACGGAAGTGCATATCTGACGTCTTTGCCATTCGCCCAAAAAATCTGAACAAAGCCCTTCTGGATACGCCAGGAAGAGAAACGCACTTTGAAAAGACCTGCAGATATTGTCAATAACCCACTAAAAAACACATTTATAGGACCATATTAAATTGGGCTCTTCAGGAATTCCTGTGGGTAGATCACTGAGATTTCCGGGAGTATAAGGCTGATACCTGCCTGGTCCTTGAGAGAGAGAGCCGCTCCGGACGCAGGTTAATACTCTCCAGGCACAGGGTGCCTTCGATAGCCGGATTTACCTTGCAAATACTCAGTCCCTTCCTGCTGCTTGGACAAAGATCAATCTGGATAGCGTTAGCTTCAACACAAATAATATTTTCGACCTGACGAATCATAGAATAACACCTAAAAAAGCGGGGTACTACCACGTAAATGCCGCCTTTTCAGCCACGTCCGCCGGCGAAACTTTGTACATCGCAATCTATAAAAACGGTTCGGTGTATTCATATGGGGAACAGATTGCAAATGCAATGTATTCCACAATAGTTTCTGTTTCGGATTTAATTTACTTTAACGGAACAACTGATTACATTGAAATGTGGGGATGGGCAAGTTCGGCCCAATCAGTTTATTCCGGCAGTGCTTATACATTTCTAAGCATGGCAGGACCGTTCTAGGAGCAAATGGCTTCGCAGCAAACGGCAGCCAAGTTTATGGCGGCATCCAGTCCCTGTTGTTTGCATGTTAGTGGCGTGAAAAGAGCCGAAAAATGGCGGAAGCACGGCCCTCAATCAGGACCTGGCAAGCAGGCAGAGGACCTCGATGTGGTAGGTATGAGGGAAGAAATCCACAAGCCTCACGGACTCCACCCTGAACCTTTCGGATAGCTTCTTCACGTCCCGCGCAAGCGTCGCGGGGTTGCATGAGATGTAGAGAATTTTTTCCGTCTGAAGCTGCAGCAAATTTTTCGCGGCCTCCCGGCTCAGGCCAGGCCTGGGCGGGTCCACTATGACGGCATCAAAGGCATTCGCGCCCTGCCCCTTGCCCTGCAATTTCTCGAAGGACGTCCTGATGAATTTCATGTTTTTGATGCCGTTTAGCTCCAGGTTCCGGATGCCGTCTTTTACAGACGGGCCGTTTTCCTCCACGCAGGTTATCCTCTTTGCCGACGGGCTCATGGGGATCGAGAAATTCCCGCCTCCGGCGTAGATGTCCAGCAGGGTCCCGCCGGAGGAAAGGCCGAGCATCTCCTTTACGGCCTCCACCGCCTTAAGATTAAGACTCCAGTTGCTCTGGAAGAAACTCAGCGGAGAAACGCTGTATCTGAAGCCGCCCAGATCGAAGCTGACAAACCCCCTGCCGCTATGGCTGCCGTCGTCAAAAAAAACGGTATCGAATCCGGCGTCCGCATACTCCCTCGACAAAACTTCATCAAATCCTCGCCCCTTCAAAAGCACGGAGAGCCCCGAAGGCTCCCCTTCGAAAAGCCCGGCTTCCGGGGCCCCGCTGAAATCGCTCCCCTCAGGGCCGGCCGGTTTTTCCGCTTTATATCCCAATGTCACATGCGCTTCCTTTACGCCTTCAAGAGGCATGCGCCTGATCTTCTGCAGGGCCTCATTTATGCCCGGGGCAAGCAGGGGACATTCGTCTATAGGCACAACGTCGCGGGACCCTTCCCGAAAAAAACCGATGCCGCCAGAAGCGACCTTGAACTGCGCCCGGTGCCTGTAATGGGTATCGGGGCCGGTAACCGGCGGGGCCGGCTCGATCTCGATCCCCCCGATACGCTTGAAAGAATCCTTTATTATGGCGTTTTTCATGATGACCTGCCCCGCGTACGACGCGTGCTGCAGATGGCAGCCGCCGCAGTCGAAAACTCCGAAGTGGGGGCAGAAAGGCTCAACCCGAAGCTCAGAGGGCTCCAGCACCTCGGAGACGGTGGCGACACTGTAGTCCCTTTTCTTCTCGCTCACCACCGCGTCGACCATCTCTCCCGGCAGTGCGCCCTTTACGAAAACGACCCCCTCATCCCCGGCCGCGTCGCCCCTGGCGATTGTAAAGCCTCCGTAAACCGGGCTCTCGGTCCTTACCCTTATCATTTCGAGAGAAGTTCCTTTATCTTGCCCTTCAGTTCCGTCAGGTCCGCTGACTTCACGATGTACGCCTCGGACGCCCACACGGCAAAGTCGTCGCGGTAATCATAGGCGGTGGACATTATAATCGGCACGCGCGGCTTCATCTCCTTCATCTTCCTGAGGACC
Organism: Nitrospirota bacterium; assembly: GCA_021825295.1. GTDB lineage: Bacteria > Nitrospirota > Thermodesulfovibrionia > Thermodesulfovibrionales > JdFR-88 > JAJYGJ01. Next base: position 26,809 of record JAKAHV010000017.1, read on the forward strand.
GCGATGCCGTCCATGTCCGGGATGAGGATGTCCAGGGTCACAAGGTCGGGAGTTTCCCTCGCGAAGGCCTCCAGGGCAGCCGCGCCGGTCTTCGCCACGACAACATTGTAGCCCTCCTCCTCCAGCTCTTCCCTGTAGAGCCTGAGTATGTGCTCATCGTCGTCTACAACAAGTATCTTCATCTATCCCTCCTTCCGCAAAGGTAAATATATTTTAAACCCGGTGCCTCCTCCGGGCCAATTGCTCTCCACGGTGATCCGCCCCCCGTGCTCCTCTACTATCCTCTTCGATATGGCCAGGCCGAGGCCGGTCCCCATCGGCCTTGTGGTGAAGAAGGGGTCGAATATCCGGGTGAGGTCTTCCTTCCTTATGCCGCAGCCGGTATCGAATATCTCTATGACCGCCTCCGAGTCCCTCTCGGCCACCTTTATGCTGAGGGTGCCGCGCTCGGTGGACTGGTTGGCGTTCGTTATGACGTTCCAGAGGGCCTCCTTCATCCGGTTTGGGTCTATGAAGGCGCTCACCGGATCGAGGGCCGTCTGGACCTTGTTGCCCTTCTCCATCACCTCCGGCTCTATCATATTGACAAGGCCGGACAGCAGTTCGTCAAGGGCGGTGCTTTTCCTTGATATCCTCACCTCCCGGACGAAACCCAGTATCTCCTTCAGTATCTGCTCCAGCCGGTCGACCTCCGTCGAGATTATGGATGCGTATTCCTTCAGGCCGCCGTCCAGCTTCCTTTCAAGCCTTTTGGCGAAGCCGCCGACCGAAACCATGGGGTTTCGTATCTCGTGGGCGACCTTGGCCGCGACCTCCCCGAGGGCCGCCATCCTCTCGGCGGACTGGAGTCTCTCCCGGAGCTGCTTCATCTCCGTTATGTCCCTCACCACATGGACGACCCCTATGAAGCTGCCCTCCCCGTCGAAGAGAGGAGAAGTGGAGGAAAGATATGTGCCCTTAAGGAAAGGGTCTTCGTATTCCTCGATATTAGGGCGCCCCGTCGTAATGGTGTTCATGTGCGGGCAGCTCGCGAACGGCGCCTCCAGCCCGTGGAATATCTGGTAGCATTTCTTGCCTATGACCTCGTCAATCCCCTTGCCGACCTTGCGCAAAACGGCCTCGTTTACCTTTTTAAGATTATAATCCTTATCCGTCAGATAGACCATGTCCGAGATGGAGCGGAAGATGTTCTCAAGCTCGGCCTCCGCCACGGAGATGCCCTCGAAGAGCCTCGCGTTTTCGATGGCCGCGGCCATCTGGTTTGAAAAGGTGTTCAGGAATTTCATGTCCTCCTCGGTGATCGGCCGGCCGTTGAAGAGGTTGTCCACCCAGAAGACGCCGACCACCCTGTTCCTCGATATGAGGGGCACCCCGGCGTACGCGCTTGACCCGAGCATCCGGACGATTGAGGGGTCGGCGAACGGTTCGGCCGCCGCCTGGGCCACGTTGAAGGGCTTCATATCCCTCACCGCCCCCGCCATGACGGTGTCTCCCGCCAGGTCCACCTTTATCTCCTTGGCCAGCCTGTCAAAGGAGGATTCCTCAGCCGTCCCCGTCGTCTCCTCCATCTCCCTTATGATATCGTGCAGGGTGCTGTGGGCCGTGGTGAGGCGCTGCCATATCTTGCCGGCCTCATCCGCCGAGGCCGGGCCGACTCCCATGGCCCCTCTGAGGACGTTTGCGGGCTCGTCCACCCAGAAAAGGATGGCGCGGTTGAACCCGAGGCCGTCGCCCATCGTTACGGCCGTCAGTATCATGCGCAAAAGCCTCTCAAGGTCCAGCGTGCCCCTCATCGCCGAGCTGATGAAGAAGAGCCTGGAGAGCTCCTGGTTTCTCCTTATGAGCTCCCTTTCCACCTGCTTTTTCTTCGTGATGTCCTGGGAGATGCCGCTTATGCCGATGACCTCTCCGATGGCGTCCTTTATCGGGGAAAGCGTGAGGCTCACCTCTATGAGAGAGCCGCCCTTCGTCAGCCTCAGGGCCTCCGCCTTGATCACGTCGCCTTCCCTTATCCTCTCCATGTAGGCGTTCTCCTGCTCAAATGCGGACTCGGGCAGAAACGGCAGGAATTTCCCCATGACCTCGGACTCCGTGAACCCGTATATCTCCTCCGCGGCGCGGTTCCAGGAGATTATGTTGCCCTTGAGGTCCGTTGTGACAATCGCGTCCGCCGAGTTGTTTATCAGGCTTTCCAGGTACTCCTTGGTCTGCGCGACCTCCCGGTAAAGACCCATTATCTCCTCCTGGTAGAGGACCCTGTCGGTTATGTCCTGTATGAATATGACCGCCTCGTCCACACGGCCGTCTTCGCCCTTGACCGGATAGGCCGTAAGCTCCGCGTAGTTAAGCCCGTTGGACTGCGTGATGGCGCTTATGTCCCCGGTATCGAAGGTGGACCTGGCCGCGCAGTGGGGGCATATGCCTCCTTTGGGATGGAATATGTCCTTGGCGTTTTTGCCGATGACCTCGCTAAGGGGAAGGTCCATCCAGCGTTCAACGTAACGGTTTGCCGCAAGTATCTTGTAGTCCGAGTCCAGAGAGACGATGCCGCCCTGCACGGTCTCAAACAGGAGGTCAAGCCGCTTGTTGGCCTCAAAGACTTCCCGCCTCCTGCTTTCCTGCTCCTCTTCCATCCTCGCCTTTTCTATGGTGATGGCCGACATCGACGCGAAACCCTCGGCCATGTTCAGGTCTTCCAGGTCGAAGGGTTTCGGCGCCCCGCTTTCTCCGGCCTTGTCGTAAATGCCGAGGGTGCCTATTATCCTGTTTCCTATCCTCAGGGGCACGCATATGGCGGATTTGGCCCTTATGGTCTTCGGCTTGAGCCCTTCCGGAAGCTTGGCCACGTCCTCGACAAAAAGCGACCTGCCCTCCCGGACGACCCATCCGGCTATCCCCTCCCCCACCTTCAGGCTCTTCTCCTCCGTCTCCTCAGGGGATATGCCGTAGCTCGATTTTATGTTCAGGGATTCGCCCTCAAGAAGCCTTATTATGCAAATCCTCGCGCCGCTCAGCTTCGCTATCTCGGCCGAGATGGTGGCCAGGAGGTCCTCGGGTTTGTATACAGAGGTCAAAAGCCTGTTGAGTTCATATGTAACGGAAAGCTGCTTGAGCTGTTTTTTCGTCGTTGAGTAAAGCTCCGAGTTTTTTACCACGGCCCCCGTCGTATGGGCCAGTATCATCGCGGTGTTTTTTTCGTCCGGGCTGAAGCCGCCGGCCGAGGGCCTGCCCAGTATCAGGATGCCCTTGCAGATATTGTCCCTCAGTATCGGAGCGGCTATAAGAGAGCCGCATCTGCCGCAGAGCCCGCCTCCGGCAGCGGCGCCTTCGCCCATGTCGTCGATCAGGACGGGTTTCATTGTATCAAGGACGCCCCTGGCTATGTAGGAGTCCACCGGGAGCGAGATGTTGGAGAGGGTCTCATCGGTATTCGAGGCCTCCAGCACGAACATCTCGATCTCGGGATAAAGGAGAAAGACGGCGCAGAACTCCGTGCCAAGCGCCTTCGAGACCGTCTCCACTATCAGCGTCAGCGCCTCCTTCAGCTCCGGGGTGGCGCCCGCAATCCGGGCGACCTCAAGCAGCAGTTCCGTCTCTTTCAGCCTGGCGCCCAGTTTATTGCTCGATTCTTCCAGCCTCTCCAGCATCCGGTTGAACCTTGCCCCGATGAGTCCGAATTCGTCTTTCCTGCCCGGCGGGATCCTGTATGCCAGGTCCCCGGATGCCACCTTCTCCGTGGCCTCCAGCATCTCGTTGAAAGGCTGGCTGAGCATTCTCCTCATGAAGAGGGCCAGGAAGATGAACGCCAGGGAGACGAACGACACCAGCAGGACAAGATATCCGGTCGTCGTCCTCCTTATCCTCTGCCCCATGACGGAGAGTCCGGCCATGGTGGTAATGGATTGCTCATAGAGGGAATCCATCGAGCCAAACAGCCTGTCCCTCGAGGACTCCAGATCCTTAAGCGACAGCGCCACCTTACCGTTGCCGACCGGATTTGAAGTGGTGAAAATCGTGTCGGACGCCGTCCTGGCCTCGTCGAAATCGGCGGACATCCCATGGACATCGCCTCCCCCCATGAGCTGGACGTCCCCGAAATTCCTGTAGAGACCGGGAAGGCATTTTTTGTACCCGGCAAGATATTTCCTGTTGCCAGTAAGCGCCCAGCCCTCGGCGTTTTTTACAAGCTCCCGGATGGAACCCCTCAGCGCAATGAACTGCCGGTTGGCCTCGATCTCCTGGTTCGTAAGCGACAGGTTCCTGTTTAAGTTCGAGAATATGTAAAGCGCGCCCATCCCCAGCACGGCCGCCGCCGCAAGGAATGCGAACATGAACATTATCAGCTTTAACCTGATGCTCATCTTTAGCCCCCGGAAGCCTGACCCATTGCCTCCCCGTAAACCTCCACATACCGCGCTGCCGACTTCCGCCAGGAGAAATCCTCGGCCATTGCGTTCCTGACAATCCCCCTCCAGCGGTTCCCGCCGCGGTAGACGCAAAGGGCATACCACAGGGACTGCCTCAGCGCGCCGGGCGTAGTCTCGCCAAACAGGAAACCCGTGCCCGCGCCGCTCAAGGGCAGGTAGTTTCGTACAGTGTCGGAGATGCCCCCCGTGCCGGTTGCAACCGGCGGGGTGCCGTATCTGAGCGCTATCATCTGCCCCAGCCCGCAGGGCTCGTATCTGGACGGCATGAGGAAGATGTCGGAGCCCGCATATACCAGGTGGGAGAATTCCTCGTCAAATCCAATCCGGACGCAAAGGCTCTCCGGGTATTTTTCGGCCAGGGCCGCAAGCTCGCGCTGATAGAGATCATCGCCCTTTCCAAGGAACATCAGGTCCACCCCCTCGGCGACAGCCTCGCCCGCTACGGCGGCCGCAAGGTCGGAGCCCTTCTGGTGCGATAGCCTCCCGACAAAAGAGACAAGCGGCCTGGCGGGGTCCTTGAAGCCGCAGAGCGAGGAGAGCCTCTTCTTGCATATGCCCTTGCCCGGCATGATTTTCCCCGCGGAGTAATTCCCCGGAATGTAACGGTCCCTGGCCGGGTTCCAGAGGCAATCGTCTATGCCGTTTATTATCCCCCTAAGCCTGTCCGCCCTGTTCCGCAGGACCCCATCCAGACCGAAGCCGTATTCGGGCGTCTGTATCTGGCCCGCATAGGTCGGGCTTACCGTCGTGATGATATCGGCCCATACCGTCCCGGCCTTGAGGAAATTCATCTTGCCATAGAATTCCAGGCCCTCCGGGTTGAAGATGCCGGGCGGCAACCCGGAAAGCGGCAGGGTTTCCGCCCGGAAGACGCCCTGGTATCCCATATTATGAATGGTAAAAACGCTCTTCGTCCCGGAGAAGAAGGGGTCCGCGCCATAAATCTTTTTCAGGTATACCGGGACAAGACCTGTCTGCCAGTCGTGGCAGTGGATGATGTCCGGCTTGAAGCCGCAGAGCCTCGCCGCCTCGAAGACGCCGCGAGAAAAAAAAATGAACCTCACCGCGTTGTCCGCATAGTCGCCCGAGGACGTGCCGTAGAGATCGGGCCTGTCATAAAGCTGGTCGCACCCGATAAAGATGGCATTTTCGTGCCGGTACAGGTTCCCCGCGATAATTCGCTCGCCGATTTTTACCTCGAAGGGCCTGCCACAATCCATGGCAGGGAAACGCTCCTTTACCGTCCGGTAAAACGGCATCACCAGCCGGACATGATGGTCCATCTTGGCAAGCTCGGCCGCAAGCGCCCCCGCCGCGTCGGCAAGCCCCCCCGTCTTTGCGTAGGGAAAGGCTTCGGGTGCGGCCATAAGCACGTTCATTTCAAAAAAGTCCCTCTCATGAAGCGCGCCGCCTCCTCCGGCGGGGTAGGGTTGACATAAAAACCCGTGCCCCACTCGAACCCGGCTATCTTCGTCAGTTTTGGCATTATCTCTATATGCCAGTGGTAGTAATCGCTTTGCTCCTCGGAAAATGGCGCTGTATGTATCACGTAATTATAAGGAGGGGACTCAAGCATCAGGTCGAACTGCCGGAGTATCCGCTGAATGATCTCGGCAAGCCGTTTAAAACTCTTCTGCTGGGGGGAGAAGGCCGCCTCATGGTTTTTGGGCATTATCCAGGTCTCAAAAGGGGCCCTGGGCGCAAACGGTGAGATGGCGACATAGCTTTCGTTCTCGTAAATAACCCTCTTGCCGTCCGAAAGCTCCTGGTCGATGATATCGCAGAATATGCACCGCTCCTTCAGGTCGTAATGCCCCCTGGCCCCTGTCAGTTCGTCCTTGACAGTCCGGGGCACGATTGGAAGCCCTATGATCTGGGAGTGGCTGTGCTCGAGACTGGCGCCCGCCGCCTCGCCCTCGTTTTTGAAGATAAGGACGTATTTTATACGCGGGTCGTTTTTCAGCTCGGTAAGCCTGAGAAAATACGCCCAGAGGGTGTCTTCGACCGATTTCTCGGGCATCGTGGACAGCGAGAGGAAATGGTCCGGGTTCTCCACCACCACCTCGTGCACGCCGAAACCCTCCATCCTGTCAAACATTCCTTCGCCGCTTTTTTTCGGCTTGCCCGTGGGTTCCAGGACGGGAAATTTGTTTGGCATCACCCGGAGTGTCCATCCGGGCCCGTTCGGCTCGGAACCCGCGGGCCTGAAGGCCAGTGTCTCCGCCGGCGTGGTATACTCGCCCCCGGGGCAAAAGGGGCAAAACCCACCCTTTTTCTTATGTATGACCGGACTGAAATCAGTCGGCCTCTTGCCCCTTTCAACCGAAATAATCACCCACCTTCCAAGTACAGGGTCTTTTCGTAATTCCGGCATGGGGAATCCTCCCTTAAGCGGGTAAAATTAACGAAATGTCAGCTTTTGTTATTATACTAAAAAAACATGAAACCCACATTCCTGCACAGGGCCGTCAACGGCCCGTTCGAAGACCCGTGCGTCTATGTGAGGCTGCTGCGCGAGAAAAAGGCGCTCCTTCTGGACCTGGGAAACATCTCCAGGCTGCCGGCCGGCCTCATCTCCAAAGTGACCGCCGCATTTGTGACTCACGCCCATATCGACCACTTCATCGGCTTCGACCATCTGCTTAGAAACATGCTCGGCAATACCTTGCCCCTCAGGGTCTACGGGCCGTCGGACATAATAGAAAAGGTCGCAGGCAAGCTGAAAGGCTACTCGTGGAATTTAATAAGGCAATATCCCATCCGGATCGATGCGTTCGGAATCTCGGAGGATGAGGTGAGGCACGCGATCTTTGCGGCGGAAAACGGCTTCGAGCCCGTCCAGGGCCCTGTCCTGCCGTTCACCGGCGTTGCGCTCAGAGAGAGTTATTTCAAGGTGGAGGCAATTGTCCTGAAGCACGATATAGATTCCATCGGCTGGAGCATAGAGGAGGACTTCCACATAAACATAGACAAGGCCGCCCTTTCGGACGAGGGCCTTCCAGTCGGCCCGTGGCTCACAGAGTTCAAGCAAAAGCTCCGCGCCGGCCTGCCGGACGGGACGGCATTTGCCGTGCCCCTCCCGGGAGGCGAAAAACATTTCGCCCTGGGAGAATTAAAGACAAGGATAGCAAGGATCACCCGCGGCCAGAAAGTCACCTATATAATGGATTCATCCCCGACAGATGAGAATATGGGGAAAATCGTGGAGTTCGCCTCCGGCTCGGACACGCTTTATCTGGAGGCGTACTTCCTGGATGAGGACATGGAGCGGGCAAGACAGAGGAACCACCTGACGGCCGGCATAGCCGGAGGCATAGCGCGCGAGGCCGGGGTCAAAAACCTCATAATCATGCACCACTCTCCAAAGTACCGCCTGATGCCCGAGGCCATAATCAGACAGGCGGAGACCGCCTTTGGCGGCCCGGTTTTTCAGGCCCAGGGCGGCGGTTTCCAGTAAAAAACATTTTTATCTTGCCACTTTCGTCCCCGATGATATAATCTTCTCTGAAAGGTCAGGAAGGTGGCTGAATTGCCTGAAAAGCTTGAAATAAAAGTGCCCCGGCAGATGTGCACGAGTTGTTCGCTTGCCCTTGAAAGGTTTCTTGGCAAGATGGAGGGCGTGGGGTCCATAGACGCGGAAACCGACAGGATAGTAATAAATTACGATGCCGGAAAAATAAGCAGGCAGGAGCTTTTGAAAATATCCAAAACGGCCCTTGAGAAACTTGGACACCCCTCAATCTGACCGCTTCCTGAAACCGCATTGTCTCCAAGGGAAAATTGAATCACCCTGCAGCAAGCTACAGGGAATCGCAAGTTAAAAGGAGGGAATTTCACATGAAAAAGCTGTTTGCAGTTGCGGTTGTGCTGATTTCGATGCTGTTTGTGGCCGTGGCGTCCCAGGCCGCTGATAAGCCCCCAATGGCCGGCGGGGGCTGCTGCCCGGGTTGCAACTGCCCGATGATGAAAGGCGGGGGCATGATGGGCATGGGCGGAATGATGGGCAAGGGCATGATGGGTCATCCAATGATGGAAGGAATGATGGAAAAGGGCCAGATGATGGGCGGTCTGCCCGCCATAGGAGTGAGCCCCATGTACTCCAGGGTGTTCAAGCACGCCATGATGCAAAGCATGATAAGAAACGCCCTTCAGGACCCCGAGGTAAAAGGCTTCCTGGACTCCACTGCGCCCCTCAGGAAAGAACTGGTCGAAAAGCGGTTCGAGTATTTCGAGGCGTTCAGAAACCCTGCCACTCCCGCTGCCAAGCTTCAGAAGATGATGTCCGAAATACATGACCTGGAAAACAGGATAAACGCTAAAGTGCCTGCTGGCTGGTAACCGGCCGCAAAGACGAAAACGAAAAAACGAAAAACGGCAAAAAGGGGCGCCCGGGAAAAATCCCGGCCCCCTTTTTTATTCCGAATATAAAAACTCCTATAGAAAAATGAACCTCCCCGCCGCAGAGACGACGGGGTATTGGAAACTTAATGAAACTAAATCTCCTGGAAAGACTCATGACCAACAGCGGCATGCGGCATCTGGTGCAGGCCCGCATCGAGGGGCCGAGGCTGAGGTCCATGGCCTCAAAAGACCGCTACCCGGTCTGTCTTGAGCTCGGGGCCGGCGCCGGCCGTGGGGTTGGGATCATAATCGGCCTTTTCGGGGCTGAAAAGGTCGTTGCAACCGATGCCGACCCCGCCCAGTTGGAGCGTGCGAAAAAGAGGCTTGCGCCCCTATTGGGGGATAAAAAATATGGGGATAAATTCGGAGACAAAGTGGTCCTTAAGGTGGAAGACGCCCTCGATCTTGCCGGCGAGCCCGCCGGCGGGTACGATGCCGTCTTCGCCTTCGGCGTGATCCATCATACGGAGGACTGGCGGAAGGCCCTCCGTGAAATCAGCCGCGTGCTTAAACCCGGTGGTGAATACTTTTTTGACGAGCTTCTGAAGGGTTTTTTGGAGTCCCCCCCGATAAGGGCGACTACCGCTCATCCAGCGGGCGGGATGTTTACCGGCGATGAGTTCACGGCTTATCTCTCCTCAATCGGGCTAAAACCCGTGAAACAATGGCGGTGGGACGGCGTCTGGCTGATGGGCTCCGCGATGAAGGAGAACTAAAAAAAGGTTCTCCCTCCGTTTTTGCGTTAATATAAGTATGTAATGGAATTCAAACGGGTCCGCATACCCATAGCCGGCATGAGCTGCGCGGCATGCGCGGCAAGGATTGAGGCCGCCCTGTCGAAAATTGCCGGCGTGAAGGAAGCCGGAATCAACTTCGCGGCCGGGCGGGCGGAGGCGCTTTATGATCCATCAGTCGTCAATCTTGACAGCCTCCTTGCCGTAATCAAGGACCTTGGCTACGGCGTCTCTACAGCCACACAGATAATCCCGGTAAAGGGGATGACCTGCGCGGCATGCGCGGCCCGCGTCGAGAACGCCCTGAAGGTGGTGGACGGGGTCGTATCGGCCCAGGTCAATCTGGCGACCGAAAGGGCCGCGGTTGAATATGTCCCCTCCCAGGCCGGCATAAGGGAGCTCAGAGAGGCCATCATCAAGGCTGGTTACGACGTCCTCAGGGTCGAGGCCGGCGAGGATGCAGTCCTCAGGGAGGAACGCGAAAGACAGGCACGGTACAAAGCCCTGAAAAACAGGGTCCTGGCGGGCGCCCTGCTTTCCGTCCCGATCTTCCTCCTCATGTACTGGAACATGCTCGGCCTGGATGCCTTCCTCCGGATACCGGTGCGGACCGGCTTTATCATCCAGTTCATACTTGCTACCCCCATCCAGTTCTGGATAGGCAGACAGTTCTACCGGGGCGCCATTTCCGCGGCCAGGCACCGCACCACGGACATGAACACGCTCATAGCCGTCGGCACATCCTCAGCCTATGTCTATAGCGTGATGGCGACGTTTTTTCCCACCCTGTTCATGGTAAAGGGTTATAACGGCTCCGTATATTTTGACACCTCGGCCGCGATTATCGTCCTGATACTCCTGGGCAGGACCCTGGAGGCAAGGGCAAAAGGCCAGACGTCGGAGGCCGTAAAGAAACTTATTGGCCTGAAACCAAAAATGGCGCGCATACTCAGGGACGGCAGCGAGGCGGACATCCCGGTGGAGGAGGTCGAAATCGGCGACACCGTGATAGTCAGGCCGGGCGAGAAGATACCGGTCGACGGCATCGTGAGGGAAGGCAGTTCATCCATCGATGAATCGATGATAAGCGGCGAGTCCATGCCTGTCTGGAAGAATGCGGGCGATGAAGTCATCGGCGGCACGATGAACACGACCGGTTCATTCAGGTTCGAGGCGCTTAAGGTCGGCAGACAGACCATGCTTGCGCGCATCATAGAGCTTGTCGAGCAGGCGCAGGGGACTAAACCCCCCATCTCAAGACTGGCCGACAAGATAGCCTCTTACTTCGTGCCCTCTGTAATGGCCGCGGCCGCGGTCACATTCGTGATATGGTACCTTGCCGGCCCCGCCCCGGCATTTACATACGCGGTCCTGAACTTCATAGCAGTGCTCATAATAGCCTGCCCGTGCTCGCTCGGGCTTGCAACGCCGACCTCCATAATGGTCGGCACCGGCAAGGGTGCTGAAAACGGGATACTCTTTCGAAGCGGCGACGCCCTGGAGACCGCGCACAGGCTGAATTGCGCCGTTTTCGACAAGACCGGCACGTTAACAAAGGGCAAACCCGTCCTGGCCGGAATCGAGACAAACGGCAAGTTCAATGCCGATCAGGTCCTTTACTTTGCCGCGGGCGCTGAGAGGGGCTCGGAACATCCTCTTGCCGGGGCCATCCTTGAGGCGGCAGCGTCAAAGAGGTTTAGTAAGGGACTGCCGGAGGCGCACGGGTTCGAGACCTTGCCCGGCCGGGGAATCAGGGCCGTGGTGGAAGGCAGAAGGGTCGTTTTCGGCAACCCGCAGATGATGACGGAAGAGAATATAAAGATGGGGGAATTCTCCGGCAGCGTGGAACGGTTTTCCGGGGAAGGCAAAACACCAATGGTCCTGGCGGTGGACGGCGAGGCGGCCGGCGTGCTGGCCGTGGCGGATGTCCTGAAGGAAGATGCGCAAAAGGCCGTATCCGCCCTTAGGCAGATGGGGCTTCTCGTTGTGCTGCTGACCGGCGACAACGAGTTGACCGCAAGGGCAATCGCGAAACAGGCGGGCATCGGCCGCGTCTTCGCGCAGGTCCTGCCGGAAGACAAAAGCAACATAATAAAACAGCTCCAGAAGGAAGGCTACCGGGTGGCCATGGTGGGCGACGGCATAAACGACGCCCCGGCGCTCGCCCAGGCGGACATCGGCATTGCTCTGGGGACGGGCACGGACGTGGCGATCGAGGCTGCGGATGTGACCCTCATCGGTGGGGACCTCAAGGGGGTGGTCTCCGCGATTGCCCTTTCAAAGGCCACCATCCGCAACATAAGGCAAAACCTCTTCTGGGCCTTCGCCTATAACACCATACTCATCCCCGTCGCGGCGGGCGCGCTGTTTCCGTTTTTCGGCATCCTCTTAAACCCCATATTCGCCGCTGCGGCGATGGGAATGTCATCCGTGACCGTCGTATCAAACGCCCTCAGACTCAGGCATTTCACGCCGCCGGTCTAATGGCCGGGGGCGATTTTCTTGAAATAAGGCAATTCAATGTGTGATAATCTTGCCCTGCACATCTTTTTCTTCATATAAAGGAGGTTTCTAGAGGTGGCGAGGATTGACGACCTGTGCATCAACACTATAAAGATGCTTGCCGTGGACGCTGTGGAGAAGGCAAAGTCCGGACATCCGGGCATGCCGCTGGGAGACGCCGCGATGGCCTATGTCCTGTGGAGCAGGGTACTTCGGCACAACCCTAAAAACCCTCTGTGGCCAAACCGCGACAGGTTCGTCCTTTCGGCCGGCCACGGCTCCATGCTCCTTTACAGCCTGCTTCACCTCACGGGTTATAATCTCACTCTCGAAGACATAAAAAATTTCCGCCAGTGGGGCAGCCATACGCCGGGACACCCCGAATACAGCCCTGCCCATGGCATAGAGACGACCACGGGGCCCCTTGGACAGGGGTTCGCAACCGGCGTGGGAATGGCGCTTGCCCAGAGACGCCTGGCGGACCTCTTCAGCAAGCCCGGATTTCCCGTATTCGATTACAATATCTACGGCATCCTGAGTGATGGCGACATGATGGAAGGCGTTCAGTCCGAGGCCGCATCGCTTGCCGGCCATCTCGGGCTGGGGAAGATAGTCTATCTCTATTCCGACAACAGGATAACCATAGAGGGGACTACCGGACTGGCCTTCACCGAGGACGTGGGCAAGCGCTACGAGGCGTACGGCTGGCACGTCCAGCATGTGGACGGCTATAATCTGGCCGGGATCGAGAAGGCGTTAAAGGCCGCGAAAAAAGAGAAGACCCGCCCTTCCCTCATAATCGCCCGCACGCTCATAGCCCAGGGCTGCCCGACCCTCGAAAACACCTCCAAGGCCCACGGCGCACCCATCGGCAAGGAGGAAGAAAGACGTTTAAAGCAGTTCTGCTCCTGGCCAAACCGCAGCTTCTACATTCCCAAAGAGGCCGCCGCCGCGATGGGAAAGGCCGTTAAAATAGGCAGGGCGCTGGAGGCCGAATGGCAGTCCATGACGGGCAGGTACAGAAAAAAATTCCCGGAACTTGGGAAAATGCTGGAGGATTTCGGCGCGGGCCGGTTCGGGGACGGATGGGAAAAGGCGCTGCCCGTCTTCAAACCGGGGGATTCCATAGCCACCAGAAGCGCGTCGGGGAAAGTCCTGAACGCGATTGCCCCAAAGATCCCGCAGCTCCTCGGCGGCTCCGCGGACCTTGCGCCCTCCAATAACACATACCTTAAGGAGGCAGGGGATTTCACCCCGGAGCGCTCAGGCAGGAACATACATTTCGGTGTGAGAGAGCACGCAATGGGAGCGGCGCTAAACGGCATCGCCTTAAGCGGGGCGCTCATCCCCTACGGCGGGACGTTCCTCGTCTTCTCTGATTACCTGCGGCCCGCGCTCAGACTCTCGTCCCTCATGCAAACCCATGCGGTCTATGTATTCACGCACGATTCAATAGGCGTCGGGGAGGACGGTCCCACCCATCAGCCCGTCGAGCACCTGGCAAGCCAGCGGGCGATGCCGCGGCTTACGGTCATCAGACCGGCGGACGCGAATGAGACCGCCCAGGCGTGGAAGTTCGCTCTCACGCACAATGGGCCCACAAGCCTTATCCTTTCAAGGCAGAACCTTCCGGTCCTGGACAGGAGAAAAAACGGTTACGGTCCCGCCTCCGGCATCCTGAAAGGCGGCTACATCCTCTCGGATTCCGTGGGGAAGCCGGACCTTATCCTCATCAGCTCCGGCTCCGAAGTACACCTCTGCCTTGAAGCGGCAAGGACACTCAGGGAAAAAAGGAAGCTCAATGTACGCGTCGTAAACCTGGCAAGCTGGAGTCTGTTCGACATGCAGCCGCAAGGCTACAAGGACAAGGTGCTGCCGCCCGGCTCCGAGATCAGGCTCGCGGTTGAGGCCGCCTCCCCCATGGGCTGGCACAAGTACACCGGGCTGAAGGGGGCCGTCATCGGACTGGACCATTTCGGCGCATCGGCGCCCGGCAAAACCGTCTTCGAAAAATTCGGATTAACCCCGGATAACATCGTAAGGACGGCCTTAAAACTCCTTAAGCGGCGCTAAACAAGCTCAAGGCAATTCAGGAAAAGACCGGTGTCCCCCATGTCCTCCAGGACATGGTCGGCTTCCGTGTTCAGAAGCTCTGCGGCGGTATAACCCCCGGTAGCCACTGCGACCGAATGCGCCCCGTGAATCTTCGCGCACTCCACGTCCCGCGGGGTGTCGCCTACGACAATGCAGTCCGAAGGCGTCAGTTTTTGTTTTTTGCCTGCGCGCCCGCTTTGCCAGTTTTGCCCGCTTTGCCAGTTTTGCCCGCTTTGCCAGTTTTGCCCGCTTTGCCAGTTTTGCCCGCTTTGCCAGTTTTGCCCGCTTTGCCAGTTTTGATTGAAGCGTTCAAGCGCTACCGGCAGAAGGCTGTTTCTGTCCGCGCTGTCGCTTCCAAAGGCGCCCAGGGGGAAATATCCGTTTAAACCAAAGGGCTCAAGCTTTATTCTCGCGCCCTCCTCTATGTTTCCGGTGAGAAGCCCAAGCGCCACCCCCTCCATGATGTCAAGCGCGTTTAATGCTTCCCTGACCCCCGGTTTAAGACGCCTCGCGGGGTTAAAAATGCCGATCTGGACCTTCAGGTGCCGCACATAGGCATCCATGAAAACCGGGATCTTTCCATCCGCCTCGATGCCGTGCTTATTCATGGCCTCCATCACTATCTCAGTATCGGTCTTCCCTCCCATCCTTATGCCGTCAAAGGGGGAACCAGTCCCCCTGGAACCAGTCCCCCGCAAACCTGTTTCCCATGCCGGGAAAAGCTCGCGAAATGCGGCGTTAAGGGCCATGCTGCCGGCCCCTCCGGAATCAAGCAGCGTCCCGTCGATATCGAAAAGCACCAGTTTCATTTCATTGTTTTTGTTAAACGATAGGAATTTTACCGATCTCCCGTTTTTTTATTATATTCGCCCGCCTGCTCCGGTGACAAGTCTGCATCAGATTTACGGGGCAAGGGTGGCATCTGCCTGCTCCTTCCGTTCAGCGCGCGGTTCCGGGCGTAAATCCCGCCGCGGCGGGATTGCCGCCGAGGGCGAATATCAAGCCATTGTCAAGATGCAGCCCGCCGTGATCCGTCCGCTCTTTCGCTTCTCTCCGGGAACAGGCGAGATGCCAGTCCCGCAAATCTGCCGCAGGCTCGCCAGCGAGCGGGCCAGGCATCGGTTTTTTTATGCGTTTCAAGGGTTCAAACCGGACCTTTTTGGTTATAATATATGGGCGGGCCTGCTGAAACCGCAAAAATTGAAAATTGACAACGCCGGGTTTTCTTTAGTATTTTATCCATTCCGGGGCGTAGCGCAGTCCGGCTAGCGCACCTGCTTTGGGAGCAGGGGGTCGGAGGTTCGAATCCTCTCGCCCCGATATAGCGCCTGTAGCTCAGTTGGATAGAGCAACTGCCTTCTAAGCAGTGGGTCAGGGGTTCGAATCCCTTCAGGCGCGCTCTTCCCAACCATTCTTAGCGATACTGCCCGGGCCGCGATAACCATTGCTGTGCCGCATACTGCGCAACATGAGAGCATGAAACAAATTGAATAAACTGTTTACATGGACAAACCCCTGGCCCGGCGTATTACTATGTGGACGGCAGTGCGCTTTAAACCTGCAATTTTCCAGCTTGCTCATTGAAAACAAGATGCCTTGCATTATCCAACGAAGCTCGAAACCCCGCGCCTTTGACCGGCTCCCTCCAAGGCCGCATGAACGGCCAACGGCTTCGTCTGATTTTGTCCTATTGCCTGCAAAAAAACCGGGGATGCTCATTTGAACGATTTGAACACTCTGGTCCGGAAAATTATTTAAAAACGACAGGTTGGAATTTTTGATTTGAACAAAAAAACACAAAAAAAGGAAGTATCACATTTTAATCTTCAAAACGGGCAATTTTCCATCAGGAACCTATAAAAACCCCTCTTCTCAAGTGATTTCAGGAATTTTTGCCCCGGATTTGAGACGGGTCTAAATTTTTTTCCGGAATTTGCCGAAAGATATATGGGACGGATGTTTGATCCGAAGCGAAGGACAGTTATATCGAAATCAGCTTCTTTGAGACCGGTCCCGGAGGGTGGCAATGAAAGGCAAAAGCGAGCTTATCCTCGATGAATTGAAACGAAGAAAGACGGGGGAGAGGATTGTCGAAGTTGAGGAAGACACGGTCAAGATGGTCATCTTCTCTCTCCTGGGGGGGTTATATGCGTTCCCAGGCAGCGAAATAAAGGAGATACTGACACTTGTGCCGATGTACTATGTCCCGGGTTCGCCGGATTTCATTCCCGGGGTGATCAATGTCCGCGGGGACATAGAATCGGTAATCAAGATAAACGGGTTTCTTGGGCTCACTGACTCGAAACCCGCTCCGGAGGGCCGCATCATGATCGCCGTAAGCGGCGGCGTGAGGTCCGGCATCGTCGTCGATTCGGTGGAGGATGTGATCGACGTGCCCGTCAGTTCACTAAAACCTCCGTTGCCTACCCTAAGCGGAGCCGTAAGGGAATATGTCGCGGGGGAGTTGATGTATGGTGACAAAAGCGTCACAGTCCTCGACGTGGGAAAGATATTCGGTAAATTTGGGGACAATCCGGTCCGCCGGGACGACGCGCCTGCGGACCCGGCCGTCTGAATAAGCCGGCCCGCGAGGAGCGTGGATGAACGGATTGGAACTATTGATCTTTACAGTGGGAGGGACCGTCATAGGCGTGGACAGACAACAGGTTTATGGAATAATTACGAAGGAACAGGCCGAAGAAATGGAAATGGACGTGATACCCCTGCACCGGATAATCCCGTTCGGCAGGAAATCAATCCATTACCGCTGCCCCAGGGCGCTGCTGCTGAAGAACGATCCTTCCCGCGCGCTATTGATCGAATCGCCGGACGATATCATCCAGGCGGGGATCGACTCCATTCGTTGCCTGCCCCCGGCGCTTGCCGCCTGCAATCCGGTCAAGGCGATATGGGGGGTGGCGATGACCGGGGAGCGGGCCGCCGTCCTCGTCGATCTCGACAAACTGGACATCACGGCCGGCTCTCAGAATAGACATATTGGATTTGAGCAAAAAATTTCCACGAAGAATACGGGGGCTATACTATGAAATTTCCATTCAGGGATAACCTGAAGCTTGACACCTCGCTCAGGCGGTTATGGCTTTTTTTTATGATCCTTCCGCTGCTCATCGTGTACCTTCTCCTGGGGGTTCTTTCCATTTCCGGAATCTACTTCGACAGCCAAAAGCGCATCAATGAATACCGGCAGATGCTCCTCTCCGAGCGGCAGGCCCAGGTCAGAGGCATGGTCGATCTCATCGTCCGGTCGGTGGCCGGCATGCCCCGCAGGCAGGCCCTCGATATGGTGAGGAAACTGAGCCCCGCCATGGGTGACGACTCCTTCTGGATACTTGATGGCGAAAAAAACACTTTTCTCTACAACAACGGCGCCCCGGCTTCGCAAAAAAATGCCGGCGCCCGGATTGACGGAGCAGGCGCAAACCATGTCCTGGAACTCGCAAGGACCGCGGAAGACAGGGGCGAAGGCTCTCTGGTATATTCCGCCAGGGCCGCCGACGGCCGGGCGTATCACAGGGTCGTCTACGCGAAGGAGATCGGCAAACTGAACTGGCTGGCCGCCGCCGACGCGGGGGCGAGGGACATAGAGCAGGCGGTTGCCGTGGAGCGCACGAGGATATACGAGGGCATCATATGGCTCATTGCCAGGACTGTCGCCATTTCACTTGCCGCCGTCGCCATACTTTTCTGGATCGTGAGGCGTTATGCCGACCGCTTCCTGACCGGGCCCGTGAATACATTCGTTGCGACCCTCAGGAACGCGCAGAACGATCTGACGGTCAGGATCCCGGTAACCGAGAGAAACGAATTCGGCGAGATCGCGCAGCTCTTTAATGCCTACATGGAAAACCTGCGCAAGATCATGAGGAAGGTCTCGGACGCCGCCCTGGACATCAACTCCCACTCCAACGAGATATCCGGATCGGTGGAGGAGCAGGCGGCGGTGCTGACCGAGCAGTCCGCGGCCGTCACCGAGATCACATCCACAATGGAGGAACTCTCGGCGTCTTCCTCGCAGATCGCCGAGCACTCCAAGGCCGTGGTTGATACCGCCAACAAGACCTGCGACGACCTGAAGGTGGGCGCCAAGTCCGTGGAGGCCGTTATCACGAAGATGACCGAGATAGGCAACGACAACGAAAAAAGCATGCAGGAAATCAACGAACTGGGGAAAAAATCAAAGGAAATCAGCAAGATAATGAATATCATAAACAATATTGCGGACCAGACCAAGCTCATAGCCTTCAATGCCGCGCTGGAGGCCTCAAGCGCGGGGGAGGCCGGCAAAAGGTTCGCCGTCGTCGCCGTTGAGATACGCAGGCTTGCCGACAGCGTTATGGAATCCACCGGGGAGATCGAGTCGAAGATCAGCGAGATCCAGGAGGCCATCAACCGGCTCGTGATCACCTCGGAAAAGGGCACAAAGGGCATCAGAGGCGGCATCGAATATTCGGGGCATACGACCGAGCTTCTCATGGAGATCGTCGGGGCAGCCAATGATACGGCTGACGCCGCCAAACAGATATCCCTTTCGACGCAGCAGCAGAAGACCGCCAGCAACCAGGTCCTGGTCGCCCTGAAGGAGATCGCCGCCGGTGCAAGCCAGAACTCCGACTCGATCAATCAGATCAGCCTCGCCACCAAAAACATGGCGCGGCTGTCAGGCAGCATGACGGAGGCCATAAAAAATTTCAAGCTCCAGAAAACACCGGCGCCGGATGCCGCGGGTAAAATGGCATGAAAGCAGACGGCGCGTCGCCAATACGGGTGCTTGTTGCCGATGACAGCGCGTTTGCAAGGTCCCTGATCGTGTCGATCATCTCCATGGACGACCACCTGAAGGTAATAGCCGAGGCGGCAAACGGCAAAGAGGCGGTTGAGAAAGTCGGGCAGATGAAGCCCGATATCGTAACCATGGATATCGAGATGCCGGTAATGAACGGGATCGAGGCGATCGAGCATATAATGGCTGAAAACCCCGTCCCCATCCTTGTGGTGACGGAGCGCAGCGACGCCCATACGGCATATACGGCCGTTTCGAAGGGGGCGCTGGACCTCGTGCACAAGCCGGAGGCGAGCCCGGATTGCGCCAGCGAATTCGTCGGCAAGCTAAAATTCCTCTCGAAGATCAAGGTCATATCGCATATAAACCGGAGGCGGCTGCCGGGCGCGAGGCCGGCGGAGGCCGGCCCGCGGATACTCGCTGCCCACGGCGGCCGGATTGTCGCCATCGCCTCATCCACAGGAGGGCCGCAGGCGCTTTCGATAATCCTTTCCGGCCTGCCGGAGAATTTCCCGTATCCCATTGTGGTCGCCCAGCATATGCCCGACGGCTTTATCAATGGCCTGGCGGACTTCCTTGGCAAATCCTCGAAACTCCGCGTGAAAGTCGGGGAGCAAAATGAACCCCTTAAAGCCGGCACCGTGTATCTGTCCGCGCCTGAAACCCACATGCAGGTGGACGGCGCAAAAAGGGTTTCCCTGGTTGAACGGCGGCCGGGAGACATTTACCATCCGTCGTGCGACGTCCTTCTGTCTTCAGTCGCCCGCGAATACCGCGACAAGGGCATCGGCATCATATTGACGGGAATGGGCAATGACGGCGCCGCCGGATTGAAAAAAATAAGGGACGCGGGGGGATTTACAATCGCCCAGAACGAGGAGACCAGCGTGGTATTCGGCATGAATAAAGCCGCGATCGACAACGCCGGCGCCGGAAAAATACTTGCCGTTGAGCGCATATCGGCGGAAGTGGTGAGGATCGCAAGCGCATGAGCCGGGGAGGCGTCCGCAGCATTGATTTTCTGCCCTTTAAAGATCTCATAAAAAGACGCTGCGGCCTGGCCTTTGATGAGGCCAGGACGTCCACGCTCGAAGGGGCCATCCATGAGAGGATGGCGGAGCGGGCCCTGACCTCTCCGATGGCGTATCTCGACTGCCTGACGCTCGACAATGCCGAGTTCGACAGCCTGGTGGACCTGCTCACCGTGAATGAAACCTATTTCTACAGAGAGCCGGCCCAACTGAGGCTGCTCGCCGGCACGCTCGTCCCGGAGCTTCTCGCATCAAGGAAGGCGGGCCAGAAGATCAGGATAATGAGCGCCGGCTGTTCAACCGGCGAGGAACCGTACTCCATCGTTATGGCCCTCATGGAGGCATACGGAGAAAACGCAAAGGCCCTTTTTACCGTTATCGGCGCGGATATCGACAGCAAGGCCATAAAAAAGGCCGGGCTTGCATGCTACACGAGGCATTCGCTGAGACAGTTCCCGGAAGAGCTTAAAAACAGGTATTTTGACTGCACAAGCCCGAATGTCTTCAGGTTGAAGGACACGGTTCGCAGCCAGGTCAGCTTCACCCTGCTGAACCTGCTGAGCCCGGATTATCCGGAGTCTCTGAAAAACCTGGATGTCATTTTCTACCGCAATGTCTCCATCTATTTCGAGCCCGACGTGCAGAAAGCGATGTTTTCAAAACTTTCGGATATCCTGAATGAAAACGGGTACATCATCGTCAGCTCCACGGAGACCCTGTCCCACAACATAGGTGTAATGTCGCTTGTCGAGATCGACAACCAGTTCATATACCAGAAAAAGCTCAATATCGGCATCGGCAACCGCAGGAGGCGGCCCGCGGATCAAAAGGATGCCGCATGCCCGCTGTCTGCCGCGAAACCCGGTCCCGAAGCGGCGCCCTTGCATCCAGACGGCAGGCCGGAACGCCGCGAGCCCCGCGTCCTTTTTGATGAAGCGCTTGAACTGGCGAAAAAAAAGGATTTTAAGGCCTCCGTTGAACGCCTGGATTCGCTTATCGCGCGGGACCCTTCGTTCGCAAAGGCGTACACGCTGAAAGCGGGCGTGCTGGTCAACCAGAAAGACATCGACGCCGCTGAACGAATGTGCCTGAGCGCGATCGAGGTTGACCGGTGGTGCCTGGAGGCATTTCTCCTGCTTGGACTGATCGAAAAAATCCGAAACGACGACGAGGCCGCGCTGAAAAGGTTCAGGGAGGCCTTGTACGCGCAATCTTCCTGCTGGCTCGCGCACTTTTATATCGCCGACATCCATCGCTCGCGGGGGGAGACGGAACTTGCCTGCCGTGAATATGAGATCGTAGTCAGGCTGCTGGGCAGAGGCAGCATTGAAGAACACGGCCTCACTTTTTTCCCGCTTTCATTCTCGGTGGAGCAGATTGTGCACCTGTGCAACCACAATCTCATGGAACTAAGGAAAAAACGGTGACGGGGCATTTTCATGCCATTTGATATGAAGAAATTCATCGCGCGCTTTGTCGAGGAAGCCCGCGAGCACGCAGGCAGGATAAACGAGGGGCTGGTCGCCCTCGAAAAAAAACCGGACGATTCCGAAACCATACATGCGATATTCCGTTCCGCGCATACGATAAAGGGCTCCTCCAGGATGCTGAAGCTTGCAGCCATTACGGACCTGGCCCACAGGCTCGAGGACGCGCTGGGCGCGCTGAGAGACGGGAAAATCGGATGCTCCAGGGAATTGATGGACCTGCTCTTCAGGGCCATTGATGCGATTTCCGGCATGGTCGAAACAGTGGCCGGGGGAGGGGAAGCCACCCCGGAGGGCAGCGGGCTTCGCGACTTGCTCGCCATGGCGTGCGAGGGCCGCCTGCAGGCGCAGGCGCCCCAGGGCGTCCGCGCGGAGGCGGCGCCGGGTGCCCCTGCTTCACCCCCCCCCGCCGCGCCTGCCGGCGATGGGCGGGGACCCGCCCCGAAACAGACGCGTCCCAGGGCGGCTGAAACCGTGCGCATCGACGCCGAAAAGCTGGACGATCTGATCAAGCTCATAGGAGAGATGGTCTCGAACCACAACAGGCTGAAACAGCGCATCCATGACGTAAGGGAGGCGGAGCGGTACGCGGAGTCCTTTCTGGCGTCAATAGGGAGGCTTGGCCAGCGGGGCTGCGCCCCGCGGCTGGATGAACTCCTGGAGCGGGCCCAGGCCCTTTACGGGCAGATACGCCAGTTGTCCGCCGCCATGAGAGACGACAACAACATTCAGGAACTGCTCATAGGGGAACTCCAGGAAAAGGCCCTGGTCATGCGAATGGTCCCCCTGTCGGTCGTGTTCGAGCCCCTCAGGCGAACGACGCGCGACATCGCGCGTTCTTTGGACAAGGATGTAGACCTGGTTATCGAAGGCGGCGAGATCGAGCTGGACAAGAAGATGATGGAAAAGATCGGGGACGCGCTCGTGCATATAATCCGCAATGCCGTCGATCACGGTATAGAAGATCCCGGGCAGCGGGCCGCATCCGGAAAGCCGGCAACCGGCACGGTGAAGCTCACTGCCTGCTACGACGCGGGGACGGTCATCATGGAGATAAGCGACGACGGAGGCGGGATCCCTCTCGACAAGATCAGGGAAAAGGCGCTCAGGAAAAAGATGTTTGCCGAGGAGGAACTGAACGCCATGGATGAGGCGGCGCTTGTCGACCTGATTTTTCAGCCCGGCTTCAGCACGAACGCCATTATCACCGACATATCCGGCCGCGGCGTAGGAATGGACGTTGTCCGGAGGAACATAGTGGAGGACCTTCGCGGAGCTGTAAGCGTCAAGACCACGGCGGGAGCCGGGACGGTCATTTCGATACGCCTTCCGCTTACGCTCGCGATAATGCCGATACTCCGCGTAACGGTCTCCGGGGCCACCTTCGCCATTGCGGCCCACTACGTGAGGGAGATCGTCCGTCTTCCGAGGCGCGAGTTCATACGCGTGGTTGACAGGACCGCCATAAGACTGCGCAACGAATTCATTCCCGTGGCCGACCTGGCGTCAGTGCTCGGGATGCCCCCGTCTAAAACCGATCCCCTTCCGGACCAGGAAAAAGAACCTCTCATCGTCATAGTCTATGCCGGGGCCGCGCATCTGGGGCTCATTGTCGATTCGCTCATCGATGAGGAAGACATGGTGATAAAGTCGCTGCCCTCCCATATGAGAAACATAAAGCTGGTGTCCGGCGTGACGATCTCCGGCAGAAACCATGTGATCAATATCCTGCACGTGCCCGCCATATTCTCGGCCGCGCAGGAGGCGAAAGAGCGCATGGCCCGCACGGAGAAGGCAGGTGACGGACACGGGACGGTCAATATCCTGGTAGTGGACGATTCGATCAATACGCGCGAGATCGAAAAGAGCATCCTGGAGTCCTACGGATACCGCGTCACGCTGGCTGAGGACGGCAGGGACGGCCTTGAGAAAGCGAAAGAATGCACATTCGACGCGGTCATTACCGATGTGGAAATGCCGCGGCTCGACGGGTTTTCCCTGACCGAACTGCTCAGGGCGGACGAAGCGTACAGGTTTACCCCGATCATCATCGTCACATCGAGGGAAAAAGAGGAGGACAAGAGGCGGGGCATACAGGTGGGAGCGGACGCGTACATCGTCAAGGGGTCTTTCGACCAGGCAAACCTGCTTGAAACCGTTCAGAACCTTATAGGATGAGAAAAAAATGAACCGGGAAGACATCAGAATACTTGTCGTCGACGACGACCCGTTTGTGAGGGACATGGTGGGATTCATTCTCCAGGCGGCAGGCTACTTCGTCGATACCGCCGAAAACGGCCGCGAGGCGATGGACAGGTGCGCGGCGGGAAACGGATTCCATGCCGTCATATCGGACATGAACATGCCTGAGATGGACGGCCTTGCGCTCATACGTGAGATGAAGAAGACCTGGCCTGACATCGCGGCGATCCTAATGACCGGCGACGAAGATGAGCGCGGCTCCGGCAGCGGCGCGGACGCGTGCGTGGTCAAGGATGAAAACCTGCAGGACACCATCGCATCCATGGTTGAGACCGTTATCGCCGGCAAGGGGGACAGGGGCTGATCCATGACGCAGCCGCAGGCGGACGTTCAGGAGAAAATGAAGCTTCTCCGGGAAAGCTACCTCAGGCAGCTTCCCCAGAAACTCTGCGACATCGACACCTTCTATGAAACCCTGCGGAAGGACCCCGCCGACAATGAGACCGCCAGGAACCTGCACCGCCTGGCGCACAGCATCAAGGGGTCAGGCGCATCCTTCGGCTTCAAGGAGGTAAGCTCCTGCGCCCAGTCGCTGCAGACATTTCTGCAGCCCTTCACGGAAGGCGGGATGCGGATGGACGATAAGCTCCTCGACGAGCTGGACAAACTCATAAATGCATTGATGGAGGCAGTCGGGACCCATTACCGGCAGCGCCCCGAGGCGGCCGATGCCACCCCGGCGCCGGTGTCCGTGGACAGCTCCCAAAACGATGAAAACCGACTTGTCTACATCGTGGATGGCGATTCCAGGCTGCGCTCGGAGATATCGGCGGCAATACGCCAGTTCGGCTACGAGCCCAGGGGGTTTAGCCGCTGCGATGAGCTCGCAAAGGCAATCAGAGAGAAGGGCCCGTCAGCCGTGATCCTCGATTTTGTGCGGATGGAGGAGGACGCCGCCGAGGCCGGCAAGATAATCAGCATACGAAAAG
The DNA here is from genome assembly GCA_021825295.1 of Nitrospirota bacterium. Lineage (GTDB taxonomy): Bacteria > Nitrospirota > Thermodesulfovibrionia > Thermodesulfovibrionales > JdFR-88 > JAJYGJ01. The sequence goes on from JAKAHV010000017.1 coordinate 51,477, forward strand.
AGCTTGGCGGCAGGGTCCCCGCCATATTCATTTCGGATTGCGACGACGTGAAAGCGAGGCTCGAAGCGGTGAAGGCGGGCTCCGACGCCTATTTTGTTAAGCCGCTCAATATAGCCGACCTCGCGGACAAGCTGGGCTCCCTCACCACAAGCAGAGTGTCCGAACCCTATAAAATCCTCGTCGTAGATGATGAGCCGGAACTGGCCCGCTATCATTCTCTCCTGCTCCGGGAGGCCGGCATGGTCACCGAGATCGTGAACGCTCCCCTGGAGATATTCGACCGCCTCTCCGAATTCGGCCCCGACCTGATCCTCATGGACATGTATATGCCGGAATGCGACGGGATGGAGCTCGCGAAAACCATCAGGCAGATGAAGACGTATTTCAGCATCCCCATCGTGTTTCTGTCGGGTGAGACCAGCTTCGACAAGCAGATGTCGGCGATGATCATGGGAGGAGACGAATTCCTGACAAAACCCATAAAACCGGAGCATCTAATCTCAGCGGTCGCCGTAAGGGCCGAACGCATGAGAACCATGCGCTCGTTAATGGAAAGGGACAGCCTCACCGGCCTTTTGAACCACACGAATATAAAGATTCAGCTCGACATGGCGGTGGCAAGAAGTGAAAGACTGAATACGCCGATGGCCTTTGCGATGATCGACATCGACCGTTTCAAGTCCGTAAACGACACGTACGGACACCCGGTAGGAGACAGGGTCATCGTCAGCCTGTCGCGTCTCCTGCAGCAAAGACTCAGAAAAACGGACATAATCGGCCGCTATGGAGGCGAGGAATTCGCGATCGTGCTCAACGAGGCGAATGTCCATGACGCCAAGCAAACAATCGACAAAATCCTCAGGAGCTTTTCCCGGATCAGGTTCCGGCACGAAAACAAGGAGTTCTCCGTAACATTCAGCTCCGGCGTGGCGGGCTTCCCCGAATTCCGGGACCCCGAAACCCTCAGCGATGCCGCTGACAAGGCGCTTTATGAGGCCAAGCGCGGCGGCAGAAACAGGATCGTCATCGCGCCGTCGTGATCCATTCAACAGCACCTAAGAGATGCTCAAAACCGGCGCAACAGACAACGTGCCAGCCTGGCATACCCGTAAAGGGCAGGAGGCCTAACGGCGTTGCGCCGGAGGACGATTTTCCCTTGGCGACACCGTATGCTGCGATTTCAGTCCCGCCAGGGCGGGACAGCCGGAGGCGATTTTGAGACAGGTTCTAGTGGGCGCAGCCGCCGCCATGCGCATGCCCGCCGCAGGTCTGATGCGGCTGGATCTCGGGGAGTTTCCGGTCCTGCAGCATCCCGATGTTCTCCCCAAGGCTGGCGGCCTCCGCCCTGTAAACCCTTATGCCGGACTGCATGAGCCTGATCAGGGCGCCCCTGCCGATGCCGCCGACAATCACCGCGTCCACCAGATTGCCGCCAAGGGCCATAACCGGATTGCAGGCCCCATGGACGTGATGCTCATCCCTGTTGTCGATAACCGACAATTCACCGGTTTCCGTATTGAACAACGCGAACATCGGCGCGGATCCGAAATGGCCGAATACGGCGCTTTCCATTCCGTTAAATCTTTCAACCGGGACACAGATTTTCATTTCACTCCTCCTGCTGGCATATGGTTTCCTCAAATACAAGCGCCTTGCATTCCGCAAGGGCCTCTGCCGTCTTTTTCCGGGCGAGCGCGAGAAGCCGCTGCACCGTCCCCCTTGATACTCCCATCTTCCTGCCCGCCTCCTCCTGCGTGAAACCGTCCAGATCGCAGAGCTTGAACGCCTCCAGCTCGTCTCTGTAGAGCACAATCCGGGAGATTTCAGTCATGGGAATCCCGGTTGGCTTGAAGGCCCTGCCCTTGAGCCGGCATCCGCATGACCTCGGTTTCTTAGGCCTGGGCGACATCGCATGTGCCTATTTTGTGCATATGCTCATTATATTCATAATTGCCAAGAATATCAACCTGTATTTTCCGGATAAGGCTGGACGGCATAAAGAAAAAACCCTACGGGGAAAGGCGCGGAATATGGATGCGCAAGTTACTTAAAGGCTGTTTGAAATGACGGGAAAATGGCGCGGCGCCTCTTCCACCTTTTCCCATGTCCGGTCCGGGTCGTATGCCTTAATCCTTGCCGCAATCTCCCTGGTCCCCGGTCCCAGGTCCTTCTCATACACGACTCCCATCTGGTTCACCATGAAGGTCATGATCCCGGAAACTCCGTATTTCGCCGGACACGCCACAAGGCCGAAACCGCCCGTCATTGCGCCATTAACCACATAATCCCTCGCGCCGCCGGGGGCATGACTGCCCTGGCCTTTGAGTATCCTGAAATAATAGCCGTAGTAAGGCACGGGCTTTTCCACGGCCTGCCGGGAGGCATTGCCTTCGTACGACGCACGGGCAAAGAATGGCCCCAGGGGGCTATCTCCCCTGCCCGGCCAGTACAGGCCGTCCCGGCTGCCCTCATGGCTCATGAAACGCTGGGCATACTGCAAAACGCCGCCGCGGCTGCGGGCACTTTCGAAGTACTGCCGCTGAGCCTCCACATAGGCAAGCGAAGTCCGAATGGTATTTAACTCATTTCTCCCTATCCTGCGATTTATAATCTCCTGTCTGCCTTCCCCGGTTAAGAAAACCCATGACTTCCCCGATCTCGTTATAGGGATGGGAAAGGTCCACCCCTCCTTGCCAACAACCGCCAAAAAGGTCCATTCGTCCAATTTCCTGAACGCGAATGCATGCTTTGCGGCCCTTACGAACCGCTCCCTGGCCTCGGTGTCCGCAACGGCATCGCCGGAAGATATGACGTCCCTGCCCTCCGGCCCGAAAATGGCCAGCAATTGCCTGGTATCATTGCCGCCGGCGGCGTTCACAAGTGCATCGAAAGCCTGCCGGGGAGAATTAAACTCCATCTGCTTTATGTCCCCCGCATGGGCCGACCGGGCACAAGAAAGAGAAAAAACAAAAACCGCCACAATCAAGGCCGCCGGGAAAAGCGCTGAAGCATGACGCCTTAAAAAGCCACCACCCACTGTCCTGTTTTCAGACATTTACCTCGCTCCTGTACTTTATTGCCGCGGCTGTACAAGCTAACGTCGAAAACCGCCGCCGCCACGATACCCTCCGCCGCTGCCGTGAAACCCCTGGAATCCTCCTCCGGGGGCATAACCTCTTGAACCCGGCGCTCCGCCGGGGACATAACCCCTTGAACCCGGAGCACTTCCGGGGACGAAACCCCTTGACGGCAACTGGCCCGCGCTTGATCGGCTCCGGAATCCGCGGGTGCTTGCGGCCCCCTCAAAACGGCTGCTGCCCCAGCGCTGAAATGCGCTTGAACGGGTCCCCTGCGAGGGCCGCGAAACGCCATATCCCCTGAATTGCCCGCGGGAGGCAGGCCCCCTGCCGGCGCTCCTTCCCAGAATCGACTGTGCCGACCTACGGGCTGAACGGCTCAGGACCCTCGCGCCCCTGTCCGTGAAAATCCCGCTACGGGCCCTGTTTGTAGGGTCAACCCGAAATGTCCTGCCGGTCCTCGTATCGCGGAAATGATTGCTGACGCACTCCCTGTGGCCGTGATGATGTCCGTGATCATGCACCACTATATCGAAATCCACAAGGACATAAAACCCGGGATACCAGAAATTCCACCACCAAAAGGGATAAGGCACCCAGGTATAAAGATAGGCATAATCCGGAGGCGGCGCATAATAGGTGACGACAGGAGGGCCCTCACCGGAGTAATAATTATTTATGACTGTGGTGTCGGGATAGTACTCTTCGGCGGGCTGGGCCGCCTCCTCGGCAGCCGCCGCCTTCACGGGAAGGCTATATCCGGCAAGCACGCCTTGAAAGGCCGCCAGCGCCTTGTCCCTGCCCATGGGCAATCTCCCCGAATCGGCTGCCCCGCCGATTGAGGCCTGCAACTCCCCCGCAACGTCCGGGGTGACAGGGTAATCCGCAATCCATCCGTTTTTTGGAGCCACACCCATGGAACTGAGCGTGCTCTCCGCTTCGGTTTCATTGGCGGTCTTGCCCAATTTGAGCGCTTCGACGAGTTTCAGCGCAAAATCACCCTCGCGGACAAGGGGCTGCGAAATGGGTGCGTTGCTGCCGGCGGTTATCTGCCCCGTCTGGGCAAGCGCCGCCGCGGCCGCCAGCGTCACCAGGACAAAGACAAAAATCCCTGAAGGCAAACCCTTCATGGTTTTCCTCCGCCTATCTATATTTATTTTATCACTCCTGACAGGCCGGGCACCGAAAGAGTAAGCTTGGAACCTATCCTAAAATTGGGTCTTTCCCTTCCGGCTGCGTGGGGGGCAGATATCAGCCACAGCGGCCTGCCCATTCTAGCCCTCGTATCTTCTTACATACCAGATTTTCACGAGCTGGGTCAGCACAACATATCCAAGGAGCATGGCGGCAAGAAATGCCCAGTACTGCCGGGGCAGCGGCACGAATCCCAGGACGCCTCCCACACGAGAAAAAGGCAGGAGGCCTGCGGCCGTAACAACGGCAAGTGAGGCCAGCGCCAGGGGCAGGCTGGCCCTGCTCTGGATGAACGGTATCCTGTTGGTCCGGATGACATGTATGATCAGCGTCTGGGTGAAACAGGACTCGACAAACCATCCGGTATGAAAGAGAGCGGGGTTGTTCCATGTGTGGAACACGTAGAGCATAATGAAAAATGTCGCATAATCGAAGATGGAGCTTACCGGCCCGATTAGAATTATAAACCTGCTTATGCCCTTGATCTCCCACTTGCGCGGTCTCTCGATCCATTCCCTGTCCAGCGAGTCGGTTGGGATCGCGGTCTGGGAGAAATCGTAGAGGAGATTATTGGCAAGCACCTGTATCGGCAGCATGGGAAGAAATGGCAGGAAAATACTGGCCCCCAATACGCTGAACATATTGCCGAAGTTTGAACTCGCCGCCATCTTGATGTATTTAATGATATTTCCGAACACCTTCCTGCCCTCCAGGACGCCCTCCTGAAGCACGGTCAGGCTGTGCTCAAGGAGGATTATGTCAGAGGACTCCTTGGCAATATCGACGGCGCTGTCTACTGAAATTCCGACGTCAGCGCGCCTCAGGGCGGGTGCGTCATTGATTCCGTCGCCCAGAAAGCCTACCACATGCCCTTTGCGTTGAAGCGCCTTAATGATGCGCTCTTTGTCGGACGGCGAAAGCTTCGCGAAAATAGTGGCGCCCTCGACGGCGGCTTCGAGACCCGGATCGTCCATCTCTCCGATAGCGCCGCCAGTGAGGATGCCGCCTGCCTGAAGGCCCACCTGCCGGCATATGCTCCTGGTGACCACCTCATTGTCGCCGGTGAGAATCTTCACCTGTATCTTACTCTCGTGCAGCTTCTGCAGGGCTTCCGTCGCGGTCTCCTTGGGCGGATCCAGGAAGGCAAGAAATCCAAGGAGTGTCAGGTCCGCTTCGTCGGCCACCGTGTATTGCCTGGGCTGCCCGGGCACTCTCTTGCAGGCAAGGGCAAGGACCCTGAAACCGGTCTCGTTGAATTGGCGCACCAGCGTTTCGGCCCTGGGGTCACGGTGTGAGGGATCAAGCGCAAGCGTGCGGCCCTTCAGTTCGACCTGCGAGCATACGGCAAATATTTCCTCCACCGCGCCCTTGCAGATCAGTATATGCTCCCCCGCCGCGTCTTCCACTACAATGGACATCCTGCGCCGCATGAAATCAAATGGTATTTCATCCACCTTGTGGAACCCCCCGCGGCCGATCAGCGGTTCCTCGAGGTGCTCATGCTCAAGTATCGCCGCGTCCATGAGGTTCTTGAGTCCGGTCTGGTAATAACTGTTCAGATAGGCGTATTCGAGTATCCTCCGGCTTTCCTCCCCGTCCATGTCCACATGCCTTTCAAGGACTATTTTCCCCGCTGTCAGCGTCCCGGTTTTGTCGGTGCAAAGGACATCCATCGCCCCGAAGTTCTGTATGGAATTTAGACGCTTCACGATGACTTTCCTCCGCGACATGACGATGGCGCCCTTCGAAAGATTGACGGTGACGATCATTGGGAGCATTTCGGGAGTAAGCCCTACACCCACTGAAAGCGCAAACAGGAACGCCTCCGCCCAGCCGCCCTTGAACACCCCGTTGAGCAGGAAGACAAGGGGCACCATCACGGCGATGAACCTGATCATAAGCCACGAAAAACTGTTTATCCCCTTGTCAAAACTCGTAAGGACCCGCTCGCCGACGATGCTCGAGGCAAGTCTTCCAAAATACGTGCGCCTCCCCGTGGAAACGGCAACCGTGGTTGCGGACCCCACCTCCACATTGGAACCCAGGAAGCATGTGTTTGAAAGCTCGAACAGATTGCGGCATGCGTCACGGCACTGTTTATCCGTCTTTTCCACGGGGACCGCTTCCCCCGTGAGCGTGGCCTGGTTTACATGAAGGTCCTTGGCCGCAATGATGCGCACATCGGCGGGGACCATGTCGCCGGCGGACAGATATATGATGTCTCCCGGCACTATTTCTCTCAGCGGGATTTCCTTTTTTATCCCGCCGCGAAGGACGGCCGCCGTTGTCCGGACCATCGCCCGCAGCCCCTCCGCGGCCAGGTCCGATCTCGTCTCCTGTACGAATCTCAGGGAGACGCCGAGTATCACCATGAGAAATATGACACCCGTTGCGCGCATGTCCCCGGTGAAGTAAGAGACGATCCCGAGCACCGCAAGCAGCACCACCAGGGGGTTTTTTACGTTGTCGGCGAGACGGGAAACCGCTGACTTCCTCTTTTCCTTCACTACAGCATTTGGGCCATACTTGTCCAGCAGGGCTTCAGCTTCCTGGTCACTGAGTCCCGCCGCCCTGCTTCCCATCAGGCTTAAAACTTCATCGGTTTCCGTCCTGGAAATCTCAACGAGGTCATCAAACAGGGCGATTTCATAGCCGTGCTTGTGCTCGGAAGGATGAAGCGGCCTGCCAAATATTTTTACGAGTATGCTGATGGATGCCCCTCCCGTGTGCCATGCTATGAAAAGTATATCAACCGGAATATGGAGCGGCAACGGCCATCAGGCCGCGCAAGACATTTGCCCCGGACCGGGAAATGCCCGCCGGCATATGAAAAAACCGGCTGCGGTATTTGCAGAAAAATTTGTCTTATAAAAAAAGGGGGCCTGGAAGGCCCCCTTTGCCGTAATCTTTCCCCGGCCTAATTGGTTACAAAAGAGCTTACCGGACTGTCAACCTGCTGGCCCGCGCTGCTTACCGCCTCCACCTTCCAGTAATATTTGGTGTTGCTGGAAAGTCCCGCCACGGTATAGGATACCGCGCTGGCGGAGCCGGTAGCCGCGCTGCTGCCGGAGGGCGAAGACGACGAGCCGCAGGAGGCCAGAAGGACCGCGGAAAGGGCTGCCGCCGCCAGAAGCAGAATTAGTTTTCTTCTGTTTCTGATCCCGATGGAGAAGACAAATCCGAAGAGCAGAAGACCGGCCCCGTAGCGGCTGGCATATGAATCGCCGCCTGTCCGGCTCATCGCCACATTTATGCCTACGCTGTTTGAGAAGTTGCTCTGCGTGCTTAAAAAAAGCTTGTATTGCACGCCGCTGGTATTTAGTCCATCCCATTGGAAGGTAACGGTGGTCCCGGTAGTGGCGCCATTGGCGGGCGACACTGGCTGGGGCGGCGCGAAAGTAGAGGATGTTGTGCCGGGCTCGCCGGTTGTACCCGATGGTCCCGATGTGCCGGCAGTGCCACCGGAAGAAGAAGTGGCAGTGGTCCCGCCAGTGGATGAGGCGCCAGTCTGGCTGCCGGATGTGCTTGCCGTCGTGCTTCCGCCCGTCGAGGTTGATGTGCCGCTCGTCCCCGTGGTGGAACCCGTACCGCCGCCGGTCGATGTGCTGCCGGCGGTGCTTCCGCCCGTCCCCGAAGAACCGGCAGTCGTGCTTCCGCCTGTCGAGGTTGATGTGCCGCTGCCCGCTCCAGAGGAAGAGCTGGTCGTCGTGCTTCCGCTTGGTGGGGTTGACGTGCTGCTGGAGCTTGCGCTCGTCCGGGTGGGTATGCCGCTCAATGTTTTCCAGAGCCCCCCGGTGTGTCCCGCCCCGTCATTGGCATAGGTGGGGCTGACTCCGAACTCGGCGGCTATCCTGCTCTCCATCGGCCAGGGCCAAAGCGGCGTCGAGGTCAGGGTCCCGTTGACATATTCATACAGGACGTTTGCCCCGATGTCGGACCCGCTCCCGCCCTTGCCCTTCAGCGCGGGCGGCGCCATCAGGTAGGCGCCAAGGCCGTAGGTGGAGGTAGGATAATCCGGGTTCAATTGTGTCTCATTGGAACTCAAGCCGGCCCCTACGCTGCCGACATTGTAATAATTGTTGTAATCGTGCGCCTCTATCGTGTCTCCGGACATGGCGGGAGAGAGACTGACCCAGGAATTGCCCGATACATTCTGCGCCACTGAGGCCTGATTGGAGCAGCCACCGCGATGCGCCATAACAAGGCCGCTGCCCCCGACGAAGGTATTATTGGTGTAAATGGTGCCGTCACTCGGGGCCGAGTTCACAACCTCGGCATTCCATCCCCCGCTGCCTACAATCCCGACGTTATCCGAAAAAACGGTCCCGCTTACGGTTTCCCCGCATTCGGCGGAATCAAGAAAAAGCGCACCGGCCACCCCGGCATAGGGACTCCATGCGATATTCCCGTAAAACTTGTTCCCGTAATCCGACCCGTAATGGGCCCATGTGTTGAAGAATTCAATGCCTTCGCCCGTGTAGTTGACCCCTATGTTGTTTTCCATGAGCACATTGTCGGAGTCATAAACCTGCGTGATGTTGGCGGTGTCCCCGCCGCCCGTGCTCGGGCCCGTGTACCTGAGCCAGCAGCGCCTTATGGTGATGTTGTTGCAGCTGTTCATGTTGAGCACCACCCTGCCCTGCCCGGACCCCGCGCAGTCCTCAAGCAGGCTGTCGCTCACCGCGGCAAGACCGATCACCGCGGAGTTGCAGCCGGACGCGCCGTTGGCTACGTCCCTTCTCAATATTATGTGGTTGGAATTGTAAATGTTGATGCCGTTTACGTTGCTGTAGCCGTTTCCGTCCGTGGCGCAATATGTGTTGCTGTCATACGCCCCGCTGTTTCTGAAGTTTATGCCGTCCACCTCTACGTAAGACCGGTTGTATATCACCAGCGGGCTCGTGGGATAGGTTGTGCTCACAATGGCCTTGCCGTCGTTGAGCGCCTTGACCGTGACGTATGCGCCGCTTGAGCCAGATACGCTGATATTGAGCGACTGGTTGTATGTGCCGTCCTCCAGGTACAGGGTGTCGCCGGGCCTGAGAGCCGGCATCGCGTGGGAGAACGTCCCCCATGGCGCAGAGCTCGTCCCGGCCGCAGAGTCCGACCCGCCGGGAGATACATAATACGTGGCGGCAAACGCGCCGCCGGCCGCAAGAAGAAGCCATGCCGCCGCAAGGGTTAACAATATAGCCAGCCTGAACCCCGCGCGCGCGGACAGACGGCCCCCTGACCTGCAGATTCTGGTTTTTGGAAACTTCACTGGATACACCTCCGG
>JAKAHV010000018.1 GCA_021825295.1 Nitrospirota bacterium
CCGCAAGAAGAAGCCATGCCGCCGCAAGGGTTAACAATATAGCCAGCCTGAACCCCGCGCGCGCGGACAGACGGCCCCCTGACCTGCAGATTCTGGTTTTTGGAAACTTCACTGGATACACCTCCGGCTGATAAAACTGGGTACTCAAGTCCGCAATTCAGAGATATTCGAGGTTTTTAAATCGCGAACGCCTCACCTGTGACGGTCAACTATAACCGACGACGGCAACCGAAAGATGTATCCGGAATCACATCTGCCTCGAATATTTGCATGGGAGAAACTGATCGGGCCTGAGGCAAGAGGAGTGGTTTACGGGACTGGTTCCCAAGCCGAACGGATCACGGCGGACCGCATCTTAAGAATAAATTGATATTCGCCCCTGGCGGCAATCCCGCCCCGGCGGGACCGCAGCGGGACTTACGCCCGGAAGGGAAAACGCGCGCTGAGCGGAAGGAGCGGGCAGATGCCCCGCCTTGCCCCACAAATCTGACGCAGGCCCGGAGGAACACACTCGTTGGTATCTGGCGGGTCCGGATGTGGCAGGGTCAGGTGGAGAGGATTTGTGCTTCCTGCGGCAAGACTATGGACGGGTCGGCGGCATTTTAAGCTTTACTTAAAAAACAATATATTAGTAAAATAAATTAGCGCGTCGATGGCCCCTCGCGGGGCTGGGGTTTTCTGGAACCCTTCAGGCGCGTCTATTAAACAGCGGCTTTAATATTTTCAAACACGTCTTTCAAATGGGGGTGGTGGGCGTAGCTCAACTGGCAGAGCACTGGACTGTGGCTCCAGTGGTTGTGGGTTCGATCCCCATCGCCCACCCCAGCACCCTTGACGCGCCTGTAGCTCAGCGGATAGAGCATCGGCCTCCGGAGCCGAGGGTCGGAGGTTCGAATCCTCTCAGGCGCGCTTCCTTTTTTTCGCGCCTTTTACGCATATGTATGGCGCTTCTGCCGCTTGTCTTTATCATGCCGGCCTCCTCCCATGCCGCTGATATCGAGGCCGCCGCTGGAATCTGGCCGCAGGAGCCCGCCGGAAATCTCTCCTATCTGGGGGACACCCTGGATATGAGGAGAGACCTCAATTACACGCATGAAGACAGGTTTACGGCCAGACTGAAGGTCCACCTGCCTGCCATGCTTCCAAACATGTATTTCATGGCCACATTCGTTAAATTCCAAGGTGAAAACGCATTGCCGCATCCCTTCGCGTTCGGCGGCGCCGCATTTGCCGCCGGCACGCCCTTCAGTTCGGAGACCCAGCTTAACCATTACGACATCACCCCTTATTATTCGCTCATCCCATGGCCCGCGAGGCGCATATTCAATGTGGACGCGGGCGTCAACGCCAGGGTGATCGAATACAGGACCTCGGTAACCCAGAACAATGCAAGTGTTACCGAGAGTTCGACTATCGTGGTGCCCCTGCTCTACGTCGGGGCGAGATTCAGGGCATCTTCCAGGCTCAGTATTGAGGGCGAGGCAAGGGGGTTGGTGTTCGGCTCCGAACACTATCTGGACTTATTAGGCAGGGTAAAGCTGGTCCCGGTCAGACCCGTCTTCATCGCTGTGGGCTACAGGTACGACAGCATGAGGATCGACAGGCACGATATCAACCTGGATACGGAGTTCACGGGGCCGTTTGTGGAGGCAGGAATCGATCTTTGATCGTATATAATAGGTATTTACATTTATTTCCAAGCAGTTGTGGAAATTTATTAAAGTAAAACTTGATGTCTAGAGGGAGTGTTTTTGTGTCTTATTTTTCTTCCAGCCCCTCGAATTCCTTCGGGAGCATGTGTCTGATGATCCTTCCCCTGACCATATAGACGACCATTTCGGCGATATTGGTGGCGTGGTCGCCTATGCGCTCAAGGTATTTTGAGATGTAGCTGACTTTCATCGCGCGGGAGACGGTCCCGGGGTCCTGTGTCATGACGAAGGTAAGCTCCATGAGGACGGATTCGTTCAGGTCGTCTATCTCATCGTCCTGCTTGATGACCCGGATGGCGAGCTCGGTGTCTTCATTGAGAAAGGCGTCTATGGCGTCTTTGACCATCTCCCCCGATATTTCCGCCATGCGGGGGATATCGATGTAGGGTTTAAGGATGGGCTCCTCGTCCAGCTCGAGCGCCCTCTCGGCGATGTTCACGGCGTTGTCGGCTATCCGCTCCAGGTCGGTGGTGATCTTCATGGCGGTGGTAAGGAAGCGCAGGTCCCTGCCCATCGGCTGCCGGAGTGCGATGAGCTCTATGCATTCCTCGTCGATCTTCACGTCATAGGAGTTGATCCGCCGGTCGCCTTCGATGACCGTCCTGGCCGCCTCCGTGTCCCGCTCGACAAGGCTCCTGACGGACTCCCTTATGGCAGTCTGCACAAGTCCCGCCATCGCCAGCAGGTTCTCCCTTAGCCTCCTGTAGTCCTCTTCCCTTACAGGCACGTCAAATATTATCTCCTTTCAACTCTTCTGTGTATCCCGGGCCGCCGGAGCAGCGCATTCTATCCGAATCTGCCCGTCACGTAATCCTCCGTAAGCTTTTCCCTCGGGACGGTGAAAATCTTCTCCGTCCTGTCGAACTCAACCAGGTCGCCAAGCATCAAAAAACCCGTCCACTCGGAAATGCGGGCGGCCTGCTGAAGGTTATGCGTGACGATTATAATTGTAACATTTTCCTTTAGTTCCTCAATCAGCTCCTCTATCTTGGCGGTCGATATCGGATCCAGGGCCGAAGTGGGCTCATCAAAGAGCAGCGCCTCGGGCTCCACGGCAAGCGCCCTGGCGATGACCAGCCTCTGCTGCTGCCCGCCGGACAGGGCATAGGCGCTCTCATGGAGTTTATCTTTCACCTCGTCCCAAAGCGCGGACTGCTTCAGCGCGCGCTCGACCTTCTCGGACAAAAGAGATTTTCTGCGGATCCCCCTGAGCCTGGGGCCGTAGGCTATGTTGTCGAATATGGACATGGGGAAGGGGGTCGGCTTCTGAAATACCATGCCTATGCGGCTCCTGAGGTCTATGAGGTCTATGTCTTTAGCGAGGATGTTCATGCCCTGGAATATTATCTCGCCCTCGTACCTGTTGCCGGGATAGAGGTCGTGCATGCGGTTGAAGCACCTCAGCAGCGTGGTCTTGCCGCAGCCCGACGGCCCGATGAGGGCGGTCACCGTGTTTTTGTAGATGCCAAGGTTTATGCTGTTCAGGACCTGGTGGTTGCCCGAGTAGCGGAAACTCAGGTTTTTTACCTCGATGTCAAGCTGGTTCATTTCCTGCCGTACCTCAGCCGTATCGCAATCCTGCCGGCGACCGTCACAAGCAGGATCACCAGCGTTATGACCAGGGCGGCCGCCCAAGCCTGGGCATGCCAGTCGGAATAAGGCCCCATCGCGTACTGGAATATGGTGACGGTGAGCGAAGCGATGGGCTGGTTCATGTTCACCGAAAAGAAGGAATTGTTGAATGAGGTAAACAGAAGGGGCGCCGTCTCCCCGGCCACCCTCGCAATCGACAGCAGCACCCCGGTGAATATGCCTGTGATGGCGCCGCGGTAGACCACCTGGATTATCACCTTGTAATACGGGGCGCCAAGCGCGAAGGCCGCCTCCCTCAGCGTCCAGGGCACAAGGGCGAGCATGTTCTCGGTCGTCCGAAGCACGACCGGTATCATGATTACGGCGAGGGCGGCCGCCCCCGCCCATCCGCTGAAATGGCCCAGCGGCTTTACCATGAGGGCGTAGATGAATGTGCCCACCACTATCGAGGGTACGCTCACCATGATGTCCGACAGCATGCTTATGTAATGCGAAATCCTCCTGCCCCGGGCGTATTCCGCCAAAAACGTGCCGCCAAGTATGCCAACGGGCACGCCCATCCCCGTGGCAAAAATGGTGATTAGCAACTGCCCTATGAATGCGTTTCTAAGCCCCCCGCCCGGGACCCCGGCCGGCGCGGGGTCTTGAAGAAAAAGGGCCGGCCTGATCGCCTTTGCCCCCTGGAGCACGACATCGCCCAGTATGAACACCAGCCAGAAGATGCCGAAAAGCGCAGCCAGAGTGCTCAGGGAAAGCGCGGAGAGGCTTTCAAGCCTCCTTATCCTTTCACGCCCCGTCAACTATGCCTCCCCCGGGAGCTTTTTTTGCGACCTGATCAAAAAAATCTTCGCGCCCGCTAGTATTATGAAGCTCAGCACGAAAAGAAGGAGCGCAAGGTAAAAAAGCGACGAAAGATACAGCTTTGACGAGGCCTCCGTGAATTCGTTGGCGAGCGTCACCGTAATGGTGGCCGCGGCATCGAAAAGAGAGGCCGTTATCTGGTGGTTGTTGCCCAGGACAAAGGCCACGGCCATCGTCTCACCAAGCGCCCGCCCCAGGGAAAGGGCCACGCCGCCGAAGATGCCCAACCTAGAGTACGGGATGACGACGTTTTTCATGACCTCCCACTTCGTGGCCCCCACGGCGTAGGCGGACTCCTTGACTATCGAGGGGGTCAGATTAAAGGCGTCCCTGGAGATGCTGGCCGTAAAAGGTATTATCATGATGGCCAGTATCAGGCTCGCCGTAAACATGTCTATGCCCATCGGGGTGCCCTGAAAGAGCCTGCCGATGAGGGGCAGTCTGCCCACGCTGTTCATGAGGGCGGGCTCTATGTGCGAGGCCATCAGGGGGGCAAGCGTAAAGAGCCCCCACATGCCGTAGATGATGCTCGGGATGGCGGCCAGAAGCTCGATTGCAGCGCCTATCGGCCCCTTGAGAAAGTCAGGAGCTATCTCGGTCACGAATATAGCGATGCCAATCGCCACGGGGATTGCTATCAGCAGCGAAAGGGCGGTTGTGACGGCCGTGCCAAAGAGGTTGGTCGCCGCCCCGAACGATTCCGCCACGGGGTCCCAGTCCGTCCCGGTGACGAATTTCAGGACGCCAAATTTCTGGATGGCCGGCCAGGATTCCTTGAGCAGTATGTAAAGGATGCCGAAGGTTATGGCAACCACGCTCAGGGCGGCAAGCGCGGTTACGGCGGAAAAAAGAATATCCAGCGGGTTTCTCCTGTGATAACGGGCTTTTCTGACCGAAATCGCCAAACCGGCGGCCTCTCTCTCCATCGTGCTCATGATCGCTTCCGCCCAAGTATACCCGGCCAATGTTACGGCAATGTTACAGCAAGCTCTTTTTTTGTTTTTTTTGTTCAAGCTAAAAATTCCATTCTCCCGTTTTAAAACGATTTTTTTAGCCCTGCTGTTCAAATGCGTTCAACACCTCCGCTCAAAACTCCACTCCGGCCGGGCTTTTGAAAAGTCCTGCCGCCCACATCATAACCCGCGGGGCCATGAAACTGTCCATGCCGGGTTGTTGCCCAAATAACTTTCCTAAATAAGTTTTTGCAAGCCCATTAATGGAAAATCTTTTTGAATTATTTTGGACAGTTGTGTAATTCAGCTTCGTTATTCTAAGACAATTTGTTTGAAGGGAAAATCCGCTCTGGTTTGAGGGCTAATTGATGTAAATCCTCACGGTTGTCCCTTTTCCGAAGTCGCTGTCGATGTGCATCTTCCAGCCTTGGGCAAGCACGAGGTGTTTTACGATGGCGAGGCCAAGCCCGGTGCCTCCCAGTTCCCTCGACCGGGAAGGATCAACCCTGAAAAATCTCTCTCCGAGCCTTGGGATGTATTTTTTGGGAACGCCTATGCCGGTGTCCTGCACCGAAAGTGTGCAGCGCCAGTCGTCCGTCTCCCTGACCCTGATCACAACCCCGCCCGTGTCCGTATACTTCACCGCGTTGTCCAGGAGGTTTGTAAGTATCTGCGCCAGCATTCCGGGGTCGGCCTCGATGGAACACTCCTCAGATATGTCCTTTTTGAGGTAGATGCCCTTTGCGGCCGCCTTTTCCTCGAAAAGCGAAACCGCCCTGCCGACTACCTCCTGAAGATTGACCGGCTTTTTCTCTATCGCCATGGCCCCGAACTCTATCTTCGAAAGCTCTATGAGGTCTTTGATAAGCTGCTCCATCCTGCCCGCCTGGAACCCGATAACGTTCAGGAACCTGGAGAGGTCCTGCCTGTCTTCCATGGCGCCGTCAAGCAGGGTATCGACATATCCCCTTATCGCGGTAACCGGGGTCTTCAGCTCGTGAGAGACGTTCGCGACAAAATCCTTCCTTATCTCGTCTATCCTCCGGTCGGCGGTCACGTCCCGGAAGACCACCACCTGGCCGGCGTACTGCTTCCTTCCGGCACTGGAAAAGGGGGTAGCCGTGATCTCTATGAACTTGGAGTTGAAGGAAAAGGTCTCTTTCACCTGCGCATTGCCTTGCCTTGCGGAATTTATGAGGCTGCCGAGCCCCATGACGTTTACAGATTCGGCAAGCCCCTTTCCGGCCAGATTTGCTGCCTTCAGAAAAAGTATGCCCTCGAAGGCCGGATTCACCGTCTTTATCCTGTCCTTGGAGTCGATGAGGGCGATGCCGTCCGGAATGTTTCTGAGCAAGACCGACAGCCTGTCTTTAAGCCCCTGGTTTTCAAGCTCCTTCTCCTCCAGGTTGGCGGCAAGGACGCTCAAATTGTACATGATCCTTGAAAAACCCCGCTTGCCCTTCAGGTAAAGCCGCCTGGACAGGCCGCCCTTCACAAGCTCGTCTACAAACCCGTCAAGCTCGGAAAACCTCCGCAGAAAAACGATCGTCCTGAAGGCGAAATACAGCAATGAAAGGCAAAGGATTGCCAGAACAATCCGGGTCACGGACAGGGCTCCTTCTCGGTGAAGTAATACCCCACCCCCCTTTTGGTAAGTATGTAGCAGGGGTCCGAGGGGTCGTCCTCTATCTTTTCCCGCAACCGTCTTATATGGACGTCCACGGTGCGGGGCTCCACGTACGACTCGTTGCCCCATACCGCATCCAGGAGGAAATCGCGGCTCATGATCCTGCCGGGCCTGCGGACAAGGTACAAAAAGAGCTTGAACTCCACGGCGCTCAAATCAAGCTGCAGGCCCCGCTTCTTCACCGTGTATTTCTCCTCGTCTATGACGATCTCCCCGGCCTTTATTATCTTTCCTGCCGCCTCGCCCGCCTCGCCGGCCCCGGCAGAAACCCTGTATCGCCTGAGCACCGCCTTCACCCGCGCGACAAGCTCCCTTGTGCTGAACGGTTTCGTAATATAGTCGTCCGCACCGAGTTCAAGCCCCAGCACCTTGTCTATCTCCTCGGAGCGGGCCGTCAGCATTATTACCGGCAACTGCCGGACCGCTTCATCGGTGTCGGATTTTATGAGCCTGCAGAGTTCCATGCCGTCTATCTCCGGCAGCATCAGGTCCAGGATTATGATGCCAGCCCTGCCATCGCGTATCTTCCTCAAGGCCTCCGCCCCATCCTTGGCGGTTTCGGTCCTGAAACCCTGCTTCCTCAGGTTGTAATCTATAAGCTCCCTTATGTCTTTTTCGTCCTCGACTATCAATACCGCGCCATCCATCTCTGTTACCCTTTGGACCTGATCCTCCGGCGCCCCTTCTTTAATGAATAAACTGCAATTAAATAATTTTAGCATTTTATCCGATTAAGAAGTAATGAGAGGGGGATCCGGCGCGATCAGATTGTTTTTCCGTGAAGGCTGTAATTTCCTGTTTTTAAAGGGTCTCATTGACTTTTAGCGCTTCCAGGGGGTATCATGTTTTTAGGGATAAAGAAACCCGCACAGGGATCAAAATAAGGAAGGTTTTAAGATGTTTGAGAAGTTTACCGAGAGAGGCAGAAAGATAATCATATACGCCAAAGAGGAGGCGGAAAAGCGCCAGAATGATTACCTTGGCACCGAACACCTGCTCCTGGCGCTCCTGAGGGAAGAAGACTCCCTTCCTGTTATTATCCTTAAGAAAATGGGGCTTACAACCGAAGAGCTGAAGGCGGAAGTGGAAAGAAACATCCCCATGGGTACGAATGTCCACACCTTCAGCGACGTGCCTTTCACGCCCAGGGCAAAAAAGGTCCTTGAGCTCGCGGTGGAGGAAGCCAGGCTCCTGGGCCATAATTACATAGGAAGCGAACACCTGCTTCTGGGGATCATCCGCGAGGACGAGGGGATCGCCGGAAAGGTGCTGCGCAACTTTGGCGCGAACCTGCTGGGCGCAAGGCAGCTCACAATAAACCTCTCCATGAAGGCCTATACGCAGCCGAAGGAGAAGAAGAGCACGACCCCGGCCCTGGATGAATTCGGAAGAGATTTGACCCAGATGGCCCGCGAGGGCAAGCTGGATCCCGTCGTCGGCAGAGAGGACGAGATCGAGCGGATCATGCAGATTCTGGGAAGGCGCATAAAGAACAACCCGGCGATAATCGGCGAGCCTGGCGTCGGCAAAACGGCGATTGTTGAAGGGCTGGCCCAGAAGATCGTATCCGGGGACGTGCCGGAAAACCTGCTTGGCAAGCGCATAGTCGGGCTGGACCTGGGGGCGCTCATCGCCGGCACCAAGTACAGGGGCCAGTTCGAGGAACGCCTGAAGGTCGTGATGAAGGAGATTACCCAGTCATCGGGCATCATACTCTTCATAGATGAGTTCCATACGATCATCGGCGCAGGCGCGGCGGAGGGCTCCGTGGACGCCTCCAGCATGCTCAAACCCGCCCTCTCAAGGGGTGAGATTCAGTGCATAGGCGCGACAACGCCGAATGAATACAGGAAGTACATCGAAAAAGACGGCGCTCTCGAAAGGAGGTTCCAGCCCGTCTATATGCAGCCGCCCCAGGTGGAGGAGGCTATAGGCATACTGGACGGCCTGAAGAGCCGCTACGAGTCGCATCACAAGGTCAAGTACGACACGGACGCGATTGAGCAGGCCGTAAAACTCTCGGACCGTTACATAACCGACCGGTTCCTGCCGGACAAGGCAATCGATGTAATAGACGAGACGGGGGCAAGGCTGCGGCTGAAACGCTACATACCGCCGGCCGAGCTGAAGGAGCTTGAGGCGGACCTGGCCAGGCTTACCAAGGAGAAGAACCTGTACATCAGGCTCCATGACCTTGAGAAGGCAGCCTCGCTGCGTACGGAAGAGGAGCGCCTGAAAAAGCTCTACGATCAGCTCAAGTCGCAGTGGAGGACCAACCTCCAGAAAGAGGTCCCGGTCGTAAAGGAAGAGGACGTCTCCTACACCGTGGCAAAGATGACCGGCATACCGCTTATAAAGCTGGAGGAAAAGGAATCCGAGAAGCTCCTGAGGATGGAGGGCGAGCTGCACAAGCGCATCATCGCCCAGGAAGAGGCGATAAAGGTCATCGCGAAGGCGATAAGGAGGTCGAGGGCCGGCCTGAAGAGCAGGCGCAAACCCATAGGCTCCTTCTTCTTCCTCGGACCGACCGGGGTCGGAAAGACCGAGCTTGCCAAGGCGCTGGCCGAGTTTCTCTTCAACGATGAAAACGCCCTGGTGAAGATAGACATGTCCGAGTACATGGAGAGGTTCAATGTATCAAGGCTCACGGGGGCGCCGCCCGGCTATGTCGGCTATGAGGAAGGCGGGCAGCTTACCGAGAAAATCCGGAAACGCCCCTACTCCGTGGTGCTCTTCGACGAGATAGAAAAGGCCCATCCGGACGTCTTCAACATCCTCCTGCAGGTGCTGGACGAGGGCGTGCTGACGGACAGCTTCGGCCGCAGGGTGGACTTCAAGAACACGGTCATCATAATGACCTCCAATCTGGGGGCCAGGTTCATCGAAAAGGCCACCCCCCTGGGGTTCCAGACCGGCTCGTCCGCCGAGACGTACCAGAAGATAAAAACGAGCGTGCTGGAGGCCCTGAAAAAGACGTTCAACCCGGAGTTCCTCAACAGGGTGGACGAGACCATCGTCTTCCATCAGCTCGAAAAGGAGCACCTGTTCCAGATAATAGACCTGCTGGTGTCCGAGACGAACAAACAGCTCGTGGAGCAGGAGCTTCTTGTGGAGCTTGCCCCCGAGGTCAAGGAATGGCTGGTCGACAAATATTACCAGGCCGCTTATGGGGCGAGACCCATGAGAAGGGCGATACAGAAAGAGATAGAAGACCCCCTCTCGGAAGAGATTCTGAAGGGCAAGTTCAAGGAAGGCACGAAGGTAAAGGTCGTCATCGAAGGTGGCGCGCCCGCCTTCATCCAGGCCGAAGAAAACGTGCTCAGCAGCGTAAACTGAAGACCTGAAATGCGGGAAACAGCCCTCAAGTTTTTTCTTGCGGCCCTGTTTCCCGCTTTTTTATTTTTATCATCATGCAAGGCCGGGCCCAAAACCCCGTCGTCCGCACAGGCCCCGACCGCGTCCCAGACAAAGACCGTAATCGGAGTTGCGGCGCCCGATATTACCGTGGCCGCCCCTGGAGGGAGCCTCGTGAAACTCTCCGGTTTGAGGGGCAAGGTTGTGCTTATAAATTTCTGGGCCACCTGGTGCGGCTCCTGCGACATGGAAAACCCGAGCCTCCACCGCCTCTATGAAAAGCTCAAAAAATATCCCGATTTCAAGCTGCTCTCGGTCCTCTACGGAGATTCACGGCAAGATGCAAACATCTATCTGTCCAGGCATTCCTACAACTGGACGGTCTATACGGACCCTGGCGGCCGGGCGGCCGCCGCTTACGGTCTCACCGGCGTGCCCGAAAGCTACCTGGTCGACAAAAACGGCATACTTCAGGGCAAGGTGATCGGCCCCGAAAACTGGGACGCGCCCGAAGTGTCCGCCTTCATCGAAAAACTCATAAAAGAATAATGGGCTCGCCTAGAAAGCCCCGGGAAGCCCTGCTCTTTGCCGGGCTCCTCTACGGGACCGAGGATTTCCTTCAAAAGGCAAAATGCATGCTTCAGGCGGAGCTGGGCGGGATAGGGCGCGAGACGCCCGCCTCCCTCTGGCATTCGGATTATTATATGGCGGAGCTGGGCCATTCGATAAAACGAAAATTCCTCTTCTTCGGCCTGATCGACCCGGGGGAGATAGCGGAAATCAAATTGAAGACCAACCGGGTGGAGTCCGGCCTGTCGGTGGAGGGGAAAAGGAAGGTCAATATCGATCCCGGCTACATCACCCCCGCCAAGCTCGTCCTTGCAAGCACCAAGGACTACGCGCACCGCGTATATCTTGGCAGGGGGATTTATGGCGAGGCCACCCTGCTTTGGAGCGCAAAGGGAAAGACGTTCGTGCCGCACCTCTATACCTATTTGGATTTCATGAAGAAAGAAAATATCCGTGTCTTTACCGAGATGAGAGGCGCCCTCATGGAAGCCCTGAAGACGAAGCATAGGTTCGAATAAACCCTGCGGAAAAGGCCCCCTTACACGCGGGCAAGTCCCGCGGGCCCCGAAAATAAAAATCTCTTCCGCCTGAGTTCAAGCGACAGGGCGCAGGCGGTCTTCAGCATCCGTTTTCTGGAGCGGGCGCCCTCCTCCAGCATCAGGGACGCCTCGGCAAGCGGGATATGGGCGAGTCCGAAGGCCGAGGCCGCGCGCAGCTCGTCCCGCCTCCTCGTAGACAGCATCCCCCGGGAGGAAAAAAATTTCCTGAGCGCGGGATATGCTTTTTGCCCGCCCAGAAAGCCGAATGCCTCCAAAAACTCCCTTTTTTCCTCATACGCCCTTAGGGGGAAATCCGGGGCCGAGACGCTCCTTTTCACGAGGAGAAATGTTTTTTCCGGCCCGCTGCGCGCGGCTTCTGCCTCCGGGGAGGATTCAACTGCGTGCAACCGCCTCCTCAGGAGCGCCTTCAAGGCGCCCCTTCGCACCCTGCTGTCCGGGTCGAAGACAAGGACCGCAAGCACCTTGTCGCCCCCTTCCGCGCCCAGCCTCTGAACGGCCCTTACGCACTCGCGCCTGACCTTCTGGGCCGGATGCCGGACGGCACGCTCTATCAGATCCAGCGCCGCCGGGTTGCCGCTCATTCCGAGCACCATTATGATGTTTCTTACCAGGTACCAGCGGCGGTCCGTCAGATATCTGCTAAACGCCTCCAGCCTGCGTGAGGCTATGATGGCCAGCACGTTGCAGATGAGCCTCCTCATGCGCCTGTCCCCGGACTGGCCGAGCAGGTTTATCAGCGTGTCAGCCGCAAACGGGCTTATGAGAAAAAGATAATCCTCCGCTTCCTGCCGGTTTTTTGATTTCTCAAGAAACCAGGTAGCGGTCTCCAGGCAGGAGAGCCGCCCTATAACGGTTTGTATCGCCGCCTGCGCCCGGCCCGGCTGCGAGCCCAGGAGCGCGCCAAGCTTTTTCAACAGAGCGAGAAAACCGGATGCATCGCCCCTCTGCATCATGGCCCCGGCCAGCGTGAGTATCCCGTCCGAAAAAAGCCGGCCCGATTCATCGCCGCCGTCCAGGCAGGCCAGGAACCTGCCGGCTTCAAACGGGCCCCATCCGGCGCTTGCCCTTGCCCCTCCGGGTTCCGCCGGCCGGATTATGCCACTCTTAAGAGTCGAAGCGGCGCCCGGCCCGGCAGCGCAGAAAAAATTAAAATCGTCTCTTGAAATTTTGACAACGATATGCCTTTGGCCGGGCCAGTGAGTCAATTCCCGCGTTTGTTTCAGCATCGCCAGGAAGGTTCCTGTCTCATCCTCTTCAAGCCCTTTTTTGAAAGTAAATCCCCTTATCCCCGCCGCAAAAAGAGAAAAAGCCATATTGCCGGTTTTCTCCGGCCTGCCGTAGACCTCATGCCCCTTGTAAACGAGGCTGAACCGTGTGACATCCGCCTCCATTTCGCCATACTCGTCCAGGAAAGAGCAGAGGTTTTTATGGAGTTTCCCGATCAGGTTTTGAGTGACGGGATTCGGCCCCGGGTATAATTTGATGGTCTTGAACGCGTTTGAGAGGTCTTTGAAAATGTCCCGGCAACTGGCAATCTCCCTGGACCGGCCGTGCATAGGTGTTTTTATATCATTACACATGCCCGGCAGTCAAGAAAAAAACAACTTGAGGTTGCGATGGGGCTGCTCTACGCTACGACTACAAGGTTGTCCCTGTGGACCACTTCATCGGAGTAGGTGTACCCGAGGGTCGCGCTTATTTCGGAGGACCTTCGGCCCTTTATCCTTTCGATCTCGCCGGAGGAATAGTTGGAAAGCCCCTTTGCCAGGCGCTGCCCGGAGAGCGAGACCAGGTAAACGGGATCCCCCCTGTCGAAAATTCCCTCCACCTGCGTTATCCCGGAGGGAAGGAGGCTCTTGCCCCTGGTGAGGATGGCCTCTTTTGCCCCCTCATCGATTACAAGTCTGCCCTTTGCCTTCAGCCCATAGGCTATCCATCCCTTTCTTGCCGGGAGCTTTCCGTTGCCGGGGCGAAATTCCGTTCCGCAGGGCCGCCCGTGAATCAGCTCCGGCAGCAACCCCTTTTTCTTGCCGTTTATTATGTTCACGGTAATGCCGGCGCTCATCGCCTTTTTTGCCGCCATGACCTTGGAGTACATGCCGCCCGTGCCCACCGGACTGCCCGCCCCGCCGGCCAGCTTTTCTATCTCCGCGGTTATCCCGGAGACAACGGGGATGAGTTTCGATTGGTGATCGTGCCTGGGGTCGGCCGTAAAAAGGCCCTCGACATCGGAGAGGATGACAAGCCTGTCGGCCTCCAACAGCGAGGCCACCAGCGCCGCGAGCTGGTCGTTGTCTCCAAACCGTATTTCGTCCATCGATACAGTGTCGTTCTCGTTTATGACCGGTATCACGCCAAGACCGATAAGGGTAAAAATGGTGTTCCTGGCATTTATGTACCTTACGCGGTCCGTGAAGACGTCCCTGGTCAGAAGTATCTGGGCGACTTTCTTGTCTTTTTCCCTGAAGAGTTTCTCATATAGCCACATGAGCTGTGTCTGGCCCACCGCCGCGGCGGCCTGTTTAAGCCTTATGTCCGAGGGCTTTTTCTTTAACCCCAGTTTCCCCACGCCTGCCGCAATCGCGCCTGAGGAGACGACGACCACCTCGTTGCCCTCTCCCGAGACCAGGCAGATGTCGGCCGCCAGGCTGCGCATGCGCCCTTCATCGAGGCCGCCCTCCCTGGCTGAAAGTATGTTAGAGCCTATCTTGACGATGAGCCTCATTTGCCCTGCTCCCCTACCCTCCTTGCCAGGTATTCCAGGAGTCCGTCAACACCGGTTTTTCTTACGGCAGACAGGGCAAAGAAGTCAAGCCCTTTTTTTTCGCAGTGCTCCCTGAGGGCCGAAAGCTTCTCCGGATCGGCGGAGTCTATCTTGGTGGCGGCAACGGCCTGGGGCTTCTTCACGAGCCCGGGACTGTAAAGGGCGAGCTCCCGGTTTATCTTTGTCAGGTTGTCCGCCGGCTCCCCTACGGACGTTATCGAAACATCCACAAGATGCAGAAGGATTTTGGTGCGTTCCACGTGCCTCAGGAACTGGAAGCCAAGGCCTACCCCGCGGTGGGCCCCCTCTATGAGCCCCGGTATGTCGGCCACCACAAAACTGCGATAATCGCCGTATTTCACGACCCCGAGGACTGGCTCCAGGGTGGTAAAAGGGTAATCCGCGATCTTCGGCCTGGCCGATGAGATCACGGATATGAGCGTCGATTTCCCGGCGTTCGGAAGCCCGATGAGCCCGACGTCCGCGAGGAGTTTCAGCTCCACGGTCACTTCCTTCTCCTCGCCGGGCAGGCCGGGCTGCGCAAAGCGCGGCGCCTGCCTTACAGCCGTCGCGAAATGGGAGTTTCCAAGCCCTCCCCTTCCCCCTTTCACGACTATCGCCTCCATGCCGTCGGCGTCGAGGTCCGCAATCATCGCGCCGGTGGCGGTCTCGGTTATGACCGTCCCCACGGGCACGCGTATTGTCAGGTCCATGCCGTTTCGTCCGTGCATCTTCTTTTTCATTCCGTTTTCGCCGCGCTCCGCGGCGTAGCTGCTCTTGTACTTCAAGTCCAGGAGGGTGCCCAGTTCCGCGCTGGCCCTCAATATTACATGCCCTCCCCTTCCGCCGTCGCCGCCGTCCGGGCCACCCCTGGGCACATATTTTTCGCGCCTGAAGCTGACCAGCCCGCTGCCCCCGTCGCCGGCCTTCAGGTGAAGTTTTACATAATCTATGAATTTCATGCCTTCAGAAAAAATAAAAAGGCGGTCTCATGCCCGGACCGCCTTTTCGGATATTTCCAGTATATGCGGGGGCTTAGCTCGCGGCCGCAGGATATACGCTGACCTTCAGCCTTTCCCGGTCTTTCCGCTCGAACGCAAGCACGCCGTCGACCTTCGCAAACAGGGTGTGGTCCCTGCCCATACCGACATTCACCCCAGGATGGTACTGGGTCCCCCTCTGCCGCACGATGATGTTGCCGGCCCTGACAAGCGCGCCGCCCGAGCGTTTCAGCCCCAGCCGTTTTGATTCGCTGTCCCGGCCGTTTCTGGAGCTTCCAACCCCTTTTTTATGAGCCATGGTCCGTTAGCCTCCGATCTTTATATCTTTGATCTTTACATCAGTATAGGGCTGCCTGTGGCCTCTGAGCCTCCTCATGCCCTTTCTCTCCTTCTGCCGGAAGATAAGCACTTTCCTGGCCTTCCCGTCGCCAAGGATTTCCGCCGTGACTGAGGCCCCGGCGAGATAAGGCGAACCGAAGACCGGGCCGCTGTCGCCTTCGACCGCGAGCACCTTGTCGAAGACCACTTCCTGGCCTGCCCCGGCGCTGAGCTTCTCCACTGCAAGCCTCTGCCCTGAGGATACCTTGTACTGTTTGCCGCCCGTCTCTATTATCGCATACATTACGCCATTACCTCCAGAATCCAAGAGTCCTATATTTAACTAAATTTTTGGCGAAAAAGTCAATCATTAAAAGGCCGTTCTAGCCGAAAGAGGCCCTGTAAATCCATCGAGTATGCGGGCTACAACCCCCTTGATCTCGTCCCTTGCGCCGCGGAATTCGTTCAGCACCTCTTCCGGGCTGCCCGCGGCCCCAACCGGGTCCTTCACCGGCACGTGAAGCTTTCTCACCTCCGCAGGCACGCCGGGGCAATACCGGACGTTGCCGCAGAGCGTGACCACGAGGTCCATTTGGCCAAGCGGTATCTCATCGAGCGTCTTGGACCATTGCCCGGATATGTCCACTCCGGCCTCCCGCATGACGGCCTCGGCCTTTTCGTTGACACCCGCCGCTATTACGCCGGCGCTCCATACCTCTATCTTCCCATGGCCAAGCAGCCTCGCGAAACCCTCGGCCATCTGGCTCCTGCATGAATTCCCCGTGCAGAGAAAAGCGATTTTCCTCACAGGTAATTATATCATAAGCCCGTTTGGTTATTGACAAAACGCTGTTTCAGAAGGTATGGTATATTTTTAAATGGAGAGCGAGCATATTGCCCGCTCAAAAATACGCGGGACCAGGGATATGTCATTGCGTGTACCTTCACCGCGGTTTTAGCCGCGGGGAAGATTAATTGAGGGCCGCTAGCTCAGTTGGTAGAGCAACGCCCTTTTAAGGCGTGGGTCGAAGGTTCGAATCCTTCGCGGCTCATTTTTCGTCTCATTTTTGAGTATCGAAGTCCCCATCGTCTAGCCAGGCCTAGGACATCGCCCTTTCAAGGCGGTAACATGGGTTCGAATCCCATTGGGGACGCCAAAGAAAATCAAGGGGTTACAGAGTCTGTAGCCCCCTTTTCCACAAAATCGTAGCAGTCCCTTTCCCGTCAACAAAACCTAAAACATTTTTGTTTTAGTCAAGCAGGTGTGCATATCTGGTCGCCATTCTCGGATCCTTTTGAGAGAGAGCATGTTTTTAAAAAGCAATAGAATTTAGCGCGGCTTTGATCCAGCCAAACCCAATCTTCTCCTGTTCGAGTCTTAAAGCTCGCCCTATTCTGTCATTACGCAAATCCTCAAATAACTCCCGTTCCTCCGAGTTGAGCCTGAAAAGGTCGCGGCGCAGTGGCTGTGGTTCGAGGCCCCATTGGGGCCCATGTGCCATCAATGTTTTACGATCCATCAGGAAGGAACTCGCCTGTGGGAAATAGGCACGCAATTGGTCAAGAATAGCAAAACCGTGAGTATCGATATCGCCCCAGTAGTAAATAGCGCATTGATGCAGCCAATCGGCCCGCGCAAGTACTTCGAATCCATAACCTGCACCGAAAATGGCCATGCTATCCGGCAGGCTGGGAAAAGCCAGGAAGTTGATTTCATTTTCAGTAATGAATACCCTGCCGACTTTTAAGTTGATACGGTTAAAAGCGTCCTGATTGACAGAAATGTCCTGGTCAGCGCCCGTAGGCAGTAACACCAATTCCGGGTCAAGAATGCGAAAACGGATACGGAGAGGCTTTCCAAGAAACCCAAAACGCCGGCAAAACTGACCAATACCTTCCGCCCCCGCGTCAATAACATCAGGAGGGAGGGCTAGGTCCAACAATTCTTTTAATATGGCACGATTTTTTTCAATTAACTTGGTATGGACTCCTGGGATATCTACTTGTCTCAGATATATCCCGGGCCGTGGATGAGACCGGATCCAATTTATTATATCCAGGAGTAAAGGCCATTCGGAAGCCAATTCCAAAACTTTTAGCGGGTACTTCGCAATCCAGGGCAACAGAAGGGGCTGGCGTTCAGAGGTAAGGACAACCAGTCCGCTGAACCGCTTAACATCCCGGCTTTTGCCTATGATGTTAAGCGCATCCTCTAAGGTATCTATCCATATCTCATCTGGCACTGAATTGTTGCCTAATATGTGATGTTTCACCTCGCGCATAACCAGGCGGTAATGCGCCCCCTGCCGCAGATCGGATATCCAAGCCCTGACCTCATCAAAACGGCGGGCCAGTTCGGCCGATGAAGGTTTTTTGAGAGTAAAACGTTTAGGGAACATCTCCTCACCGCTCACCAAGGAGGCCAGAATCAGCCCCTTGTCCCATAGCCTCTGCACTTGTGCGCGCAGATCAGAGGGCGTTGTCCAGCTCATGAGATGCCTTTGCCTTTTCCGCACGGTATTCTTCAATGGTGAGATTACGGAGCTTTGAGGAACGGCCTTCCTCGTTGTGTACAAAACCTACGCCGGCCACAAAGGGTTCAATAACATGTATCTTTTGAAGCGGGGTTACGATAAGAAGCTGCAGATTCATTTTCTGAAATAGCCGGAGTCCATACTGCGCCGATTCATCCGAGCCACGGCCAAAAGCTTCGTCTATGACCACAAAGCGGAAAGATCTGGAACGCACCGAGCCCCATTCGAGGCCGAACTGATATGCCAGACTTGCCGCAAGAATGGTATAGGCGAGCTTTTCTTTCTGACCTCCAGATTTTCCGCCGGAATCCGAATAGTGCTCATATTCCATCCTATCCTCGCACCATCGCTCCGATGCCGCAAAAGTGAACCAGTTGCGTACATCGCTCACTTTTGCAGTCCATCGCCGGTCCTGCTCAGCCTGCCCCTGGCGCCCACGAAAACGTTCAATGATCTCTTTAACTTGCAGGAATTTGGCCTCCGAATACTGCTCATCTTCCGAACCTGTCAGACTGCCCTCGGTGCATGACCTGAGTTCTCCCTGAAAATCCCGGATGTCCGCATCCTGCGCTGCCTGCACTTCCAGTACAATATAACGGCCAGGGTTATAATCTATTTGAACCAGTGATTCGTTGATATGAGCGATACGCTCTTTGATAGTTTCACGCTCACGGTTCAGTTGCGACTGGAAGTTTGCTACTTCACGAATCGTATTTTCATTGAGAAGCTCCTTAAAGCGTATCTCAAAACGTGGCAGGTCATCATCATTGAGTCTGCCCAGCATCTGACGATATTCGCCAACCGCTTCAATACTAACATCCACTTCCTGCGTGTCCAGCGGGAAAGCTGTGCAATAAGCCCGCATTGCGTCAATAATCCTGTCCCTCAGCCGCTTGATCTTTTCAGCTTCAGTATCGATCTTTTTCTGCAGCCATTCGCGCATTTCGCGCTCCCGGTTATCGCAGGATTCAATCGTGAGATGATGGCCGCCAATGGCCTCATCCCGCATTCCATCAAGGCGTTCAAAACAGGCGGCATGATCCGATTGTCCAGGGGTGTCGAGAAGAGCCAAAGTTTGATTACGCAAATCTTCTGCAGTTTCGAGTTTGGCCTGGGTTGCACCAAGTTGTCTGGTTTTTTCCTTGAGGGCCGTTTCGGTATGACTAATCTCATTTTGTAATGCAGCAAGACGGGCTGTCAGGTCCTGAAGAACATCGGAGGACGATTCCAACTTCACCTTTTCGTTTCTGAGTCTTTCTATCTCGATTGCCAGGGGTTCAAACTCTATTTCGCTAAAGTCCCGGTATTCATCAAGCTTTGATAATGTCTTCAGCCGGCCCCTGATCTCCTCATGTTCTCCTTGAAGCGTGCTTATATGGCCAGCAAGCCCGGCCATCTG
The DNA here is from genome assembly GCA_021825295.1 of Nitrospirota bacterium. GTDB lineage: Bacteria > Nitrospirota > Thermodesulfovibrionia > Thermodesulfovibrionales > JdFR-88 > JAJYGJ01. The sequence goes on from JAKAHV010000018.1 coordinate 19,307, forward strand.
CTTTTCAAGTTGCTGAGCCTTGGCTTCAAGCGCGGCGATTTTGGCCTCATTGGTCCAACCAAGGACATACCGGCTCCGGTCATCTATCCGGTACCGGTCATCTTTCTCGTGCCTTTCACCCCTGGTCTTGATCTGACCAGTGCGCGTGATGGCGCGGATCTCCCTGCGGAATTGATCCTGTGTTTCGCAACACGCAAAATCAAACCGATGAGAGACCTCACGTTCGAGCCAATCGTAAAAAAGTGAATCGGGCTTAATCGCAAGCTTGCGGACCAATGAATCATGATGACTTTCCGGCAAAGCGGTCTGAAGAACAGTGCGTACCCTGAAATAGACAAGCCGTCCCCTTAGATGCGTACGATCGACCCATTCCGCCACTTTCGAATAATACTTTTCAGGCACCAGCATGGATAGTCCGAAATTATGAAGGAGCCGCTCGGCGGCGCCCTCCCATTGCCGTTCCTCGCTCCGAACTTGTATAAGTTCGCCGGCAAACGGCATATCGGACTCGGGCAAATTTAGAGCACCGGCTATGGCAGAGCGCATTGACATCTGTTCGCCTGGAATGTTGCTGCGCCTTGATTTTAAACTTCTTATCTCCGCCGTGATGGACTCATGTTCCTGCCGCCACTTGGCAAATGAAACATTTGCCTCATTTAATTCATTTTGCAGCACTGCCTCGCGTCCGGACGCCTCTTCAGAAAGACCGGCAAAAATTTTCCTCTGGGCCTGGAAAGCCTCCGGGCTGCCCGGGACACCAATACCAAGCGGGCCGATAAGCTCGGAATAGCGCTCCGCCTTGACCCGTTTTTTGTTGTATTCGCTTTCTTTTTGCCGGATCTCCTCGCCAAGTCTTTCAATCCGGTCACCGCCGCTTTCTGCAATGCTCGATCTGAGCTCGCGCTCTTCGCTCAGTAGTGCGTTTTTGCGTTCTTCCAGATGCTGCACCTGGGTGTTCTGCCTGGTCCATTCCTCTTGCAACGTTGCGATACGTTTTTCGATCAGGTCGAGTTTCAATCCGGCAAAGTAGGTCTTTAGCGCCTCACGGCAAGCCCGCAGTTCCTCACTATGAGAGACGATCTCCATATAATGGTCGCAATCCGCAACCAGTGGCGTAAGCAACGCCACCTGGCGCTTGGCCTTTAGGACAGCCTCGTGAGCCCTATTTAGATCATCGAAATGAGCAATCAGGGCTTTTATGCGAGGCTCCACATCAAAAGACTCGAGCATGTGGCTGCGCACAAAATCCGTGAGGTTGCCGACCGACTTCATGGAAACCGTCTGGTGGAAAAGCTCTAACGCCTGCTCGTTTTCAATGCCGAACCTGCGGCGAAACCATGCGCCGTATGGCGGAAAACTTTCAAAAACCTCGGCACCTGAGCCGCGCAGGCGCTTTTTGAGCACCCCGATCTCCGGACCGAAGTTTGAAAAATCTGCAGAAATGGATAAATCCCGCCCTGCCCCCATATAAAAACGGGCAGGTTGGCCCTGCGGGTCTTTTATCCAGAAAACCTGAGCCAACGTTACCGTCTGGTCATATCCGGTGTTATGGAAAACTCCCAGAATAACGGAGTAGTCATTGTTGCCGCGCAGGGCGACCGGTTTGGCGGTGCCGCTTATCTCGTTTCTCTCGGACTTGTAATGCCCAAGGACATAGGAGCGCAAGGTCCTTTCCCTCGTATCGGCGCCGGCAGCTTTGTTGTAAGCAATCCTCTGGGAGGGGACAAGCAAGGTGGTTACCGCATCGACCACAGTGGTCTTGCCCGAACCTATATCCCCCGTTAGCAGGACATTCCTGCCGTGAAGTTTCAATGTCCAAACGCGCCCATCGAACGTCCCCCAGTTATACAGCTCAAGGCGCCGCAGCCGAAAACCCGCAAGCGAATCGTCGGCCATGAACTCCAGGTCAAGCGGTTTATCCATCTGGCCCACTCCCCTTGCCTTTCTCCATGAGGGCCCGGTATGAGGCAAGCCGCTCATCGAACTCAGCCAGCCACTGCGCATCGATAAACGCCTTGAGAATGCGCAGGACCTCGAACATTTGCATCTTTCCGCTTTGAGATTTCAGGCGACGCACAAAGCCGAGGTCTGCTATTTTGTTCAAATGGCTGTCCACCTGATCGATCAGTTTTACTTCATTGCTGCTTTCGGGCAGAAAAACCCGTATCATCTCGATTATTTCATCACGAGAGAGGATGAGACGGGTATCGCCGCCTCCGGCATCGAATTCAGCAAGTTTTTTACGGAGCAAAGCAAGAAGGAGGCTCACAGGAAAGGATAAAGGCCTTCTTGCAATCAAACGGGGAATTTTAATCTCTGTGCCGGGCCGTGAGCGCAAAAAGGCGTAACCCTCGGCCTCATCCAGGACAAGTTCCAACCCAAGCACGGTAACATAATCGCGCACCCGCGCCTGAAGCGTCATGAGGGCCTTCCATGTCTCAGGATCGCTTTCCCGATATACTACACTCTTCAGGAGCGGCACTACCGCCCGCGAAAGGTTCTCTTCCGCCCGCCGATCCTCTTCCGGATTAAACCCCGTATCAAAATCCTGTTCCGTAATAAGTCACCTCATAAAAATCACGCGCGGTATCCTGGCACGCCTCACCGGCCCAGGCCCATTATTATCCACACTTTGCCACACGATAACTTCGAATGAATCCTCATCAACCAATGTCTTGAATGTATCGCTTGCCAATTGAAGATAGGCAACCAGTTCTGCAAGCCCATTTTTCAAAGGACGCTCTTCGATGATCTCGCGCAGCGTAATTTGAGAGCGCTCCTGCAACGCATTCCGGATATGTCTTGACAGGGCCGCTTTGTCAATCACTACCTGGGAAAAAAGGGCATCTGCATCCACATCCTCATTGCCGTGTTTCAAAACCAGGCTGGAAATAAGCGGTTTGACAGGGGGCGTGTATAACGGCCTTTCCATCGGCAACTCCATATCACAGCCTGTATCATCTATCTGCATGAACTCTCCGGCAGGCGGCGAATCGCGCAGGGCCAGCGCATTTGCCTCAATCCCATGCAAGATGTCCATTATGCGGCGGTTCTCAAGCCACGCCTGGTCATCAAGAAAGCGCCTTAATTGCTGAGAAACCTGGGCCACAGTGCGTTGGGTATGCTCGCCGGCCTCAAGCCAATCATAATGTACGCGCCGAATGCGGGCATCGGGCTTTAGATCAGATACTGGAGGAAGCGACAAAACATGCTCAAGCAGTCTGGTCAACTCATCTTGATGGCTACTTGACATAAGGAAATCCCAGAAAGCGCGAAAGCTCCTGCCCTGATCTGAATCCTCAATAGAAGCGCGCTCGCCCATTATCTCTTCCAGCAGGGCGCCCTTTCCACCTGACCAACGAGCGATTCTCTCTCGCACACGACGATCAAGAGAGCGGAAATTGTGCTCCACCTCGCGAAAATCAGCAAGCAGCTCGCGCGCCAGGCCAATAAACTGCTGGAAGCGGTCCTTGAGAGCTGTATCAGAAAGCGTAGATATATTGCCAGCCATGATGCGTGCAATCTCAACGTCTATCTCTTCCCTGCGTTTTTTTAGCTCCGCTATGCGGGTCTGTGGATCAGTTTCGCTGCCCTCGCTCATCTGCCTGAGCAGTGCAAATAACGTCAAGAGCCTTGATTCGGTGCCTATGAAAGCCCTATCAGTAAGTGTGCCAAGCCAGGCGATTGCCTTCTCGGCACCCGGGGTCATGTCGAAGTGGGGCTCATCGCTTCCCTGTGGATAGAACTTCCGTAGCCAGCCTTTCCCGCTGGCGGCCCAGTCATCAAGGTAATCGGCTGCGGTTTTCGGAAAGGCATCCATTCCCATCCTCTCACGCAAGCCGAACAATTCGTCTTCCAAGGCTTCTGAAAGGTCAGCTTGAGCCATGATCCTTACATTTGGGGCGATGAACACCCGGTTTAAAAAGCTGGCAATAAGCGGCGCATGGTCAGACCGCAGCATCCGCCATGCCGGGTGCTTCTGGCGCAGCTTATCCAAGGTCTCGTAATCCAATGAATTATCATACAATAACCAACTGGCAGGCTGCCAAATCCAGAGAGTTCGGGTAGATATAAATATTGCCTTTTGACTGCCCGGCTGTTAGAATTTTTAAATGATTGAAAAGACGAGACAAATTTCAGAATTTGAAAAGCAAGCGCTCACAGAAAGACTCGCTCAGGCTCTAATAGCATTCCCGGAGATATCCTTCGTTTATATGCACGGATCTTTCATAAAAGAGGGCCGGTTCAGAGACATCGATTTGGCTATTTTCCTGAAAGAAATCCCTGTTTCTTCGCTCAAATACGAACTTGAAATGGAAATCAGACTTTCCGGGATCGCTGGCAGGCTTCCGGTCGATATTAGGATATTGAATGGGGCACCGCTTTCATTCAGATATCGGGTAATAAAAGAAGGTAAGCCTTTAATAGTCAGGGATAATGCCAAAATGGCGGATTTCATTGAGGCCACGGTCACACAGTATCTTGATTTTTCTCCCCATCTTGAAAACTACCTTAAGGAGACGATTGGGCTTGGAGTTTAATCCCGACAAGGTCAGGAAGATAACCTCCGAGATGCTTGCATCCATGGGAATGCTTGAAGAACTCGGACTACTTCCCGAAGATGAGTTCCTTTCTGACAAGCATAAAATAGCGAGCGCGAAATACAATTTTCTCGTCGTAATCGAGGGCTCAATCGACCTCTGTAATCATATAATTGCAAAAAATGCCTTTAGAGTGCCAGAGGATTACGCAGATGCCTTTCGAGTGCTGTCCGAGCAAGGAGCTTTTAGCCCTGAGTTCACGGCAAATTTGGTTCAGATGGCCCGGTTCAGGAACCGCCTGGTACATATCTACTGGGAGGTAGACAGCCACGAACTGTATGGCTATCTAAGGGAACGGATACATGACATTAGAGAATTCCTGATGGAGTTCGGCTCTTTTATTGGCAAGGAAAAGATTTAGCGCTCCTGCCCCCAAAACGATCGTAAAATCAATCAATTCAAGAATTCTTTATAGCCCGCACTTTTGAATCTGACGTTTTGACTCCAATATTTCAAAAAAGAAGACCCCTATCTAACCTAACCCTTAAATTGAAATTTTTTCTGAATTCTGATATTCTGATTTCAGATCATATAATTCCGGAGGTGCGAAGTGGAAGGAGCAAAAGGAGCAGTTGCAGAAATAAAGTCCAGGGGACAGCTCACTATCCCAAAGAAGATTCGTGAATCGAGCCACCTTGAGGAAGGCAGCGTAGTGTCAATATTGCCTATAGGGGACTCTCTGATCATCACCCCTAAGCGGCTGGAGCTTGATGAGGCGCGCAGACAGATGAGAAAGCTGCTTAAGGCTTCCGGCTTTACAATAGAGGAACTCGTCGAAGGACTCAAAGAAGAAAGGGAAGCTCTGTTTAAAGAGACTTATGGCCCCAAAAAGAAAGTATAAGATATTTCTCGATTCCAACGTGCTGCTTTCTGGCCTCTTTTCGGATAAAGGCGCCCCGAGGATCATACTCGATCTGCTGACGCTTGGTCTTCCGATACTAAAAGGGGCAACCGGGAAGTACAATCTGATGGAAGTTGAACGTAACCTAAAGAAAAAAATGCCACAAGCCCTGCCTGTATATCAAGCGTATTTACCTAAACTTCGGCTTGAAATCGTTTCTCTCCCATCCAAAGAGACAATCATGAGCATGGCTGGAGCCATTGCTGAAAAGGATATCCCCGTCCTGGCCTCGGCGATAGCATGCGGGGCACAGTATTTGATTACGGGGGACAAGAAAGATTTTGCCAGATTAAAAGATATTAATGAATACGACCTGGAAATAGCAGGACCTTCAGAATTTATCGAAACCGCATTTCCGCAGCTGATAGATGAAACATAAGACACAAAAAGATTACGTCTTATTTTCCGCGGGGTTTTTCCAAACACGGCAGGCCCGTGAGGATAGAAACAGCGGGCTTTTCAATAGCTTTTCAGGCGTGTCGCAATACACACGCGCGTAATCCATGATAACTTCGAGGTGATATTCGTTCCAGAACAATCCGGCTTATGGCATGCCGAATTCTCCTATCCATTTAACGAATTTAAGTTTTCGGGTAGAGTTGAAGAGCCGCTTGTCGGCCGTCAGCAAATCAACTTTAAGGTCGTCTGCAAGGACTATATAGGCCGCGTCATAGGCAGAAATATTGTGATGGTCGCAATAAGCCGGCATCCTCTTAAAAAGATGCGCAAGGGGATAGAAACCAATGCCGAGATCAGCAAACCCTTCCATGGCTTTTAATGCGTCCTCCTCCCCCACCCTCCCGCGTCTCTTGGCTATGATCAGGGCGTTTGCCACTTCAAATTCAAGAAGCGCTGGAGCGAGCAGAGAAAGGCGATCGGAAACATGGCCGTCAAGGATATCAAGTGCCTTCTCTCCGTGCTCCTCATCGGACAGATACCATTTGAGTGCGACGCTTGCATCAACTACGAGGCGCTTCACCGCCTTCCCTCAAGTTCCGCCCTGGATTCCTTATAGACATCGTCGGCCGAGACCCTGGCTTTCAAAAAAACCTCTCTGGATTCCAGTATTTTCCGGTATGCGTTCATCTTTTTGGAGTGCCGGTATTCATCATAGGCTACAATCACCGCCATGGGCTTGCCCCTCTTGGTTACCAGGATGTCCTTGTCCCCCTCGGAGGCCTCTTTTATAAGCCTGGTGAACTCCCTTTTCCCCTCAGCAATGGTCACGGTGACAGTTTTCATATATCTCCTTGATACAAATTATTGGTCAATTTATATAACTATATTATATGTCTATGATTATTGACACGTCAAGCCGCAAATTTTTAAAGCATTTTGCACTTGCCACTGTCGCAAAATTGTAGCAGATTTCTGCTCTTAGGGCAGAAAACAGGGGAAAGGGCAGAAAATAGCGGTAACATGGGTTCGCGGCAATGACAGCCTGGCGTATTTTGCATCCATAGGATACTTTTTCAGCCGCTAATAATACTGGTTGTTTTGGCCGCCGGAGCCGCCGTCCGGGAGCATGCCCATGCCGAAATCGGTGATAAGGTCCTTTATTCCGCCGTTCTGGCCGTTCTTCCCGTTCTGGTCATAGAATACGTGAACTCCAACCTCCGAAGGATAGGGCGGGGTTGTTGTCCAGTACATGTCCGGGGTCAGGGAATTGTCGATAATGGGCTGGCTCACCTGTTTGCCGGAAGGGTATTCATACCAGGTGCTTACAGGGGCGAACTGGCTGTCCGGCGGCCAGTCATTTGAGGTGCCCGCGGGATAATAATACGGGTTTGACGAGTTTGCGCTCTGGGCGATATAAGTTGAAATAACGTTTCTGTGCGCCCCGGTTGAGGTGTCGTCGATTACCCTTGCCAGAATGGTGGAGTCGCCAAGCAGATTTGTGCCGTCCGTTGTCGCCACGCTGGTGAGCGGGCTGTAATCGAGCAGATAATAACAGCCGTTTAGCGGCCAGTTATTGCAGGTCTGCTTCTTCCCATTTACATATCCGGTCGCGCCGTAACCCAGATATTCCCAGAAAACCATGTAAAGGGTGTCGTTTTTCAGCGAATCAAATTCGTTTTTCGGCAATGGACTGCCGCTGTCCAAAAGCGTAAACCACCATACGGGTGTTTGAGTAATATTGGTGGCATTGTTCTTCCTGAAAAAGGAAATGCCGTAAAAGCTGACCGGCGGAGGCGGGTTCTGAGTGTCGGGCTCATCGACCCTGAACGACAGACCTATCATGAAAAAGTTCGATTTGCTGTTATCCACGAATACTTTCTCCTGGAGCTGGTACGACAGGGTGCCGGACGACTGCCACGCCTGCGCGAGGTCCTGGACCATCGGATTGGACGACGAAAATGTAATCATGCCGCCTGTATCGAACAGCTTTATATTCCCCGTGCTTTCGTATTGCAGTCCGTTGTTTTTGGAATCGACGATAAATTTATCGTAGGGGTTTGGCAGGCCCCCGGCGCCGCCCAGTTTGGTGCTCTGGTTCCAGTTGGTGTTTAAATCCGAAAAATTGGACCTGCCCGGATACGGCGGCGTCGTTGAAATCACGCATACGACATCCCTTTTTGTCTGCAGCCAGCCGCCTTTTCCCCCGGTGCTGCCCACGGAGGTGAGCGTGGCGGATGTCGCGTTCACGTTGGCGACGGAGAGGGTGAATTGCCCGGTCGAAAGCGTGTATGTGGGCGTCTTTTTGCCGCTTCCGTTTTGAATGCCCCCGAAGAGGGCGTTCATGTTGTCCTGGTTGCCGTTATTCAGGTCCGCCTGGATGAGCGGCATGGCGAACCGCGCGCCGGACTCCGCAAGGTAATAGGCCCTCAGGTTATTGTTGTTAAGGAGCACAGACATTGAGGAGCCCGTGGTCAGGTACACGGTCGCGGCCATGGCAATCGCCACAATGACGAGCGTGATGATGAGGCCGATCAGTATGGAGCCTCCGCGGTCATAAAGGCCCGCCCGCCTCATAACTTTACTGACCTCACGCGGGTGGTGAATGTGCTTTGCGATCCGCCGGAGCCTGATAGCGTAAAGCTGATGTTGATGACCTTGTCCCCTGCGGACCAGACCGGGGTGAACGGGCCGGTGTATGCGGCGGAATAGCTGAGCCGCAAGCTCGTTACGCCGTCAACGAGGGTGTCCCCGTCCAACTGGATGGCCGGCCCCGACAACTCCAGCGTGTGGCTTGCGGCGATTCCTCCCCGGTTATTCGTGTAGTCCAGCCTTGTCGCGCTTCCGGAGGACACAGCGGTTATTATGTGGAACTCCTTTTCAATGCGCATCATCGCGGCCTGCGCCTTCAGGGCCGTATGCGCGTTCTGCCTCGTCAGGAACAGGCCGTTGGTCACGTTGACGATCCCCATACCCGCAACGGCAAGGATAATGGCGCCGATGGCGATCGCCACGATCATCTCTATGAGGGTGAAGCCGCCCCGGTTATGCCGGAGGTGTCTCACTGGCAGTCGGTCCCCTGGGAACCCGATGTGTAAATCTGGGTAAGCACCCAGCCCGCGCCGTCCCTGATCGTGACCTTGAGGCAATTGCTGATGGCGGCCGGGGCCTCTGCGTTGCCGCTCCACGTTATGAAGTGATTGTCGATGACCGTGCCGCTCCCGTAAGAGGCGTTCAGGGCCGAGCCCTCTCTTCCGATGTTCGTTTGCAGCCCGGAGAGGTTTGTCTGGTAATTAGCCATGTAATCGGCGGTGACGTTCTCCATGGCGGACTGGGCTGCCATGGCCGACTCCAGCCGCGCAACCGGCACCCCGCTTCCTGTAATTGCCGGCCCGAAATAGGAATAAAGCATCGAGGCGAGGATGGCCACTATTACAATTGTGACGATGATTTCTATAAGGGTAAACCCGCGCCCGTTCATTTTACGAACCCGGTATTTGCCGTTACCGTAACAGCGGCGGTCTGGGAGCCGCCGGTGAGGGTGATTGTGGCGGCGCTGCCGCCCGGGCTCCCCCATGTGTCGAAATTCACCGCCGCAGGCGACGCCGTCACTCCGCCGGCGAACGTATGGGTCGGCGAGTTGTCTCCCGGTAGGTCCGGCGTTGCCGCCGGGCAATTCGCCCCGGTGCAGACCAGGGTGTAGGAGCCGCTGCTGACGTGAATTCCCCATGTGTCGGGCGCTATGTCGCCCATCGCCTTTATCTGGGCGAAGCGGAGATTGTTTTTCAGTATCCCGGATTCGGAGGCAAGACTGTATTCCGAGGTGCCCATAGCCCTCGATATGGCGACGGCGGCTAGGATGCCGATTATCACGAGCACCGCGATCATCTCGATCATGGTAAAACCACGGTTATCATCCGATGCCTGCAACATATCCTCAAATTTTCCGGCGGCGCCGTCCGCAGTCCGTGCGAAACGCGCCGCCGGAAACGCAAAACTCACTCCAGGGTTACACCCTTGGTCTTGACATTGACGCCTGAGCTCCAGTTTGTCGGCCCGCCGGTGATGGTGGCGGTTACGACACAGGGGGCACCTCCGGCCGTACAGCCGCTATATGAGGCCGTGAAATCCCCAACAGTGCTTGGGATAGTGACATCGCCAGATCCGGTGCCTTTGCTGCAGTCCACCGAAGTGGCATCCTGCCATACGCCGGAAGATGACAATTTGATAGTGTTGGCATCGCACCCGTTCGCAATAGCCGCGGCATATGACATCGTTATATTTGATGACGCCGCTCCCAGTGCCCCTGTCACGGCGCCTTGCCGGGCAGCGTCTTGGGCGGCTATATACTTCGGGATGGCGACCGCGGCCAGGATGCCGATTATCACGATTACCGCTATCAATTCGATGAGGGTAAAGCCCCCCTGGTTCCCCAATATCCTGTTCTTCCCTTCCATCTTTCCTCTCCTTTTCAAAGTCCGCAAATAAAATCCTATTGCCGGACCAGTTTGGTCATGTCCCACATGGGCATGAACACCGCCAACGCAAAAAAACCGACCATGACGGCCAGCGCCACCGTCAGCACCGGCGTTATCAGATCAGCCAGCCTGCTTACCGAATATCTCACCTCCTCGTCGTAATGAACGGTTATTTCCTTGAGCATCCCTTCCAGATCGCCGGATTCCTCCCCGATGGCCACCATGCTTACCACCATGGGGGTAAAGAATTTCGCCTCCGAGAGGGGGCCCGCAATGCCCTGGCCCTCCACCATCTGCCCTTTTATCCGGTCAAACGCCCTGGACATTGCCGAGTTCCCAATCGTCCCGGAAAGTATCGTCATGACGTTTATGACGGGCACGCCGCTTGCCAGCAGTATCGCGAATATGCTCGAAAAACGGGAAATCGATGCCTTGATGAACAGGGGGCCGAAGACCGGCAGGCGAAGCAGAAAGGAATCCTTCGCAAACCTCCCGTTTTCCGTCCCGACGTACGCCCTGATGCCGGCCACGCCGCCGAAGACAGCAAGCAGCATGACAAACCAGTGCCCGATAAGGACATCGTGCATGGCTATCGCGATCCGTGTCGGCAGCGGCAATTTAAGGTGCGCATTCGCGAATACCGCGGCGAACCTGGGGACAACGAAGGTGAGGAGGAAAAAAAAAGCGCCCGCCAGGGCGACGATCACGACTGCGGGGTACTGCATCGCGGAACGGATGTCCGATTTCACCTTGTCCTCATGCTCCAGCATATGGGTGAGCCTCTCCAGCACCTCGGGGACCCTGCCGCTTGCCTCTCCGGCGCCGATCATGCTGCAATACAGGGGAGAAAAGATGGAAGGGTGCTTCTCCATCGCCTCCTTGAGCGAGGAGCCCTGGCTGATGTCATCCCTGATCCGGGAGGCCGCATTCCTCAGCGCGCCGTTTTCCGTCTGCATCTCGAGCACCTCCAGGATCCGGCGCAGGCTGACCCCCGCGCTGAACATCGAGCGGAACTGCTTTGAAAAGAGTATCAGGTCGCGGGTCTTGGCCTTGCCGGCGATCCGCTGCAGGCGGCCCCCGAAAGGGTCCTTTTCCCCTTTTTCCGGCACGACCCGGACCGGTATCAGCCCGCCGGAGGAGATTGCCTCTTCGGCCGCCTGCCCGGAACCGGCCTCTATCACGCCTTTCACCACGTTTCCGAGATCGTTTATCGCCTGATAGGAATATTTCATATCGCCCTTTTTACGACATTACAGTCGCCTGGGCCTCCTCCAGGGTCGTAACGCCCCTGGCGACCTTGTCCGCCGCGTCCTGTTTCAGGGTCCTCATCCTGCCGGACGAGACCGCCTGGCGGGTTATCTCCTGCGCCGGCGCCTTTTCCAGGATCATCTCCTGTATGCTCTCGTCGTTCACGAGGACCTCGAAAATCCCCGTCCTTCCGCTGAATCCGGTCTGCATGCACTGCTGGCATCCCCTGCCGCGCATGAAGACCGGGCCTTCAACGCGATCCAGCCCCCAGGAGGCGAGCGCCTTTGCCGGCGGCGCATATGGCTCCTTGCAGTAAGGGCATATCGTCCTCACGAGGCGCTGGGCGAACGACACCAGGAGGGTCGAGGACACGAGGTAAGGCTCGATGCCTATGTCGACAAGCCTGGAGACGGCCCCGGCGGCGTCGTTGGTATGAACCGTGCTCAAGAGCCGGTGCCCCGTCTGGGCCGCCCTGACCGCTATGCCGGCGGTCTCGCCGTCGCGGATCTCGCCGACCATTATGATATCGGGGTCCTGGCGCAGGATCGCCCTGAGGCCGCTGGCAAACGTCATGCCGGCCTTCGCGTTCAGTTGTATCTGCCGGATGCTTTCTATCTTGTACTCCACCGGGTCTTCAAGGGTGATGATATGCACGTCCGGTGTGTCGACCTCCTGGATGATTGCGTACAGGCTGCTCGTTTTCCCGCTTCCGGTGGGGCCGGTGCTCAGTATCATGCCGTAGGGCTTGCGGATCATGTCCCTTATCTTTCCGGCGTCCGCAGCCGACATGCCGAGCCTGTCCAGGGTGAGGATGCCGGAGCTTGTGTCCAGGAGTCTCAGCACGAGGTTTTCGCCGTGCAGGGTCGGGACGGTCGATGCCCGCACGTTGATGAGCTTGCCGCCGAGGCGCAGCGTGAAACGCCCGTCCTGCGGCACCCTGGACTGGGTTATATCCATGCCGGCCAGGATCTTGATCCTCGCCACCACGGGCAGGAACATCGATTTCGGGGGGGCGGGCATGACGTGGAGCCTGCCGTCGATCCTGAACCTCACCTGGACGCTGCCCTGCTGCGGGCTGATATGTATATCGCTTGCCCGCTCCTGGATTGCGTTGGCGAAGATTGAGCTCACCAGCCGTATGACCGCGGGGGTATTGCCGATGTCCTGTGCCGCCGCGACCTGGATGTCCTCAAGTTCCTCCTCTTTCTCAAATGAGGGGGCCTCCTCGTCCTCCATTCCGGCCACTACTCCGCCCAGCCCCATCTGGGACGAATAGAGTATCCTGTGCAGCTTCACCAATTCCGTTTCCGTGCAGATGACAGGTTCCACTTCACAGTCCGTCCGGTCCTCGACGGAGTCCATCGCGGAGATGTCCAGGGGGTCCGGGGTAGCGGCAATGAGCAGGCGTCCCTTTCTGTGCAGCGGCGCGACCTGGCATTTCTGCGCCATGTCGTAGGGGACGAGATCGGCGAGCCTCAGGTCCACCGGGAACTGGTCCGGATGATATCTTTTCAATTTCATCTGCCTGCACAGCAGTTCGCATATCTGCATTTCCGTGACGATGCCGCGCTGCACGAGGAATTTCCCGAGCTTCAGGCCCGATTTCTTTTGCGCCTCCAGGGCCTTCCCCAGCTCCTCGTCCGTCAGAAGCCGGCTTTCAGTCAGCATCTCTCCCAGTCTCTTCCTTACGATCAAGGTCTGCTCCTCTTGGTCATTTGCCGCTCTTCAAAACGGCGGCCGGCATGCCCGCAGCCGCCTCTCTCGGCAAAATATACGGCGTGATGAAAATAAGCACCTGGTTCATCGTGTTGTCCCGGCTTTCCCCCTTGAAGAGCCATCCCAGGATGGGGATGTCCTTCAGAAAAGGCAACCCGCTGACCGAGCGCGAATAGTTTTGGTTCGTCAGGCCGGATATGACGATGGTCTCGCCGTTGCCGTCAATCAGCGTCGTCGAGGTCTTCTTTTGCAGGATGTAAGGGTTGCCCTGAACCTCGCGCGAAGTGTCTACGTCATCCTTATTCACAACGATGGACAGCTTCAGGTTTTTCCCGTCGATGATATGTGGGGTGATCTCCAGCCTGAGCACGGCGTCGACGAAGTTTACCGTCGGCGTGGTCGAGGACCCGGAGAAGGTATAAGTAACGTAAGGCACCCTGGTGCCGCTTTCGGTGAACGCCTTCTGGTTGTCGAGGGTCGTTATCGACGGGCTCGATATTATGTTTATCTTCCCCTCCGTCTGCAGCGCCTGCAACTGCATATCGAGGATGTTGCCGCTCAGATTGCCGTACAGCAGCCCGAGCGACCCGATGCCGTTATTCAATACGGTGGTCTGCGGCACGGGGAAATTGACCCCGAAACCCTGCTGCCCAATGCCCGCCGCGCCCGATGTGGGAGAATAGGGGACGGGAAGGGGCGTGCCGCCGCCCCCGGCGGTGCTGGTTGCGCCGGATGTAGTAGTGCCCGTCTGGCCTCCCGGCGTTATCCAGAGATTTTTGCCGCCGTTGACGAATTCCTTGACGCCGCCCCATTGGATGCCGAGATTGCGCGCCTCTTCCTTCGTGGTCTCTACGATGTTGGCCCGTATCAGCACCTGCGATGCCGGTTTGTCCACGTCCTCTATTACCGCGAGCATCTTCTTTGTCTCATCGGGTGTCGCATGGATGATGAGCGAGTTGCTGTAGCTGTCCACGAGCACCGAGCCTCGGGCGTGTTTTGCGCCTTTGTCATCCAGCAGTTTCTCCAGTTCCTTCTGGAGCTTCGACGCGTCGGCATAGTTTACGGGCACGACAACGGTTGAAAGCGGGCCCTCGGACTCCAGTTTGTTTTTAACGGCCTCCGTATCCAGGTCCCGTTTCAGGTCCGCCAGGGTGAGGACCCTTAAGACGTCGCCCTGCCAGACATACGTAAGTCCGTAAGATTTTATGATGCTGAGAAACGCCTGGTCCCAGGGCACTTCCGAGAAATCTATGCTCGTCGTCCCCTTAACGTCGTCCGGCACCAGCAGGTTCACGCCCGAGGAAAGGGCAATCGCGCGCAGTATGGATTTCACGTCGGCGTCCCTCATCCTGAGGCTTATTTTTTGGACCGGCAGAGGGGCGCCCGGATTTACGGGACCCTCGCCGTTGACGGCCCCTGCTGCGCCGGGGACATTATTGATGTACCTTTCAGAGGGCGACGGGGAATAGCCCCGGGACGCTTTCGCAAGCTTCTCCCATTGCCTGATATCCGCCGAAGGGGATTTCACGCCCCGCATGCCGCCCGCGCACCCCATAAGCATCATGAAAACAGCACAGACGGCCATCAACGGCGTCTTCGGTCCCCTGTGCTGCATCGGCTCCCCTTTATTCAATTTCAGATAGTGGGACTTCAAATTTCGACCCCTCTCGCCTGTTTTCTATCAGGACGCCAGCCGGAGAGATTCCCTTAACGAAAAAACCCGTATTTTTCCCGATCTGCTCGCCGGCCCGGTACTCTCCGTTGTTTATTACGGCGACTTTCCTGTTGTTCCTTTCCACATAGCCGTTATACACGAAAACGGGGCTGGGCGATGCCTTGTCCTTCGCCCCGCCACCGCTGCCCGCCCCTGTCCAGCTTCTTGCCGAGAAAAGGTCCGGGCGCCAGCCGCTTTTGCTCCTGCCAACCACGTAAGTATCGAAGGCGCCTGGCCGTCCCGCGGTTATCTGCGCGGACGTCTGGGCCATGAGCGCCTTCAATTCCTCCGCCTCCCGGTCCGGTCCCGCGATCTCCTTCCCCCGTCCGGCCGCCAGGCTGAAGAGGCCGTACAGGGAAACGAGGACCGCGGCCGCGATTAGGACGGTCTGCCTTCTTTTCGCCGTAGCCATGAAGTTAATTCCCCTCCAAGTCCGCCGCCAGCCTGATCCCTGTCCTGAAATCGAGGGCCCGTCCGTGCGATGCCGGTTGTATTGAAATATGCCCGATGTCTTCTACGTACGGCAACGCGCAAAGGGCCAACAGGAATTTCCGGAAATTGGCGAAATCTCCCCGGAAGGATATATCCGCCTTTATGGGCGCCGCAGCCTGTCCGCCGCCTCCGGAGATGCTCTTGAAATCGAGGTCTATGGCCACCGCCCGCATCGAGGACTTTTTAGAGATGTCCCTTATTTCGAGCAGGGCGCCGTCGAGGCCGGTCTCAATCCCGGCCCGCGCGGCAGGGAGGACAGCCGGGCCGCCGGGGTGTTTCCCGGGAACGCCCGGAGAAACTTTCTGCAGCATGGCGTAAAGCGACATCAGGTTTTTCTGTTCATCGAGTTTCCGGCGCGCCTCGCTTATCCTTTTGTCCAGGCGCACGACCTCCATCCGGCTGGGGATAACGGCGCCGCAGACGGACACGGTCAATACGATGAGGCTTATTACCAGGGGCTTCATGCACTCCTTCGGGATCGGGACTGCCGCTGCGATCTTCTTCATTTGCCCCCCCCGGCCTTCTGGCCGGAGCCGCCCGCCAATTTCAGATCAATTTCGAACGGCAGGAACGCGGTCCGCCGCGCATGACCGGCCTTGTCCGCCCGGACGCTCACTCCGGAAATCAAAGGAGAGGATTTCAGCTTCATGGCGTACGCGGCGAGCGTGGCCTCCAGCGTCTCCTCATTTCCGCTGACAAGCCCGCTTATGACCGCGTCGCTGCCGGCCCTGCCGCCGCCGGGATGAGGTTTGCGCCCGCGGGTCTGTTCCGGGAAATCGGCCTTGAAACTCCTCAGGCTTACGGATTTCGGCGTCAGGGAAGATATCTCCCCTATAAGGGCTATCCCCCTGTATTTTCTGCCTAGCCCCGCGTGCTCCATGGTCCTCTGTCTCGCCGCCAGCGCCATGTCGAGGACTTCACGCCTGCTTACAGGGGGACTATTTTGAATTTTAACTTGCCGCTCAAGCCCGGCCAGTTCGGCTTTTTCACGGGCGGCGCCTTGCCATTCAAAGCCTGTTGCTGCCGCGCAAGCCAGAAGTGAGACTGCCAGCGCCGCCAGGATCATCCGGTTTGCCCTGGCGATATATGCCGATTTTTTCCTTTCCTTGTAGGAAGTGATAAAGTTCGGCGTGCGGGCGTCGTCAGACAGCGCTATGCCAAAGGCGGGGACCAGCGCAAGCCGCTCAGCGGGGGGGATTGTCTGCAACGTCTCCTTGAGAGGGTCGAAAACCACGCACTCGACTCCGAGCTGCTCGCTAAAATGTCCGGTCATTTCCCGGCACACGGGCATCAGGCTGGAAATATATATCTTCTCGATTTTTCCGTATCCCTGAACCTGGCTGAAGTGTTTGAAGGTCCTCTCCACCTGCCCGGCGAGCCTTTCCATGACGGGCACAATAACGTCCTCGACATTCTCACGGCTGACCGCGAGACCGCCCGGAAGGCTGATGGGCCCGCTGCCGCCCTGCGCGAAGGCGAAAATGGTTTCCAGCGCTTCCTCGCCGCTCAGCGCCGCGCCGTTGCCGGCCCGGCTGCCATAATCTTCCGCCAGCATCTCGGACATGCTATTGATGCCTGTCTTTATGTCCCGTGTCATGATCAGTTTTCCGCCGGCGTACAAGTCGATGCGCGAATAATTGTCGCCTATAAAAAGGCATGCGGTCTGTTTTTCCCGGGAGGTGGCCGCATTGCTCATAAAAATATTCTGGACGGCGAGCGGCACAATCGACAGGCCCGACAGCCTCACACCGATTTTGGAGAAGAGATATTTGGACTCTTCTATCTCCTCAACGGGAGCGAAATAACATATGACCTCGTCTTTTTTGTTCCCCCCCTCAACCGTTTCCCCCCTGATCTCATATCCGAACGAATAATCTTTCTCATCGAAGGCGATCTCTTTTTTCAGGCTCCACTGGACGGCGGCCTCGAAATGCTTTTCCGGGACCTTCGGAATGCGGACAAGCTGCACATGGGCCTGCGCAGACGATATTATTGCCCATATTCCCGTTTTCCCGGCATGGTCGCAAAAAGGGGCCACCTCCGATTTGAGGAAATCGCCGAACCCGCTGGAATTTTTTCCCAAACCCGCGGGGATGGGGATGCTTTTGTAATCCAGCAATTCCCATTTGTTATGGGACCTTGCCACTTTCGCCAGGTTTACGCTTTTATGTCCGATGTCGATGCCCACCATCACGGAGCCGGAGGACATTTTTTCCCTGGTCTGTTTCTTGGGACCGGCGGGTTGGAAAGATGCTGGTTGGCCGGCCTCGTTACGGTCTACGCGATTGGTTTTAACGCGTATGCCGTCCAACGACCCTTCAGACGGTTTGGTTTCATTTGCCGTCACCGGTGCGCCCATCAGATCAACTCCCCACATTCAAATTTTTGCTCTTCAAGCAGGAGCTTGAAACGGAGAGCGGGTCCGGACAAGGCGTAAATGTCCGTGATCAGGCATGCCCGTATGTGTTCCCGTTGCGTTTTTTCAGGCATCATTTTTTTGACACCGGCTTTTTTGCTCCTCATCTACGGGAATAAATAAACAAATACCGTGCCAAAAGTATAACTATTTGAATTTTTGAAAAAATTATGCTATCCGGATATGCCTGGAGCGGTTTTGTCAAAAAAATGACCGGATTGGCCAGCCGCGTGATATAAAATATTATTGCCGGCCGTGACAAGGCAAGGATTATGAATATAACGGAAATAAGGGCGAAGAATATCCTCTCCAAGTCTCAGGTCTATGATTACGCCTTGAATCCCTATGTAGGCTGCCAGCACGCCTGCGTCTACTGCTATGCAAAATTCATGAAGCGCTTTACCGGCCATAAGGAGCCATGGGGAACGTTTGTCGATGTCAAGATAAATGCCCCCGAGCTTCTGGAACGCGAGGTGAGGAAAAAAAAGGCAGGCAGGGTATGGATAAGCGGCATATGCGACCCGTATCAGCCCCTTGAAAAGAAGTATAAGATCACGAGGAGATGCCTTGAAATTCTCGCCGGCAGCGGCTGGCCGTTTACAGTCCAGACCAAATCTCCTCTCGTTCTGAGGGACCTGGGGATCATAAAGAAAGCTGGCGATGCCGAGGTTTGCCTTACCATAACCACCGCCGACGAGAAAATAAGGAAGATTTTTGAGCCGGGTGCGCCGCCATCAGGGGAGAGAATCGAGGCGCTGGAAAAGCTCCATTCGGAAGGGATCAGGACCCTTGCCATGATTGCGCCGGTCCTTCCAGGCGCCGAAGGGCTCATAAACCGGCTTAGTGGCAAGGTTGACCAGATAATCATCGACAGGCTGAACTATCACTACGCGGACTGGGCATATAAAAAATACGGGCTGGAATGGGCCATGGAAGACGGCTTCTTCCGCCGTATGGCCGATGAGCTGAAGGCGGCCTTTGAGAAGGAGAAAATCCCGTGCCAGATCGTGTTCTGATGGACTTCTTTTTTACTCTGCCGCGGCGCAATGTCCTCCGGGCCTTTTCCGGACGCAATTATTTTGCGCCCCATTGTTCAAAAAAGCAGAATTCGGAGCAGAGTTTGCAACGGCCATCCTGTCAATAAAATTGTTCTTCAGGCCCGCGATTGCAATTTGAAATGTGCAGAAAGTATAATGTACGGTTGGTCGAAAACGAACCCTGGCATTATGGTTCGCCCGTTCATTCCAGTGAATGTTCGATCAGGTATTCGTTGCCGTATATCTTTATAGAATTTAAGGAAGAAACCCCGGGCGGCAAAAGTCGCTGCGGGCTGAGGAAAAAGCCATGAATTTCGAGATCTCAAAAAAGTGCCTCCGGCTTAAACACCCCGAAAACCCTTTCGGGACCGGTCTTGATCCGATGGTCCCGATGCTTCTCGTCGCGGCGGCGGTCGGCTTCACCGGTTCCCTTGCCGTTGAATTGTTCCGCACGGCTATGTACTCCATCGTCCGCTTCTATTCCTCACATAACCACCTGGTATCGGCCGCACGCTCATTGCCGTTATGGGCACGCATTGTGGTGCCAACGACAGCCGGCGCCGCAAGCGGACTGGCCATGTGGGCCGGCCGTCGCTGGATCAAGCGGCCGCGCGGACCGGAATACATGGAGGCGGTGCAAGTGGGAGACGGCGTGCTGCCCTTCGGACCGAACATTATCCGGACGGGTTCCTCGCTCATCGGAGTGAGCGGAGGCATTACGATCGGCCGCGAGGGGACCATGATCCAGTTTGCGTCCCTGGCCTCCTCGCTTCTCGGGCGGATCTTTCGTGCCGATGAATCCCACAGCAGGCTGATCGTAGCTTGCGGCGCAGCAGCCGGCTTCGCGGGCGCGTATCATGCCCCGATCGCGGGCACCCTGTTCGTCGCGGAAATCATTCTCGGCGGACTGGCCCTCCGCGAAATAAGCGCGGTCATGGTCTCGGCCGTTATCTCCCAGCTTACCACCATGGCGCTCTTCTCTTCCGGCCCGCTTTATCTTGCGCACCCCGTGCCCCAGGTGGGGTTTAACGACCTCTTTGACGCATCCCTCGTGGGCTTGGCGGCCGGCCTGTTTGGCCCCTTATTTCTGTGGATGCTCAGGACGTCAAACCGCCGCTACCAGCCGCTGTTCACCTTTTTGCCTCTGCGCATGGGCGTGGCCGGGCTAGCCATCGGACTTCTGTCGGTTGTGCGGCCCGAGGTCTGGGGCAACGGTTTCAGTGTGATGCAGTCCTTCCTTTCCTCTCATTGGGCATTGAGCACGATAGTGGCCGTGTTCCTGCTGAGGCTGGTCGCCGTCACGTTTGCCAGCGCGGCAGGAATACCCGGCGGCGTGCTGACCCCGACCCTGGTGACCGGCGCCTCACTGGGGCTGATCGTTGGTCACACGATGCTGACACCGTGGGCCGACCATTCCCAGGCGCTTTGGATACTGGTCGGGGCAGGCAGCCTGCTCGCCGCAACCACCCATGCCCCCGCGATGTCCGCCATCATGGTTTTCGAGGTCACGCACAATTACCATGTGGTATTCGCATCGCTGCCTGCGTGCGTTATCGCGTCCGTTATCGGCAGCCTGCTCCGTCACGAGTCTGTCTATACGGAGGCCTTGGGGCTTGGGGAGCACGGCCCTGCCGCATCTGCGGCCGCGCGCCGGACGATATTGCCCAGCGCCATGCCATTTCACCTGAGGACCTCCGCCACCGCGAAGAACGATCCCGAGGACACAAAAGTAGCTTAGAACCTATCTCAAATTCGCTTCCGGCTGTCCCGCCACGGCGGGACTGAAATCGCGGGCATACCGGCGTCATCAAGTGAAAATCGTCCTCAATCCCGCCTTGGCGGGACTGCGCCTCCGGGCGATTTCCCCTTTTCTCCTTGTCTGCCACGATTTCCTCTCTCTTTCGCTTCGGAATCAATTTTGAGATAGGTTCTAGAATGGAACGTCAATAAGGGCGGAAGAAATTAATCCAGACCGCTTTAAATTTTTTAATGTAATTTTTCGTTTCGCGTAGAAGCCTGTTATGTGCGGCCCTTCCGGAGCCCCCGTTGTACGAAGCCGCGATGAACAGCCTTTTCAATTCGGGACGCCTCCGGAAATAGTTCAGCCGGGCCCTGTCCAAACTGTTAAGGTCGGAGTCAAAGAGCAAAAAAGCGGCCATGGCCGCATTGACCTGGTCTTCCGTGCCTGAGACAAAGTCCGGGTGGAGAAGCGCCTCCGGATATTTTTTGCGGATCAGATTATAGGTGAGAGGCGTGAGCTGAAATAGCCCCCGGGCGCATGCCGTGGAGTCGCAAAACCGGTAGGCCTCTTCCCTGTTCAAGGCAAGGGTGACCAGGACCTTGTCGATAAGAGGGGTGATCGGTTTTTTCGCCCTCTGACAAGCATTGAAATCGTCCGGATCGATGTGCTCGACCAGCGCAATTGTTACAGGCACATCGGAAGGAACGGTATCGGCAACCAGTTTGCCTGGGTAGGCCATGGATTTTACTCTCAAAATTTTAAGTTTTTCCCTGGCCCGGGCAATGACGGACCGCAGATAAGCCATGCCCAGTCTTCTCATTTCCCGGGTATCCATTTGCTCCGAATAGGGGACATACACTTCGTCTTTGATGCGGCCGTACCTGTCGCGGGCCGCCCTTTTCATGGCCAGGATGAGACAGCCCTTTTCGTCTACGCTGAAGGCGGCGCCCATTCCCCGGTCGAGATGGTCGAATTCTATCTGGTCTTTCCCGGTGACATCGCCGGCAGAATCGATTTTCACGATACCGATCCTTCCATCAGGGCCGACAACGGCGAGAAGGACATCCGCCTTGCAAATTCGGCCGCGGCAAATTTCATATCCCGCGGTCTGGTCCTTAAGGGCCTCTTTCGCCCTGGCGATATCGGCAAATATCCCCTTTTCCTCCGCCTGGCAGACGGAGGGGCACAACAATAGGATTGCTATAAAAATCAAGGTCTTTTTCGTATCGGCTTCCCTCTTAACCCGCGCAGGCAATTATACAAAATTTGATGTTTGGCATCCAAACGGATTCTTTCCCTTACCCCGCTTTTTTGGCCGTTTCCTGCAAGTACGCTCTCAGGACATCGGCAAGCGTTAAATAGTAGGCGTCCTTTCCGATCAGCCGGGTCAACTGCGAGCGGTCCAGCTCCTCGCGGACGTGTTCAGAGACCTCCGCCAGGACCAGCCGTATCCCACGGTCCCTGAAATCGCCGGCTATCAGCCGCAGCGTTTCCGCCGCGGAAAAATCCACGTCATCGATGGCGCCCGCATCAATGCAGAACCAATGCAGTCCGGGCCGGGCCCCTTCGACAAGCTCCATGACCTCCCGGGACAGTTGTTCCGTGTTGGCGTAGTACATCGAGTGAGTGAAGCGATAGACCATAAGCCCGGGCGCCAACTGTTCAGGGGACGACACCGGCACAGGCCTGAACCTTTCCTCCCCATCGGCCCGGATCACGGCATTTCTGGGCCTGTAGCCATGGCGGGTATGGGCCACAATGGAGAGGAACATGGCTGTCCCTATCCCCTGCTCCACGCCCGCAAATATTACGATCAAGGCGGTAATGAGGGCCACCCAGAATTCCCAGGGCCGCTCGAAGAAAATCTTTCGCATGCCCCCGATGTCAATCAGTTCGATGCCGATCAGAAAAACCACCGCGGAGAGCGCCGCGCCCGGCAGATACGAAATGGGCGCCGTCAGGAAAAGGAGCACCAGGAAAACGAGGATGCCCGACGTAATCTGCGAAAGCTGGCTCAGTCCGCCGGCCGTCTCCACCATCTGTGTCTTTGTCGGGCTCCCGTTGACAATGAATGTTCCGGTCAGAGCGGCGCCGATATTGGCCAGGCCCAGGCCCAGCAAGTCGGTGTTCTGGCTGAACCTTTCGTTGTGTTTTGCGGCGTATGCCCTGGAAGTGGCCGCGCTCTGGGCCAGAATGACCACAAACATGGAAAAGGCGGTGGGCAACAGTTTCTCTATCAGGCCCCGGCTCCAGTGGATTCCGGGAAAAGCGACCGCGGGCAGCCCGCCGGGTATGGCGCCAAGCACGCCTACGCCGTGTTCCCGCAGATGAAATGCCGCGCTAAAGAAGATAGCGCCAATGACGGCAAGCAGAGCGCCCGGGATTTTCCCCGATATCCTGCGTGCGGTGACGATAATCAGCAATACCGCGGCCGAGACCGCGAAACTGCCGGGGCTTGCGCGATCGATTTGACGGTACGTGTTTAATATCACTTCGGCGGGGCCGCGGCCGCATGCCGCAAGACCCAGCATCCAGGGGACCTCGCCAAGCGCGACCTGGACCCCGACACCCGTAAGGAAGCCTACTAGAACGGTCCGGGACAGGAAATCAGCAAGGAACCCTATGCGGATTGCACGCGACATAAGAAGCAATCCCGCCGACATAAGCGCAAGTGCGCCCGCATATGCCATCCATTGCGCCGAAGAGGGCCGCGCCATTGCGCTGAGGCCCGCAAAGAGAATTGCGGCGGTGGCGGAATCCGCCCCCACAACGAGATGCCTGGATGAGCCAAAAAGCGCGAACAGAAACATCGGGGCAAGCATGGTATAAAGACCGCTGATCACCGGGGCGCCGGCTATCTTGGAATAACCCATGACCTCGGGGATGGCCAGGGCCGCAAGCGTGAGTCCGGCGGCAATGTCCGTTGGCGCCTGTGCCCGCCTGACAGGCAAAATCCCCCGGAGGACCGGAAATCCTTTCCTGGACGCTCTCATATCAATTCAATTCCGCATGGGCGCTCTATAGTATATAGCATGAGGTTTCGACTTTTCCCCTTGCCGGGATCAGGGTATTGGGGGGATTGCGCCCATCGTTTAATTTTTTACCCGAATTATTAAAGAAAGGTATATAATAACCGAAAACAATCAACCGAAGAGGAGGTAGTTTTGTGAAACGGATAGCGATTTCTGTTTTTCTCCTGGCAGCTATGTTTGCGTTTTATCCGCGTGCCGCAAGAGCGGATAATGATTGCCACTGCAACCAGACCCTTACCCTTAAAGGCAGCGTAATAGGCACCCAGGTGACGCCTGACAATAAATACTATGTAATGACAAATCTGTCCTGCGGCCAGGGTGATTACGTGGCCGTCAATATCAAAGGGCAGGGAAATCCTCCGTCTTCATGCAAGGAAAATTCCGCTTTTACGGTCACCGGAACTGTCAACTGCGCGGGAGTCTATGAGATAGACGTAATACCGTCAAAACTGATTTGTAAAGAAGAATAAGAAGCGCACAGGCGCGGAGCTGTCCGATATCGTCCGCAAGCGGCGTACTTTTAAGGACGCCAAAACAAACGGTCAGCCCGGCGCTCCGCCCTGAAGACAATGCAATAAAATATTGCCTGCGCCCGGAACCGTTATAAGGGGCACCCAAAAAGCTCAGGTTTTTGGGGAGGGGGTCCCGAGTGAAAGGGCCAGCCAACGGGCATAACAAGCCGGAAGAACCTCCTTATTTTTGTTTGCCGTGGGCCCGGTCCAGAAATATCCTCAGTCTTTCCGTCCAGAATTTAAACGCCTCCTTCGCGGCTCCGAATTTTGAGAACCCCGCGAACTTCGATCCGGCCCTTTCGTCAATCGCGGCGGCAAGCCGCTCGTTGGTGAGGGAATCGAGGAATTCGGCCTCCATGCCCGCGCTTCCCACGCCGGGGTATTTTCCCGTAGCGCCCTTTCTAATGACACTTACGGCAAGGCCTATAGGCAGTACGGTCGTCATGCCGCTTTTCACGGGATTGCCCGGCTCGATGTTCGTAATTGCGACCCTCACCCGGAGGACATCGGGGCCTGGCTCTGCCACTATCGGATAAGCCCCCTTCATCTGCTCCGCGGCGTCGCGCGCGAATTCGTCCGCCAGTTCCTTCATCTGTTCCGGCTGAATATCCCTATATTTTGCGTCTTTTGCCAAATAGAACACTACCTGGTCGAACATGACCTTGTTATATTTACTGAAGTCGACGCCTTTCTTGATATAGACCAGGGCAACGCCGCCGCTGGGCCCCTTCTGAAACTTGGGATAGCTTCCGAGAAATCCGGAATATTTCACCTCCTTTTGCGCGCATCCGGCAGACACGGCCAGGATTAGGCCCATTATCACAAAAAAAACCATCTTCCTCGCGCTTTTCATGATCTCCTCCTCTGGTGGACAGGCCATGGGCCAGTCACTTTGCGAATAGTTTGCGAATCAGAAAACCAGCCTGAGCCTGAGACCCAGCACCGTCGCGGTGTCTATGTTGCTGCCGCTTACGAGCTGGCCCCCGGCCATGTTAACGATCAATGTCCGCTTCTGGGCGGGCCTGACAAACTGAATGTCCGGGGTAAGCTGCGCCCACGGGGTCAAGGCCACATTGTAATAAGCCTCAACTCCATACTCGTTCCTCAAAAAAACCCTTGTCACAAAAGGGCCGATAAGCTTCGGATTGCTGATGTCGATGTAATAGAAACCCAGGCCGAAGGCGTCCAGGGGGCGTCCGGGGACAACCCCCTTGCCGCCAAGCCCGGCGCTGTAAAAGAAGTGCATGGGGTTGGGATTGCCGTCGGAGACGCCAAAACGGCCGAAGATGCCAACCCCCCGTCCGGAGCCCTTCTTCACTTCGTAGATGTACTGGTCAAAATTGTAGTAAACGCACCATGTGTCACCCTTCTTTTCGATAGCGCCGTTTTGGATGATAAAACGCAGGTGCTGCTCCAAAGCGGCGAAATTTTTTGTCGAATACATGCCGCCGGCGAGCTGGTGGCCGGTCAGCCCGAAGAAGCCGGTCTTCACACGGCCCTCGATGGAATAGGTGGTGTTGCCTTCAAACAGGGTATCAAAACCGCTGCTGTTTGCCTTTCCGTCCGAACTTACCGCGCTCACGGCGACGGCCGCGGAGCCGGGGTCCTTTGCGGGAAGCAGCATGACGCCGGCCCCAAGCGTCGAGTATGGCACGGCAAAAAGGGCGACCGGATTAAAGTTGAAGGCAAGATTGAAAAACTGCGTGTCTCCCTTGCCGTGGGCAAACTCGTTTGCGTCCCCGGTCGTCATATCGATTTTGCCTGCGAACATGCCGGCATGTTTTGAGAGGAATTGCGTAAACATCACCTCCGGTATGTTCAACTGGTCGCTGCCCGGCTCGGGATAGAACTGGTTGCTGTTTACCGGCATGATTGCGCCGGTATTGAAATTGACGTCGTTGCCGAAATTGCCCTCCACTTCCAGCGTGAAAAACCCTCCCGGCCATAATCCCAGTTTCTGAGTGTCCACGTTGACTGTCAGGTCTCCGCGGCCGCCGTAATCCCAGCCCGTCTTCCTGCCTCCACCGGTGTCGCCCTGCACGACCTGGGTCAGGTTAAGGTCGAAGGTGACCCCGTTTTCGGCCAGGGCGTTGCGTGCGCCCTTCCAGTCTCCCGTGAGAGCCGGTCTGCTCCAAAAATTTCCGGAGTAATCCAGGCTTTTCTCCTCCGCGCCGGCCTTGACGCAAAAAGACACCGCAACGATAAAAATCAAAAATGCGCAGAGTGCCGTCCGTTTCATAAATTCCCCTCCTTGATTCCCTTTGTTCCCGCATCCCTTCCCCGCTTCACGGCCCCACCCTGGTTCCCCTCTGAGGATTCCCCCTTTTTTTGTCTTTCTCCTAGTTTTATCACCAGCGGACCCTTTGCCGCATCCATCACATATGCTGCGGGCAGTCCGTTTTCCAGTAATGTCGCCAGCGCCCTCAGGTATTTCCTGATGTGGAGGAAAAATTTTTTGTACCCTTCGCAGAGATAATGGAGCCCCGGCTCGTCATAATAAGTCCTTGCAAAACGATGCTTTGGGCAGCCCCCCCGGCAGGCTGCCAGGACGCCGCATTCCCTGCACCAGCGCGGCAGCCGGCTTTCCTTCTGCACTCCAAAACCCGATTTCACGGATTTGACGGCCATGTCCGTCAGTTTCTCCGTGGCAACATTTCCCAGCCTGTATTCCGGATATACGCAGTGGTCGCAGGCATAGACATCGCCGTTGTGCTCAACCACAACAGACCGGCCGCATCGTTCCGCATGGACGCAGACAGGCGAAGGGTTGCCGAGCCATGCGTTCAGGGCCCATTCGAAGTTCATGACAAAGACCCTGCCCACATCGTTGCGGACCCATTCCTCGTAAACAGCAATGAGAAAGTCGCCATATTCTCCCGGGACAACCGTCCAGCCGGTGACCCCGGTCTGCTGTTCATCCTCAAGCGATGCCGGTCCCGCAAGACGCAGGCCCAGCCGCCTGCCGCGCGCATCCGGCATGCGCTCGACTACGGGCGCAAACTGGATGAACTCCACCCCCTCATCCCTCAGGAATCGGTACACGTCCAGCGGACGCGAGGCCGTATCGCGGGCCACCGAGACCATGACGTTATAATCGACTCCGTGCCTTTGCAGGAGTTTCAGCCCCCGCATCGCGCGGTCGAAAGTGCCGTTTCCATCCCGGTCCCTCCTGTAGCGGTCATGCACGGCTTTTGGCCCATCAAGGCTTATTCCCACCATAAAACCGTACCTCTTCAGAAAGCTGCACCATTCATCATCGAGCAATGTCCCGTTGGTCTGAAGGGAATTTTTTATTGTCTTTTTATGCGCGAACGGCCTTTGAAGTTCAATGGCCCTCTTGTAAAAATCGATCCCCAAAAGGGTCGGCTCTCCCCCCTGCCAGACAAATTCAACAACCGGGGCCGGCTGGGACTCGATGTAGTTGCTGATAAGGGCGGAAAGCACCTCGTCCGTCATCCGGTATTTTTCACCTGATGCAAACAGCGCCTGTTTCTCCAGATAGAAGCAGTATTCGCAGTTGAGATTGCAGAGCGGCCCTGTTGGCTTGACCACAACGTGGAGGCCCTGTACGGTATATTGAGTATTCGTGTGATCGCCCGATCGCGCGGTTTTCATATCACCTTCCGGATTTCCGGCCGACAAACCCATTCATCGTTCTGCGCCTGTAAATCCAGGCCCCATCACTTACGTCTTCGGCATCCGCAGGACACCGGCTGGCTGCGGCAGGAAATCTTCCGGTTTTGCATTTGCCGGAAACTCGCGTATCCAGGGCCGCATCTGATCCTTCGGCGTAAACAGCGCCGGATCGATCTCAAGGTCACGGACCGCCTGCTCCTGATTGTCTTTAATCGTGTATTTAGGTTTCGGAATTTCCGTGGGCATTTTACCGTCGAACATATTCTGAAGCATCCACTTCGGGTCAGGGGAATGGACTCCGGCCAGGTCGTTGAGCGAGGATTCGCGTATCCAGATGCGATCTTTAGTGACATTGACCACGACGTTGTCAATACCGTATGTGAAAAAACCCTTATAGTGCGTCCGCACTCCGGCGGACATCTCATTAAGCAACTCGTGATCAAAAGACAGATGCGTGGCCATGGCCAGCCTGGGCCGCACCAGGTTGGCGAGATAACCGAAACCGTAATGCGTCGTGTGGTGTATATCCAGGGTAAGTGCGCCGAAAATGGACGGCAGGCCCTGCTTCATCGCCCAAAGGTTGATATTGTCCACCGCCATCTCGCTCACGAATACGTCCGCGCCTTTGCCGTATCCGGCTGTAAGCCAGTCCGGTTTCCCGTCGCCGGTAAACACGAACGAAAGACCGTTCCAGTCAAGCCGATAGGCCGAGGCGCCGTCCATGGCATGCGAACGCCGCCAGTGTATTACTTTCACGCCGTCACTGTCATAGCAAACACTGCCATCATCCCTGAAGTTGAACTCGGTGACATTGTCGCTGTCCATGGCGGGCATCGGGCCGGTGCCCTCGAAAGCCCGGGTCCCCCAGGCGAGGAATTTTTTCATCCCTTCCCACATTGCCCTGGTGCCCAACTCCGGCGTGCGGCCCGAAGGGCCTATGATATGGATCGGCTTGAAGCGTCCGGCAAAAGGCGCGAACGACCAGAGGTAGGGCAGTTCGCAGATATGGTCCGCGTGCAAGTGGGTGAGAAAGATATTGTCCACCTCGCATACCGGCACCTGGTTGGCGACGATGTTTCGCATACAGCCGGGGCCGAAATCGAAGAAGCACCGTTTGCCGCTGCCAAGCTCAACCATTATGCATTCGGCGGCCTGCGAAATGCGGGGCGGCCACGGCTGGCTGCCCATGAAGATGATGCGCATCTCGTCCGGGCCCAGGGGCTCGGTCCCCGGCATATATATATTGCGGTTCCGGACCGACGGTGTTGGCCGGTAATAGGGAGGCATCGAGATGCCGGTGCCAGGAGGCGCTCCGTATGGGTTGTGCTCGACACAGGCGTCCTGCCGCCCTCCGCCCGCCGCCTTTCCATCGGCATTATCAGCCGAAGCCAGGCCGCCCGCGGCCAGAGAGGCAGCCGCAGCACCTATTGTTTTAAGCATTTCACGGCGGTCGAGCGCGAATTCAGACTTTTCGTCCTCAGCTCCCATTACCGGCTCCTTCCGTTATCGGTTATCTACTGCGTCCCGAGCCATACCCTCCGCTCCATGTTTTGAAGTTTCCGCTCGTCCGAAGCGCTCAGGCCGGTGGGCTTTATATCTATGACCACCTTTTTGATCGTCCCGGTGAACCGGAATGGAGAGGCATAGCCCGCGCCCGCGGGCGAGCCGGAGTCCTGCCCGATGTCGAACGTCTCATCCGCGGAGAAACGTCCCCACTCAGTGCTTTCAATGCGCCCCTCGCCCGCCTTCCTGTCATTTACGAAAAGCATCACCGTGCCGCCCTTTCCGAGGCCGCCTCCGTCATAGTGAAACTCCACGCGGATGACATTTGGCCCTGGCGAGAGGACCTCCGAGCTTGTCACCTTATAGCGGGTCTGGGTGATAAAATTGTACTCGTAGGTGGGCCGTCCGTCCTTTATATAAAGGGCATAGCCCCCCACCACCCCGCCGTCGGCAACGATGACCCCGTCCGCCCCTCCCGCGGGTATGTCCACATAGGCTGTAATCGTGTGCGAACGGTTTTGGATTGGCGGCGCGGAGCCTTCCGGGACTTGTTCGTAACCCGGATAGTAGGTGAACTCGGTCCGCCCCTCGATCAGGCTTGGCCGCATGCCCGGATCACCGCGCTCGGCAAGGCGGTCGTCCAGCGGGAGCACCTGGTATTTTTCGGCTTCCGCCCAGAAGAGCTTCCGTAGCTCCTTCAGTTTCTCAGGATATTTCGCGGCCAGGTTATTGTCCTCGCTAAAGTCATTGGGAAGATAATAGATCTCCCATTTGTCCTTGCTGAAATCGTAAGTGCCAATCGTCCAGGGCAGCCGTCCATGCCTGGCGCAGGCTATCCAGCCGTCCTTGTAGATGGCGCGGTTGCCGAACATCTCGAAATATTGGACGCGATGGGGGCTTTTTGCGGAAGCGCCGCCGAAGCTGTACATCATGCTCACGCCCTCCATCGGCTTTTGTTTTACCCCGTTTACCTCCGTGGGTACAGGAATCCTGGCGGCCTGCAGGATAGTGGGCGCGACGTCGATGACATGGTGGAACTGGGTGCGGATGCCGCCTTTGTCCTTTATACGATCCGGCCAGACGATCACCATCGGGTTGCGCGTGCCGCCCAGGTGCGAGGCTATCTGCTTGCCCCATTGGAAAGGCGTGTCCATGGCCCATGCCCAGCCCACCGGGAAGTGGTTGTAGGCTTTAGGCCCGCCGATCTCGTTGATATGCTTCAAAATGAAAACCGGGTCCTGCGGTTCTCCGGCAAGGGCAGCCATCTCATTGAAAGCCCCGTACGGCGTGCCTTCCATGGATGCGCCGTTGTCCCCGATAATGCAGAAGATGAGCGTATTATGGAGCTGACCTGTCTGCTCCAGCGCGTCTATGACGCGGCCAATTTCGTAATCTGTCTGCGCCGTATAGGCCGCGAAGGCCTCCATCAGCCGTGCGGCAACGCGCTTCTGGTCCGGCGTGAGGCTGTCATAGGCGGGTATCTCCTTTGGCCTGGGCGTTAGCTTCGTGCCGGGGGGAATCACTCCCAGTTTGAGCTGCCGCCGATAGGTCTCCTCCCGGTACCTGTCCCAGCCCGGGTCGAACTGCCCTTTGAACTTGTCCATCCACTCCCTGGGGACCTGGTGCGGCGCGTGGGTGGCCCCGGGGGCGTAATAGATGAAGAAAGGCCTGTCCGGAGTGACCGACTTCTCCTGGTATATATACTTGATCGCCTCATCCGCAAGCGCGTCATTAAGCGTGTAGTGCCCTTCCTTTCCCTTTGGGATTTTCATTTCAGTCCGGTGATTGTCGCGATACAGGGCGGGGGCCCACTGGTTCGCCTCCCCTCCCACAAATCCATAGAAATGATCGAAACCCTCAAGGCTTGGCCACCGGTCATACGGGCCGGAGACGCTCGTCTCCCAGTCGGGGACATTATGCTCCTTGCCGAACCATGCGGTGCTGTAGCCGTTCTGGCGAAGTATCTCGGATATGTACGCGGCGCTCTTGGGGATACGGCTGTTGTACCCTGGATATCCATCGGCGATCTCGGTTATAACGCCGGTGCCTACCGAGTGGTGATTGCGGCCGGTAAGGAGCGCGGCTCTTGTGGGGGAACTGAGGGCCGTTGTGTGAAACCTGGTGTAACGCAGGCCCATCCTCGCCAGGCGGTCCAGGTTGGGCGTGGGAATCTGCCCGCCGAAGGTGCCCCACTGGCCAAACCCGCAGTCATCTATCAAAATCACGAGCACATTTGGGGCCCCCTCAGGGGCCCTAACGATCGGTATCTTGTCCGGCTTGGAATCCTTGTACGTGCGCCCTATCCTGCCGTGAAACGCCGGCTCGGGAAAAGGCAGCACGGTGCCGCGCCTGGTTTCCGGCGCCTGGCCGGATGGCGCCGCGCTGCCGGCTGCCTGCGCCGCGGCGGTCGCTGCCACCGCGGCGCCGAGCGCAAGACTGACGGTCGTATTTATCGCATTTCGCTTCATGACTGTCTCCTTTTGAGACTATTCATCATGGGTCAGCGCCTTGCCCTCCATTTTCCGGACTTTCGTCTTTTGGGCGGCGCTCAGACCCGATTCGCCCAACTCCACGACTACTTTTTTTATCCTGCCCGTAAACCTGAACGGCACGTCGTAGTCCAGGTCCACGGGCGTGCCGGTGTCCTCGCCCACGTCGAAGGTCTCGTCGAATGAGAACCGGCCGGGTATCGTTTTGCCGATCCGCCCCTGGGCGACCTGTTTTCCGTCCACGCTGAGAGTGCCGGTGCCGCCCATGCCGATGCCTCCGCCGTCATACCTGAAATCAAAAACAATTGTATGTTCGCCCGGCGCCAGGGGGTCCCTGGCAGCGATGTTGTAATGCTTAATGTTCAGAAGGTTGTAATGGAAGACGGGCCTGCCGTCCATGAGCAGCAGCGCGTAGCCGCCGCTCAACCCGCCCTGTGTCAGCAGGACGCCCTGATCGTTTCCCTTCTGGAGGACAACATCCGCCGTGATGCTGAAAGACTTGTTCTTTACATCCGGCGCGGCCCCCTCCGGGATGCGGATGTCGCCGGCATAATAAGTGAAGCTGGTGCGCCCGCGCGTGAGGCTGGGGCGGGTGGAAACGTCAAGTCTGGCAGCCTTTCTGTCATCCAGAGGAAGCACGTTATACTTGGCGGCCTCGGCATAGAAAAGCAACTGGAGCCTGTGGAGCTTGTCCGGGTACTTATCGGCCAGGTTGACCGCCTCGCTGAAATCGTCCGCGACGTGATAAAGCTCCCATTTATATCCGGTTATAACGTCCACCGGCGGTGTGAGCAAGGCTATTACATCTTCCCAGGGAGCAAACTGCGGGGTCGTGCACGCCACCCACCCGTCGTGATAGACGCCGCGGTTGCCGTACATCTCGAAATACTGCGTGCGGCGTGTCGAGGGAGCTTTGGGGTGGTCGAACGAATATGCCATGCTCACACCCTCGATGGGTTTTTGAGCCACCCCGCCCACCGAACTGGGCTGCCCGATGCCGAGCACATCAAGAATGGTCGGATCGATATCGATCACGTCGTGCCACTGTGTGCGGATTCCCCCCTTGTCCCTGATGTAGGCCGGCCAGGAGATAACCAGCCCGTTGGCGGTGCCGCCGTAGTGCGAGGCGATCTGCTTTTCCCATTGAAACGGCGTGTCCATCGCGTTGGCCCAGCCTATGGGGTAGTGGTTATGGGTCTTCCACGTGCCAAGGTCATTCATGTGCTTTAGGACCTCCTTGTAATCCTCATTGAACCCGTTGATCATCGCGATCTCATTCAGCGAGCCCTGCATCGTGCCCTCGGCGCTGGCCCCGTTGTCCCCGACTATGTAAATGACGAGCGTATTGTTGAGCTGGCCCAGTTGCCTTATGGCGCCAAGGACACGCCCGACGTTGTAATCCGTCTGCGAGAGATAGCCGGCGTATATCTGCATCATATAGGCATAGAGCTTCTTCTGGTCCGGAGTGAGGGTGTCCCAGGCCGGCACATCACGCGTCCGGGGCGTCAGGATTGTGTTTTCCGGCACTATGCCCATCTCCTTCTGCCTGGCGAGAGTCTCCTCGCGCACCTTGTCCCAGCCCTCCGTGAATTTTCCCTTGTACATCTCTATCCACTGTTTTTCCGGCTGGTGAGGGGAATGCGTGGCCCCCGGGGCGTAATAAATGAAAAACGGCTTGTCCGGCGCTACGGCCTTCTGTCTTCGTATCCACTTGATCGCCTGGCCGGCGATGTCATAGTCGAAGTTATAATTCGGATGCCCTAAATAAGGCTCGATGGGATGTGTGCCTTCATAGGCCGCGGGCCGCCACTGGTTCGTCTCCGCCCCTACGAAGCCGTAAAAATAATCGAAACCGAGACCTGTCGGCCAGCGGTCAAAGGGCCCCGCCTGGCTGTTCTCCCAGTCCGGCACGTTGTGGTCCTTCCCGAACCATGCGGTGTTCCATCCGTGCTGCCTGAGTATCTCCGCGATGGTTGCGGTGTCCTTGCCCATCAGGCTGTCATAGCCTGGATAGCCCGTGGCCTGTTCCAGGATTACCCCGGTGTGTACGGAGTGGTGGTTTCGCCCGGTAAGCAGCGCCGCGCGGGTGGGGGAACTCATCGAAGTGGTGTGAAACTCGGTATATCTGAGGCCGTTTTTTGCCAGGCGGTCCAGCGTTGGGGTATCCACCGGCCCGCCAAAAGTGCTCGATGCGCCGAAGCCGACGTCATCCAGGAGAATCAGGACGATGTTTGGCGCCCCCTTTGGCGCCTGCACTTCCCTGGGGAAATCGGGCTTCGAATCTTTTGCGCTCAGGCCGATTCGCCCTTTGAAAACGTGCGGCGGCGCGGGCAGCACTTCCTGCGCGGCAACGCTGCCGGAGGGCAGCGCCCCCGCTGCAAGGACCGAGCCGATTGCGGCCCACGCGCTCACTTTTCCCATATTGTTTTGACTTGTCTTCATGTTCTTTGCCGCCTTTCGCTTCTGCTACTGTCCCTCTTACATAAGATGTTTACCATTTCCTTTCCCGCAACTTTATTCAAAAAAGGGTGCCCTTTATCAGCCTGGGGATGACAGGGGAAATGACTGTCTGGATGTCCCATCTTCTGCCCGAATGTGTCCGGATGGACCGGCATCCACTGTCCGGCAAGGCTGATCCTGACAGGAAGGGTCCGCTCGGTGACATGGCCGCTAAAGTTCCATTCCTTCGGAACGAATGATAAAAACAGACTGTTTGCTCTGTGTGGTTGCCTGCGAGGCGCCTGTTCCGCCAGACTGAATCTAGAACCTATCTCAAAATCGCTTCTGGCTGCAAGCGGCTGAAATCGCGGCATACGGTGTCGTCAAGGTAAAATCGTCCTCAATGCAACGCTGTTGCGCCTCCGGGCGATTTTCCCTTTTCTCCTTGTCTGCCACGATTTCCTCTTTCTTTCGCTTCAAAATCAATTTTGAGATAGGTTCTAATTAGAATTTACAACAGACGGCCGCCTCCCGCAACCAAATATGGAGATAAAAAGTGCGCCACACATTTTTGCTAATCTCGATTGCATGATATCCTGTAGATAAGGAAAGTGAAACCGGAAGTGAGCGTCAACAGACCTGACGACAAGACATTGAGGATCTGCCTTGCCGGCGACTGGATGCTGGGCAGTGACATCCCCCAGGCCGGCGTAATAACCGGGGAGATCGGCGCAGGGCCCCGGATTGAACGTGTTACGTTTTGTACGGATAGCCTCGGGGGATGGGACACGGGGCTTCTTACGTTTCTGGTCAAAGTGCTCAATTACTGCTCCGGCGACGGCATCGTCGCGGACAGAAACGGCCTGCCAGGCGGCGTTCAGCGGCTTCTCACGCTTGCATCCGCGCCGCCCGGGATGAAGGGCGCAAGGAGAGAGCCCGCCCGGATATCCGTCCTCGAATGGTTCGGGGGGGCTGCATTGGGGTTTTGGCGCGGACTTCTTGAAATGACGGAGTTCATCGGTGAGGCCGCAGTCGCCTTCGTGAGGTTCATCACGGGCAGGGCCAGATTCCGCAGGTCAGACCTTTTTGTCACGATCCAGCAGTGCGGCGCGCAGGCGCTTCCTATTGTCTCCCTCATCAGCGTGCTTGTGGGCCTCATCCTGGCCTTCATCGGCGCGATCCAGCTCAGGCTCTTCGGCGCTCAAATCTATGTTGCAAGCCTTGTGGGCATCGGCATGGTGCGAGCCCTTGCCGCGATCATGACGGGCATCATCATGTCCGGGCGCACCGGCGCTTCCTTTGCCGCCCAGCTCGGAACGATGCAGGTAAACGAGGAGATAGACGCCCTGAAGACCTTCGGCATCTCGCCCATGGAATTTCTTGTGCTGCCCAGAATGATAGCCCTTTTTCTCATGATGCCTCTGCTCAGCCTCTATGCGGACCTGATGGGCGTGCTGGGCGGTTTCGTTATTGGCGTAACGATGCTGGACCTGAATTTTACTGCGTACTACAACAAAACGGCGGAATCGGTGAGCATCAACGATTTCCTGGTCGGCATATTCAGCGCCGCGGTCTTCGGCGTGCTCGTCGCCCTTTCCGGATGCATGCGGGGCATGCAGTGCGGCAGGAGCGCCTCCGCGGTGGGAAAAGCGACCACCTCCGCCGTTGTGACAGGCATTGTCAGCATCGTGGTTGCAATGGCGGTAATCACGGTAATATGCCACGTGCTCAATATATAAAAAGCGGACGGCGCAGAAATGGAAAAGCCGCAGCCACATATTGTAGTGCAGGACCTCACCCTGGCATACGGAGATTCCGTGGTCCAGAGGGACCTCACGTTTACGGTGGGCAGGGGTGACATCTTCATCATCATGGGCGGAAGCGGCTGCGGCAAGAGCACGCTGCTGCGTGGAATGGTGGGGCTGCAAAGGCCGGCCAGGGGGCGGGTGCTCTACGACGGAGTAAGTTTCTGGGATGCGGAGGAGGTAGTGCAGCAGCGCATCATGAGAAATTTTGGCGTGCTCTATCAGAGCGGAGCGCTCTGGAGCTCCATGACCCTGGCCGAGAACGTGGCGCTGCCTCTGGAGGAGTACACCGGACTGAGCGCCGGCCAGATCAGTGAAATAGTTTCCTTCAAACTCTCGCTGGTAGGGCTGGCCGGTTTCGAAGAATACTATCCTTCCGAGCTGAGCGGGGGGATGAAAAAACGCGCCGGCCTTGCCCGCGCAATGGCCCTTGACCCCGAGGTCCTGTTCTTTGACGAACCGTCCGCCGGACTGGACCCCGTGAGCGCGCGCATGATGGACAGGCTTATCCTGGAGCTTCGGAACAGCCTGGGGGCGACTATTGTAGTGGTGACCCATGAACTGGCAAGCATTTTTGCGATCGGGCAAAACTCTGTCTTTCTCGACGGCGCCACAAAGACGATGATCGCAGGCGGCAACCCCAGGGAACTTCTCACAAGCTCCGCGGACCCCAGGGTCCGCAATTTCCTGACGCGGGGAGAGGCCGCGGCTGCATCATGAACGCGGTCCGGCATGGGCAGGGCAATGGAGCGCCGGCATCCATGAAACGGAGAGACGGATGAGCGCAAAGGCGAGCAAAAGCCTCATCGGCGCTTTTGTCCTTGGCGCCATCGCCATTTCAGTCGCGGCGGTCATCACCTTCGGTTCCGGAAGGTTATTCAGAAAGACATACAGGTTCGTGATGTTCTTCCCGGGCTCGGTGAAGGGGCTGAACGTGGGATCTCCCGTGATGTTCCGGGGGGTCAAGGTAGGCCAGGTCACGGACATCAAGGTGAATTTTTACGGGAAGGAGCTTGCGATACTCATTCCGGTCTATGCAGAGCTCGATCCCAGAAGCGGCGTGCTTGCCAGCGGAGAAAAACCAAGGGGCCAGTATCTCAAGGCGCTCATTAAAAAGGGGCTGAGGGCGCAACTCCAACTGCAGAGCTTCATCACCGGACAGCTTGTGATAGACCTGGATTTCCATCCCGGCAAGCCGGCCAGGTTAATCGGGATGGAAAAACGGTATCCGGAGATCCCCACAATACGCACTCCGATTGAGGAGCTGACAAAGACGCTTCAGGACCTGCGGCTGGACCAGACCTTCAAAAAACTGGAGAGCGCCATCGAGGGCATTGACCGCACGGTGAATTCGCCGGAACTTAAAAGCGGCATCGACTCTCTCCGGCGGCTTCTTTTGAGCTTGAATACGCTGACAACCGACATCGATTCCAGGCTCGCCTCTGTTACATCGGACATCAGGGAGACCTCCGGGGCGGCGCGAAACGCATTCATCCAGGCAGAAAAGACGCTTTCGATGAAGGAAGGCGCTCCGGCGGACCTCATCCGGAACGTCAGGGAAACATTAAAGGGCGTCAGCGTCACCCTGGAGGAGACCAGGAAGGCGGTCGCGAGCGTCAGGCGCGTGGCGGACCAGAATGCAAACGCGGGGTATGAACTGAACAGGGCGCTCAGGGAAATCACCGCGCTATCGCGTTCACTGCGCTCCCTGACCGACTACCTGGACCGTCATCCTGAAGCCCTTATAAAGGGCAAACGCCCCCCGCAAGGAGACTGACATGGCACAAGTATTTTCCGGCCGGATGGGGATTGCGCTCCTTTGTATTTTGCTTGTCTGCGCCGCCTGCGCCAGCTCACCCCCCAGCAGGTTTTATCAGCTCGGCTCCCTGAAGGCCGGCAATCAGCCGGCAACCGGCGGCGCCCCCAGGCAGCTCATTACCGTGGCAGTGGCGCTCGTGCAAATACCGGACTACCTTGACCGGCCCCAGATCGTGACAAGCTCCGGCGGCAACGAACTGCGGCTTGCCGAGTTCGACCGGTGGGCAGGCTCCCTGGATGACGACATCAACCGGGCGCTCGCTGAAGACCTTTCCGC
This sequence comes from Nitrospirota bacterium, assembly GCA_021825295.1. GTDB lineage: Bacteria > Nitrospirota > Thermodesulfovibrionia > Thermodesulfovibrionales > JdFR-88 > JAJYGJ01. The sequence goes on from JAKAHV010000018.1 coordinate 57,558, forward strand.
CCTGCTGCCCGCGGACCGCTTTTTGGTGACCACCCGCGCCGCGGGGCCCGCCGCGCTGCCCCAATACCGGGTTGAGGTCAATATCATCCGTTTTGAAGGCGCTCCTGGCAAATCCGTGCTCCTGAAGGCCAGGTGGACGATATTCAACAGGGATCGCGCGCTGAGCCTGCACAGGGAATCGATAATCAGCAGGAAAGTGCGCGGCGACACATATGAAGCGCTTGTAACCGCCATGAGCGATTCGCTCGCCGCCTTAGGCGGGGATATCGCCGGCGCGATCCTATCTTTCTGAAAGGAGCCAACATGAATCCGGTGAGGCGGGCGGGATTTTCAAAAAAACCCCGCCCGCCTCACCGGAACAAGGACCTTAGAAGTAGTATCCTTCCTCCCCGTGCAGGCTTATATCGAGGCCGTTGTCCTCATAATCGGGGCTTACGCGAAGCCCGGCAATGACATCCACAATCTTCAGGATAACAAGACTGACAATGAAGGAATATGCCGCGACAATAGCAACGGCTCCAAGCTGGACGTAGAACTGCCGCGCATTCCCATGAAACAGGCCGTTCGCTCCGGCGGGATTTGCAGCCAGGGCGGCGAAAAGGCCCAGACAGAGCGTGCCGGTTGTCCCGCCCACGCCGTGCACGCCGAAGGCATCCAGTGAGTCATCGTAACCCAGCACCGGCTTCAAATTCAGGGCGGCATAGCATATGGCGCCGGCCAGCACTCCTATAATGAGCGCGGAATCCGGGGTGACAAAGCCGGCCGCGGGCGTTATCGTGGCAAGCCCAGCTATGGAGCCGGTCACGGCCCCGAACACCGTGGGCTTTCCCCTGTGCAGCCATTCGATGACAATCCATGTGGCCGTGGCGGAGACTGCCGCGGCATGCGTTGTCACGAAGGCAAGCGTGCTAAGCTGGCCGGAGGAAAGGGCGCTGCCGGCATTGAAACCAAACCAGCCGAACCACAGAAGGCCGGCGCCGACCGCGGTCATCGGAAGGTTGTGCGGAGGCATTGGCTCCCTGGAAAGGTCTTTTCTCCTGCCTATAAAGAGGGCCGCGGCAAGGGCCGAAAACCCGCTTGTCGCATGCACGACCAGGCCGCCGGCGAAATCAAGCACGCCCTGGCCCCTCAGCCATCCGCCAACCCCCCATATCCAGTGGGCCACCGGGTCGTAAACGATAGTGGACCACAGGACGACAAACAACAGATATGCGGAAAATTTCATCCTCTCGGCAAAGGCGCCGCTGATAAGCGCCGGCGTTATTACGGCAAACATCGCCTGGTAGATCATGAATGCCATATGCGGCACCGTGGCCGCATAAGCGGGATTTGGCAGCAGCCCCACATTCCTCAACCCCGCCCAGTCCAGGTTCCCGATAATCCCCTTTACATCCGGGCCGAATGCCAGTGAATACCCGAACAGCATCCACTGGATGCTCACGACCGCCAGCGCGGCAAAGCTGTGCATAAGCGTTCCAAGAACGTTTTTTCTTCTCACCATTCCGCCGTAGAAAAAGGCCAGCCCCGGCGTCATCAACATCACAAGCGCCGCGGACACAAGCATCCAGGCGGTATCTCCCTTGCTTATCATGCTATAAAGCCTCCTCCCCCCGCTCCCCTGTCCTGATCCTTATGCACTGCCCCAAATCGGTCACGAATATCTTCCCGTCTCCGACCTCCCCGGTCCTGGCCGATTCCTCGATCGCCTTGATAACAGCCTCCATTTTTTCATCGGATACGGCCACCTCTATCTTCACCTTCGGCAAAAACCTCACCTCGTACTGCACCCCCCGATATACCTCCTTATACCCCCTTTGCCTGCCGAATCCCCGCACCTCGGTCGTGGTCATCCCCTCCACGCCCGCATCCATCAGCGCCCTGCGGACCACGTCGAACCTGGTGTGCTTGACAATAGCCGTCACCATCTTCATCCGGTCTGTACCTCCTCATACCCGTGATTGGCGGTCTTGCGCCGAAATCTTTCAGCTAAAAATTCAAGCCCCTATAATAAAAAAATCCGTCAATTTTGTCATTATCCTGCAATTTTGCGGGCCTGCGTCAATTTTGTGGGGCTGGTATCTGCTCCTGGAGAGAAGCGAAGAGCGGGCGTATACCGGCGGGCCGCATAGTGCGTCTTAAATCTCTTTGCTTATATTTGTCATTCCAGCTTGTCTGGAATCTTTCCGGAAGGATTGCGGACAAGCCGCAATGACGGCTATACGCCCTTTCGGTGGGACTTTGCCGTACCCGCATTTGGTGCAAGAGTTTTTCGGGGTCATTGTAAATCCTGGCCGGTCTAAAGTTACAGATTTAAGATATCACCTTTTTTATCCGATACAAGAGATAAAATAGCCGCGGAAACATCATTTTTTCGATGAGGGAGGGCAACAGGCTATCATGTTATCCGGCATGAAGGTGCGGGACCAGTTCAGGCGCCTGGTCGCAACGGTGTTTGGAATCCTCGTCCTGTCCAATTTGATCAGTTTCCTGATCCTCAGCAAGGCTAACAGGGACAACAGAAAGACAGCGGCGCTTTCAGTAACCCTTGTGAGCGCTATAAATACGGCAAGGGGCGCGCAGGTCAACTTCAAGAAACAGGTCCAGGAATGGAAGGACACACTCCTGCGCGGCAACGACCCCGCGGCGTTCGACAAATACCACGGCAATTTCCTGAAACGCCAAAAAGCCGTCCGCCTGGAGATCGGGCAGCTCAAGGGCCTCATGGCCGATCTCGGGCTTGAAAGCACGCTGCCTGACGATTTTTTAAATACGCACTCCGTGCTCGGGACGAAATACGCGGAGGCGCTCTCGCATTATGACAAGTCCAACAAGCTGAGCTACCACATTGTGGACAAAATGGTCGCCGGCATCGACCGCCAGCCAAAGATC
>JAKAHV010000019.1 GCA_021825295.1 Nitrospirota bacterium
GAGAACGGTCTGCCACACCCTTAATTAAGTTCATAGCAAGTTTCCTCTCGTATAAACACTCCGTCTCCTATCATACAAGGGGAGAGGCAGGGAGAGGGTGCTTAATAATGACTGACAGACTGATTGGTTATGCTAAAGAGCTGAGAACCCATTCCACGGATGCTGAGCGATTATTGTGGCGTCATTTACGGGCAAAGCGCATGGATGGTTTAAAATTTAGACGTCAGCATCCGATGGGGAAATATATCGTTGATTTTGTATGCCTTGAAAAGAAGATTGTAATCGAGCTGGACGGCGGTCAACATACTGAACCGGTGCAGAAGCATAGAACACCCTCCCCTTCATCCCCTCCCCTCAAGGGAGGGGGAAATACCCACAGAAAACCCGGTAGAGCCCGAAAAAGAGGTGAAACAAAATGCCTTCCCAATTGGGCGAGTTGAGGGGCGATGAAACCGGAGGGACAGGGCGCATTCAAAACGACACCCGTATCGGCGAGCTCATAACTTCAAATGAGCGGATATCCCCTCAGTCCCATGCCAGGCATGCGGCCGGCAGATTTTTCAGCGATGGCAGCCTGGATGCCCTTGCCCTTGTCGATCGCGGAGAGCCGGTCGGTCTCATTACAAAGAGCAAGTTTCTGATGAAACTGTTCAGGCTTTACGGGTATGAACTGTATGGGAAAAGGCCGGTAATAAGTCTTGCGGACACGTCGCCCCTGTGCGTTGATTCGGGGGAAAGGCTTGATGTCGCGCTCGACATGGCCATGGGCAGGTCCTTCCAGGACATATATGATGAGCTTATTGTGATAGATTCAAAAGGGTGCTACAAGGGGCTGATCTCCGTGCAGGGCCTGGTGATCCGGCAAAGCCATGCCCTCGCCGACAGCATAGTCCAGAAGGAATTGGCGCACGCAAAGGCCGGCGAGCTTGAGAAAATCGGCAAGGTCAAGTCGCAATTCCTGGCCAATGTGACCCATGAGCTGAGAAGCCCGGTAAACGCCATCATCTCACTGGCTGAGCTTATGCAGATGTCCTGCGAGAAAGGTTATGCCGGTCAGTTTAAAGACAGGCTCTCCCTGCTGATCTCGAGCGCGGCAAGTTTGAAGGCGATCATCAACAACGTCCTGGACCTCTCGAAGATCGAGGCCGGTAAAATGGATATCTATTATGAGCAATTCGATGCCGTTGCCAAGCTGGAGGAGATCGTGGAGACGACCAGGGTGCTGCTCGGCAACAAACCCGTCGATGTATGTCTTCGAGCGGGGGCCCCGTCCCTCGTGATCGAGTCGGACCCGGTCAAGTTCAGGCAGATAGTGCTCAACCTGATGAGCAACGCGGCCAAATTTACCGAAAGAGGCAGGATAACAGTATCGATTGAGGCGGACGGCGATTTCATCACGGTCTCCGTGGCCGATACCGGACCGGGCATAAAAAAAGAGGACCTGGACAAGCTCTTCACGGCTTTCGGCCAGATAGAGGACGCTAAAACCAAAAGACATGAGGGGACAGGGCTTGGGCTGACCGTGACCAAATACCTTTCAGGGCTTCTTAAGGGAAAAATCTGGCTTGAAAGCAGGTGGGGCGAGGGCACCGAATTTTTCGTGCGTCTGCCCCGGGAAAATCCAAAGTAAAAGGAGGATTTCAGTGGGCGCTCAGAAAAAGATTCTTGTGATCGACGATGACGAAAAACTCCTGACGGCTACAAAGGAGCTTCTGGAGGGAGAGGGTTACAAGGTGTTCACGCGTAAAGAGGGCTTCGGATCTTCAGCCGCAATAAACTATGTAAAACCGGACCTTGTGCTTCTGGACATAAATATGCCCGGAATATCGGGCGACCGGCTGGCCGGCATTCTCGGCTCCTTTGAATTCGCGAAAGGCATCCCCATTGTCTTTTATTCGTCAAATGACGAGGACATCCTGAGGAGGGCCGTATGCGCTCATAAGGTGAGGGGATACATTTCGAAGGGCGACATGTTTGACCTGAGGAGGAAAGTCCGCTTTTATTTAAGCGGCAACGGAATATTGCCCCAGCGGCCCTGAAACCGGCAGGGCGGGGCCGCGCGGGTTTTCTGTCTGGAAAAAGCTATGCGGCGGGTCGGTTTCCCCGCCGATAGCCGCCGGTTGAAATTAAAAATCCGGGATATCCCGAATGGCGCTAGTGTCCCGTTTCAAAAATTCATTGCATAAATCCGTTGTCATTCCGGGATATCCTTATTTCTTCACGCTGAGGCCGGCGGGGCCCCGCAACTGGTATTCATAATCCGACTGGTGGGGGCTATGGCACTTGGTGCACTGGGCGCCGTTCAGGGGCGGGTGCGCCTTTGCCGCCGTTTCCACCGTGCCGTGGCATTTATAGCACAAGACGGAGATGTCCCCGGGAACGGGCTTGAATTTGTGCTGCCCCGCGGGTTGATGGCAGAAGATGCAGTCGCCTGTGGCCACCGGGCCATGGACGAATTTGCCCTTGCTCATCGCGCTGTGACATTTGCCGGTCACGCAGCCGGCCCCCCCGGCCGAAGCCGTTTTCGCGTATGAAAGAAAGCAGACTGCAAAAAACACCAGGACTGCCGTTTCCAGGGATTCAAGCACGCGTAATTTGCCCATCATTACACTCTCCAGGGGATTTTTTTTGAGGATTTCTCTTCGAAATTTGAATGCGCCCGCGGCATCCATTCCGTTGCCTCACCCATTGTTCATTTAAAATTCAAAAATAGCATTTCCTCGCAAACAAATACTGTGTCCTATGTTACAGGAATTTTGAACAAAAATGGAACCAGACCGGATGCCTATCCGGCGCGGAGCGCCTCCACTATGTTCATGCGCGCCGCGCGCAGCGCCGGGAAGACCCCGCCCGCGAATCCCATTACGAGGGAAAACGCCATTGCCTGCCAGGCGATGGAGGCCGTGAGGTTGAAGGAGAAGGACAGCTCTGCGAAGGTCTGGAAATTTATCGTGGATATCGTGAAAAGCTGCAGGAACGAGGCGAGGAAAAGGCCCGCGGCGCCGCCGAAGAGCCCAAGCAGCAGGGATTCCGCCAGGAAGGCCCAGAGGATGCTGTTGCGGTCGAACCCGAGCGCCCTCAGGGTCCCTATCTCCCTTGTCCTTCCCACCACGGCGGCGTACATCGTGATGACCGCGCCGATTATAGCGCCAAGCGAGAATATGATTGTAAGCGAGATGCCGAGGACCCTGAGGAATTTCGCCATCATCTCGGACTGTTTTTCGTAGTACCTGTTTTCCCGCATGGCCTGGAGCCCGAGACGCGGGTCGCGCCCTATCCGGCGCTCGAATTCATCGAAGGCGGATGGGTCCCGGAGCCTGAAGAGGACCGATGAGTAGGCGTCCCTCCGGAATGCCTGCATCAACTGGTCGGCGTCGCCCCATATCTCGGAGCTGAAGGCTGTGCTGCCGGCATCGAATATCCCCACCACCTTCCAGTCCCTCATGCCGAAGTGGAGCGTGCCGCCGGGGCCTACCCCCTTGAAAATCTTCGCCACGCGGTTGCCCGCGGCTATCTCCGACGATCCGGGCCTGGGCATGCGGCCCTCCACCAGCCTCACCTGGGGGCGAAGCGCAAGGGACTCCTTCCCGATCCCTCTTACGGTCACGTTCGAGATGCCGCCGCCGGTCTTGGGCAGGGTTATGAGCACCACAAGCTCATCGGCAAGCAGGGAATTTCCGTCGCTGCCCAGCGCCACCTGCGGGTATGTGGCGATGACCGAGGCCTGCTCGCGGGTTATCCCGCTTTGCACCTCCGTGAGCGCCCCCTTTCTGAGGACTATGGCGTTGCCGGCAGAGCCGGTCTCCACGAGGGTCTTTTTCAGTCCCTGGGCGAGCATCAGTATGGAGGCGAAGACGAAGACCACAAGGGCCATCCCCCCCGCCGTAAGCGCCGTTGTAAGCCTCCTTGTCCTGAGGTTCCGGAAGCTGTACGAAAGGGGGATCCGCATGTCAGCCGATCCGCCTTAGCCCCTCCGCGATTGAAAGCTTCATGGCCTTCCACGCGGGGAAAACGGCGGCCACAAGGCCCACAAGGGCTGAGGCCGCGGCATCGAGGATGAAGAGTCTCCTGTCTATGTTGAAGACCGGGAAATAAGCGCCAAGCTGGCTTTTGAAGACGCTTGCCGCCGGATAGGTAAACGCGATGCCGAGGGCGCAGCCGATCATCACTATCACCAGGGACTCGCCCGCGATGAGCCCGGCTATGCGCCAGCCCCCGAACCCGAGCGTCTTCAGGATCGAGTATTCGCCGGTCCTCTCCCTCACGGTCATGGACATCGTGTTTGCGGTCACCGCCATGATGATTGCGATGACGACGAAGGAGACGATCTGGATCACATCCAGAAGCGCCTCGGTCATGGAGATGAACGACAACTGAAAGGATTTTTCCGTCTCCGTTATGGTCTCCGCAAGGGAATTTTTGAACATCCTGTCTATGTTCGCCGAGACCCGGGGGGCAAGAAGGGGGTCCGATATGCCCTCCATGAAAAAGCCGACCTGCCCCGCGCGGTCCGGCGCAACCTTTTTGACCGCCTCGTCAAGGTAGCTCCAGTGGAAGAAAAACTGAGATTCGTCCGTGTTTTTGTCCCTGCCGGTGTAGATGGCCCGTATCACGAAATCCAGGTTCACGGGGAAAACCGTGCCTTTAAGCGTCACCAGGTCGCCCGTCTTCCAGCCGAACCTCCGGGCGAGCTTTATTCCTGCGACGGCGCCATGCCTGTCCCTGAGGAAGGCCTCCTTCTCTTCGGGCGCTATCACATACTCCGGGTAGAGCCGCAGATAGCTTCCGGGCTCCACGGCAAAATTGGCGAAAAAGTTCTTCTCGTTTATATAGATGCCGCCAAACCAGCTCCCGTAGGAGACGTCCGTCACCCCGTCCGTCTGCCGTATCTTGTCCTTGTAGGCCAGCGGCAGGGTGAACGCGAGGGAGACGGCGTTTCTTGTGACGAGGCGCGTGGCGGAGGATGCCGCCACCCCGGCATACCAGGCGCTCACGACAGTCCGCAGAAGACCGAAAGCCACAAGCGCTATAACGATGCTTCCGATTGTCAGCAGGGTGCGGAACTTGTGCCTGAAGGCGTTTTTGAAGATCAGTTTAAGGGCGAACATGCCGCTTCAGGTGAGCACTCCCTTTTCCAGGGTCCTTAAAACGTGCGCCCTCGACGCGGCGCGCGGGTCATGGGTCACCATGATGATGGTCTTGCCGAGCTGGCCGTTCAGGTTTTCCATGAGGGTGAGCACGTCCTCCGCCGCGGCGCGGTCCAGGTCTCCGGTGGGCTCATCCGCCACCAGGATGACGGGGTCCGTGACCACGGCGCGCGCTATCGCGACTCTCTGCTGCTGCCCGCCCGAGAGCTGCCCAGGGTAGTGGTCCATCCTGTCTTCGAGGCCGACCAGTTTCAGGACCGCGCGGGCATGCTCCAGGCGCTCTTTTTTTGAAAGGCCGGTCAGCAGCAGGGGCAGCTCCACGTTCTCAAGGGCCGTCAGCACCGGGATCAGGTTGTAAAACTGGAAGATGAAGCCCACGTTCATCGCCCGCCAGCCGGTGAGCTCGTTTTCGGACAGAGCGGTTATATCGACACCGCCTATCGTTACAGTGCCGCTGTCAACACGGTCGATCCCCGCAATGAGGTTTAAAAGGGTGGTCTTCCCGGAGCCAGAAGGCCCCATCAGGGCGAGGAATTCCCCCTGGGCTATGTCGAATGTGATGTCCTCAAGCACCTTTACCGGCTGGTTTCCCCGCCAGTAGGACTTCCCGAGGCCCCTTATCCGGACGATGGGTTCCATTTTACAGGGGGTTCCATTTTCTGGGGCGGCCCTTTCCGCATCCACGCGCCTATGCGGCCGTTTTTGTTTTTACCTTCGAGCCGTTTTTGAGCCCTTCCGGAGGGCCGACAACGACGGTTTCCCCGGGGGCGAGCCCGCTTCTTACCGTTATCATATCTCCGAGTTTCGGGCCCGCTACCACCGGGGTGAGGAAGGCGCGCCCGCCTTCTATGACGAATACAACCGTTTTGCCGCCCCTCCTGGCCAATGCCCCGGGGTTGATGACGGTCCTGGGGGTCTCTTCAGCCGGGCTGACTGGCCTGGAGAGGAAATCCACCCTTGCGCTCATCTCCGGCAGGATGCGCCTGTCTTTCCTCAGAAATTGCACCTTGACGGTCACCGTGGCCTTGGACCTGTCGGCCGTCGGCACGATCATGTGGACCCGACCCGGGAAGCGGACGCCGGGCAGCGCGTCAAGCTCTATCACGGCGGGCTCGCCTTCCCATACCTTTTCGATGCCGGACTCCGAGACGTCGGCCTCGACCTGCAGGGAGTCCAGATCGGCGATCGTGACCACGGCCGCCTGGACGTTGGAGGTGGCCCCCAGCGGGGTGATTATGTCGCCGATGTCCGCGTTTTTGGTAAGGACGACCGCGTCAAAAGGCGCCCGAATATACGTATAGCCGAGCGAGACATCGGCGGACTGAAGGGCCGCCCTGGCCGCAAGGACGGTCGCCTTCGCCGCGGCCACCGCAGCTTTCGCCTTCTCGTAGTTCGCAAAGGAGGTGTCGTAGTCCGCCCGTGAGATCAGGGCCTTTTGAATGAGCTGCCTGTTCCGGCTGTAGTTTTTTTCGGCGTCATAGAGCGAGGCCTTTGTCTGGTCCAGGTCGAAGCGGGCCGCATTCAGGGTGGCCTCCGCCTGGGCCTTCGCGGCCAGAAGGTCCGCGTCATCCAGCCGGGCGATTACCTCCCCCTTTTTGACCCTGCTGCCTTCCTCGACCATAAGGGACTCAAGCTTCCCGGTAATCTTCGATGATACGGCCGCCTTGCGCTCCGCCACCACGTATCCGCTGGCGGACAGGACTGTGAGGGCCTGTGAGGGGTACATGAGAGTTACGCTTCCCGGCTGCACCGTGTAGGATTTCGTAAAGATGCCGAGAAAATAAAGCGCGGCAAGCAGGGCAACCGCGGCAAGGATGATGAAAAATGAAGTCCTGCGCCCCTTTCTTGCGCGCCGGGCGCTCACTGCCTGCTTGTCTATCTTGAGTCCTGAGAGGTCCTGTCCTTCGGTGCCGGCCATGCGGAAATTTTTACAGCACTTTCTCGACCCTGGCCGCGACTTCCTCGGGGCTTACGATCGCCCCTCCAGGGCGGCCGTAGAAGAAGACCTCCGCCTGGCCGTTTATGGAAAGTCTCACGTCCTCCACCATCTGGCCTGAGTTAAGTTCGAAGACGAGGAATTTTTTCGTCTTCTTGGCCAGACTGGAAAGCTCCGCTTCAGGAAAGGGCCAGAGCGTTATGGGCCGCAGCAGCCCCACCCTCCGTCCCTTTGACCTGAGGGCCTCCACGGCGGAGCAGGCTATCCTCGCCGCTATGCCGAAGGCCACGATGACCAGGCTCGCGCCGCCGGTCATGAAATGCTCCGAGAGGACCTCTTTCCCCATGATGCGCCTGTATTTCTCCTGCATCATGTTGTTTCTCCTCTCAAGCTCCCCTTCACCCATGTAGAGGGATTTTATGACGTTTGGCTTCCTGCCTGCGCACCCGGTCAGCGCCCAGCTCTTAGGGGGCAGGGGTTTTTTCCTGTACGGCGTCATGCGAATGGGCTCCATCATCTGCCCCAGGATGCCGTCGGCCATTATCATCGCGGGGGTCCTGTATTGGTCGGCCTTGTCGAAGGCGCGCATCGTAAGGTCCCTGATCTCCTGCACGCTGGCGGGGGCGTACACAAGCAGCTTGTAGTCGCCGTGGCCGCCGCCTTTTACCGCCTGAAAATAGTCCGCCTGGCTTCCGGAGATGTTGCCAAGCCCCGGGCCGCCCCTCTGGACGTTGGCTATGACGGCCGGCAGCTCCGCCCCGGCCATGTACGAGAGCGCCTCCTGCATAAGGCTTATGCCGGGACTGCTGGAGGTAGTCATCGCTCTTGCCCCCGTGGCGGCCGCGCCGTAAACCATGTTTATGGCGGCCAGCTCGCTCTCCGCCTGGATGAATACGCCCCCGGCCCGGGGCATACGGAGGGACATGTACTCCGGTATCTCGTTCTGGGGCGTTATGGGATATGCCGTATAGAAAGAGCATCCGGCGTTTATGGCCGCCTCGGCAAGGGCCTCGTTGCCCCTGCGGAGCACTTTCGCCTTCGCAGGGCCGCTCTTTACGCGCCCGCTTTCAGTTGATGGTTTCTTCGTCTGTTTTCGTTTTACAGGCATGCCCGGATGGCCCCCCTTTCCGGCAATCAAAAAAATTCTAGCACATGGTGTTGAAATTATTCAAAAAATATTGACATGGTTTCGGTCCATGGGTTAGCCTGAAAGTGAGAAAATATTCCGATAAAAAGGAGATTTCCTGGAGATGCCAGAGGCGAACATAAAATACGTGGAAGGGATGCTTTTTTCGGCCAAAACGGAAAGCGGCCACGAGGTGCTGATGGATGCAAGCCCGGCGTTCGGCGGAGAGGACAAGGGCCCCCGGCCCATGGAGCTTCTGCTTGCGGGGCTGGGCGGCTGCACCGGCATGGACATCATATCGATACTGAAGAAGAAGCGGCAGGAGGTCACCGGCCTTGATATAAAGGTCAAGGGAGAAAGGGCCCCGGAGCACCCGAAGAAATACACGAGCATAGAGCTTGAGTTCCGGGTGACGGGAAAAAACATAAGCGAAGACGCGGTAAAAAGGGCCGTGGAGCTTTCGATGGACAAGTATTGCTCCGCGAAGGCCACGCTCGAGGGCGGCACGGAGGTGACCTACCGCTACAGCATTTCGGAGTGAACCGGGATGGTTTCGGGGCGGTCCTGCTGAGGCAGATCGCCACGCTCTCATTTATCGGCTACAGCCCGGCCGCTCCCGGCACGATGGGGAGCCTTGCGGCGGCCCTTTTTGTTTACTTAATCCGGCCCCGCCCCCTGCCGCTTGCCGTCTTCACGGTGTTCACGGCATTTTTGGGGGCGTGGGCGGCGGAAGTGGCGGAGAAACGGCTGGGCCGGGATTCAAGCCATATCATAATAGATGAGTTCGCCGGTTATCTTCTGAGCGTGCTTTTTATCCCCCATTCCGCCGGCTATCTCATTGCGGCCTTTGTACTTTTCCGCGCGCTGGACATTTTGAAGCCTCCGCCCATAAGGCGGCTGGAAAAACTGCCCGGCGGCATGGGCGTAATGGCCGATGACCTTGCGGCAGGGGCGGTCGCGAACCTCGTCATCCAGCTTTGGGCGGCATTTTCATGACCGGCCCAAGACGGCTGTGGCCTATCGCCTTCGCCTGCAGGGTGATTGAGGAAGTTAGAAAATGGGTGAGACTATTAAAATGAGTGAGACTATTAAAATGGGTGAGAGGGGGCTTGTCCGCTGTTTCGTTGCCGTGGAGATTCCCGGGGACATCAGGGAGCGCATAGAGCGCGAGACCGCCTTCTTAAGGCGCTCCAGGGCAGACGTCAAATGGGTGCCGGCGGAGAATCTGCATTTCACCGTTAAATTTCTGGGTGGGGTGCCCGAGGAAGAGATTCCCGGTCTGGTCCGAATTCTGACGGAGGCTGTCCGGCAGACAAAACCCTTTGAGATAGAGATAGCGGGCGCCGGGGTCTTTCCGGGGACCAGATCGCCCAGGGTCTTCTGGGTAGGCGCGCGTGAGGAAGGGCCGGAATCCAGGTTCAGGGGGCTCGCGGAGGTGGTTGAAGACGCCCTGTCCCGCGGCGGTTATCCCAGGGAGGAAAAGGGTTTTGCCCCGCATCTGACGCTTGGGCGGCTCAGGGAAGGGGCAAGGTCCAAAGGGGCGGCTGCGGCGGAGGAGGCCCGAAGGCTGGCTGACGGACTTGCTACCCTTAAGGACGTCTTATTTGGTAAGATAAAGCTCGAAAATATAAGCCTTATGCGAAGCGAACTGAGGCCCGGCGGGGCAAGGTACTCGAGGCTGGCGGAGATCAGGCTCGGGGGCGGCTGAGAAGAGTCCGTTATGGGAAAAATTTGCTTTGAAGGGGGAGCGGGACGATGAACAAGGAAAAAACGAAAGCCCTTGAGATGGCCATCGCGCAGATAGAGAAGAGTTTCGGCAAGGGCGCGATAATGAAACTCGGGGCAGATGGCGTGGGAGAGGCGGTCTCCGTGATCTCCACGGGTTCTCTTACGCTCGACATAGCGACCGGGGTGGGCGGCTTCCCGAGGGGGCGCGTGATCGAGATATACGGCCCGGAGTCCTCCGGCAAGACCACGCTGGCCCTGTCGGCCATCGCCCAGTCGCAGAAGGAAGGCGGGATTGCCGCCTTCATAGACGCCGAGCACGCCCTGGACGTCAACTATGCGGGCAAGCTTGGCGTGAATGTGGAGGAACTGCTCATATCCCAGCCGGACACGGGAGAGCAGGCCCTTGAAGTGGCCGAGACGCTGGTCAGAAGCGGCGCTGTCGACATCATAGTGCTGGACTCGGTCGCCGCCCTGGTGCCCAAGGCGGAGATAGAAGGCGAGATGGGCGATTCGCTGCCGGGGCTGCAGGCGAGGCTCATGAGCCAGGCCCTCCGGAAGCTCACCGCCGCCATATCGAAGTCCCGCGCGACGGTCATATTCATAAACCAGATAAGGATGAAAATAGGCGTGATGTTCGGCAATCCCGAGACGACGACCGGCGGCAACGCCCTGAAGTTCTACGCCACCATGAGGCTCGACATAAGGAAGATAGACAGCATAAAGGAGAACCAGGAGCTGATGGGCGGGCGCGTGCGCGTGAAGGTGGTCAAGAACAAGGTGGCCCCGCCGTTCAGGCAGGCGGAGTTCGACATATACTTCAACCAGGGCATATCAAGGGACGGGGAGCTTATAGACATCGGCGTGGAAAAGGGGATAGTCGAAAAATCCGGCTCCTGGTACAGCTACGGGGGGGCCAGGATAGGCCAGGGAAGGGAAAACGCGAAGGAGTATCTGAAAGGCAACCCGGAGGCCGCGGCGCAGATAGAGGCGCGGATACTGGAGGCGGCCAACCTCAAGAGAGGGGCCAATGGAGATAAATGACCTCCTCCAGGAGGCTGTCGGCGGCGGGGCCTCCGACCTTCACATAAAGGTCGGCACCCCGCCTGTCTTCAGGACCGACGGCGCCCTCGTATTCAAGGAGGGGGCCCCCGTGATCACGCGTGATGAGGCCCTCAGGCTCGCCTTTTCCGTCATGACCCAGGCGCAGCGGGAGATATTCAAAAAGGAGGGCGACCTCGATTTCGCTTACAGCGTCCAGGGACTCGGCAGGTTCAGGTGCAACGCCTTCATGCAGAGGGGCACCATCGGCATGGTCTTCAGGGTGATACCGACCAAAATACCGACCATTGACGAGCTGACGCTGCCGCCGGTAATCAAGAAGCTGGCCATGGAGGAAAGGGGGCTCATTCTCGTCACGGGCACCACCGGGTGCGGCAAGTCCACCACGCTTGCGGCCATGATAGACCATATAAACTCCAACAAGCGGGTGAACGTGGTGACCATCGAGGACCCGGTGGAGTACGCGCACAGGGACAAGAAAAGCCTGCTTAACCAGCGGGAGGTGGGCTCCGACACGAAGGGGTTTTCGAAGGCCCTGCGGTCCGCCATGAGGCAGGATCCGGACGTCATTCTTGTCGGGGAGATGAGGGATTTCGACACCATCCAGACCGCGCTGATGGCGGCTGAAACGGGCCATCTCGTGCTCAGCACCCTGCATACCCTGGACGCCCCCGAGACGGTCAACAGGGTGATCTCCTTCTTTCCGCCTTACAGCCAGCACCAGGTCCGCATGCAGCTTGCCTCGATACTGCGGGGGATAATCAGCCTGAGGCTTCTGCCCAGGGCGGACGGCAAGGGAAGGGCCCCGGCCGTGGAGGTCCTGATCGCGACCGCCACGATAAGGGACTGCATGCTCGACCCCGCCAAGACCGGCCTCATCCATGATTTCATCGGGCAGGGCAGCGTGATCTACGGCATGCAGACATTCGACCAGTCGCTCCTGGATCTCTACAAGAACGGGCTCATAACCCTTGAGGAGGCGCAGAGGCAGGCCAGCAGGCCGGACGACCTGATACTCAAGGTCAAGGGCGTGCACAACACCAAGGAGATGTTCGAGCAGAAAGACGGGGGGATGGACATAGAACGGTTCTCCCGCTGAAGGAAATGTCCCCGGCCGGCGCCTTTCAGCATGCGCTGAAACTCCTCAGCTACAGAAGCAGAAGCAGGGCGGAACTGGCGGAGCGGCTCCTCCGGAAGGGTTTTACAAAAGACAGCGTCGATGCGGCCTTGCAAAAGCTTGAAAGACTTGGTTATATAAATGATTCGGCCCTGGCGGCCGCCCTGGAAAGACAGGCCAGGGAGACCCGCAGGCTGGGGAGAAAGGGCGCCCTCGGATTTCTGCTCAAGCGGGGCATACCGGCCGGGCTTGCCGCCTCGGCACTGGCGGGATATGATGAATCTGAGGGGGCGGCGGAGGTGGCCCGGAAGAAGCTGCGCGCGATGAAGCAGGCAGCTCCGGAGGCGGCAAGAAGGAGGCTTTACGGCGCCCTGGCGCGCCGCGGTTATTCGGCTGAGACCATAAGAAGGGTTTTTTCTTCGATCATAGAGGAGGAAGATGCGCCATGAAATCATCTGGCAGAGTTTTACTTTTACGCGTTTTCGGGACGGTTGTCGTTTTGGGGGCCTTTTCGCTCGCCGGCTGCGCAACCGAGAAAGCCAGGTATTCGCCGTCGGAGATAAGCGGCTATCCGGCGCATATCCAGAAGCTGATAACGGAGGGCACTGTGGAGATGGGGATGACGCCGGACGAGGTGCGTTTTGCCTGGGGCTCCCCGTCATACATAGAGATACTGCCGCCCTCGCCGGATGGGAAGCCCAGGGAGCAGTGGACTTACAAGGAGGACCTCGGTCTCTCAAGCACGAACCTGATATTTACGGACGGCAAGGTCACGGAGATGTCCTCGAAGGGAGTGACCTCCAAGAAATTTGTCTCCCCCGGTTCCGGCGTTAAATGAAGAGCGCCGAGATACGAAGGGCATTTCTGGATTTTTTCAGGTCAAACGGCCATGAGGCGGTGAGGAGCTCCTCCCTTGTGCCCGCCGGCGACCAGACCCTGCTTTTCACCAACGCCGGCATGGTCCAGTTCAAGCGCGTGTTCCTGGGCCAGGAGACGCGCCACTACAAAAGGGCGACCTCCTGCCAGAAATGCATGCGCGCCGGCGGCAAGCACAGCGACATCGAAAACGTGGGGTACACGGCAAGGCACCACACCTTCTTCGAGATGCTGGGGAATTTTTCCTTCGGGGACTATTTCAAGCGGGAGGCGATAGGTTTTGCCTGGAATCTGCTTACGAAGCAGTTCGGGCTGCCGGAGAAGAAGCTCTGGGTCACGGTCTACGAGGAGGATGCGGAGGCGGAAAGGCTCTGGCAGGAGGTGGCCGGATTCCCCGCGGAACGCATTGTCAGGCTCGGGGCGAAGGACAATTTCTGGCAGATGGCGGAGACCGGCCCCTGCGGGCCCTGCTCGGAGATAGTCATCGACCAGGGCCCCGGCGTGGGTTGCGGAAGGCCGGAGTGCCGGCCCGGCTGCGACTGCGACAGGTACCTGGAGCTGTGGAACCTGGTGTTCATGCAGTACAACAGGGACGACTCCGGCGCGCTTTCGCCCCTTCCCAGACCCAGCATAGACACCGGCATGGGGCTTGAGAGGATCGCCTCGGTGCTCCAGGGCAAGCTCAATAATTTCGACACCGACATATTCTCCGGGATAATAGCCGCGATTGAGGCCCGCTCAAACCGGAAATACGGCCCGCAGGAGGCGGTCAACGTCCCCATACGCGTGATCGCGGACCACCTGAGGTCCATCGTGTTTCTGATCACGGACGGGGTGATGCCCTCGAACGAGGGCAGGGGATATGTGCTGCGGCGCATAATAAGGCGCGCCTCGCGCTACGCGAGGAAACTGGGGATGGAGGGGCCGGTGCTCTGCGGCATGGCTGAATCCGTTGTTGCCTCCATGTCCCCGTTCTACCCGGAGCTTGTGCCTGAGGCCGACCGTACGATGAAACTTCTCCGGTTCGAGGAGGAGAGGTTCTCCAATACGCTGGAGCAGGGCATGAGGCTGCTCGACGAGACACTCACGGCCTTGAAAAAAGAGGGCAAAATGATAATACCGGGGGGCGAGGTCTTCAGGCTTTACGACACCTTCGGGTTTCCTCTGGATATAGTGCGGGACGTGGCGGCGGAAGAGAATTTCACCGTGGACGAGGAGGGGTTCGTCCGCGAGATGCAGGCGCAAAGGGAGCGGGCCAGGGCCTCATGGGTGCAGGAGGACGGCGCGGCCGAAAGCATTTACAGGGAGCTTGCCGCGGAGCTGGGCCCCACTGAATTTCTGGGATATGAAGGCATGAAGGCCCATGCCGTCGTAAGGGCCATTATCAAAAAAGGCCATGTGGCGGAAGAGATAGGCGAGGGCGAGGAGGCCGAGATCATACTGGACAAGACGCCCTTCTACGGCGAAAGCGGCGGGCAGGTGGGCGACAGGGGCGAGATGTTTTCGGCCGGCACGGTCATGGCTGTCCTGGGCGCCAAAAAGCCGCTGGAGGATTTCATCACCCACCACGTGAAGGTCAAAAAGGGGAGGCTCAAGGTATGGGCGCCAGTCACCGCCCAGGTGGATGAGGATTTCAGGAAGGCCGCGATGAGGAACCATACGGCCACGCATCTGCTGCACTCCGCCCTTCGGGCCGTCCTTGGCGAGCACGTGAAACAGGCGGGCTCGCTCGTGGAGCCGGAGCGGCTCCGGTTCGACTTCACCCACTTCTCCGGGCTTTCGGACCGCGAGATCGAGGAGGTCGAGGACATGGTAAACCGCTGGATAGTCGAGGACCTCCCGGTCCAGACCGTCCAGATGTCGATAGAAGAGGCGCTGGCCGAGGGGGCGACCGCCCTCTTCGGGGAGAAGTACGGCGAGCGTGTCCGGGTCGTAAGCGTGCCGTCCGTAAGCAGGGAGCTGTGCGGGGGCACTCACGCGAAGGCCACCGGCCAGATAGGCATCTTCCTGATAGTCTCGGAGAGCAGTGTTGCCTCCGGCATAAGGAGGATAGAGGCCCTGACCGGGACAAAGGCGTTCGAGTACGTGAAGGCCGGCCGGAAAGAGCTGAGGGAGATGGCCCAGTTGCTGAAGACCGAAAAACCCATCGAGAAGGCAAGCGAGCTGCTGGAGCGGATAAAAAAATTTGAAAAAGAGGCGCAGAAGGCGAAGGCCGCCAGCACGAAGGGGGTTGCCGCCGGGCTTGTGGATAAGGCCAGGCCGGTGGACGGCGTAAAAGTGCTCGCGGAAAAACTCTCCGGTTTCAAGCCGAATGAGCTGCGGGAGCTGGCCGACGGACTCAGGGACCGCCTGGGCTCCGGCGTGATAGTGCTTGCCACGGCCGAGGGCGCCCTGCTTGCCACGGTAACCAGGGACCTCGTGGACAGGATAAAGGCCGGCGACATCCTGGGTGAAGTGGCCGCGCTTGCCGGAGGCCGCGGCGGCGGGAAACCGGAGCTTGCCCAGGGAGGGACAAAGGAACTGGACAAGCTGGACAGCGCCCTTCAAAAGGTATACGATATTGTCGGGAACCGGTTGAGTAAAAGATGAAATCTGAAGATCAAAAGCGGGGGTGCTGGAAACAATGATAACCGAATTGGTGAGAAAGACGCTTCTTGCCGGGGTTGGCATCCAGGAGAGATTCAGTGAGCTGGTCGGCGAATTCGTGAAAAAAGGCGAATTGAGCCAGTCCCAGGGCGCAAAACTCATAAAGGAATGGACCGACATAGCGGAGAAAAGCACTTCGGAGATTAACAAATCGGTCAGCGAGCTTGTGGAAAAGGCCCTCCAGAAGATGAACCTGCCCACGAGGGAGGACGTTGAAGCAGTCAACAGGAAACTCCAGTCGCTTACGCTTCGCGTAAAGAGGATCGAGGCGCGGACCGAACCACCGGAAGAAAAGAAGGAATCGGAAGCAGGCTAAGATAGAAATTTCTTGGACCGGGTCAGTTTTTTCCAAAAGCGCTACAAAACCGCCAGAAGACTCCAGCAGATAGTAAATGTCTTCTTGAAGTACGGCTTTGGCCGTCTTGTGGACCAGGTCCGGCCCCTTAGCAGGTACATACCTTTCCTTACCCGTCTCAGGACTTTCGGACAATGGCCCTCCCTGAAGGCGCCTGGCATGCCCCAGAACCTCAGGCGCGCCTTCGAGGAGCTTGGCCCCACCTTCATAAAATTCGCCCAGGTGCTTTCCGCGAGGCCGGACATCGTCGGTCCCGAATACGCGGACGAATTCAAGAAGCTCCTGGACGAGGTCCCTCCCTTCCCGACACCTGAGGCGAAAAGGGTCATCATGCGGGAGCTTGGAATGCCGATGGAAAAGGTGTTTTCGAGCTTCGATGAAACGCCGGTGGCGGCGGCGTCGATTGCGCAGGTCCATACCGCCACCCTTATGGACGGCTCCCAGGTGGTCATAAAAGTGCAGCGGCCGGGCATCAGGGACATGATAGAGGAGGACATCCAGATACTCATGACCATGGCCCGCCTCGCGGAGCGCTACGTGGCGGAGGTCCGCTTCTTCAATCCCGTGGGCGTCGTGGAGGAATTCGCGCGGACCGTGAGAAAAGAGATGAACTTCATCCAGGAGGCGAAGAACTGCTGCCGTTTCAGGCGCAATTTCGAGGGCAATCCGGACATCCGGTTCCCGCAGATATATCCCGAGTTCCTCACGGAAAAGGTGCTCGTGATGGAGCGCATCTACGGCCTGCGCATAGACGACATAAAGGGCATAGATGAGGAGGGGTTTGACAGGCTGAAGCTTGCCCGAGCGGGCGTGGATGCCTATTTCAAGATGGTGTTCACGGACGGCTTTTTCCATGCCGATCCCCATCCGGGCAATATCTTTGTCACGCCCGCCGGGGAGCTGGCCTTCCTCGATTTCGGCATCGTCGGCACCGTTACGGAGGAGTTGAAGGACGCGCTGGCCAACACCATGATTGCCCTCATCAACAAGGACTACGACAGGCTGATAGAAAACTACATCACCCTGGGGTACGTCCGTTCGGATATAGACCTGGAGGCCTTCCGCCGGGATTTCAAGTCCGACCTTGTGGAACTCCTGGAGCCCATGTACGGGCTCACGCTGGGCGAGATAAATCTGGCCGAGTACCTCTCCACATTCCTCACCCTGGCAATGCGCCACAATATGCGCATACCCCCGGAGCTTATGCTGATAAACAAGTCCATGCTGATACTGGAAAACATCGGGCTGCAGCTTGACCCCTCATTCGACTTCATCGCCGCCGCCGAGCCCTACGCGTCAAAGCTCATAAAGAAGAAGTACAGCCCGGAGAAGGTGCTCGGCCGCCTGGGGGCGGAGGCCGCCGAGGCCGGGGAGCTTGCCTTTTACCTGCCCCGCAACATCAAGCGGATAATAAGCAAGCTGCTGAGAAACGACATCCAGATGAAGCTGCATCACCTGGGGCTTGAAAACCTGATAAAGGACATGGACCGCTCCTCGAACCGCCTGGCCTTCGCCATGGTAGTAAGCGCCATGATAATAAGCGGCTCCATAATGCACGCCATGCAGGTGCCGCCGAAGATATTCGGCATCTCGGTGCTGGGATTTATGAGCTTCTTTTTCGCCGGCATTTTCGGCATCTGGCTGGTGATATCGATCATCCGCTCCGGCCGGCTGTAGAGGGCGGGCGCGGTTCCGGGCGCAGGCAATATTTCCTCGGTTGCTCTGGAAATGAATATTCTATTATTGATAAAGCTATCGAAAAATCAAGGCAATGTCTTGCCTGCCTTGACTCGGTTATGGCCGCATGATAGCGTAGGCTTATGAATTACGAGGCCCTGGACGTATCCGGAGACGCGGGGATAAGGGCAAGAGGCCGCAGCCCGGAGGAGGCCTTTGCGGCCGCCGCAACGGGCATGTACAGCCTGATAACGGACCTTGCCGGCGTGCAGGAAAAAAAATCCATCGAGGTCTCCGCGGAGGCGGACAGCCTGGAGGGGCTCCTGGTGGGTTTCCTGAACGAGCTTGTCTTCCATTTCGACGCGTACGGGTTTATCGGCAGGAGGGTGGAGATAGCGCGGCTGGGGTCCGGCCAGGTACGGGCCGTCGTGCATGGAGAGGAGTTCGACCGGAGCAGGCACCGGCCGGGCCTTCTCATAAAGGCGGCAACCTATCACGGCCTGAAGATCGAGAATGCCGGCGGCCTCTGGGACGCGGAAGTGATTTTCGACATCTGAGCCTGGGTTTTCGATTGCTTTTCGGGAGGCGGCAAATGGCGGTCCGGACAGTCAAGAGGATAGACGAATACAGGATAGAGCTTCCGCAGACCTATGTGCCGGGAATGAGGGTGAAGGGGATCATCTACCTGGACGAGGCGCTCGAGCGCGGGCTCGAGGAGAAGGCGATGATCCAGGTGGCGAACGTGGCCATGCTGCCCGGCATCGTGGGGGCGTCCCTTGCAATGCCGGACATCCACATGGGCTACGGGTTTGCGATAGGCGGGGTGGCCGCTTTTTCAATGGAGGACGGGATAATCTCGCCGGGGGGGGTGGGCTACGACATAAACTGCGGCGTGCGTCTCCTTAAAAGCAGGCTCACCCGGCAGGCGGTTGCCCCGGCGCTCAGGAGACTACTGGACATCCTTTTTACGGAAATACCATCCGGCGTGGGCTCGAAGGGCAAGCTCAGGCTGGGCAGGCAGGAGCTTGAGAAGGTCATGACGGGCGGCGCCCTCTGGGCCGCCGGCGAGGGCATGGGGAGCGCGCGGGACCTCGAACGGATAGAGTCCGGCGGGAGGATGGAAGGGGCCGACCCGTCCCTCGTAAGCGTGAAGGCCCATGAGCGCGGAAGCGCCCAGATAGGCTCTCTGGGCTCGGGCAACCATTTCCTTGAAATCCAGTATGTGGATGAGATATACGATGAGGAGGGGGCGCGCAGGCTCGGGCTCCACAGGGACCAGGTGACGGTCATGATCCATACGGGCTCAAGGGGGTTTGGCCACCAGGTGTGCACGGACTACCTGGAGGTGATGGAGAGAGCGATAAGAAAATACGGCATCGAGCTTCCGGACAGGGAGCTGGCATGCGCCCCGGTAAACTCCCCCGAGGCGCAGGATTACCTGCGCGCGATGCGCGCCGCGGCAAATTACGCCTGGGCAAACAGGCAGGCCATCATGCACTGGACGAGGCAGGCCTTCATGAAGACGATGGGAATGGGGCCCGAAGACCTGGGGATGGAGATGGTATATGACGTGGCCCATAATATAGCGAAGATAGAGGAGCATGTGGTCAATGGCAAAAAGGTCAAACTGGCCGTTCACAGGAAAGGGGCCACAAGGGCCTTCGCGCCGGGCCATCCGGAGCTTCCCGAGGCATACAGGCAGACGGGCCAGCCCGTCCTCGTGCCGGGGGACATGGGCCGGGCGTCCTTCGTCCTGCTTGGCACCCGGAGGGCGATGGACGAGACGTGGGGCTCCACCTGCCACGGGGCGGGAAGGGTGCTTTCAAGACATGAGGCCATCAGGCGGGCAAGGGGCAGGTCCATATACAGGGAACTTGAGGACATGGGGATAATCGTCATCTCGGCGGGCAGGGAGACCCTGGCGGAGGAGATGTCCGAGGCGTACAAGGACATTTCAAATGTCGTGGATGTGGTGCACGGGGCGGGGATTTCAAAGAAAGTGGCCAGGCTGCGGCCCATGGGCGTGGTGAAAGGATAGGGGGGCTGCGATGAAAATCCTCGCCCGGTATTCGGAAAACGGAAAGACGCTGAGGGTGGTGGAAGGCGACATCACGGAGAGAGACGCCGATGCCATAGTGAACGCCGCAAACAGCCGCCTTCAGCATGGCGGGGGCGTTGCGGGCGCGATTGTCAGGAAGGGCGGCCGGGTCATCCAGGATGAAAGCGACAAGATAGGATATGTCCCCGTGGGGCGGGCCGCGATGACCGGCGCGGGCCGGCTGCCGGCCAAATGCGTCATCCACGCCGTAGGGCCCAGGATGGGCGAGGGGGACGAGGACAGGAAGCTCGAAAGCGCCGTCCTTGCCGCCCTGGACCTGGCATCCTCGAATTCCCTTAAAAGCATCTCCATGCCGGCCATAAGCAGCGGCATATTCGGTTTCCCCAGGGACAAATGCGCAAAAATCCTGGTTGGCGCATCACTTCGCTTCATCAGGGAAAACCCGCGGACTACCCTCGAAACCATTGAGTTCTGCCTCTTCGACAAGGAGACATCCGGCCATTTCAGGGCCGAGATCGAAAAGATAAGACCGGCTTAAAACGGGGAAATGACATCCGGATGTCATCTCCCCGTTTGGTCAATTGCCGTTCGGATAGGGCCAGCCAAAGGTGTTATTGTAGTTGGTGATGTTCTGGCCCGTTACATTGGCCCCGCTGCCCACGGTTATAGGGCAGTACGGCATGCACCAGTTGCTGGCCGGCCAGCCCGAGCTTCTGCCCGCCTCGTAGCTCAGGCAGGCGTTGCAGTCGGACCAGATGGTCCCCGCGTCATTGCAGGAGCCGCAGGTCGGCCATGGCAATTTGCTGCCTGCATAAAACTCCGGCCTGGGCATCGCGTAGACGTAGTAAGTGCCAGGGTTTCTGAGCTTGATGGTGTAGTTGCCGCCCGAGTCGGTGAGGGCCTGGGCCGGGTAATTTGTCCCCTTGCAGCTATACACGCCGGACCATCTGTATTCACCGATGGCTTTAGAACATGGCGACGGCATGGCCACCACGTAGACCCCGGCAACTGCCGCGCCGGACGACGATGTCACCCTTCCTGATATCGAGGCCTGCTGGCCAAACAGGCTGGCGTATACGGTGCCGAAGCTGACTATGGAGCCGGCCGGGACGGTTATGGTGGAGCCGGAAGATCCGATGGCGTTCCACGTGTAATCGCCGGGCCTGGGCGGGCCATATGCCTGGGACCGGGTGGGGGTTGATGAAAGGGGGGTCCTGCGCGTGAACCGCACGTGATAGACGCCTGCCGGGACGCTGGCCGAGATATATCCGCTTGCGTCCGTCGGCCCCAGGATGTACTGTGCGGATTTGAAATATCTTTCCCTTGGGGACAGTTCGGAGCCGGCCTGCAGATACACATAGGCATGGTCCAGCGGATGCACGACCCCCCCGGCGTCCTTATACACGAATGTCGCCGTAAGAGTGCTGCCGGTGCCGGCCTGCGGCGTGACCGTATAGTTCTGCACAAAGGGGGTGCCGTACTTCCTGATGCTGTCGTTATACGAGTCGGCGATATATAGATTGCCGGTATTGCCGGTGATGCCCACCGCGATGCCCTGAGGGTTGAAACCGCCAAACGGCTCGTAGCCGGTATAGCCCCACTGGGCCAGAAAGGCGCCGTTCGGATCGAATTCCTGGATGCGGTGATTGCCGGAGTCGGAGACATAGACATTGCCGGCGGCGTCCACTGCCACTCCTCCCTGGCCCGTGAAGTTGAACTGCCCGCTTCCCGAGCCTGAAGAGCCCCATGCGGCCAGAAAGGCCCCGCCCGAGGTGAATTTCTCTATGCGGTTGTTACTTGAATCGACGACGTAGATATTGCCGGAGGAGTCCGCCGCCACGCCGGTCGGCCCGTTGAACTGCCCGCTTCCCGAGCCTGAGGAGCCCCACTTGGCCACGAAGGCGCCGGTCGAGGTGAATTTCTGGATGCGGTTGCCCCACTGGTCCGGGACGTAAACATAGCCGGAGGCGTCCACCGCAACGCCATCCGGGTACCAGAACTGCCCGTTGCCGCCGCCGGAAGACCCCCACTGTGTCAGGTAGCTGCCGCCTGGATCGAATTTCTGGACATGCCCGCCGCCGCTGCTGTCATTGCCGGCCACGTAGATGTTGCCGGCGGAGTCCATCGCCACGTCGGTGGGCAACAGGCCGGATGTGGCCCATTGCGCCAGATAGTTGCCGTTTTGATCGAATTTCTGGATGCGGCGGTTGTTGTAATCCGCCACATAGATGTTGCCCGAGGCGTCCATAGCTGCGCCCCTCGGGGAAAGAAACTGCCCGTTGCCTGAACCCCAGGAGCCCCATGAAAGGACATAGGCGTAATAATTGGCCGCCGCTTCGGCCGCCCCTGCAAAGACAATGGCGGACAGCGTGAATATGATGATGAATGAAGGCCATTTTTTCATGGCGTCAGCCCCCCCTCTCTTTGGAGCGTTGCTCTTTAACTTGCAATTCTCTGTAGCTTGCTACAGGGTTTCCGCTAACTTCTCCCCCTTGAGGGGGGAGGTTGGGAGAGGGTGCCTGATTATTCACCCTCCCCTTTATCCCCTCTTTATGCTGAGGACGTCCCGCCTTTATCCCCTCCCCTCAAGGGAGGGGATAATTTAGATACCCTGCAGCTTGCTGCAGGGTGGTTCATTGATAGCCGGGCATATCAATAGCCCGGCACAACGATGTTCACTCCGGACACCCCCGGGGCAACGACGTTTGTCGGACAGTTGAAATAGTAATAGTCCCCGCAGTCCTCGCACCCGATGGCCGTCGCGCACGTGGGGTAGCCTCCGGGATAGTTGGTGTTTGCGTAGTTCAGGTTCGGGCTCGCGTAAACGTAATAGGTCCCGGTGTTCAGGAGGCTGATGGTATAGTTGCCGTTGGAGTCGGTCCATGTGGGATGCTTCGATGTCCCGCACTCGTTGAACGAATGGGCATAGGCCCAGTTGCCCGACCAGCATGGCACTCTGGTCGCCTTTACCGCCCAGCCGGCCAGCGCCTTGCCGGAGGCGCCTTTAACCGTCCCCGATATCGTGACCCCCTGCCCGTATACGGTGGTATTTACAATGCCCAGACTGACCGTGCCGTTCGTGGAGATGGTTATGACCGGCGGATTGCCCGTATAATTCCAGGTGTAATCCCCCGCAAACGGAGGTCCCAGGACCGACGGGAAGGCCGCCCTCTTCGTGATCCGGACATGGTAGGTGCCCTCCGGGATGCTTGCCGAGATATTCCCGCCGGAATCCGATGGGCCGTAGATGCCAATCGCGCCCTGGTAATATTGTTCCCTGGGCGAGAGCCGGGCGCCGCTTTGAAGGTAGATATAAGCGCCCTGAAGCGGCTGGCCGTTATAAAGGACTGTTGCCGTGAGAGTGCTGTTGGCCTCCGCCCTCCCGGTAAAGGGCATGGCGGCCAAAATAAGGACAATAACAGCTCCGAGCCATTTTTTTCTGGCCATCACTTTCCCCTCCATGAATCAAAAGGCCTTTAAAAAAAATTCCCCCAGTTCTGCAGCCTTTTTCTTCACTGGCAGTCTTTTGCCTGAAAATCGCCCTAGCAGGGATGCACGCACACAAAACCGATGATGCGAGGCCTCGCGTATCTGGCCTTCTTCATTTTCGACCCCTCCTTGCTGGAAATTTTTGATCTGGAATCCTTCAGACACAACCAATGGAAGTAATTTTCATCCCATACCGCAAAACTATTGTAAGCATAGTTAAATCCAGGGACAATTTCAACCAATTTCTATAGGGAGGAACGCCCCCGGTGCATCATTTTTTTCTTGCAAAAACTGGAATTATACTTTAAGATTTGGCAAATATGTTATGGAAAACAACATGTTAAAAGACAAACTTGAAGTTGCGCTTGAAAAAATACGCGCCGGACTGAAATCCGAGGGTGGCGACATAGAGCTGGTGGACGTCAGGGGCGGGACCGTATACGTAAGGCTTAAAGGGGCGTGCGAGGGGTGTCCGATGTCCATGCTTACCATGAAAAACTGGGTGGAGGCGACGCTCAAAAAAGAACTGCCGGAGATTACCCAAGTCAAGGCGGTATGAAGAAAAAGGCCGGTTATCGTTTTTACCGCTTTATTTTAGTCTGTGTTTTTCTGGTTTTTCTTTCAAGGCCCGCATCGGCTGATGGCCGCCGCATCCTGCGCGCAATACACATCCAGACCCGGGGAGAGGCGACCCTCTGTGTGCTGGAGACCGACGGGCCCGCGGAGCTTTCAACCCACTGTCTGTCAAACCCTGAGAGGATTTACGTGGACCTGAAGGGGGTTACCCTGGGCAAAGACGCGCTCTCCGGGTTGAAGCCCGAAGGGCTTATAAGGAAAGTCAGGGCCGCGCAGTTTGATTCCAAAACGGTGAGGGTCGTCTTTGAATTCAAGGACCGTCCGAACCTTGTGATATCCAGGGCCCCCGGGGCTTCCGGGCTTGTTCTCGACTTTTCCAGGGCGGGCGTTTCATCAAGTGAAAAAAAGGAGAAAATAGAAGCGATAAAAACCGCGGCCATGAATTATGAAAGGGCGGCGGGGCAGGATGCGCGAAGCGCCGTGAAAGACGCCATTAAAGACGCCAGCGCCATTAAAGACACTCGAACGGCTGTTGACGGGGCGGGGGCAGCCGCGATAAAAAACGCGCCCGGCGACGATGCCGCGTCCGTCGCGGATTACAGGCAGGGCGCTATCGGGGATGGCGAGCCCATGGGCAACAATGGCGTGCGGTTCCACAGATGGCGCGTGGTGATAGACCCGGGCCACGGCGGGCATGACCCCGGCACCATGAGCAAGGACGGCCATTGCGAAAAGAACGCGACATTGGCAATAGCCACAAGGCTCGCCGCCATCCTCAGGGAGAAGCCGGGTTATCGGGTTTTCCTCACGAGGGACACGGACAAGTTCATTTCGCTCGACGAAAGGACGCTCATGGCCAACCGCCTCCATGCCGATATCTTCGTATCGATCCATATAAACTCGAGTCCGAACCCGTCCACGCGCGGCATAACCACCTATTTCCTCAACTGGACGAACGACAAGGAGGCGAACCGGGTGGCGGCGCGGGAGAACTTCATATCCGAGAGAAGGATGAAGGCCGCCAGGACGAACCTTGGCTACATACTCGCGTCCCTGGAGCTTGAGGGCAAGAGGGACCAGTCGCTGAGGCTCGCCAACTACATAGAGGATTCGGTCACCGGACTGGTGGACAAGAACCATCCTGGCGAGAAGGCCCTCGGGGTGAAGCAGGCTCTCTTCTATGTGCTTGTGGGCGACAAGATGCCCGCCGTGCTGGTGGAGGTCTCCTTCCTCTCAAACCGGATGGACGACAGTCTTCTGCAGACGTCCTCCTACATAGACGAGGTCGCAAAAGGGATAGCCTCCGGGATAGACGACTACTTCAAGGGCGCCCCGGCGCCGGCCATCCGCACCCTGGCCCGCAGATAAAAATCCCCGCCCCGGGCAGGGCGTTTTTTTGTGTGTGTATCTTCCAGTAAGGGCCGGCTTCAGATTTGTGGGGCAAGGCGGGGCATCTGCCAGTTCCTTCCGTTCAGCGCGCGGTTCCGGGCGTAAGTTCCGCCGCGGCGGGATTGCCGCCAAGGGCGAATATCAAGCCAATATCAAGATGCGGCCCGCTGTATCCGTCCGTTCTTCGCTTCTCTCCAGGAACAGGCAGACGCCAGCCCCACAAATCTGACGCAGGCCCCGTCCAGAAGTATCTCTTGACAGCCCTTCTTATTTTTGATAAATCTTAATCCAAGAGCTTCAAGGTCAGGCCCCGAATCACTCACAGCCCGGATTACAGCGTTTCTGTTTCAAAGCTTGTTTTTCATATCAGCAAGGGTGAACCCGCGTCTTTAGGATTCGGAGGAGGGGAATATGGGTGCCGCCACGCGGTTTCTTGTATTTGCCTGTGCCTTGCTGTCAGTGTTTCTTGCCGTTCAGATGGCCCATGCCAAAACCACCGTGGAAACCACGGCATCCACCCAGTTTCTGTGGGGCGTGGACGCCCTGGACGGCAACCAGTCGATCCTTTCCCAGTATGTGAGGCTCAACGTTACACCCGAGGGGAAGGAATTTTTTATCACAGGCTACGGGAGGGTATGGAAGGATTTCGGCGACCCCGCTGTAAGGTCGGACGACGCGCTGGGCAGGCTGTATTATCTATACCTTGATTTCACTCCGCTTGACATGCTGTCTTTCCGTGCCGGCAGGCAGTGGGTCAATTATACGGCGGGAACGGCCATCCTGGACGGACTCGCTGTCAACGCCGATTTTTCGAAGATAAGCCATATCCCGATAGGCGTATCCCTCTGCGGGGGAAGAAATGTCATCTACTCGCTTGACAGCGAATACTCCCAAAGCGGGAACCTCTTTTTCGGAATTGATTTGCACCTCGTGAATGTCAGATTCACCCAGCTTGGCTTAAGTTACGTGCAGACCTTTGACGAGTACGACCGGGCAAGGGAAGAGTTTGGTCTCAATTTCAGGCGCACCATAGACAAGTTCAGCCCCTATGGCGAGATCAGATATGACCGCCTGAACAATGTCATTGACGAAGCCACTGTCGGGGTCGACGTCTTTCCTTCAGCCGCGCTCATGATAAAAGGGGAATACTATTTCGCTTACCCGCACTTCGATGCCACCGATTTTTACAGTGTCTTCGCGGTTGACAAATACCAGGAATACCTTTTCAGGGCGGAGTACAGCCTCGAGCGGTATGTAAAATTGCCCCTCTCCGTATTCGTCTCATATTCATGGGAGGACTACAGCGAGGACAACACCGCCCAGGTCATTACGGCCGGCTCAAAAATAACTCCGGTGGATGCCCTTTCCCTTACGGCCGATGCAAGCGACAGGGAGGGGCTGGGCGGCCATCTCATAGGGTTTGAGGTATATGGGGATTACAGGCCGATGGAAAAGCTCCTTGTCTCGGGAGGCGTGCAGTTCGACACGTACAAGAGGCCGGTATTCATAAACAATTACATAGAGACCAATATCATGGACGTCCGGAGCGACGACTCGGCCACGCGCCTTTGGATCGGGGCGGATTACAAGCTGAAAAAATCGCTTTCAGCCGGGGCAAGGCTGGAGGAAGACATCAACCCGGATTTCAGCCACCAGACCGTGGGGCGGATAGTCCTGAACTGGCAGATATAAAGGGGAAAAGGAGAAACCGTGAAAAAAATCATTTTATTGCTAATGCCGGTTTTGCTGGTTTCGTCCGTCCATGCCTGGTCTGCGGAGAGGACCGATCATAAGCAATACGCAAAAATGAAGCTGAAAATTTGCGCGGATTGCCATCAGGCGAAGGGAGTTCCTCCCAATCATAATACGATGTGGGTGGACACGCACAGGCTGGTTGCTGAAAAAAAACCGAACAACTGCAAGGATTGCCACCAGCTTTCCTTCTGCCTGGACTGCCATACGGGCGGCGGCCTGACCCCGGACCTGCAGGTTTCGAATTTCGGCGTGGATTACACGCCAAGATCCCACCGTACGGATTTCATCGAAATCCATCCGATAAAGTCCTTCGATGACCCCAGATCATGCTACCGTTGCCACGACACCAAAAGGTTTTGCGAGGAGTGCCACAATAAATTTCCCCGTGCGGCACTGAACCTGATTTCCCATGAACAGGGATTTTCGGATATCGAAGTCTCCGCGGTCGGGCCCAGGCACTCCACCTTCCAGCCGTCACAGTGCCAGACATGCCACCCCAATAGTGTCCTGCCCAAAAATGTCTGGTCGCAAGGTCATGCCGAGGAGGCCAGGAGCAATCTTCAATCGTGCCAGACATGCCACCCTAACGGAGATGTCTGCATGAAATGCCATAGCGCAAGGACGGGACTGACGGTCAATCCACACCCGAGAGGCTGGTCCGGAACACTCGGTCCGGGAGGCAGGATATTGCACGCAAACGGCTTTGCCGGCCGGTTGCAGAGCGCGGCGGGGAATAGAACTTGTATAAAATGCCATTAAAAAAGAGGGAGTTGCCGATATGAGAAAGCTCGCGAGATTAGCCGGCCATTTCCTGTGGATCCCCCTGGTTTTTTTCATCCTGCATGGCTGCGGCAGCGGCCACAAGGCCGGGCAGACTCAGGTCAGCGCAAGCCCTTTCGGGGCCAATGCCGCGGGTATACAGTACGTGGGGGCGGCCACCTGCATCAACTGCCATAAAACGCTGACTTTCAGTCAACAGTTCAGCCCGCAGGTTGTGACGGGCTTTCTTCAGGGCGCGCATGTAATCCACAGTGCCTCCATAACCGCTTCTTCCGGGGCAGGCTGTCTTGTCTGCCACGACCCCATAGGCGACGGCAGAACGCTTGAGGGGCTGATCAATGCCTCTGATGTCCCACCCGGCGGGCTTGCCGCCGTGACCTGCGAGGACTGCCATGGCCCGGGCGGCCAGCACTACGGCACCGGACCCATCCCGGTCCCGATCCCGGATTACACCGTCTGCGGCAACTCCAGGTGCCACACGACGTCCGCGGTCATGCCTGCCCTGGCAAATTTCCATCCGGCGGAGGGCATGAACATCGTAGAGGAATTCAGGACTTCTGCTTCATCGCATCTCAATTCGATAAAGACGCCGAATTATATCGACGGCAGCACTACCGATGTGAGGGGGCTCTGTTCCAGGTGCCACACGGACGAGGGGGCCAGGCTCTACAAATTCGCAAACGGAAACTACGGACAGCTTGTAGCCGCTTTCACAAACAGCGCATCCGTCGCCAACGCATCTGCCGTGCAGTGCAGGACATGCCACGATCCGCACAACAACAGCTCGAATCCAAATTCCGGGCTCCTGTTAAACGCGGTGGCCATAGCGGGCGTGAAGTGGTCCGGCCAGTTCGCCACCTGCAACGACTGCCACCAGCTCCTAAACCAAAACGACGGCACCGCCCTGACCGCCATCAATTTCAGTCCCAATGCCCCGCCCGGCAACCTTGCCTATCACGACCCGGCCCTGAACCGTTTCGGCAACCTGGGCGAAATCATCACGGACACCCATTTCGACAATACCGGAAAATACAACGCCATAAACGGATATATCGTCAATGCCGCTTCAGCGCACTCGGAGGGCCCGTACAACTCCAACGCCGGCGCCTGCCTCGACTGCCACAACCAGCACAGCGCGGACCTCACGCAAAACAGGCAGTGGGCCAATTCCGCGCACGGCGGTTTCATCCTGGACGTTAAAAATGCCGCAGAAGCCGGCCTCTCCGGCGCGGCCCTGTCCAACGCAGCCCATTCCGCGGCTGTAACGGATGCAAACGCCATCGCCTGGACGCATTACGACTGGCCGTTCGGATCTTCCGCGACTCCGCCCAATATAAACGCATACCGGGATTGCCAAAGGTGCCACACGGCCACCGGGTTCAGGAACTTCGCGAACTCCCAGCCCGTCCCGAACAAGAACTACAACGCGAACAATAATGTCTTCCCGTTCGCCAGGGGACAGAAGGAGCTTCTCTACTGCTGGGCATGCCATTACAACGATGTCGGCGGCCTGAGAAACCCGGGGCCCTTCAGCAACACCTCGCCTGCAAGCGTCGTACTGCCGCCAGGCAGGACCGTCCCCGATGTGGGCGGGGCCAACATCTGTCTTTGCTGCCACATGGGGAGGGAAAGCGGCCAATACGTGAAAAATTACATCGCGGCGAACCCGGCCACATGGAAGAGCAGGAATTTCGGGACTTACAACTCCCACTACCTTGCCGCTGGCGGCAGCGTATTCAGGATCACGGGTTACGAATTTGCCGGGCAGGACTATTCGAATCCTTCCAATTACGCTCACGACAAGATAGGCACCCCGGCCGGCCCCGCAGCAACGGGTGCCAACGGCCCATGCGTAGGCTGCCACATGCATTCGACGGATGTCGGTCATACGCTCATGCCTGTCACCAGGGCGGGAGGCCCCGAAGACCTGACCGGCACGATTACCGCGATTCCGGCGAACGCCCAGATATGTTCGGACTGCCATAACGGGACGACGGTGTTTGTGCAGTCGCCTGCGGCCATGCAGGGCCTGCACGACGGCTATCATGCCGCGCTTGCCGCCCTGACCGGCCTTTTCGCATCACCAGTCCGCGCGGGAGTCCCGGCGATATATTATGACCCGGAAATCTACCCGTATTATTACAGCGACCCCGGCAAAACAACACCATTTACAGGCTGGCCGGACCCGAACACCCTTGGAGCGGCTTACAATAACAACCTGCTGACAAGGGAACCCGGCGCTTACGTCCATAACAGCTATTACGCGCGCCGTCTCATATTCGACTCCATAGACTGGCTTGAGAACGGGGCGTTCACCGGGACGATAGACCTCACGCTTGTTGCCGGGCTGCCTCCCGCGGATCAACAGGCCGCGGCAAACTGGTTTTTGGATTCCACGGGAATAAATCCCGCGGCCGTTAAAAGACCGTAATCCACAAATACCCCGGATGCATGAAAGCCCCCGTGTTTATCGGGGGCTTTCACACGCCCGTTTCCCGGCTGGCTTCTGCAGACGGTCAAGCGAAGAACGTGAACTGTCAATACCGGTTCACGGCCGGGCAATACTCTCATATAATTTACTAAGTCGATCATAAGTAACGCGACACGGTTTGTCATTCCCGCAATCCCGCCTCGGCGGGAGCCGGGAATCCTTCCTCAAGGCCGAAGAAGGGTTCCGGACAAGCCGGAATGACAAAGACATAAGAACCTATCTCAAAATTGATTTTGAAGCGAAAGAGAGAAGAAATCGTGGCAGACAAGGAAGAAAAGGGAAATCGCCCGGAGGCGCAGCAGCGCTGCATTGAGGACGATTTTCCCTGTATGACGCCGTATGCCGCAATTTCGGCCTCTTGCAGCCAGAAGCGATTTTGAGATAGGTTCAAGTCAATGTAGCCATACTTATAGCCGTGTTAGTAAGTAAGGAGTTGAGGTGCGCCATGAAAAAAGCATGGATAATTGTTTTGTTTCTCGTTTTCCCGGCGCCGGTTGTGGCGGCGGGCGGCAGCTCCACGGTCAAAGACCGCGGCGGGGCAAATATCGCGGAGATGCGTCTTCTTCTGAATTCCTTTGCCGCCCTTGGGGAAGGACATATCGAAAATGTCTTGAACGGCCTGAAACTCCTGTCTGTCACGGATGAAGTGCGGAGCGGGAAATGGACCAGGATGAAGCCCCTGCTGGCTCAGTTCGCCAGGGGCGGCATAAAGGCGGCCGCGGTATGGTTCGGCCGCCCCGATGGCTCCTACTTCACGGTGGAAAAGGACTTGACCGGGCTTAGCCTGCTGGACCGTGGATTTTTTCGAAGGCTGATGGCGGGCGGGGAAGTGGCTGGTGATCTGGTGCTAAGCAAATCCACCGGAAAGCGGGTTGCCATTGTAGCGGTCCCGGTGAGAAAAGAGGACGGGATCATAGGGGTGCTGGGCGCGTCTCTTTCGGTTGAGCAGATAAGCGGAATGATCGATGAAAAGATGGGCCTGCCGGGGAATATTGTCTTTTACGCACTGGACCGCAAGGGCCAGGCTTCCCTGCACAGGATGTCGGCGCTGATCTTCGGCTACCCTTCCGATATGGGCAGCAAAAGCCTGGCGAAGACCGTCCTGGTGATGCTGACCAGACCGGAAGGCAGTGTGACATATGATTTTTATGGCGAGAGATCGGTTGTCTTCAGGAGATTCCCGCTGACCGGCTGGGTTTACGCGATAGGCATCATTACCGGAAGGCCGGGCCCTGTAGAGGAACTGCCCCCGATCCTGGATGAATTCGAAAAGGAGATTACGGCAGAGTTCAATAAAATGGACCGGGACCTTGCAAAAGTTGCCGGGCAGCTTTCAGAAAAGGGTTTGAAGACCCCCGGGGCAAGGGAAATGCTGGCCGGTCTCTGCCGGCCTTATCCTTATGCGGCGGACTGCTCGGTGGTCGATCGAAACGGGAAGATGGTGTTGGTAGAGCCAGGGGCGTATGCGGAATTCGAGGGCAGTGACATAAGCGCACAGGAGCAGATGGTCCGCCTCCGCGAGTCCGGGAAACCCGTCATGAGCAACGTCTTCAAATCGGTTGAGGGCTTTGACGCGGCCGGCCTGGAATATCCCATATTCTCTCCCCAGGGCAAATTCGAGGGGTCGGTAAGCCTGCTCTTCAGGCCGGAATCACTGTTTTCGCATGTCCTTGCCCCGGTGCTGCGGGGAATGCCCGTGGAGGCATTTGCCATGCAGACTGACGGGAGGATTCTCTACGACGAAGACAAGAAAGAGGTGGGCCGGATGCTGTTTACCGACCCGGCATACAAGCCGTTTCCACAGCTCCTTGCCCTCGGGAGCGTGATATCAAGAGAGAAAAAGGGGGCCGGAAGCTACGATTACAGGCGGAAGGGTTCGGAAAAGGTGGTCAAAAAGGACGTGCACTGGACTACCGTCGGCCTCTATGGCACCCAGTGGCGGCTTGTGGTTATGCACATACGTCCAGGGCAGCTTCATACCGTCAAATACGTTAAAAGGCCGTTATCGGGCCCGGATAACGTTGCGCTCAGGGCCCTGGCTGAAAGCCGGGAATTGAGGGATGCCCTGGCCGGCAACGATATCGCACGGATCAAGGGCCTTTTGAGGGATTTTTACCATAGGCACGAGGGTCTTTATTCCGTGCAGTGGATCGATGCCGGGGGCACGAATCTCTATGGATACCCGGAGGAAAACAGCCTCATCGGTGTCGACATGAAGACCGCGAAGACTCCTTCGGCCAAACCCATGCTGCGGGCGCTTTCCGGGAAAAAGGAGGGTTCCTTCGACTGTCCCCTGATGGAAGGGGAAACAGGCGCTTTTTTCATGGTCCCGGTATTTGATGGGAAAGACTATCTTGGGATGATATACACGATCCGGATAAAGAAGCCGGGGGAGCATTAAAGGGGAGGAAAAGGGGAGGAAAGGTGTTGATAATATTTGGCGCGGCTTGTACAATTTGTGGTGGAACAAATCATGAAAATCCGCGCGCGCCGGCAATCCGGTGAACTGCCTGGCTATCGCCAGTGAGCGAATTCGATATACTCATCCTGGACGGCACGGTATTTGACGGAGGGGGCGGCCCCCCCGCCGAAATGGACGTCGGCTTGTCCGGGGACCGGATAACGTTTATCGGCAAGGCAGGAGCGAGGAGCGCCGCCGCCACGCTCGATGCGCGCGGGCTTTTTGTCTCGCCCGGCTTCATGGACGTCCACAGCCATTCCGATTTCACCCTGCTGGCCGATCCCATGGCGGCGGAGGGCAAGCTCTTCCAGGGGGTGACGGCCGAGGTAAACGGCAATTGCGGCCTCTCCGGGGGGCCGCTGCTTGGAGAGGCCGCCGGGCAGAGGGAAAGCGACCTTTCGGAGCTTGGGATCAGTGAGCGGTGGCAGGGGTTGGACGAGTACCTGCGGCTGCTGGAGGGCCGCGGCCTTTTCATGAATTTCGCCACCCTCTGCGGCCATGGCAACATCCGGGCCTCCGTGCTTGGCTACGCGGACCGCGCTCCTAAGGATTTTGAGCTTGCCCGGATG
Organism: Nitrospirota bacterium; assembly: GCA_021825295.1. GTDB lineage: Bacteria > Nitrospirota > Thermodesulfovibrionia > Thermodesulfovibrionales > JdFR-88 > JAJYGJ01. The sequence goes on from JAKAHV010000019.1 coordinate 33,237, forward strand.
GCGGAGCTGCTCTCAAAAAGCCTCGATGCCGGGGCGCTTGGACTTTCCACCGGTCTTATCTATCCGCCCGGCACTTACAGCCGGACGGAGGAGCTTGTGGAGCTTGCGGAGCGGGGACGGAAGGCCTCCGGGAATTTCATTTACGCAACACACATGCGAAGCGAAGGAGACGCGCTCATTGAATCGATCCGTGAGGCCGTAACCATCGGATCTGCGGCCGGCCGGCTGCAGATCTCGCATATAAAGACGGCCGGACGGAACAACTGGGGGAAGATCGGAGACGCCATAAGGACGGTCGAGGAGGCGAGGGCCTCCGGATTGCGGGTCTCGGCGGACCGCTATCCCTATACGGCCGCGTCAACCGATCTGGACACTGTTCTTCCCGCCTGGGCATGGGAAGGCGGCGCGAGGGCCGAACTTGCCAGGCTGATTGACCCGGAAACGCGCAAAAAGATATCGGGCGAGATAAAAAAGGACCCCGGGTACTGGAGCAGCGTCTATGTCTCCTCGATGCCTTCCGAGGCAGACAGGTGGATGGAGGGCAAAAGCCTCGAAGCGATAGCCCGCGAATTGGGGAAGCCGCCGTTGGACGCGCTCTTCGACATCCTGATAAGGGGAGAGGTCCGTGTTTCCGCCATATTCCACAGCATGAGCGAGGAAAATCTCAGACGCTTTTACCGGCAGCCCTGGGTGATGGTGGGCTCCGACAGCTCCGCCCGGTCCTTTGGGGGCGTTACGGCCGCCGGAGTGCCCCATCCACGGACATTCGGCACCTTTCCCCGCTTCCTGAAAAGATATACAATGGAAGAAAGCGGGGCTGGTCCGGGGGCTGGTCCCCTGGAGGAGGCGATAAGGAAGATCACGTCGCTGCCCGCGGAGACCTTCGGGTTTTCTGGAAGGGGGCTTTTAAAAGAGGGTTTTTTTGCCGATATCGCGGTCTTCGATCCGGCGAGGCTGGCGGACATTGCCACGTTCGAGGAGCCGTTTCGCAGGGCGGAGGGCATGGTCCATCTGATCGTAAACGGCGAGGCCGTGATAGCGGACGGGAAGCTTACCGGCAGGCGGCCGGGCAGGGTCCTCAGAAAAGGCAAATAGGGTTTTATCCGGTTGCGACCCCTTATAGGCATAACAGCCGGCATGTCCGCGGGCGGGGCCGCGGGGTTTTCGCTGCGGCAGGAATACGCGGAGGCGGTCTGGAAGGCTGGGGGTATCCCGCTTGTCATTCCGATTACAGGCTCCCCGGAGGAGGTCTGCGAACGCCTGGACGGGATACTCATCCCGGGAGGCGACGATATCGAGCCCTCCTATTACGGGGAAAAGCCGAAATACCCGCTACAGCTCGTGGACACAAGGAGGACGGATTTCGAGCTCTCACTCATAAGGGCCGTCTATTACGGGGGCGGCAGCGGACAGAAACAAAAACCAAAAGCGCTCCTTGGCATCTGTTACGGAATGCAACTGATCAACGTGGCGCTGGGCGGGACGCTCTATCAGGACCTGGACGCCCAGTTCAGGGGCCTCTGCGCCATAGACCACAGGCGCGGCATGCACGATATTACGATGGAGGGCGCGAGCCTTCCCGTGGAGGGGAGATTCAGGGTAAACTCCAGCCATCACCAGGGGATCAGGAAGACCGCTGGGGCGCTCTGCACCATGGCCTACTCGGATGACGGGCTGGTTGAGGCCGTCTACTCCAGGGAGCACCGTTTTTTTGCCGGGGTCCAGTGGCATCCGGAGCGCATGCCTGAAGACCCACTGGCCGCGCGCCTGCTGGCGGCCTTTATCTATGCGGCCGGTACCCGGTGAAGGATATGATCCTCGATATGGGGAAAGGTCCCGGACAGGGTGACAATGGAAAGGGAAGATAACAGGTTTTTCTTCTCCCTGATGCTCCTGTTTGTAATCGGCGTCCTGGGGTACTTCACTTACAATATTATCGCCCCGTTTCTGGGGGCCATAGCGTGGGCCGTGGTGTTTTCGATAATCTTTTATCCGGTTTATGCGCTGGCCCTGAGATGGCTGAAATTCAAGTCGCTTGCCTCGATAGCCACGCTTGTCATAATACTTGTCCTGATACTGGGGCCCCTTTCCTCTCTGGGATACCTGCTTGCAATAGAGCTTGGCCAGATGGTCCAGAAACTCAAGCAGGGGCTGAACTTGAAGAGCCTGCTTTCGAATGAGGCCGTGCGTTGGGTCTTTGACCGTCTGAGACCAATTTTGCAGACGGACAACATACAGTTGGAGGCATTGATAAGCAACTGGCTTGCCTCACTGCGCGCCGGTCTTCTGGGGGCGATATCCGTAGGGGCCAAAAATCTTCTGCTGGTGATGCTCCATTTCGTGATCATGATATTTTCGGCATTCTTTATTCTCAAGGACGGCCCGGACTTCATCGCCAGGCTCAGGGGCTATCTTCCCTTCTCGGAAGACCATAAGGACAGGCTCATAGGGCAGGCCAAGGACATGATTGTCTCGACGATATACGGCGGGGTGCTGGTTGCGGCCGTTCAGGGCCTGATGGCAGGCCTGGCCTTCTGGATACTGGGCATCTCCCTGCCCGTTTTCTGGGGGGCGATGACTTTTTTGACTTCCTTCGCCCCCTTCGTGGGTACCTCCGCCATCTGGGTGCCCGGGAGCGTCTATTTTTTCCTCACCGGCCATATGTGGAAGGGGATTTTGCTTCTCGCGATAGGCGTAATTTTCATAAGCCTGGCCGGCGATTACATCCTGAGGCCCGTCATCTTGAAGGGGAAGACCAAGATGAACACCCTCCTCATATTCTTCAGCGTCCTTGGGGGCATAGAGTTTTTCGGCATCATCGGGCTCGTACTGGGACCGCTGACTCTGGCCCTTTTCATCTCGGTGCTTGAAATATTCGGAAACATTGAAGGAGGCGGACATGCTGAACTTTGATGAATTGAGGGAGATAACCAGGATAAACCCTGAGGATGACTACTACGCAAGCCTGTACCTGAACGTGAACCCGCTCACAAACCCAAACGGCGAGTACCTGATAAGGGTGAGGAACATGCTGAAGGAAACGGCGGAGGGGCTTCAGAAGGAAAAGGCCGTTTTGAAGAAGGTAAAGGGGGATCTCGAGCGTTTTGAAACCTATTTTCTCACCCAGAAGCCGCAGTTCAGGAAGGCGGTATGCCTGCTGGCGGGCCGCATGGGCGGCTTCTGGAGGGAGTACCACCTGAACGTGCCGCTTCCAAGCGGGATATTCATCGACACAACGCCCTATCTGAAGCCGCTCATGGACGTCATGGATGCCTATCCGCGCTATCTGGCCCTGCTTCTGAGCAAGGATGAGGCCAGGATATTCGTAGTCCAGATGGGGGAGATACTTGAGTACGGAGAGGTGAAGACAGCGGACATCATCGGCAAACACAAGAAGGGCGGATGGTTTGCCCTGGAGCAGGACCGCTTCGAGCGCCACGCCGAGTCCCACGTTGACATCCACCTGAACGATGTACTGCAGAGGCTGGAGGGGTTCATCCGGGAGCAGCAAATCCGGAAGATAATCATAGGCGGGCCCGCGGAGGCCGTCTCCATGTTCATGGAAAGGCTCCCGCGGGGCATTGCCGGCAAGGTGACAGGGACCTTTTCGGCCGGCATGTACGAGCCCGCCCCGCAGGTGCTTGAAAAGGCCCTGCCCGTGCTCGATCTTTTCGAGCGGCGGGAGAAGCAAAAGATAGTGGAAGAGCTGGTGGAGAGGGCGTATAAAAACGACCGCGCCGTCATGGGGCTCGATGATGTGCTGTTCATGACGCAGGAAAAAAGGATAATGACGCTTGTGCTGGACCCCGCCCTGAAACAGCCGGGTTTTGTCTGCGCCAATTGCAGCGCGCTCGCCGTCGGCCCCGAGGCCTGCCGCTTCTGCGGCGGCAGCATGAATGGTGTAAACTATCTGATCGACCTAGTGATGCAAAAGACGGTGGAGTATGGAGGGAGGGTGGAAGTCGCGCCAGACAATGAGAAACTGCAAAGCGCCGGGAAGATCGGGGCCATCCTCAGGTATTAAGGCATTTGCCGTTTTCCTGTTGTTTCTGTCCTTTCTGCCGGGCTGCACTCCCGAAAACAGGCGGCCCGGCTATATCTACTACAGCATCACCGCGGACCCCTCCACGCTGGACCCGGCCCTCATAACCGACGTGACGGGCGGCTCCATCGCGGCCAAACTCTTCAACGGTCTTGTGAGGATAGGCCCGGGGCTCAGGGTGATACCCGATATCGCGCGCGGCTGGGAGGTCTCCAGGGACCATCTGGTCTATACGTTTCACCTTAGGCGCGGGGTGAGGTTTTCAAACGGGCGCGAAGTCACCGCCGAAGATTTCAAGTATTCGTTCGAGAGGGTTTTAAACGCGCGCACCCTCTCTCCGAACGTGTGGGTGCTCGAGGCGATTGAGGGGGCGAGGGATTTCACCGAAGGCCGCGCCAGACAGGTGAAAGGCATAGAAGTGGCCGGTCCCCATGAGCTTGTGCTGAGGCTTAAGCACCCATTTTCTCCCTTTTTAAACCTCCTGGCGATGACCGCGGCCTATGTAGTGGCGCCTTCTTCCGGGCCCCCGGTGGGCACCGGGCCTTTCGTGGTTGAAAAATGGGCGCCAAACGAGGAGCTTGTGCTTAAGGCCAGGCCGGATTATTTCGGCGGCGCCGCGAAGGTGAAGGGGATCGTCTACAGGGTCATACCAGAGGAGCTTACCAGTGTTGTCGAATTTGAGCTTGGCAACCTGGACGTCATAAGCGTGCCCGCGCCGGACTACGACCATTTCAGGAAAGACCCCAAATGGAAGGGGCTCATATCGTCGATGGACGGCATCGACACGTACTACCTGGGGATGAACTGTTCGAAGCCGCCCTTCAATGACGTCCGCATGCGGCAGGCCATGAATTACGCTATAGACAGGGAAAAGATACTGCGGACCTTCATGGAGGGCCGGGGGACCCTGGCAAACGGTCCGGTGCCGCCGGAGCTGAGGGACTGGAGCGCGCCCCCTTCCTATGAATACAATCCCGGCAAGGCGAGGCGCCTTATCCGCGAGGCCGGTTATGCCGGGGCGAAGGTCCGGTTTTATATCACGCAGCAGGAGGACGTCGCTGATATAGCCGGGATAATACAGGGGTATCTCTCCAGGGTCGGCATAAAGGCCGAGCTGAAACAGCTTGAATGGAACACGTACAAGGAAGCCATAGACAGCGGCGAGCCGCAGCTTTTCTGGCTTAGCTGGTGGGCGGATTACGCGGACCCGGAGGACTTCCTCTATCCCCTGTTTGATTCCGCGAACCTGGGGGCGGCAGGCAACCGGACGATGTACGTGAATCACGAGGTGGACCGCCTTATAGAGCTGGGGCGCAGGGCGACCGCCGCCGCCAGCCGCGATAACTATTACAGGAAGGCCGAGGACCTGATTGTTCATGATGCGCCGTGGGTCTTCTTCTGGCACAGGAAAGAGGTCACGGTCCGCCAGCCGTGGGTGAAGAATTACGTGCTGTATCCCATCTACAGCATGGACAAGGGCACGGATATCAGCATCCAACACTGACGGCAAGGCCGGCAGTCCCCGGTGCTTGAGGGGCATGCCGCCGGGATTGTCACTTCCTGACGATTACAACGTTGCAGTGCGCCATCGCGGCAATGTTTCTGGACACGGACCCAAGGAGCATGCCCTCAATCCTGGACCTGCCCTTGTGTCCGACTATTATGAGCGGGCAGCCCCTTTTCTCGGCGAAGTGCACTATCATCTCGGCCGGGTGCCCCACGGCAATTTCGGTGCTGACCTTGATATTTTTGCCTCTGGCCCTTTCCTCGAGGCCCTTTAACAGCGATTCATATTTTTTGGTGGTTTCATCCAGGAGGCTGTCCGCCTCAACCAGATACAAGCCCTCGGGGGGCTGGATCACCGTAAGCACCAGGATATCGGCGTCCGGTTTGCACGATGCGGCCATGTCAAGGGCGAAATCAAAGGCCCTGTATGATTCTTCCGATCCGTCAAAGCCAACCAGCATTTTACCGATCATTTAAAACCTCCCATTGCTAATCGGGAATTAGTGTGTGCCCTCAGTAAAAGAGGGCCAGGCGTTAAAAATGTTCTTCTTAAAGTCTATTGCAATCCCGGCGCTTTGCAAAAGAAAAATATCGGGCTGACCGCCGTCCATACCTAAAATTTTAAAAATTAATAACATAAAATTATAATTTGACTTTTGATGCGGTCATTTTTATAATGTGCATATACACAAATAGAGGAGGCAGGAAAAACAGATGGAAAACAAAAAATTCGTCTTTATAATCACCCATTCCTATGACAATCCCGATGTGGTGGCGGGAGCGATGCAGCTTGCCGCGAACATGAAGGCCTTCGACATGGAGCTTGATTTCTTTTTCATGGACAAGGGCGTGCTGCTTGCGAAAAAAGGTTTTGCCGCCACTCTCACGTGGCAGAAGAAGGACGAATTTTCGCCGGTCGACGAGCTGCTGAAGACCTTGGCCGACTTCGGAGTGAAATTCTACATATGCGCCTCCTGTGTGAAGCATTACGAGCTTGACAAAGCGGAGCTTATAGAAAATTCCGAGGTAAAACCGGGATCTTTTCTTGCCGAGATGCTCGGGGACAGACAGAGCCTGACGTTCTGAGCGGGCAGGCGGATTTGAATAAACAGCGAATAGGGGGCTGGAATGAAAAAAGTTGCCGTTATCGGGTGCGGCAGTTACATGCAGAGTGGTTACGGCTGCCCGGGGGAATGGCGCTGCCTTAAGGCGGCGGCGCTGGGCGAAGGCAATTTTGAGGGGCCATCGCAGGTGATCGCCTTTTTCACCTGCGAATGTCCCGGCCGCACCGTGGGTCCTAATATGGGCATGGCCATGAAACTGTCTGAAATGAAGCCTGACGCCATTTATCTGAGCAGTTGTCTGGTGAAGGCGAACCCCGGCTGCCCTTATGTGGGCCCTCAGGAACTGGCCGGCATCCTCGAAAAACAGACGGGGATAAAGGTGGTCCAGGGGACCCACGATTACCATTAGGGGATATAGGGAAGCAGCGCGCCTGTCTTTTTTACCTTTTTTTACGCCTGTATCTTTTCCGTACGGCCTTTTTCTTTTTAACTGCGGGTTTACGTATGAATTTTTTCCTTTTATAGGTTTTTTTCCGTACGGCCTTTTTTTCCCTTCCGGGCTTTTTTTCGGGTTTTGCCGGCAGTACGAGCGGCCCGCCGATACCCCTCAGCTTCTTATCAGTTTCTATCTGGTCCTTCATCTTCTGGATGTTATAGCTGAGGGCCCAGAAGCCGTTTTTGAAGCTGGTGTAATCGGGGGCCCCTGTCATGGCGGCCGCGTATTTCACGGTGTTTGCGTAAAAGAGCCATTGTCTTACCCAGTCCATCTCCAGCGCCTCGTCGAAGGGGTTGGTCTTGTCGGCCAGTCCAAGCCGCCAGGCATCGAGCATGAGTTTCGTCGCGGCATGGGTCATCTGGTCGGCTTCTTTTACCGTCTCGTCCATCTTTTCAAAATGCCCGCCGGTCCAGTCGCTGGAGTGGCAGGAATTGCAGACGGACTTCATAATCGCCTCGCGCTTGTCCTGCTCGTCCTTGCCGATGAGGTAATTTGAGGCGGGTTCTCCCGAGAAGGTGACAGGCAGCGGCAGGCCGTCCTTGTTCTTTATGATCGTTGTATCGCCGCTTTTGGGCTGCGGGGTTGAGTAGATAAGGCCAAAGAGTCTTACCCAGAGCCTGGCGCCAAAATCATGAGTCCTTTCGGCGATCACACTGCCATCGGGCCCGACGAGAAGGCTGCTGTGGCAAACGGCGCAGGTGGGCGTCTTGAAATCCACGCCCGGCCTCCATGGCACATGCGTGAAATTCCATCCGGCGCCTTCCGACAGGAAGATGTCCCCGTGCGTGCTCTCCTCATAGACATTCCATGCGGGCACGTCCGGCTCCATGTGGCACCGGGCGCAGGTGTAGGGTTTCCTTGCTGCGGCAATGGAGAAGGAATGCCCCGGATGGCAGGCGTCGCAGGCCCCCCTCGAACCGTCCGGATTGACCCGCCCCACGCCCGTATTCGGCCAGTTGACGAGGTCGGGGACGTTGATTACGCCTGCCGGCGTGTTCAATTTCTTTATGCCTTTCACCTTTACAGGCATGCCGTGGCAGCCATAGCAGGTGTTGCCCGCGACTTTCTCCGAGGGTTTTTGGATAATGACCCCGCCCTTATCGGATATATCTTTTACGCCGATGATCGTGTCGACCAGGGTATGGAAGAGGGGGTTATTTGCCAGGTTGCTCCATGCGTAGGCCTTTTTGCTCCTTGAAAACTGCGCCTCCTCGACGGGATGGCAGGCCGCGCAATCCCTTGGCGAGACGATCACGTTTATGCTGAAGCCGAAATGCTCGAAGTTGTCCTTGTGCGCCCCGGGATTTCTCCCGTGGCATTCGAAACAGCCTACGGCCACATTTTCAAGACCTTTCGGCGCGCTTTCGGCGGAAAACCTCCGCTGAAGGGAAGGTTTTGAAAGCGCCATCGCCGGGGTGACCCGGGCATGCCTGCTTGAAAGCCAGGCCTCCACGATGCCGGGCGTGTATATCTTGTGGCAGTCGATGCACGCCTGGCTTTGAGGGCTGAGCGGCGCGGACTGCCCGGCCCGGGCCGCAGGCGCTCCGGGCGGAAAGGCCAATAAGGCGAAAAAGGCGAGACAGATAAAAAGCAAAACTCTTTTCATCCGGGGTTCTCCGTTATCAAGAAAGCGCACGCGAACTGTTTTTTTGCCGCTTTTGCCGCAGGGAATCTGCAAATAGTATAATTTAAAAGTAAGAAAAAGAATATGTTTCCTTCCAAGGAAGGACCAGGAAAGGGGTTTTTCATGAAGGGATTTTTGCCGCCTGCCCTGTTTGCCCTCGTGATATTAACGGCGGGCTGCGCGCATGTCGCCGCTTCGAAGAGCGCGGGGCCGCAGATAAACTGGCACACTCTGGCCTCCGGGCGGGAGATAGCGATGCGGGAGAAAAAGCCGATGGTGGTGGACTTCGCATCCGGCCCCGGCTGCCCGCGCTGTGAGCAGATGAGCAGCGGCCCGTACAGCGACCCGCGGGTCGTCTCGGAGCTAAACAGCGAGTTTGTCCCGATAAAGATAGACCTGTCCAGGCCGATTACGGCCGATGAACTGGCCCTGGGCAACAGGTTTAATTTCAGAAATGACTGCCTGCTTCTGTTCCTCGACTACCGGGGAAACCCGATAGCGGACCCGATAGAGGGCAAGCTTTGCTTTGTTGAGGCCGTGAATTCGAAGGACTTCCTTAAATACCTGGACGCCGCGCTCAAAAATGCCCGGCAGATGAAATAAATGGATAGCGCCCGGCGATGGCTGCCCCCTGAGGGGGAGGGTTTCACGGGAGAGGGGATGTTTTTTTGAAAAAAGAAGATCCATTGGGCCTTGCCGCGCGGGTGCTGGAGTCTTTCAAAAAAAGGGGTTTTACCCTTTCGGTCGCGGAGTCCTGCACGGGCGGGCTCATAAGCCACTACATCACATCGGTGCCCGGGGCAAGCTCCTTTTTTGTGGCCGGCGCCGTCACATATTCCGCCTTAGCGAAGGTGAGGATGCTCGGGGTCTCCGAAGGCGTGCTCGGGTCGTTCGGCGTGGTCAGCGCGGAGACCGCGGCCGAAATGGCGGAAAGGGCAAGGGCCCTGCTTGATACCGACTTTTCCCTCTCCACCACGGGCAACCTGGGCCCGGATGTGCTCGAAGGCAAAGAGCGAGGGCTTGTGTATATCGGGCTTGCCTCAAGGACGGGCGGGCCGAGGGTAAGCAGGCTCCTTCTCAGGGGGGACAGGCGGGAGAACAAGGAAGAAGCGGCGGCGCAGGCCCTGAAATTGCTGCTGGAGGCGGCTGGCTCCCTTTAAAACAGGGTGGGGCTGCCCTGGCCCTCCCTGAGCATCTTTTCAAGCTCGCCGTAGGTGATCGTCTTTACGCCCAGTTGCCTGGCCTTCGCCAGCTTGGAGCCCGGGTTTTCCCCGGCAACCAGATAGCCTGTGCCGGCCGACACCGAGGATGAGGCGCGCCCCCCCAGGGCCTCGATCATATCCTCGACCTCCTTCCTCGGCCTTGGCAGGGTGCCGGTGATGACGAAGGTGATGCCCTCAAGCGGCAGTTTCTTTTTTCTCGCGGTGAAATCCGGGTTTTGTATCTTAAGGCCGAGGAGCTTCAACGTCTCGAGCGTCTCCATGTTTTTTTTGTCGCTGAAGAAGGCGGCCACCGCGTTTGCAATCTTTTCCCCCATCTGTTTTATGGCCATTATCCTTTCGGGGGTCACGTTATAGAGGTCTTCCAGCACGGCGAAATTCCTGGCAAGCTGCTTTGCCGCGTATTCCCCGACGTGTATTATGCCGATGGAATAAAGGAACCTGGCCAGCGTGGCGGTCTTGCTGCGCTCTATGGCGTTTATCATGTTCGAGGCGGATTTCTCCGCGAACCTGGGAAGGGCCAGGAAGTCCTCCTTCCTTAGCCTGTATATGTCTTCGAACCCCTTTATGAGGCCGCGTGAATGGAGCAGTTCCACGTTTTTTTCACCCAGCCCCTCGATGTCCATGCCGTTTCTGGATGCGAAATGGATTATCTTTTCCCTCACCTGGGCCGGGCAGCCCAGGGCGATGCACTTCACGGCGACCTCGCCTTCCTCCCTCACCACATTCGAGCCGCAGGCGGGGCAGTGGCGGGGTATCGGGAAATCCCTCTCCCTGCCGGTCCTTTTTTCCCTTACGACCATCAGCACGTGGGGGATGACGTCGCCCGCCCTCTCCACGACTACCGTATCGCCTATCTTTATGTCCTTCCTCTTTATCTCGTCCCAGTTATGCAGGGTCGATTTGCTCACCGTGACGCCGCCTATCCTCACCGGCTCGAAGACGGCAAAAGGGGTGATGACGCCGGTCCTTCCGACGCTGCCCTGGATATCCACTATCCTGGTGGTGGCCACATGGGCCTGGAACTTGTAGGCGATCGCCCAGCGCGGCTCCCTCGTCTTTGAGCCCAGCTTCCGCTGCAGGCCGAAATCATTTACCTTTATAACGGCCCCGTCGGTCTCGAATCCGAACCCATCGCGCATCTGCTCGATACGTTTTACCGCATCGATGGCACTTTCAATTCCCGACGCGGTCTCGAAGACGGCCGGAGTGGGGAAGAGCTTCCGTTTCAGCCAGCCAATGAAATCCGACTGGCTGCCGAAATCGACCCCCTCCGAAACGCCGGCTCCGTAGCAGGCCAGATAGAGCTTCCTTTTTGCTGTTACCGCGGGGTCAAGCTGGCGCACGCTGCCGGCCGCCGCATTTCTCGGGTTCGCGAAGGCGGGCAGCCCCTCATCCTCCCTGTGGCGGTTCAGCTTCCGGAATTCCTCCAGTTCCATGTAGACTTCGCCGCGTATATCGATCACCCCGGGGCATTCGTCAGGCTCGATCTTCAGCGGAGCCGCCCTGATGGTCTTTATGTTCCTCGTGACGTCCTCGCCTTCGTAACCGTCGCCCCTGGTGGATGCCCGGTCCAGCAGGCCTCCGGCATACGTAAGCTCGATGGCAAGCCCGTCGTATTTCGGTTCCACCGTGTATTCGATTTCTTCTGCCGCGCCAAGGAGCCTCTTTATCCTCCGGTCGAATTCGCGCAGCTCGTCGTAATTGAAGGCGTTGTCCAGCGAGAGCATGGGCATCGAGTGGCGGACCTTGGCGAATTTTTCGAGCGGCGGGGCGCCCACCCGGCCCGTGGGCGAATCAGGCAGCACATAGCCGGACATCTCTTCCAACTCGACAAGCCGGCGATACAGCTTGTCATACTGCTCGTCCGTGATGACCGGGGAGTCCAGGACATAGTAGCGGTAATTGTGATAGTTGATCTCCTTTACGAGCGATTCTATCTCTTTTTTTATGTCTTCGGACAGTTTCTTAGGCATTGCCGCGCCGGATTTTTTTCACTCTGATTTGTATCATTATAAATATTTTATCGCCAAAAGAAATTTTTTTTTGGAGTATGCGGGATGGCTCGCCTCCATGAATAATCCCGGATATCCGATAAAAGTACTTGACAACACCTGCGGTTATCACTAATATAGGTTGCGTACATACAACTTAAGGTTGATGGGGCTGGATTTCACGATGTTGGCACCCTTGCGCTGCGTCGGCGGAGGAGGGCCATCGGGGGTATCCGAAGAAGGAGGTGCAAATGAGGAAGGCGGCACTTGTGTTATTGCTCTTCTTGCTTTATGTCCTTGCGCCCGTTGCGGCAATGGCGGCCGATGCAAACTGGATCGGCCAGGTCTACCCGGCAGGTGATGCCCAAGCGCTTTCAAAAGGCGGGAAGTGGCTCGGCATTGACGGGGTTTATCCGGTCCCGGGGGAGGGCAGTTTCAGGACGTCGAAAGGGGGCCTTTCTTTTTCCTTCACGGATGGAACGCAGATGGATGTCGGGGCAAACTCCGAGGTCTCATTAAAGGGGCTGGCGGGCGGAGGGATGGTTGTCTCGCTGCGCAGGGGCGCCATAGGCATTAACAGCCCGGCAGGAGACAAGGTGGCGATAGTGACGCCCGATGGGCGGCGGTACGAATCCGGGCCCGGGGGATTCACGGGAGGCATCTCTTTCGATGGCGTGAAGACACGCACCAAGACCCTGGCCGGCAATATCGAGGCTGGGAAGGGTAACTTGGCCCGGCCGGCCGGTTTCAGCGAAGCTCCGTCCGGGGGAAAGCAACCCGTGGACCCTCCCATAGATCCGCCTGCCGCCGGAGGTGCCTTGACCGGCCTGCTGGTTGGAGGCGGGTTCGGCGGGATCGTCGCCGGCGGAATCGAGGTGGAGGACAGCAGGATGAGTCCCACGCACCATGCCAGCCCCTACATCCCGTAGGTCCGGTAAGGCGATGCTAAAGGAGCCTTGCAGATGAAAAATCCCCTTTTTACAGCCGGGCGCCTGCTCATCCTCATCATATCGGCCTTCTCATTTGTTCTATCATCCTGCGCTTCCGCCCCCGGCAATTATCAGCGCATCATCAGGAATGCCTATTCCGGCGCCGCTTCGACGGACAAACTGAACGGCGAGCTGATAAAACGGGCCATGACGGCCGGGGCGCTCGCCTCAACCGCGGATTACCGCATAGGCCCCGGAGACCTGCTTGAGATAAGCGTGTTTCAGGTGGATGAACTGAAGACCACGGCCAGGGTGAGCCGGGCCGGAGAGATAGACCTGCCCCTGATAAACGGCGTAAAGGCCGTGGGGCTGACTACCGCCGGGCTTGCCTCGGCCATTGAGCTAAAGCTCGGGGTATATCTGGAGAATCCGGTTGTGACGGTCTTTGTAAAGCAATACAGGAGCCAGAGGATAACAGTCCTTGGCGCGGTTAAATCCCCCCAGGTCTTCACCGTCTCCGGCCAGAAATACCTGCTGGACATGCTTTCGATGGCCGGGGGGCTCAGCGGCGACGCGTCAAACCTCTGCATCGTCCAGAAAAAGGGGAGCGCCTGCGGGAAGCCCGAAATCATAAAGATTGATTTAAAAAAGCTGCTTGTGGATGGACGGGCGGACCTGAACATCCCTCTTTCCTCCGGGGACGTGGTGAGTGTTCCGGAGGCGGGCCGCTTTTTTGTGGATGGCGCGGTCGGGGGACCCGGGTCTTTCCAGCTCAAGGGCAGCACCACCCTTACCCAGGCGATCAGCATGGCGAAGGGACTCAATTTCGAGGCGATAAAAAAAATAAAGATATACCGCGACGCGGGAGATGGCCGCCGCAGGCTTATAGTCGCCAACTACGATTCCATACTGGATGGTAAAAGCCCTGACATCTATATAAGGGACAAGGACGTGATCTTCGTGCCAAGAAGCGAGTTGAAGGCGCTCCTGAAAGGGATAAGGGGCACTGTTTTCACCAGTTCAGTTGCGGTTGGAAGGGAAGGGTACTGACGTCATTGCCGCGAAGGCGGGAATCCATTTTCCGGGGCGTCTCAAAAAATTTCCGATTTTGGGATAGGTTATAGAGAAATCCGTGAGCAATGAGGAAGAGATACCAGTTTTCCTTTTTTTTGATTTGTTCGCAGATAATAAGCCTCTTCATAGTCTACAGGCTCGGCGCGGACACCCTGGCGGAGTTCGCATGCCGGAGCGGAAACAGCCGGGCGCTGCGGTTTGCCTCCATCTGTTGCCCGGGCGATGCGAGCGTCTTTTACAGGATTGCCTTTGAAAGCCATTACAGCCTGGCGGGACGGGATATTAACAGGGCGATAGTCTTTTATAAAAAGGCCCTCGTTAAAAACCCTTTTTATGCGGACGCGTGGTATCAGCTTGCCCAGGCCAGTCAGTCCGTAGGCCAAAAGGCATTTGCGGCAAGGGCCATCAGAAATTATGAAATACTGGGGCGCTCAAGCTGCGAAGATATTTGGAGGGCCGCGGTTTTTCATCTGATAGACGGCGGGCGGATCTCCGGTGCCCCGGCGGCCGCGGATGACCGGCCCGGCCTGTTCGATAGCCGGTTCGACAGCGTGTATGCGTATGCCAGGCAGTGCTTCGGCATCGGGCCTGAATCGCGGGACAGGGTTTACGGGTTTTTTCTCCTGACGGGCGCCCCGGAAGACCGCGTGATAAAAGCCCTTCCGCGAACGAAAGAGGCCTATTCGGAGTATATGCAATACCTTATAAAGCGGGGCGGCACGGACGAGGCGCTTGCCTTCTGGAGGCAGGCCGACCACAGGCTCATCGGCGAAGATGCAGCCAACGCACTGTGCCGCACGCTTCTGGCGGACGCTCAGCCGGAGACGGCCCTGGGCATCTGGCGGCAACTCCCCGGCGGCGGGCAAGGGGAGAATCCGGCGGACGGGTCCGCCGTCATCGTAAACGGCGGCTTCGGGGAAGATATAAAAGGAAGGGCATGCTTCGGCTGGACCGCGGCGGCTGGGCCAGGGGTCGATTTTTCCTACAGCAGAGGCCCGAACGCGGGGGGAAGGAGCCTGCTCATCAGGTCTGACGGGCGTGAGGGGTCATACCTGCGGCTGTGGCAGCCCGTGATAGTGGCCCCCGGGCACTCCTATGAGCTTGCGGCCGAGATCAAGACCGAGAATATCGTCACCGCGGGCGGAATCTATCTCGGGGTGTCCGGCCCCGGCTGCGGCAGGTTTTTTCTGGCCTCCGGCGAGGTGAGGGGCACAAACCCGTGGCAGACCTTGTCGCTTGATTTCAGGGTGCCGCGGGGCTGCTGGCTGATCGACGTCTCGCTGGCAAGAAACGAACCCCTCAAACTGGACCCAAAGGAACCCAGCGCGATATGGGTGGATAAAGTGAGAATCCATGATCTGGCGGCCAGCCGCGTGGCGGCTGGCCGCCCCACGGGCGGAGGTCTTCCGGGCGGATGAGCGAGCGGCGTGAATACCCAATGGTTTGCAGGCGCCCGCTATATGGGCATCAGGAACCCGGCGGGGGGAATCAGGAACCCGGCGGGGGGAATCAGGAACCCGGCGGGGGGAATCAGGAACCCGGCGGGTTCCGGGCCCATGAAGGCCGCGGCAGAAACGGCCATCGGAGAAGGAGGCGGCGGCACGGGCGGTCCGCGGAAGGCATACCGCATGGCAATCGACCGCCGGAGATGAATGATTCACTCTTTTTATCCGTACTGATTATTGCGGCGGTGATCCTTTTCGGCTCCGTTGAGGCATGGTCTCTCCTTTTCGTGGGTTGCGCCATTGTTGTCTATTTCAATTTCCGTCTGTACCGGTTTCAGGCAGGCATGGGACGTTTTCGGTACGAGCAAGGGCTTGTTCCATCAGGAATGCGTCTGTCCGCAGCCGGATTTGCCGCCTTGGTTTTCATTCAGCTCATCCCCCTTCCTCCCGCGCTCCTAAACGGATATATTTCGAGACCTGAATACGGCTTATTAAAAAAACTGTCCCTTTCTCTTCCCGGATCGGGCGGCGCATGGCACTGCCTGAGCATCGATGCGTATGATACTGTGGGGGCGGCGTTACGGTTAATTCTGTACATGATGGTTTTTTTTATAGCTTTGCTAGCCGGTGGAAACCGGAAGGCGCTTAAGCGGTCATTTTCAGTTCTTGCGTTTTTCGGGCTTGCGCTCACGGTTTTTGCCGTCATCCAGAAGGCCACCTGGAACGGACGGATATACTGGTTCAGGGTGCTTCGAAACGGGGGTTCGCCTTTCGGGCCCTTCGTGAACCGGGACCACTTCGCAGGATTCGAAGGCATGGTCTTCCCGCTCGGGCTGGCCCTTGCGCTTGAGACGAGGAGGCTGGAGAAGGCCCTGCTCTACGCCTTCGTCTCGGCCGTGACGGCCATCGGGATTTTCTATAGCCTTTCGAGGGGCGGGATCGTGAGTTTTCTGGCCTCGGGGCTTGTCTTCCTGCTGCTGGCGAAGATGAAGAAATCTGGCGGAAAACTCGTTTATTTGCCGGTTTTCTTCGCCGCTGCGACCGTCCTTTGTATGGTTTACATTGGTATTTCGCCTGTGATAGACAGGTTCGAAACGGGCGGGCTGTCGCCAGGCCAGCGGCTGCTTATCTGGAGAGGCGCTCTGGAGGCGGCCCTGGATTTCAGGTGGATTGGCACGGGACTGGGCACGTTCAGGGAGATATTCCCGTTGTATAATCCTGGCCTGCAGCAGAAGATCGATTTCGCCCATAATGATTACATAAACCTGGCGGTTGAAACGGGCCTCGCGGGCCTGTTCCTGTCCCTTATTTTCTTTGCATCCCTGGCCAAAGGCGTATATAATTGTTTTCGGGAAGGAAGGGCCCGGTACCTCATGTGCGGGCTCGCGGCGTCCCTGTCATATATGCTTGTCCACAGCATGTTTGATTTCAATTTGCATGTCCCGTCAAATGCGATCACTTTTTCCGCGGTTACGGGTTTTCTGGCCGCCGGCATTCAGGAAGCAGGCGCGCAGGCAGAAGGGAGGACAGGTGTCCGGAGGCTTCATTGATATACACTGCCACATCCTGCCGGGGATTGACGACGGCTCCCCGGACATGGCGCATACGATCGAGATGCTCAGGATCGCACGGGAGGACGGCATAGAGGGCATAGTGGCAAGCCCCCATGTCATAAGCGGTCTCTACGATAATACCCGCGAGGGCATCGGAGAGGCGGTGGCCCGCGTGAAGAGCACGACAAACGGCCTTGCCCTGTATACCGGGGCCGACGTTCACATCTCCAGGGACCTTTTGGAGAACGTGCAGAGGGGGACCCTGCCGCTGATAAACGACAGGAATTACCTGCTTCTGGAGCTGCCCACCTTTGTGCTGCCGCCGATGGCCGAGATCGAAAGGATAATAGCCGGCCTGAGGGTCAGGGGAGTCACCCCCGTCATAACCCATCCGGAGAGGAACGTCGCCATCCTGGAAGACGCCTCCATACTTCAGAGGCTTCTGGACATGGGGGCCCTCTGCCAGCTTACCGCGGCCAGCATAACCGGGAAGTTCGGCGCGAGGATCCAGAAGGCCTGCTTCAGGATGATTAAAAAAAGACAGGTCCATGCAGTGGCTACGGACGCCCATGACGTGAAAAAACGCCCCCCGGTGCTCTCCGAGGCACACGCAAAAATTGCAAACAAGTTCGGGCCATCGCAGGCCCAAAAACTCTTCATCCGGAACCCGCAGCGGATCGTCAACGGCGAGCCCGTGAACTGACCATCCTTCCTTTCCTTCAGTCTTTATTGAAGAATACGTGTGACCGTAAAATACATGAAGAATATTCTTGACATAAGATTCGCCTATGGGTATACTCAATTTCACGCAATCCACGGTTGTATTTTTCGAGTTTATGGAAAGTCAACTTGTTTTGGAACTCGGGGGTATGTTTAACGATGGCGCCAATCTCCGTGTGCCGGCCGTCCGGCATCCCGCGGGGAAGGTGGCGGGCGGTTTGAGGGCGGAAAATCCTTTGCGGGCGGCAGGGCGCTGACGGGCCGGTTCATGCGCGAAATGGAAACAATGGAAAAATTCTTCACTGGCAGCAAGGTGCTTATCACGGGGTCCGCCGGGACCATAGGCAGCGTGGTCGCAAGGCAGCTCCATGCCTTCCGGCCCGCCGAGCTGAGGCTCATGGACAACAACGAGACCGACCTTTTCCTGCAAATGGAGCGATTCAGGAACAACGGCGCCCATTGCTTTCTGGGCGATGTGAGGGACGGGGACAAGCTGAACAAGCTGGCTGAGGGCGCGGACATCATCATCCATTGCGCCGCATTCAAGCACGTTATCCTTTCCGAGTACAACCCGTTTGACGTGGCCCAGACGAACATCTACGGTGTTGAAAACGTCATTCGCGCGGCGAGGTCCGCAGGCGTGAAGCACGTCATCTTCACGAGCAGCGACAAGGCGGTAAACCCGACGAACGTCATGGGCACATCCAAGCTCATGGGCGAAAGGCTGATCACCGCCGCCAATGCGCTTAAAAACGGGAAAGGGGCTGTCATGAGCAGTTCCCGTTTCGGAAACGTCATAGGGTCCAGGGGTTCCGTCGTGCCGCTTTTCATGAAGCAGATCAGGCAGGGCGGCCCGGTCACGCTCACCGACAGGAGGATGACGCGCTTCGTGATGACAATCCCGGAGGCAGCCAGGCTGGTCCTGAAGGCGGTCTGCCTGTCCAGGGGCGGGGAGGTCTTTGTGACGAAGATGCCGGTGGTGAGAATATCGGACCTCGCGGAAATCATGATAGAGATACTCGCGCCCAGGTACGGGCTGAACCCCTCCGAAATCGGGATAGTCGAGACCGGGGCCAAACCGGGTGAGAAGCTCTATGAGGAGCTTATGAGCCAGGAAGAGGTTTCGCGCTCGCTTGAGCTGGGGGACATGTTCGTAATCACCCCGGCCTTCAAATCGATCTATCAGTCGATCGATTATTCCTATGAAGATGTCATCTCCACGAAGCTGAAACGCTCCTACGTGTCGGCGACTGAAAGACCGATGGCGAAGGCCGCGCTGAAGCGGTATATTCTCGAAAAAAAGGTGCTGGAAACGATGGAAGGGGAGTTTCCGGCCGTGGGGCGTGAATGAGGGTGCTTGTGCTCGGCGCCGACGGGTATCTCGGCTGGGCCACCTGCATGTATTTCTCCAGGCTGGGGCACGAGGTCACAGGCGTCGACAATTACTGGAGACGCCGGGTCTCGCGCGAGATCGGTCCCGGTCCCCTCATTCCCACCCCCCGACTCTCCGAGCGGGCCAGAAGATGGGAGGCCCTTACAGGGAAAAAGATAGGCATTCACATAGGCGATATCACCGATTTCGGCTTTCTGCTGTCCATATTCAGGCAGCACATGCCCGATGCGGTGGTCCATTACGCGGAGCAGCCCTCCGCCGTTTTTTCGATGATGAGCAGGGAGCGGGCGGCATTCACTGTCCGCAACAACCTGATCGGCACGCTGAACATAATATGGGCTGTCAGGGAGACCGTGCCGTCCTGCCATATCATCAAACTGGGCACGATGGGGGAGTACGGCACTCCGAATATCGACATCGAAGAGGGCTGGCTCGATGTCGAGCACAACGGCAGGAGGGATAGATTTCTTTTCCCGAGGCAGGCGGGCTCGCTTTACCATACGACGAAGATACAGGATACGGACCTGCTCTGGTTTTACGTCAGGACGTGGGGGCTCAGGGTCACCGATCTCATGCAGGGGCCGGTCTACGGGATAATGACGGATGAGGCGGGGATTGACATCAGGCTGCTGCCCAATTTCAACTACGACGAGATATTCGGCACGGTGCTGAACCGTTTTGTCGTCCAGGCCGTCTCCGGCTTTCCCCTTACCATATACGGCAGCGGCGGGCAGGTGAGGGGCTATCTGAACATCATGGACTCGATTTGATGTGTCTATCTCGACTCAATGTCGCCGCCCGGCCCGGGTGAGCTGAAAATATTCAACCAGGTGACGGAAACCTTCTCGGTGAACGAGCTGGCGCAAATGACAAAAAAAGCCGGCGACAAACTTGGCTATAACGTAAGGCTCAGTCATATCGAAAACCCGAGGGTCGAGCAGGAGGAGCATTACTATAACCCGAAATATACCGGGCTTGCACGCCTTGGCCTCACCCCCCACCGCCTGACCGGCGAGGTCCTGGCCGGGATGTTCAAGCTGGTGGAAAAATACAAAAACAGGATCGTCACGGACTCGATATTCCGGGGGATTAAGTGGAGATAGGGCCGGGCGGACATCAGCCCTGAAGGGGAAGCGGCTCCCTATTTTAGCGGAACCTCTTCAGGTAAGTGGCTATCTCATGCTCGAAGTTGTCGCTCAGGAGGCTTGACCCTACGGCCATTTCGACCTCCCCCAGATCCCAAAACCTTATCTCCTCTATCTCTTCGGCATTGAATTCGAAGCCGTCCTCCTTCACGGCCCGGAAGGTATAGACGAGCTCCGTTTCATAGTGGTTCGTGTGTATGTATGAGTGAAGGAATTCGAGCCGCCCCTCCACGCCAAGCTCTTCCCTCATCTCTCTGAGCGCGGCCAACTCCGGGCTTTCGCCGGGATCCACATGCCCACCCACAGAGGTGTCCCACCTGCCCGGGGCCACATCTTTATTCATAGAACGTCTCTGCAGCAGTATTTCCCCCTTGCCGTTGAAGACCAGGACGTGGGCGACGCGGTGCATTAGCGCCGGGTTGCCGTGTATCTCGGACCGCGGGGCAATGCCCTTCACCTCGCCATTTTCATTCACTATCTCCAGGAATTCCTCCGCCATAAGAAGCTCCTTCCTTTTTAGGACCTGTCTCAAAATCAATTTTAGTATTTTAATCCAAAAGCTGCCGTAGTTGGAATGTACGGGGGACTGAAATCGGATATTATAGAGGTCACGATGAAAAAAAATGTGATACTAAGCTGGTGCCTTTACGATTTTGCCGGCGCCAGCTACTACTCTGTCATATCGGCCGTGATCTTCCCCGTCTACTATGCCAACCGCATAGTGGGCAATACGGCCCGGCTCGGAGACCTCTGGTGGGGCAGGGCCATCTCGCTAAGCATGCTGATAGTGGCCGTGACGTCGCCGTTTGCCGGAGGGATAGCCGGCAGGGCAGGGGTGCGGAAGAAATTTCTGATAGCCTACAGCCTTGCGGCGGCCTTTTTTGTGTCCATGTTTTCTTTCCTCAAGGCTGGCGACGTCATCCCGGGTTTCCTGCTGATTGTGGCGGCCAACGTGGCTAAGGAAGGCGGCATCGTGTTTTATAACTCCTATCTACCCGATATCGCCCCATGGGATTTGCGCGGAAGGGTTTCGGCCTGGGGCTTCGGGCTCGGATACGTGGGTTCGGCGGCCGCGCTGCTGATCGCCCTGCCGCTCGTCAGGAAGGGGCATTTCCCGTTGGTATGGCTTTCGGTCTGCGCGTTTTTTCTCGTCTTCTCGCTGCCGGCCTTTTTTTTGCTGCCGGGGGATGAACCCGCCCGGGGGAGGGAAAGGGAAAACGTTGCAAGATACGCAGTCCAGGGGACAAAAAGCGCACTTGCCGCGCTCAAATGGCTCTGGCTGGAAAACCCGGGCGCAAGGAGCTTTCTTCTTTCGTATCTCTTCTATCAGGACGGGGTGAATACGGTCATCATATTTTCGAGCATATTTGCGTCGGTGAGCCTCGGTTTCGGGCCGGCCGAGCTGGTGGCGCTTTACCTTGCGGTGCAGTTGACGGCTTTTTTGGGGGCGTTCGCGATGGCAAAGCCCTCGGACCTCTGGGGGCCTAAAAAGGTCATAGTGCTTACCCTTTTTTTGTGGGTGTTTGTTGCCGCGGCCGCCACCTTTGTCCGCCAGAAGGACCAGTTCTGGGTGATTGCCGGCATCGCGGGGCTTGGGCTGGGCAGCATCCAGGCGGCATCGAGGACGCTTTTCTCAAGGTTCGTGCCGCCGGGGCGGCAATCGGAATTCTTTGGCGTATATTCGATGATTGGGAAGACCTCCGCTATAGCCGGGCCCTTTATCTTCGGGCTCGTATCGCGCCTGACGGGCTCCGAGAGGCCGGCGGTTGCCGCAGTGGGCGGGCTGTTTCTGCTGGGACTTGCCTTCATCGCGCCCCTGAGGGAGCCGGCCGGGGGGCCAGCCCCTCCGGCCTTGTAAAGGCTTTTCCCCGGCGGATATAATAAATCATGAGACCGAAAATCGATCTGGATAAATGCATCGGATGCGGAAATTGCGAGGAAGTCTGCCCGTCCGTGTTTCACTTGAACGAGCAACTCGGCAAGGCTGAGGTAATGGACCCCGAGGGTTGTGAGTTTGCGGGCTGCTGCGAGGCCGCGGCCGAAAACTGCCCCCAGGAGGCCATTTCGCTGGAAGAAGACTAGAACCTATCTCAAAATCGCTTCTGGCTGCAAGCGGCTGAAATCGCGGCATACGGTGTCGTCAAGGTAAAATCGTCCTCAATCCCGCCTTGGCGGGCTGTTGCGCCTCCGGGCGATTTTCCCTTTTCTCCAAGGCTTTGCCCCTAAAAATTTTCAATTTTTCGGGGACCCCGCTGCCACGATTTCCTCTCTCTTTCGCTTCAAAATCAATTTTGAGATAGGTTCTAATAGGGTTTGTTTTTTTAGGCCTTAGCCGGCGAAGTTCTTTATGAACTGCCCTATCTGTACCCCCAGATACACGCATTTGATGCCGTCCATGCACTCATCAGCATCTTTTTTCTCCAGGTGTGTTGTAAGCTCATGGCTGTTTTTTGTGAATTTTACAATGTAAGCGTTTTTTCCCTCGCTGAAGGCGATGCCCACCGTTATCCCGTACCGTCCGATCTCCGGGTACATCTCCATAATCTTGTCTTTTAGCGCGACTACCGTGTAGCCCATATAAAAAACCTCCGGGTTGGTTTTTCATCTTCAAGATTATGATACAAAGCGGGTTATTCCGCAAGCGGAAGGCAGCAAGAAAATTGGAGCCCGGGGATACGGGGTGTTTCCCCGGGCATGCCTTATCGAGTGGGAGGGTACATCTCGCTTAAGGCAAATTTATTTTATCAATTCCTTTTTTTATAGTCAACACTTTGAAAACGATGGCGCTACACGGTTTTGAAACATCTTTGGGCAAGGGGAGGCGTTTATCTCTCACTGATGCCGCTTTTTTTAAGCGGACGTGTGCATTGCCTGCGCTCTTTGCGCTTGGGGGATGAATTATAAGGGATTGATGTAAAATAAAGTCCGGCTGGTATTGAAAGGAGGCATCTGAATCCATGAGGAAACTGACTGCATTTTGTCTTATAACGGCTGCCATGTTTCTTTTTTCCTGTCAGGGCGGCTCTTCCGGCAACGGCGCCGGGGGCGGCGCGATGGGAAAGATAGTCAGCCCGGACAACCAGATCAGCATACTGAAGGGGATAATCAGCCAGGACCCGAAGAACAAAAGGGCCTGGATCGATCTGGGCAACGTATCGATGGATACAGGCCGGTATCAGGATGCAATTGATGCATACAGAGCGGCCCTGAAACTGGACCCCCGCGACCTGGATGTAAGGGTCGATATGGGCACATGCTACAGGAGCATCGGCAACCCGCAAAAGGCGTTTGAAGAATACAAAAAGGTCCTCCATGTGGACCCGAACCATGCCATTGCGACCAGAAACATGGGGGTCGTTCTGGCTTACGACCTGCATAAAAAGCAGGAGGCAAGGGAGATGTTTGAAAAATATCTCAAGATGAACCCTAACGCGCCCGACGCAGCCGGCATCAGGCAGGAGATAGACAAGCTGAAGGGCGATTAAATGAAAATCAGCGCCCGGTCCGGCCCTTCATTGACGCAATGAGTTTTTCGTATTTCTGCTCGCCCACGCACTGTTTCGCGGCGGGGCACCACAGAACGCAACTGTAGGCCATCTGTCTCGAGATCGTCTGGCCGCAGCCCTTGCACTGTGTTTCGGGCTCATCCGACCATATCTCGTTTGCCGCGCCGCAGTGGCAGCACCGGATTTCCTCAGGATACGGATTAGTTATCTCCCGGCTTCCCGGACAGCTTTCCTTTGCCATTGTCTATTTTATAACAGGCCGGGGGCGCCTTTCGCTATGACCGAAATCATAAGCCGCCTCATTCCCCTCCGGAGCGGGGGCGTCGTCCCGTGCCCCGGCCATCCCATCTCCGAAAGATATCATTTTCGATGCCGGCCTGATCGAGGAGCTTGCCCGCGAAGAACTCCACCATGGCTTCGAGGGTTTTGGGTTTATGGTAAAAGGCGGCCACCGGCGGGGCAATTGCCACGCCCAGCCTGGCCAGTTTAAGCATGTTTTCCAGATGTATCGCCGAGAAGGGCATTTCCCTCGGGCAGAGTATCAGTTTTCCGCCTTCCTTGATCTTGACGTCCGCAGCCCGTTCAAGCAGGTTTGAGGCGTATCCGTTGGCGACTGCCGAAAGGGTCTTCATCGAGCACGGCACGATGAACATCGCGTCCGTCCGGAAAGAGCCGCTTGCAATCGGGGCCCACATCCCGGTCTCGTCATAGTAAACGAGCTTCCCTCCCCGCACGCCCCCACGGAGTTGCTTTTCCCTTTGGGCCTTATTGCCGCATCTGATGCCGGTCTCCTGCTCCAGGATCGGAAGCGACTGGCTTGAGATTACGAGGTGCGTCTCGCAATTCCTTCCAAGAAGCTCCCGCAGCAGTTTTATGGCTATCGCCTGCCCGCTTGCCCCGCTTATGCCAAGTATAAAGCGCTTCATCCGTTTTTGAATGATAACACACAAGTCAAAAGTCTGAAACTGCGGGCGATGGCCGCGCCAATGCCCCGCGGGCGCGCCTGATTGCCGATTGCAGGTGTCAAGAAATCGTCCTATAATTTGTTCAGACCGGGACCGGGCAATGATTCTTATCGTCAGTTCCACGAAAAATTTCTTGAAGGAGGTACGGATGAAGAAGGGAATTTTCTTTGCGAGGCTTTCGGTGGTTCTGGGATTACTGATTATCCTTGCCGGGTGCGCGAGCAAGAAGTTCGTGATGGAGCAGACGCAGCCGCTTTCGGACAGGCTTGCGAAAGTTGAAAGCCGCCTTGACGACCTTGACAAGAAGGTGGCTTCCCTGGAGTCCCAGGTGGGCGTGCAAAACGCGGCGATCAACGACCTGAAAACCGACGTGGCTGACGCGAAGAAGCTGGCCGATGAGGCCAAGTCTAGCGCGAGCGCAAGCGCCAGCCAGGCGGAGTCCGCCGCCAAACGGGCGGAGGATGCGGCGAACAAGGCCGAGAAGGCCGCCAACAGATGCGAGAAGGCGGCAAAGAAGTGCGAAAGGGCCTTCAGATTGGGGCAGAGAAAATAGGAAGGAACCGAAGAACCCCCGCTTTTCCCCCGCGGGGGTTCTTCAATTTTTTGGCTCTTCGGTCATTTTTTGGTGGGTGAAACGGCCTGACCGAATGAATAGGACAGACAGGCAAATGGGCGATGGATTTACATTTTAACGCGAATTTCCGGGACAACCCAAAATAATTTGTATATTCCGCTATTGCTGAAGAGCCTTTCTTTTTGGCTCTACGGGTTTTCTGTGGGTATTCCCCCTCCCCTTGTATGATAGGAGACGGAGTGTTTATACGAGAGGAAACTTGCTATGAACTTAATTAAGGGTGTGGCAGACCGTTCTCCCCTTGGGACAACAGATCCCGTCTTTGAGCAGGGGTCGCC
>JAKAHV010000020.1 GCA_021825295.1 Nitrospirota bacterium
AGACTGCGGATTATTGGAACGCGACAGGCACGAACAGATTTTTTAAAGCCGCTTCGGGTACGAACAATGACGGCACTTCGTACGTCATATTGGGACGTGAATTCGAAAACGCGCTTGTGCTTGCCAATTTTGGCAGCCATGCGGGCTGGGCTTATATCGGGACGGACCAGGTGACTTATCCACTGAACGGCAATTATCAGCAGCTCCAGCCCGACAATACACTGGGGCCGGTAATTCACAGCATATCCCTCGGTTTTGGAGAAGGCGCGATACTGATCAAATCGAGCGTCGCACAGTCGCCCCGTCAGCCGGATAACATTCGGTTTGCGCAGCAATGAGGGAAAACGTGAAATTTCCAAAAGGAGATATTATGTCCAGTCTTAGAAATGGCAGGATGATTTCCGTAGCGGGGCTTTTTTTTCTGCTGCTGTCTTTCACTTTTTATGGTTGCGGAGCACAGAGCGCGTCACAGGGCATGCCGCAGAATCCGGGGAATATCCCGCCACAGAGCACACAGAGCACACCACAGGGCACACAGAGCACACCACAGGGCACACAGAGCACACCACAAAGCGCGCCACAGTCTGCGACTGATAAATCGGTTACCCTTTCCTGGGACCCGGTAACGGAGAATCTGGCCGGTGGAGCCTTGGCCGGTCCGGTCACTTACAGGGTCTATTACGGGACGCAATCTTATGTTTACAACCCGCCCATCGATGTAGGAGGTGCGAATTCTTATACATTTGGCAATCTCAAGGCGGGCACTACATATTATTTTACGGTTACGGCAGTTGATAAAAGCACCGGCAAGGAGAGCCCCATATCAAAGGAACTTGTAAAGACCTTTTAACTTGCAATTCCCTGTAGCTTGCTACAGGGACACCATAGAGTCGTAAGATGTTGATGTGGCAAATGGAAGCAAGGTCAGAAAAGGCCATCACTGTGCACAGGCGATAGGCCCCATTTCTTCCCCCTCCTTTTCCCCTAATAAGGGGGGAGCAGTCAGGGCCGGTGGCGGGAACACAAGCCAGCCCGCGGTATAATGAAATGATGCGTCCATGAAAGGGAAAAATGATTTGGACGAATTTACGCCTTATTTGCAGCGGTATCGCCGCGGCGAATGGCGCGCCCCGATTTTTCGGGATTTAATTTTATCCGACGCCAGGAAGATGCGGCCAAGTGGCGGGGGGGTATTCCTGGACATCGGATGCGGCTGCGGTTTTGATAACGACCCAAAACTGCAGGCCCAGATTGCAAGTGAATCCGGGCAATACATTGGCATCGAACCCGATAAAAATATTCGACTCGGAGATTTTTTTACAACAACGTACAGATGCCGTTTCGAAGACGCGCCTATTTCCCCGGGTTCCATAGACATTGGTTTTGCAGTCATGGTTTTGGAGCATTTTCCCGATCCCGGGGCATTTTGGGTAAAAATCCATGATGTCTTGCGGCCGGGGGGCGTTTTTTGGGGTTTTACCGCCGATGCGCGTCATGTCCTCGTCCGGGCTTCACTGATCACCGAACGTCTGCGCATAAAAGATTTGTACCTGGATGCAATACATGGACGGCGCGGTCAAGGGCGGTATGAAAATTATCCTGTTTATTATAAGAGCAACACGCCGGCCCAAATAGAGCGACTCACAAAAGATTTTCGTGTCCGGTCGGTCCTGAATTTCAAGAGGATCGGCGAGTTCAATTATTATCTGCCCAAAAAAGCGGGATGGTTGGGCCGGAATTATGACCGCTTGGCAATGTTGATGGGGTGTCCCGGCAGTGTCCTGGCGGTACGGGTTGAAAAATAGCTTTCAAGCCAAGAACATATCTCAAAATCGCTTCCGGCTGCACGAGGCTGAATTTTTACTCGCGGCATAGCGTCGCAAATGGAAAATCGTCCTCAATCCCGCCTTGGCGGGACTGCGCCTCCGGGCGATTTCCCCATTTCTCCAGGGCTTTGCCCCAAAAAATTTTCAATTTTTCGGGGACCCCGCTGCCGCGATTTCCTCTCTGTTTCGCTTCAGAATCAATTTTGAGATAGGTTCCAGTGAAAACAAGAGACAACGGGAGATGCGGTTCTTTGCCGCGATGATGGTAGTGATGTTTCACTACGCGATTGCGGGCGGATATGTTTGAGACGCTTCTTTCGGGATTAGCCTGTTTTCTTTTCCTGGCGATTTCCCTGCATATTTTATTTTCCTCCGGGCGTGTTTCAATCCGGGAGGCGGGACCCGTCTTCTCCATTATCATCTTTTGCCTGATAGAGGCCTTCGGCGGCCTGATACCGGGCGGCCACGCGGTTTTTCCAAGGCCGCTGCTTTTTACCGAGTCGCTGCTGCCGCTGGCCGCAATGTCTTTCGGCCTTACATACGGACGGAAAGATCCCCTTTGCCGTGCGCCCGCGCTCTCCCGGGTGTTCGCGGCCCTGGCGCTTGCCTTCCCGGCAGGCGCGCTGCTTTTTCCCTACAGCTCGTTCTTTCCGGAATATGCAAGCGGCGAAATTCTGCCGCTTGGCCCCGCCGGTTACCTGTTTTATTTCGGGATAATGCTTTACTGCATCATTGCCCTGTTCAATCTGGAGGTGACGTTCAGGGCCATCCGGGACCCTGTGAAGTGGTGGCAGATGAAATTCGAGGTGATCGGCTATGGCGCGATCTTCGCCGTCCTCATCTTTTATTACAGCCAGGGGCTGCTCTATCGTTCAATCAATCTTGGCTTTGTCCCGGTAAGGTCCGGCATCTTTGTCATTTCCGCACTTTTGATACTTTTTTCCAGGCTTTTCCGCGGGAGGGGCGCCCGGGTGGCGGTCTCCAGGTACGTCGTTTACCGATCGATGACGGCGCTTTTCGTGGGGGGCTATCTTATAAGCCTTGGCCTGATAGGCCTGGAGATAAAATATCTGGGCCTGTCTTTCGGGAAGGGCGCGATGACGTTTGCGGCCTTTGCAGCCGGGATTTTTACTGTCATCCTCCTGTTGTCCAGCCAGTTCAGGAGAGAGGTGAAGGTGTTTGTCAGCAAGCATTTTTATGCCAGCAAGCACGACTACCGCGCCGTCTGGCTCTCCTTTACCGACTATCTCGCGCAATGCCGGACGACCGGCCAGGTGGAGGAGGCGGTCCTCAGCACGTTCAGGGGCGTTTTCGGCCTGAAGGGGGCCGCGCTATATCTGTACAATAATGACCGGGGCCTGTACGTCCTGGCGTCCGGCATCGAGATGCCCATGGCGGCGAAGGATGTCCGGATCTCTGCGGGGCTCCTGTCTTACCTTCTGAAAAGAAACAGGGTCCTTAACCCGGCCGACAAGGAATACGTTCCCACTGACGAGGAAGCCGCTTTTTTCGGGCATGCTGGCCGCTGCCTTGCCGTGCCGCTGGCCGCAGACGGCAATCTGGAAGGCTTCATCCTGCTGGGCGGGCAGCTTGCCCGCGAGGAGCTTACCTACGAGGATTTCGATGTCATGAAAAGCCTGGCAAAACAGTCCTCGCTGGCCCTCAGGATTTTCAAGCTTTCAGAGGAGCTTTCGCAGACGAGGGAGATGGCGGCCGTTGCAAAGATGTCTTCCTTCGTGATTCACGACCTTAAAAACCTGGCGTCCTCGCTTTCGCTTCTGCTCGACAACTCGAAGCGCAATATGGCCGACCCGGAGTTTCAGCAGGACATGGTTCTTACGATACAGGCAACGCTCTCGAAGATGCTCGAACTTATCAGAAGACTTAAGGGCGTGCCTGAAAAGCCGGTCCTCAAACCGGAGCCTACGGACCTTCGCGAGCTTGTTGCGGAGACGGTGAGCGAGATGAAAAAGGCAAACGGAGGGGCGGTCATATCGTGCTTTGGCGGGCCTGCCGGCTCCATGGCGGACAGGGAGGAATTGAAGAAGGTGGTAATCAACCTGCTTTTCAATTCGATAGAGGCAACGGCCCGGAAGGGGAACATAAGCGTAGAGACCGGAAGGGCCGGAGAAAACGTATTTATAAGGGCAAAGGACGACGGATGCGGCATGAGGGCGGAATTCGTCAGGACCGAGCTTTTCAGGCCTTTCCGGACCACCAAGCAGAAGGGGCTCGGTATCGGACTTTGCCAGTGCAAGCAGATAGTGGAGGCCCACGGGGGACGCATAGATGTGGAAAGCGAGGAGGGCAAGGGTTCGACATTCACGGTATATCTGCCCGCAACCGACGGCGCGGGGGTTGAAAGGGGCGGTTAAAAGTGATAGAGTGTCATAAATTTTAGCTATGTGCGGCATAGCCGGAATATATAACGACAGGGGGGGATTGGAGTCTTCCCGCGAGCTTCTGGGAGGCATGATCCGGATGCTCAGGCACAGGGGGCCGGACGGGTTTGGCCTTTACGCTGATGAGAAAGTCGGGCTTGCCCATGCCAGGCTGAGCATCATCGACTTATCCGGCGGCAGCCAGCCCATGCCGAATGAGGACAAGAAGGTATGGATCACGTTCAACGGAGAGATATTCAATTACATAGAGCTGAGAAGGGACCTGGAGGGCAGGGGGCACGTCTTTCGCACCAGGTCCGACACGGAGGTAATCATACATCTTTACGAGGAGCGCGGGCCCGCCTGCCTTGATTTTCTGAACGGCCAGTTTGCCTTCGCCATCTGGGACAGGGGCGCCGGAACGCTCTTCATGGCCCGCGACAGGGCGGGTATCAGGCCCTTGTTCTATGCCATGCGCGGCGACGCGCTCCTATTCGCCTCGGAGATCAAATCCATATTCATGGACAGCCGGATAAAAAGGGAGATAGACCCTTTGGGCCTGGACCAGATATTCACCTTCTGGATGACCATACCCCCCAGGACCGCCTTCAAGGATGTGTTCGAACTGCCGGCTGGCCATTACATGGTTGTCCAAAACGGAAGGATGCGGATAAAAAAATACTGGGACCCGGACTTTACCCCTCCCGAAAAGGCAAGGCCGGAGGCTGAATACGCGGAGGAGCTTAAATCTCTCCTGATAGACGCGACAAGGCTTCAGCTCAGGGCGGACGTTCCGGTCGGGGCATACCTGAGCGGGGGGATAGACTCCTCTGCCGTGGCCGCCCTCATTAAAAACCATACGGACACGCCCCTCAGGACTTTTTCCGTGTCTTTTGAGGATGCGGTCTTTGATGAGGGCCGTTATCAGCGGATCATGGCGGAGCGCCTGGGCGCGACGGCCTCCCACAGCTCCGTCATGTGCGGCTGCGCCGATATCGGCCGTGTCTTCCCGGACGTCATCTGGCATACCGAAAAACCCGTGGTGCGCACGGCCCCCGCGCCGCTGTACATCCTTTCAAAGCTCGTGAGGGACAGCGGCTACAAGGTGATACTTACCGGTGAAGGGGCCGATGAGGTGCTTGCCGGATATGATATCTTCAAGGAGGCGAAGCTGAGGGAGTTCATTAAAAAAGAGCCCTCTTCTAGGTTCAGGCCGCTCCTGCTGAAACGCTTGTATCCCTATCTTGCCAGGTCGCCCGTCAGGTCCGCCCGGTACGCCGAGATATTTTTCGCCGGGGAAACGGGGGGCTGCCCCGCCGCATACGCCTCGCATGCGCCGAGGTGGACGACCACGTCCAGGATAAAGGTCTTTTTCTCCGACGCCATGAAAGAGGAGCTGAAGGGATATGAGAACATCGCCGAGCTTGCATCGGGCCTGCCGGAGGAAAAACTTTCGGCTTATGATACCCTTTCCCGCGCCCAGTACCTGGAGATGAAGACCCTGTTGCCCGGGTATCTGCTCTCATCACAGGGCGACCGGGTGGCCATGGCCAATTCGGTGGAGGGCAGGTTCCCTTTCCTGGACCACAGGGTAATGGAGTTTTCGTGCAGGCTGCCGGCCTCCCTGAGAATGAATGTTCTCAACGAGAAATATCTCCTCAAACAATGCATGAAGGGACTTTTGCCCGCACATATCCTTGAAAGGACAAAACAGCCGTATATGGCCCCGGATTCCGCCAGTTTCTTCTCCGGGGGCGCCGATTACGTACAGGATCTGCTTTACGGGAAACGCCTGGCCGAAGCCGGCTTCTTCAACCCGGCCATGGTGTCAAAACTCGCGGCGAAATGCCGGCAGAACCGCATGCTCGGGTTCAAGGACAACATGGCCATCGTTGGCATCGTATCCACTCTTCTCCTGCATGAATTGTATACGGACGGATTTGCATCCAGGGCTTCGGAAATTCTAAAACTGTCGACGACAGGAGGGATCGCTTATGCAGATCAGCGCTGACATCAGGGATTTTCTGGTCGAGAATTTCCTGTACGGGAGGGATGACGGGGCGCTCAGGGACGATGTCTCACTGCTTGAATCGGGGCTGGTGGATTCAACCGGCGTGCTGGAACTGGTGTCTTTCGTCGAGGAAAAGTACGGCATCACGGTCAAAGACAGCGAGCTGGTGCCCGACAATTTCGACTCAATAGACAAGCTGGCCGGTTTCATACTTAAAAAGACCAGGGAAGCCGCGGCTTGAGACCCTTCAGGCACACGCTCGTAAACGAATTCCTCGAGCATAGCGCCGCGCTGTATCCGGACAAGACCGCCCTGGTCCATGCCGGAAACAGATATACCTATGCCTGGCTGGACGCCGCGTCAAACAAGCTTGCTGCCGCGCTCCTGGCGGAAGGGGTCCGGCGGGGCGACCGGGTGGCGATATTCATGGACAACTGCATGGAGGCCGTGGTCTCGATCTTCGCGGCCCTGAAGGCAGGCGCGGCTTTCATGGTGATAAACCATACGACCAAGGCCGAAAAGCTCCAATATCTCCTGAACAACAGCCGGGCAAAGGTGCTGCTGGCGCAGGCGGCGGGGGCCGGGGCGGCATCGGGCGCCGCCTGCCCTTACCTGGCCAGGACCATAATATCACATCCGCGCGGCGGCGGGCCCTCCGCCCCGACTTTCGAAGAGATAATGGACGCCGGCGGCGGGGGGCCGGTCGATTCGGGGTGCATAGACCTGGACCTGGCCTCGATAATCTACACGTCCGGCTCCACGGGGCAGCCAAAAGGGGTGATGCTTTCCCACCTGAACATGATCTCCGCCGCGCACTCCATCACGACATATCTGGAAAACCGGGAGACGGACGTTATAATGAACGTGCTGCCCATCTCCTTCGATTACGGCCTTTATCAGGTCCTCATGGGATTCATGGCGGGGGCCGAGGTCGTGCTGGAAAAATCCTTCGCCTTCCCCTTTCAGATTGTCGAGGGCATCAGGAAAGAGAGGGTAACCGGGCTTCCCGGCGTGCCCACGTTTTTTTCCCTGTTGCTGGGCCTTGAAGAAATTGACCGGTACGATTTCAGCAGCATCAGATACATAACCAATACGGCTGCCGCGCTGCCTTTAAGCCACATCAGGAGACTCAGGGAGCTTTTCCCCCACGCAAGCATCTACTCGATGTACGGCCTCACCGAGTGCAAGAGGGTCTCGTTCCTTCCTCCCGGCCAGATAGACGCGAGGCCCGCCTCGGTTGGCCGGGGCATGCCCAATGAAGAGGTCTATATCGTCAATGAAAAAGGCGAAAGGGCCGCGCCGGGCGAGACGGGAGAGCTTGTAGTCAGGGGGTCAAACGTAATGATGGGCTACTGGGAAATGCCCGGGGAAACGGCCAGGCGCCTCCGGCCGGGGAAATACCCCGGCGAGAGGGTACTCCACACCGGGGACCTCTTCAGGATGGACGAGGAGGGGTATTTGTACTTCGTGGCCAGAAAGGACGACATCATAAAATGCAGGGGTGAGAAGGTCAGCCCCAGGGAGATAGAAAACGTCCTTTATTCACTGGAGGGCGTTCAGGAAGCCGCAGCCGTAGGCGTTCCCGATGAGATATGCGGGCAAGTGGTGAAAGTCTATGTGGCCCTGGGGAAAGGCTGCGCGCTTACCGCCAACGACATACTGGGCCACTGCAGCCGGCACCTGGAGAATTTCATGGTCCCCAAAAAAGTGGAGATAAGGCAGTCGCTGCCCAAAACGGCGACGGGAAAGATAGATAAAAATGGGCTCCACTGAAAAGCGTTGCAGCGTCTGCATACTGCCCGGGGCCTTTCCCAATATCAGTTTCGACGAGCAGGGCAGGTGCAACCACTGCCGCAATACCGCAGACAAAAAAGCCGATGTGGCAAAGGAGAAGGCGGTATACAGGGGAAAATTCACCGGACTGCTGGAGACCGTATTGAATCATCCGGGCCGGGGAGACCGCCCGTACGACATCCTCATGGCATACAGCGGCGGCAAGGATTCCACGTACACCCTGAGCCTGCTTAAGAGGGAATTCGGCCTTCGGGTCCTGGCCCTGAGCTTCGATAACGGCTTCGTTTCACAAGCCGCGATGGGAAATATAAGGCGGGTAACCGGCAGTCTTGGCGTGGACCATATCCTGTTTTCGCCCAGATGGGACTTGCTCAAAAAAATATTTTCCGCTTCCGCGCGGAGGGAGTTTTATCCGAGGAAGGCCATCGAGAGGGCGAGCAACATCTGTACGTCGTGCATGGGGATTGTGAAGGCCGTGTGCCTTAAGACCGCGATAGAGATGGACATCCCCATGATAGGGTTCGGATGGTCTCCCGGGCAGGCCCCGCTGCAGTCTTCAATAATGAAGAACAACCCGGCGCTCGTGAAGGCGGCCCAGCGGGCCTTCCTCGGGCCTTTTACCGAGATCGCCGGCGGCGACGTCAAGGCATGGTTTTTGAGCGAAAGGCATTATGACGAGCCGGAGCGGTTCCCGTACAATATCCATCCCATGGCATGGGAATACTATAATGAGGAGACTATATTCAGGGAAATCGCGAATCTTGGCTGGACCTTTCCCGCGGACACGGACAGCAACTCCACCAACTGTCTTCTTAACGCCCTCGGAAACCATGTGCATGTTAAAAAGTACGGGTTTAATCCCTACGCATGGGAGATAGCCAACATGGTCAGGGACGGCGTAATGACAAGGGAAGAGGGGCTCAGGAAGTTTTCGGAGCCTGAAAATCGCGAGCAGGTGGAAACAGCAAAAAGACGGCTCGGGCTTGAGGAGGAATCATAATTGCAATGATTAAGGATGACGCGGCAACCGGAGGACAGGAGGGACATCCCTCTTCGGGCATCCGGAACGCCCTGACCATAGACGTGGAGGACTATTACATGGTCTCGGCATTTTCGGACGTGGTCAGGTTTAATGACTGGCAGAGATATGAAAGCCGGGTGGAAAGAAACACGCGGACATTGCTCCATCTGCTTTCGGAGCACGGGGTGCCGGCCACCTTTTTTGTCCTCGGGTGGGTGGCTGAACGGTTTCCAGCCCTGATCCGGGACATCCACGCGGCCGGACATGAAATAGCATGCCATGGCTATAACCACAGGCTCGTATACAACATGACCCCTGAGGAGTTCAGGGAAGACATCCGCAGGGCCAAGGGCATACTGGAGGACATCTCCGGCTCAAAAGTGATCGGCTACAGGGCGGCGAGTTATTCCATTGTAAAAAAGAGCCTCTGGGCGCTGGACATACTGGCAGAGGAAGGCTTTCTTTATGATTCGAGCATTTTCCCGATACGGCATGACCGTTACGGACTTCCGGGGGCCGGAAGGTTTGCCCACGATATAAGCGGCAAAAAGGGCACAATAAAGGAATTCCCGCCGGCGACATACAGGCTCCTTGGGCAGAACATCCCGGTGGCGGGAGGGGGTTATCTGAGGCTTCTGCCCCTTTCGTTCACCATGTGCGCGATAAAGAGGATTAATTTGAAGGAAAATCATGGCACGGTTATATACCTTCACCCATGGGAGGTGGACACGGACCAGCCCCGCATGAGCGGCCGTCTGATATCGAGATTCCGCCATTACTCGAATTTAAAGAGCACCCTGCCAAAGCTGATTGAAATCCTGAAGGGGTTCAGCTTCAGCCCGCTTTGCACATTCGTTGATGAAACGCCGCGGGGGTAGACGGCGAAGATGTCCCTTGATATATGCCGGGGCTTTTAATGAAAATATAAGCTGTATCTTTAAAAGGTTGGGGATGGCAATCTTTCCGTAATCCGGTTTGGCGAGTATTTGTTGGAGGCAAATATTTGGGGGGGGAGGCGTACAGATGGAAAAAATCATAATTATCGATGACGACGAAGAGATAAGAAGACAGCTCAAGTGGGGGTTGGGAACCGGCTATACCGTTTTTCAGGCCGGCAACAGGGCGGAGGCCCTTTCACTGCTGGAAAAACACAGTCCGAAGGTGGTTACGCTGGACCTGGGGTTGCCTCCGCATGCGGACGGGGCGGAAGAGGGGCTTTCCGTTTTGGAGGCAATCGTCAGGCAATCCCCGCTTACAAAGGTCATCGTCATCACCGGCAACGGCGAGCGCGACAACGCCCTTAAGGCCATCCAGGCCGGCGCTTATGATTACTATGAGAAACCCGTAGATTTGCAGGAACTGAAGGTGATCATCAACAGGGCCCTTCACTTGTATCATATAGAGCGGGAAAACATGGAGCTGCACAGCGGGCTGGGTCTTGCCGGAACGGAGACGTTCGGCATAGTAGGCCAGTGCGCGGAAATGCAAAAGGTCTTTTCCACCATCAGAAAGATCGGGTCTTCCGATGTTTCGGTCCTTGTCATGGGGGAAAGCGGGACGGGGAAAGAGCTGGCGGCCAAGGCCATACACAGTATAAGCCTTAGAAAAGACGGGCCTTTCGTCTCCGTCAACTGCGGGGCCATACCTGAAAACCTCCTGGAGTCCGAATTCTTCGGGTACGAGAAGGGCGCGTTTACCGGGGCGCACGCCCAGACGCAGGGCAAAGTGGAGTACGCCTCGAAGGGCACCCTTTTCCTTGACGAAATCGGAGAGTTGCCCACGAACCTCCAGGTGAAGCTCCTGAGGTTTTTGCAGGAAAGGACGATGCAGCGCATAGGCGGAAGAGAGGACATTCTTGTGGACGCCAGGATACTGGCCGCAACCAACATAGACATGGCAAAGGCCATAAGCGAGGGCTCCTTCAGGGAAGACCTGTACTACAGGATAGGAGTCATAACGATAACGCTGCCGCCCCTCAGGGAGCGTGAAGACGACATCCTTCTGCTGGCGAACCTCTTCCTGATGCGGTTCGGAGAGATGTTCAAGAAAAAAATAAAGGGGCTTAGCGCTTCGGCCAGGGAATTCGTCGGGTCCTATAACTGGCCGGGCAACGTAAGGGAGCTTGAAAACAGGCTGCAGAGGGCTGTCATTATGGCTGAGTCCCCGGTCATTGAAATCCACGACCTGGGTTTTGCAGGCAGCGAGAAATCCGAGGCGGCCGCGCCGAGCTGGAACGGCATGACACTGAAGGAGGCAAGAAACTCCATCGAGAAGCACATAATTGTCTCCGCAATCGGAAGGTTCAGGGGCAATATCGCCAGGACGGCCGCGGAGCTTGGCGTAAGCAGGCCCACCCTTTACGACCTTATGAAAAAACACGGCCTGGGCAATTCATCGGCCGAAGCTGAAGAAAAAAAGACAACATCGCTTAAAGGAGAAGATAATGGAGTTGATTGAAAAGATACGTTCCAGGAAGGCCAAAATCGGCATCATAGGGCTTGGCTATGTGGGCCTGCCGCTGGTTTTTGAGTTCTCAAAGGCCGGCTTCGAGGTGACCGGTTTTGACGTGGACCCATCCAAGATAGCATTGCTGAAGCAGGGCAAGAGCTATATAAAACATATAGACGCCGAAAGGATAAGGCAGTGCAAGGCCTTCACGCCGTCGGATGATTTTTCCGGCCTTTCCGGCATGGACTGCATCATTGCCTGCGTGCCGACCCCGCTTAACAAGAACCGGGAGCCCGACATGACCTATGTCTTCGATACGGCGAGGACCATAGCGAAGCACATGAGGCCGGGGCAGCTCGTTGTCCTTGAATCGACCACATACCCGGGGACGACGGATGAAGACATGAGGGCGATCCTGGAGCAGACCGGTTTGAAGGCGGGCGTCGATTTCCACCTGGCCTACTCCCCGGAACGCGAAGACCCCAACAACAAGGACTTTTCGACCGGGACCATTCCAAAAGTGGTGGGGGGCTATACGAAAGGATGTCTTGAGGCGGCCAAGGCCCTTTATGACTCGATAGTGACCAGGACGGTGCCGGTGTCGTCCACCAGGGTGGCGGAGGCGACCAAACTTCTTGAAAACATTTACAGGGCGGTAAACATAGCGCTTGTAAACGAGCTCAAGATGCTCTTCGAGAAGATGGGAATAGACGTCTGGGAGGTCATAGAGGCTTCAAAAACGAAACCTTTCGGCTTTCAGGCTTTTTATCCGGGACCGGGCCTGGGGGGGCACTGCATCCCCATAGACCCGTTTTATCTTACCTGGAAGGCCAGGGAGTATGACAGCCCGACGAAGTTCATAGAGCTTGCCGGAGAGATAAACACGTCGATGCCGTATTATGTGGTCCAGAGGGTTTTTGAGGCGCTCAGCGAAAGCGGCAAATGCCTGAAAGGCGCCAGAATCCTGGTACTTGGACTTGCATACAAAAAGGACGTCGACGACCCGCGGGAATCGCCCTCCTTCAAGCTCATCGAGATACTCGAGTCAAAAGGGGCAATTGTGGACTACAACGACCCGTTTATCCCGGCTGCCCCAAAGATGAGGCACTTCAAGGTTGAAAAATCCTCCGTCCCGCTTACAGGTGAAAACCTTTGCGCCTATGACTGCGTGCTGATAGCCACGGACCACTCGGTTTACGACCCGGAGTTTATCCTGAAGCACTCGAAGCTTGTCGTTGACACCAGGAACCTCATTAAGGGCGCGGGAGGCCAGGGGAAGGTTAAAAAGGCATAAGGTTCCCTGCAGATTTTTTAAAATCCCTGCGGCTTGCCGCAGGGAAGATCAATAAACAATCGGGCCGGGCCGGGTTTTTAAATCCGGCCCGGCCCCATTTTTCATCCTGCTTTTTCAGCTTGCTTTGCGATCTGCCTGCCTCCTGAGGCTGAAGGACAGGACGCCGGCAAGGACCATGCCTGTGCCGAACAGCAGTATCGTGCCCGGCTCGGGCACCTGTTTCGGTTCTGTATTGCCGATCCAGCTGCTGTCATCGCTGGGGGGGATACCCTGGACGTGGGCGGCGGAATAATAATTCGAGTCGTGCCCATTCGCCAGCGTCGAGAGGAAAAGAAAATCAGCGGCATCCAACCCCGGGGCCGTTATCGTGTACACGGCGGAGTTGCCGCCGAGAAACCGGTGGCTATGAGACGTCAGCCAGTCGAACTCTATATCATATAGTCCGCCATTGCCTGCGCCGCCCGCCTGGTATTGATTCTCTCCAACCAGCACGGGGGGAGTATCGTTCGCGACGAATCCCGACACAGGCGTGAAATCGCCGGCCGTTACGTTTCCCAGTTCGGCAGGGTCAAGATTAAAATCCCACTGGCTGATGAACTGGCCTGATGTGAGGAGGTTTTCCATTGTCAGGGTAACGGTGTCTGGCCCGGAGTCGGCCACAGTGGCCCTGGCCCAGGGCGTGCTTCCAGCGGGGGTCCCCCCCGTGATGACGGTGTCCAGATCGAACTGGATCGTTGCCGCCTGCGCCCCGGAGAGCGAAAACAAGAACACAAATGCCGCAAGCATTACCATTACGGCAAAAATGCCGGATCGGGTTTTCATTTCTCCCTCCTTTTAAGTTTTTTCCTTCAGACTTCCTGATTTTTAAGCAATTATCATTCCAAATTATAGCCGATGCTGGCTCCGGTACCGCCTGGTCCCCCCGAATACGCTATGGATCCCCTTTTATCTTATCGGGCTGAATCTGGTCTTTAATTAATCCGGTTAAGAAAGCAAAGTGAATGTAAAATAATCCGACAAAACCCATATGCAAATTTAAAAAAGAGGGGGCTTGCGCCCCCTCCGTAACGGCAGGCTAACTACGCGCCATGTTTTGCAAGCTTGGTCCTTACGACCGCGAAGGTCAGAAGGGCGGCGCCAAGCAGAAGGAGCGTAGAAGGCTCCGGGACCCTGGCTTTCTCATCGCCAGTCGATGAAAGATTGTTGCCCTGGGTCAGGACCGTTTCAAGTTCAAGGACGTCGGTTGATGCCAGCGAAGGCAGATAGGCGATAGCCGATCCGTGCACGGCGCCGGCATTAAGGCTGAAGTTTGCAATCGCCGTCGAATTGTCAAGCAGCGTGAATGAGCCGGTGCCATCCAGCGTGCCGCCGTAAGACAGTTCCAGGGCCAGCGGCTGGTTGTAAGGACCAAACCCGCTGTCGGAGACAGTCGACGTAAGCGTGTTGCTGCCGCTGCCGCTGTTGCTGGTCGTGCCGCTTACATTCAGGTCCAGCAAATTCGGGGCCACCAAAAGGGGCTGAGACTGGCCCAAACTTGCGGCCAGAGTCCAGTTGCCCAGAGTCCCGCTCCAATAAATGGCGCCGACCAAGGGGTTGGTATCACCGGACCCATTGTCCGTAACGCTCACCGAATGTCCGAGGCCATCATTCAGTGTGAGCACGGCCTGAGCGTGCGCAAGCTGCGCATGCGCCAGAAAGACAAGAACAAAGGCCATCATCAACACTGTAACCTTTTTCATATCTTTTCCTCCTTTCTTTGAAATTTTTGATTCATACTTCCTGCTGGAATATTAAGCAACCATCATGCCAAAAATATAACTATTTGATTTTTAATAAAATCTTTGTAGAAGCGGTTTCCGGGGCACAGGATAAATGTAAAGGAATCCGACTGATTGTAAAGTATCAGACTCACATTATTCCGGGGGCCTGAGGCTGCGGCATCTGATAAACTATACCATCACGGTTTTTAGAGAGGATCCCTATGGAAAACGAACCGGAAAAGATGACGGTGGAAGAGCTAAGGGGCGAGCTTGAGCGGCTCAGGGACGAGCTTCGGGACCTGGAAGACATGCATTCCTTCACTTTCGGGAAGACGTCGGTCCATATAGGCGCGGAAAAGGCCCAGAATATGCAGGCCGAATTCGAGGAGGAGTGCAACCAATATTGCCAGAGGATCTCCAGGATTGAAAATCTGCTGAGGCAGAGGGGCGCATAGAGTCATGCGGGTTTTCCGCCGCGGGGTTTCACTTTTTTAAACAGCAGGGCGGCGGCGATGCAGAAGAGGCAGACGAGGGCCAGAAACCGGAAGCCCTGCACGAAGGCGAGCAGTTGGGACTGGGTAAGAAGCGACCTGTAGATGAAGAGTTGCGCCTTTCTGGCCGAATCCACCGGGCCGAGGGCGGTGGTGAAGTAGTCCCTGATCCCCGGGAACCGGAACTGGTATGGGAGGTCCAGCGGGGTCAGGCGGGAGACCTGGACCATCTGGTTTTTCTGCGCGTGGCGCGCCAGGTAGGTTATCAGGAGGGAGATGCCGGCGCTTCCGCCGACGTTGCGCATCAGGTTGAACACGCCACTTGCGTTGCCTATCTCCTTCTGTTCAAGCGTGCCCATCGCCACTGTCGAAAGCGGCACGAAAAGCATCGCCAGCCCGACACCCTGCAATACGGATGGCCAAGCGATGTCCCAGATGGACATCTGCAGGTTGATGCCGCTGAAAAACCACAGTGAGGCGGCCACAAGGAAAAAGCCCACGGCTATCAATTTGCGGAAGTCGACCCTGCCCGTAAGATAACCTACAACGGGCATGGTCATCAGCGCGCCCATACCGCGGGGGCTCACGGCCAGCCCGCTATTTAGCGCCGGGTATCCCATCAGGGTCTGGAGAAAAAGCGGTATCAGGGTTATGGCGCTGTAGAGCGCCACCCCCACCAGCGTAATAAGAAGGGTGCCCACGGCGAAATTCCGGTTCCGGAAAACCCTCAATCGCACAATAGGCTCTTTCGACCGCAGCTCCCAGACGATAAAAGAAACCATCGAGATTGCGCTTGCGGCTGAGAACCAGCGTATCCAGGACGCCTCGAACCAGTTGTCCCGCTGCCCTTTATCGAGCACAATCTGCAAGGCGGCGAGGGCCACGGCCATGAGTCCAAAACCGGTCCAGTCTATTTTTTGGGGTTTGCGGCCCCGGATGTAAGGAGGGTCTTCCACAAATGTGCGTATCATGATGATGGCCAGCGCCCCGATGGGGATATTTATGTAGAATGCCCACCGCCACGAGTAATTGTCCGTGAGCCAGCCGCCCAGCGTCGGCCCGGCAATCGGCGCCACGACCACTCCCAGGGCGAAGGCCGCCATCGCCATTCCGCGTTTCCGGGGGGGAAAGCTTTCAAGGAGAATGGCCTGGGAGAGCGGCTGCAGCGCCCCGCCCCCCGCCCCCTGGAAGACCCTGGAGGCCACCAGCATGCCGAGGCTGTACGCCGCGCCGCTCAGCGCCGATGCAATCGTGAACAGCACGATGCATGCCATGAGGAAACGCTTCCGGCCGAAATAGAGGGCCAGCCAGCCGCTGGCCGGAAGCACTATCGCATTGGAGACCAGATAGCTGGTCAGCACCCATGTGGCTTCGTCGTTGCTGGTGGAAAGGCTGCCGGCGATATGGGGGACCGCAACCGTGACGATTGTGGTGTCCAGCACCTCCATGAATGTGGGAAGCATCACGGCCGCCGTGATGAGCCACGGGTTTACCCCAGGCCGCCACTCGCCTTCCTGACTAGCGATACCGTTTACCTCCCGCCCGCAATTGTTCTGATTTCATAAACCCTTTATATCATAAACGGCCGGCGATTGATATTCCATGCGGCAAGGGGACCGGCTGCAATGTTTTCGCGCCGCTATTCCGGCCAGGTTTTATTTTAAGAATAAAATCGGGTTGAGTCGATCGGGCCAATAACGAGCTTAAAATTGGCTTGTATATCTGCCTGGCCCTTTCCTTCGGTCACGCGGTTCCGGGCGTGTACAAACGGCGCATTGCCTTGTCTTCAGGGCGACTGGCGAAAGGTTGTCAAGACGCAACCCGCTGTGATCCGTCCGCTTGTTCCCTCTCTCAAGAACCAGGCAGATATAAGCCTTTCCCGGGGATATCAGCGATCTACAAGAATTTCTTTTAGGAAAGATCCCTGCGCTCTTTGCCCGCGTGAATGACAAATTATGCCGCACTGTTTGTAACCGTCTTCACAAAAAAACCGGGAGGGCCATATTTTATTGTTCCGGCCGTGACTCCGATTACATACATAAGTAAAGAAGTTTCTTAACCTATGTACGCAGCGCCTCATCGATAAACCGGGCAATTTACCGATGGCCTGCGGATGTAAAAATGGATTCTTGTTTTATGCGGGCGTCTTTGCTTCATCTCCGGGCAAAGGCATGAATTGTCAAATCTGGCCACTGTTTTTTTTAACATCGGGGTGAGGACCGGGCCAGGACGGAAAGGAGTTTTTATGAGAAGATTCAGGGTTTACGAGTGGGCGTTGGCCGCAGTGATGGTGTCCGCGCTTGCGGCATGCGGGGGAGGGACCGGCGGGACGGGTGGCGGCGGAGTCTCAACGGGGGCCGCCATCAAGGACTCATCGGGTTCCGGCGGTTCCGGCAGCATAACGGGCCGGGTGATCGACATCGCAACCGGGGCGTCATTGTCCGGGGTCTCCGTCAGCGATGGATCAAGTACGGTGAATACGGATTCAAACGGAGTTTATACCCTGAGCGCGCCCGCGGGCGGCTATACCCTGCAGGCCTCCGCGCAGGGGTACCTGAACACCTGGCAGATGGCCTCGGTGGCCTCGGGGGCCTCATCGACCGTCAACTGGAGCCTGACAAAGAAATATGGCAGCCAGAAGATACCCGCCGCGAACATGAAATACGTCATCCTGGCCTGGAACGACCTCGGGATGCACTGCGACCAGGACGACTACTCGTATTTCATGATCCTGCCGCCATTTAACACGCTTCACGCTCAGGTAATACAAAGGGGCGGCGAGGGCGCTGATGTGCTGACAAGCGGCATAACGGTGAGCTATGTGTTTCCAAAGAAGACCGACACCGCCCTGCACACGAATTTCTGGCAGTACGCGCCCCAATACGGGTTCAATGTGCCCGTCAACACCGGGATAACGGGCACGAAGCTCGCGGGCAATATGACGGTTGATTCAAACAAGCTGGGGTTTGTCGCAACCGGGATTCCGCTGAGCCCATACGATGACGACGGCACCTGGGACCCTTACGGCACCGCGACGATCACGGTAAAAGACTCCAGCGGCAATGTCCTTCAGACCGCGAACGTGGTCGCCCCCGTATCGACCGAACTGATGTGCAGCAACTGCC
Organism: Nitrospirota bacterium; assembly: GCA_021825295.1. Classification (GTDB taxonomy): domain Bacteria; phylum Nitrospirota; class Thermodesulfovibrionia; order Thermodesulfovibrionales; family JdFR-88; genus JAJYGJ01. The sequence goes on from JAKAHV010000020.1 coordinate 18,152, forward strand.
ACGGCGCCAATCCGATGGAGGACATCCTCCAGCAGCACGACAAGGACAACGGCACTACGCTGGCCTCCGACCGTGCAAGCGGCATCGTGCACGCCTGCTCCGAGTGCCATTCGGACAATGCGCTTGGCGCCGCCGGAAAGCCAGGGGTGGAGAGCCTTTCCCTTGCGATGCATAACTACCATAAGGACAAGATGACGTATACCGCCGCGGCAGCGGGCATGACGCCGGATTGCTACAACTGCCACCCCGGCCCGAAGACCCAGTGCCTGCGCGGCCAGATGTACAGGGCGGGGAAATCCTGCCATGACTGCCACGGCGACATGTACGCCATGACCAACGGCATGATGAGCGGCCGCCAGCCCTGGCTCCAGGAGCCCAGGTGCGGCACCTGCCATGGCGCGGCGCACTCGGAGAACGCGAATACCCTTTACAGGAACTCCGTGCTCCGGAACGCGAGCGAGGACGACATGAACGGGAAGCTTTACTGCGAGGCGTGCCACAACAGCACGCATGCCGAATTCGTCTCGTCCAATCCCGCGGACCCCACCATCCCCAGCCGGTTCCAGGGCGACGGCTACTGGATATGGAGCTGCACGGTCTGCCATAACAATGAAAGCGGCTCGTCAATACACGCCGGGGCAAGCGCCGGCCCAACAAGCGGCAGCGGGACGACAACATCCTCCGGCGGCGACGGAAGCTCCACGACGACTTCCGACTCTACAAGCAGCAGCGGGACAAATTACTCCACGGGAGGTGACAACTAGAAATCCACAAACCTCTGAGGGGGCCGGACAGGCCCCCCCGGGGTTGTTTCATATTCAGAACCTGAATCCGATGGAGGTCCTGTTTTGGTCATGAGAAAAGCCGCAGGTTTTTTGATTTTTGCATGCATCCTGGCAATGGCGCTTCTGCCCGGCTGCCAGTCCGGTCTTTTCGGCAGCAATAAATCCGGCGACACTCCCAGGGGGTTGCTGGACAGATATTTTTCCTCCGCCATGAGAAAGGACTACGCCGCTTCGTACGAGTGCTATTACGCGGCATACAAGGCCAAGATAAGCAAGGCCGACTATGTCAAGCACCGCGATGAGGACCCCGCGGCCCTGAAGGATTACAAGATACTCTCGCTCCGGCAGACTGACGATACCGCCCTTGCCAATGTGGCCCTGACCTTTGTCTCCGCAAGGCGGCCCGATATCACAAAACCCGTCTCAATAGACGTGAAGGAAAACCTGGTGAGGGAAGGCGGGAAGTGGAGGATCAAGGTCTGGTAAACGGGCGCCCGGATTGACTTCCTCCATCTGATAGAATTGGGTTATACGCCTGGAGGAGTCATGCGAAACTGGAACGCGGTGGCCGTCATCCATGAAGGAGGGTTCAACGAGGCGCTCCGGGTGCTTGGCCGGATGGGCTACGTGGCGCGCTCACGCTTTTACAACGTGCTTTTGATGAAGGTGGCCAGCGTCCGGGAGCTGCTTGAGGCGCTTGGCCGCAGGCTGGCTGAAGATCCAGGCTCTCTCGCCTTTCTTTCCAGGCTGCTGCCTGTGGAGATGACATTCGGGTTCTCCACGCTGGAGGAATTCGAGGGGAAGGCGAAGGAATCCGTCCTCGCGTTCGCCCCCGAATTGAAGGGGAAGAGTTTTCATGTGCGGATACACCGGCGTGGCTCAAAGGGTATGTTCTCCAGCCCGGAAGAGGAACGCCTCCTGGATCAGCTTCTGCTTGGGGAGCTTGAAAGGATGGGAGCCCCCGGCCGAGTCAGCTTTGAAGACCCCGACGCGATTATAGTGATTGAGACCATCGAAAACAGGGCGGGGCTTGCCCTCTGGGGGCGGGAAGACTTCATCCGGTACCCGTTCCTCCGGGTTGAATAAAAACGGCAAATATCTTCTTCGCCCTTTTCGGGGCATATCGGGTTTACCGCTACAGCTACACGCATTCGGCTTTAACTTGCAATTCCCTGCAGCTTGCTGCAGGGTGGTTCATTGATCGTTTTGACCCTGCTTGATGCGCTCGTCATGGTCCTGACGTGACCCGCAAAAAACCGGAAGAGCATTTTTTCCGAATCAACTTCAGAGGGCATCTATACAACCGCAGGTTGACAAAAATTTTTTTTCGGATTAGAATCCCTGCTTAATGGAAAGCTGGTACGCGCTATATCTCAAACCGAGGTGCGAGACGCCGGTTGCGGTCCGTCTCGAAAGCGCAGGAATAGAGACTTTAAACCCCCTTTTGAAGCAGAAGAAGCTCAGGGAGGGCAGGGTGATGGAGAGCATTGAGCCGCTTTTCCCCTGCTACATCTTCGCCCGCTTCGACCCGCTTCTGTATTACCACATGATAACCTACACGAGGGGTGTAAGGCATATCGTGGGCGCTGCCGTCCCGCTTGAGGTGCCCGGGGAGATAATCGGCGGCATTAAGGACAGGATGGCTGGGGGTCTCATATCGCTTCCCCCCCGGAGCCTGGAGCCAGGCATCAGGGTCGTCATAAAAGACGGGTCCTTTGAAGGGTTTTATGGCATATTCGAGCGTTATACAAAAGGCCGCGAGAGATGCCTCATCCTGCTTGAAGCCCTCGGATGGGCGCTGGAGACCGAAGCCTGGATGGTCGGAGGCGCGGGGTGATTTTTGCGAAATAACACTTGACAACCGCAATACCCCGGCATTACTATAGGTTGCATAGATGAAACTTATAGTTGTTAAAAAATCTGAGTATCCGGAATCTATTGAGAAAATGAATAGTAAAAACGCAGCAGGGGCGATCGGAAGAGATAATGATTGACCGGGAGCTGCAGCCCGGCGGGCCCGAAAGGCTGTCCGCCGCGTCCTATCAGGATGCCCTTCAACCGGATGGCGTCCACCTGAGGGATTATCTCCATGTGCTTTCAAGGAGGAGGTGGGCGTTTGCCATCTTTTTCCTTTCCGTAGTCGTCGTGGGGGCTATCTCCACGTTTATGAGGAAGCCTGTTTACACAGCGACTGTTACGATAAAGATAGATAAGGAGACCCCCAATATCCTTGCGTTCAAGGAGATATACGAGGTCGAAAAGGCCGACGAGGACTATTACCAGACCCAGTACAAGATACTTAAGAGCCGGAACATCGCCGCCAGGGTGATCAGGAAACTGAACCTTGACGGCAACGGAGGGCTCGATCCTGGCAGGGGCGACCCGCCTGATTCCAAAGGGGTCTTCGGCTTCTTTCCGTTTTCGGCACGGGGGAGCCGGACGGGTTCCGCGGAGGATGTGAGGGCGGCGCTCCTGGAGCGGTTTCTCAGTAAGGTAAGGGTTGAGCCTGTCCCCAATTCGCAGCTCGTTAACGTCAGTTTCACCTCCCATGACCCGGCGCTTGCGAGAGACGCCGCCAACGGCATAGCGGAGGCATATATCGATTACAACGTGGAGAGCAAATTCGATGCTGGCCAGCAGGCCAGGAACTGGCTCGAACAGCAGTTGGAGATAGTCAAGGCGAGGCTTGAGACGTCCGAGGAGAAACTGAACCGTTACTGCGCGGACAACCGGCTCATCTATATAGAAGGCAGAAACCGGGCGAAACAGAGCCTGGCGAATTACTCTCTCGGCTTCATGGTGCAGTCCCTCGATGACGCAATCGTCGCCAGGATAGACAAGCAATCAAGGTATATGGAGATGGAGAAGGCCGGGCGGAAGAGCCCCCAGGCGGTCAATAACCAGCTTGTCCAGAAGCTGAGGGCCCAGCATTCGATGCTGGTGGCGCAGTACAACAAGCTTCTCAAGACGTACAAGCCTTCTTATCCCAGGATGATGCGGCTGGCGAGCGAGATAAACTCGATTGCGGCCTCCATCAGGCGGGAGGAGAACAACGTCCTGGCCTCCGTGAGGGCAGAATACATGGCGGCCCTCAAAAGGGAAAACGATCTGAGGGGGGCATTCGACGCCCAGGAAAAAGACTCGATAGATTTCGAGAGGAAGCTCGTCCAGTATCAGATTCTGAGAAGAGAGGTGGACACCAATCAGGACCTCTACCAGAGCCTTCTGCAGAGGATAAAGGAGATAGGTGTCTCCGCGACGATGACCTCGACCAATATCCAGGTGCTGGACAGGGCCGAGCTGCCTAAGACCCCGTCTTCTCCGAATAAGCCCAGGAACATGGCGCTCGCCCTGGCCATCGGTCTTCTCGGCGGCACGGGAGTGGCCTTTTTCTCGGAGTATCTGGACGACACGGTCACGGATGCGGGGGAGATTGAAAGGAAGATGGGGCTTGCGCCCCTTGGCGTCATACCGTATCAGAAAAAGGCCGACCCCTCCGAATTACTGTTTGCTCCCAATTCAAAAAATGGCAGGGGCGCCATGGCTGAGGCGTTCCGCTCCCTGGGCACATTCATTCTGTTTTCTTCGGCGGAAAGGCCGCCCAAAAGCATCCTGATAACGAGCCCGTCGCAGAGCGAGGGCAAGACCACGGTGGCCTGTAACACGGCTGTCACCCTCACGAAGTACGTCGGCAAGGGGATTATAATAGACTGCGACCTGCGGAAATCCAACCTCCACAAGGTCTTCGGCATGGAAAACGGCGCGGGCCTCACGAATTACCTCTCCGGCAACATGGAGTTCGGGGACGAGGGGCTGATAAGAAAGACGCCCGTGGAAAACCTGGACATAATCCTTGCCGGACCGGTCACGCCAAATCCCTCGGAGCTGCTGAGTTCGGCAAGGATGGAAGAGCTTCTGAATACCCTTTCGGGCACGTACAGCTTTGTGATAGTCGACTCCGCGCCCATTCTCGGCATGGCGGACTCGGTAAGTCTGAGCAGCTTTGTGGACGGCGTGATAATGGTGGCGAAGTTCGGCAGCACCACGAGGGACGCCCTTAAGGGGACCAAGAGGATATTTGACTATATAAACGCGAAGGTGCTGGGGATGATTGTCAACGGGATCAAGGTAAACGATATGCAATACGGTTATTATTCCTATCACTATTCTTCATATTACGGCCGCGACGAGGATGAGGGTTAGGGGCAGCCTGCTGTGCGATCGCGGGGCAAGTCCCGCGGTACTCATGGGAATACGCACACTATCAATTTAACACTTTACGGTTGTGAGTAAATTTGACCCCTCATCCCGCCTGGCCTTTCACGCGGATCCCTTTTAGGATACTTAACGAATACCCCGCAAACTCAGAATCATAGCCCATATTTGGCCGCATCCCTTATTGTTGCTATCTGAAATACCTATCTCAAAAAAAATTTTTTTTATAAAAACTCTTGACATAATTTTTCTCGCTCCGTATACTAAACACAACTAACAGTTGCTTTTTTATGGCTCGCCGCATGCGCATTATTTTTTTTGAAAAGGACAAAAAAGGCCTGGGCCTTAACGGCGGTAGCCTGCCTTTTTCGGGGTGACGGGAAGGTCTTGAAAGGAGGCATGAAATTAAGCGAGCGCTCATAACTGGCATTACGGGACAGGACGGCTCCTACCTGGCGGAGTTCCTGCTCGAAAAGGGCTACAGGGTCTTCGGCCTGGTGCGCCGGTCCAGCACCTTCAACACCGGCAGGATAGACCACCTCATCGAGGGCGGTCATGACTTCGATTTCAGGCGCGGGGACCTAAACGACACCAATTGCCTCGTCTCGGTGTTAAATGAGGTGCAACCCGATGAAATTTACAACCTTGCCGCCCAGAGCCATGTGAAAGTGAGCTTCGAGACGCCTGTCTACAGCTTTGAAACCGCGGCCGTGGGGGCGCTGAAACTCTTTGACGCGGTCCGCTGCCTCGGGGCCGGGGCGAGGATATACCAGGCCTGCAGCAGCGAGATGTTCGGCGCGGCGCCGGCTCCGCAAAACGAAGGGACGCCTTTCCTGCCGCGCAGCCCGTACGCCGCGGCAAAGATTGCCGCCTATCACCTGGCCGTCAACTACAGGGACGCCTACGGGATGTGGATAGCAAACGGCATACTCTTCAACCACGAATCGCCAAGAAGGGGCGAGACGTTCGTCACGCGCAAGATCACGAGGGCGCTGGCGAGGATCAAGCTTGGCATTCAGGACAGGCTCGTCCTGGGCAACCTCTATTCGAGGCGCGACTGGGGCTATGCCCCGGAGTATGTCCGCGCCATGTGGCTCATGCTCCAGCAGGAGGCCCCAAATGATTTTGTCATCGCCACAGGGCAGTCACACTCGGTGAAGGAATTCGTCGAAGCTGCCTTCGAGTATGCCGGCATGAGGCTGGAATGGGAGGGCGAGGGCCTTCGGGAAAGAGGGATAGAAAGGAGTTCGGGCAGGTCCGTCGTCGAGGTGGACGCCAGGTACATGAGGCCCACGGAGGTGGAATTCCTGCTGGGCGACGCCGGAAAGGCCCGAAGAAAACTGGGCTGGACGCACCGGACGGACTTCGAGGAGCTTGTAGCGAAGATGGTCGACGCGGACGTGAGGCGCGAGAGTATGCTGCTTCACGGCACGAGGGCATATAACGAGCAGTGGAGGACCCACATCTAGCGGTGGTCTCCTCGCTGTCAATTTCCGTGGACCTGGGAGGGACGAAGTGAAAGTGGCGGTAGCGGGCGGGTTCGGTTTCCTGGGAGCAAACGTTGTCAGGCGGCTGAATGGGGGGCGGCACGAGGTGGTCCCCTTTAGCAGGCGAAGCGGCGTGGATATCAGAAATTTCGGCGCCGCATATGACTTCCTTGACAAACAGAGGCCGGACGTCCTTATCAACTGCGCGGCGCATGTGGGAGGAATCTCCTATAACTACCTGAAGCCGGTCGAGATATACGAGGACAACCTCCTCATCGGTTTTAACATCGTAAGGGCGGCCTTCGAGGCCGGCGTAAAAAAATTCGTAAATATAATGCCAAACTGCACTTACCCCGGCATTGCCGACGTCTATGTGGAGGAAAAATGGTGGGACGGCGCCATGCACCCAAGCGTGCTCACATATGGCATGCCGAGGAAGGCCCTCTGGGTGCACTCCTATACCTACAGGCTCAGACATGGGTTCAACTGCATCCACCTGGTACTGCCCAACCTCTACGGGCCCGGCGACCACTTCGATCCTGTCCGGTCCCACGCCCTGGGCGCTCTTGTCAAAAAGATAGTGGATGCGAAGCTCGGCAACGAAAGAAAGGTCGTAATCTGGGGGACGGGCGAACCGGTCAGGGAATGGGGATATGTCGAGGACGCGGCGGAGGGGATAGCGCTTGCGATGGAGAGATACGACGAGCCTGAAATACTGAATCTGGGCGAGGGCCGCGGGTACACGATAAGAGAGATAGCCGGGATGATAAGCCGCGCGGCCTCGTGGGATGGCGAGTTCGAGTTCGACCTCTCCAGGCCCGACGGCGCCCCGAAGAAGATACTGGATGTTTCCAGGATGGAAGCGGTCCTTGGATGGCGGCCCGGCACACGGATAGATGCGGGCATCGAAAAGACCGTCCGGTGGTATCTCGACAAATATTATCCCCGCGACCTGGCGGCCGGAGGCCTTTGATATGAGGACAATCACGGATGGCGGGGGCGGCAGGCTCGCGGTGCTCGTCAGGGGCAGCGAAATAAAAAAGGGACTCGGATTTTATACCGAGGAAGCCGATTTCCTTCAGGTGGGGGTGTGGGCTGGATATGAAAGGGGCAAGGTCCTCCGCGCGCACAACCACAACCAGGCCGAAAGGACGGCCGGAAGGACGCAGGAGGCCCTGTTCGTGATGAGGGGATCCCTTCGGGCCTCCATCTATTCGGAAGACGACCGGTTCGTTGCCGCCCTGGACGTGAATGCCGGCGACATACTCGTCCTTTTTGCCGGAGGCCATGGGTACGAGATAACCGGGGAAGACACGTTTGTCCTCGAGGTCAAAAACGGGCCCTTCCCAGGGGTCGAAAAAGACAAGAGATTCCTGCAGACAGGGAGGTAAGGATGGAATTCATTCACCAGGTAGTGCCGTATGTGACCGGCAATGAGGCAAGGGCGGTCTCGGAATATATCCTTTCGGGCGGATGGCTGACGGAATTCGAAAAGACGCGCGATTTTGAAAGGGCCATCGCTGAATTTCTTGGCGTCAGGCACGCGGTTGTGGTGCCAAGCGGAACGGTGGGCCTCTACCTTGCGCTCCTTGCGGCGGGCGTGGGGCCGGGGGATTCCGTGATAGTGCCCAACTACACGATGATAGCCTCGCCAAATTCGGTCAGGTGGACGGGCGCGAAGGTGCGGCTGTGCGACGTGGAGAGCGGCACCCTCTGTGCCGACCTGGAGAAGGCCTCCACTGACAGGCGGACGAAGGCCCTCATGTATGTCTCCATAAACGGCCGCTGCGGCGACATGGATGTCGTGGCCCGGTTTTGCCGGGCAAACGGTATCTTTCTAATCGAGGACGCCTGCCAGGCCTTCGGCTCCCGGTGGCGCGCGAAGGCCCTGGGCACTTTCGGGGACGCCGGGGTCCTGTCATTTACCCCTCACAAGATAATAACGACGGGGCAGGGCGGTGCGGTCGTCACCGACAACGAGGAGCTCTACCGTGAGATCGTGAAGCTCAAGGACTTCGGCCGCACCGCGCCGGCAACCGACTGGCACGACAGGGTCGGGTTCAATTTCAAGTTCACGGACCTGCAATCGGTCATCGGCATCGAGCAGATGAAGCTGATGGACTTCAGGATAAAAAGGAAAAAGCAGATATACGCCAGGTACGAGGAGCTGCTTGCCGGGATACCCGGCATCAAGATGCTGCCTACCGACCTCGGACAGACCCCTCCGTGGTTTGTGGACATCATCCTTCCGTCCCGCCGGGTGAGGGACGGCCTGGCCGCGCACTTGAAAGAGCGGAAGATAGGCACGCGCCCCTTTTATCCCCCCATCAGCCACCAGGAGATATATGCCGGGTATCCCGAGGGCGCCTTCCCGGTTTCCGAGTCAATTGCTCACCGGGGGCTGTGGCTGCCATCCTCGATAGGCCTGAAGGACGAAGAGATAGAATACATAACGGATGCGGTCAGGGCCTTCCTGTCATGACAGTCCGCCTCGGGCCGGGTTTCAGGGCAGTGCGATGCATACCGGTCCTGGTCTGCCTGTTCATCCTCTTTTCGCAGGCTCCATGCCATGCGGTCCGGATAGCCGCGGACGGAAGGCCGCTTGCGACCATAATCATTGGAAGCGGCCAGCCGGAGACGGTCCGATACGCGGCCCGCGAGTTCCGCAGCTACGTGGAGAAGATAAGCGGGGCACGGCTGCCCATCCAAACCGCGCCCCCCGATGAAAAGCCATCGATGGAGCGCGGAAGGGACTATGTCCTCATCGGGGAAAGCCCTTATACGCGCAAGCTTGGCGTCAGCGCGGCTGGGCTTCGCCCGGATGGATTCAGGATCATCGCGCGCGGCAACTGCCTTGTTTTGATCGGAAGGGATTACGCGGGGCCGCCCATGACCGGGATGAGCCGCACATTCAGCCTCAATGAGACCTATAACCCGGACACCGGCATAAGCGCCTTCGGGCAGACCGGCACGCTGTACGCCGTCTACCGGTTCCTGGAGAAATACCTCGGGGTAAGATGGTACATGCCCGGCAGGCTGGGGGAGGTTATCGAAAAAAGGGCTTCGATACGGATAGCGGACACGCAGTTCGAGGCGTCACCGGATTTTACCTACAGGCGGTGGTACTTCGCCTACGGTTTCGGAAGCCGGCAATACGACGAAGCCGCGCGCTGGTACAGGCGGGCCGGCTTCGGGGCGGACTTCCCGGTTGAACTGAACGACACGTTCGATATCTTCGCTAAAAAATATCTGGGCGTCCATCCGGAGTATTTCTACTGTAACGGGAAGGTGCGGCCGCACCACATCGTCCTCGATCAGCCGGGGGTGGCCGGGCAGTTCGTAAAGGACATCAACGCGTATTTTGACTCGCACCCGCTTCAGCGGGTCTATCCGCTCATGGCGGACGATTTTTACCTCGGGACAAACAGCGGCAAGGACAAAAGGCTCAAGGCAGCGGACGATCCATCGATGGGGCCGGAGGGCAGGTTCTCCGACTATATGTGGGGCTTTGTCAACCGGGTGGCGGAAGAGGTCTACAAGACACACCCGCACAGGTTCATAGGCGGCATCGCGTATCAGGACTACCGGCTGCCGCCCAGGAAAATAAAGCGGTTTCCTCCGAATGTGCTCGTGATGATCTGCAAGCTGAGGATGCAGAGCGCGAACGCCAAAGAAAGGGCGAAGGTGGACGCCCTTATCCGGCAGTGGAGGAAAAAGTGCGCCAACATCTACGTCTGGGAGTATTACAACTGGTATTATGCCGGCAGCGAGCAAGGGGAGCCTTTCATATTTCCCCACCTCATAGCGAGGGACCTTAAATTCCTGAAAGGGATGAGCCGCGGGGAGTTCATCGAGGCCGAGACGGCGAAACCGCCGCTGTCGATTGCATATCCGGGGCTCACCCACCTCAACCTTTATGTCACCGCCAGGCTGCTGTGGGATGCGGATCTGAACGTGGACAGGCTCCTGGATGATTATTACCGGAGGTTTTACGGACCCGGCGCCCCGGAGATGAAGGAGTTCTTCGAGGCCGCGGAGCGCTACTGGACACAATGGGTGCGTGGCCAAAGGATAAGGAAATGGTACTGGGAGGGCACATTCAGGCTCGCCCCCCGTCAAAGGGAAAAGCTCCTTGGCTACCTGGAGAAGGCGAGGGAAAAAACCGGGGATACCGTTTATGGCAAAAGGGTGCAGTTGATCATCGGGGAGATGTCGCATGCTTGACGTGCCGGTCTCGCTGCACATATTCAACAGGCCGCTTACCGCCTGGAGGGTGTTTGAGAAGATACGGGCCGTCAGGCCGCGTACTTTGTATATCTCTGCGGACGGCCCGAGGGCCGATCATCCGGATGACGCGGAAAAATGCAGGCTGGCCAGGATGCTGGCTGATAAGGTCGACTGGCCTTGCGACCTGAGGGTGAATTTTTCCGACCGGAACAAGGGGTCCGTCCGCGCCATGTATGAAGGGATTTCATGGGTATTCCGGGACGCGGAGGAGGCGATAATCTTCGAGGACGACTGTGTGCCGGATGAAAGCGCATTCAGGTTTTTCAAGGAGATGTTGGAGCGCTATCGACACGACGAGAGGGTCGCCCTTGTGCACGGCACGAATTTTCAGAAGAGAGGCAGGGGCCGCGCGTACAGCTATTATTTCAGCGGACGTTACAATAACCACCTGGGATGGGCGACATGGAAAAGGACCTGGGGCGCATTCGATTTCGACATGGGTGGCTGGCCGGAGTTCAGGCGGCTCCACGGCCTGCGCACCATATTTTACAAAAAAAGGGAACTGGACTACTGGGATTCGATATTTCAGGGGATGTACGAGGACAAGATCGGCCACTGGGACTGGAAATTTTATCTCTCCACCATAATGAACAGCGGGCTCTCCATAGTGCCGGGCGTGAACCTGGTCTCCCATGTCGGCACGGGGCCGGAGTCGACCCACGTGAAGAAAAAAAGGAGCCATGACTGCCTGGAAACGGAGGCGATGGAATTTCCCCTGAGCCATCCGCCCATGGTCTGCAGGGATTTTATTTCGGACGAGCTGAGGGAGGGAAACTTCAACACGCGGGGTTTTTTCCACCATTACTTCAGGAGGGAGGCCAGCAGGCGGATAGCGCAGCCGGCCAGGAGGATATTTGCCCGGTAATCTTTTGAGAAAGGCGGTCAGAAACTCCACGGCCTCCTCCATCGGAGCGATGGCGGGGTTCGCGGCCGCGCTGCTGTTCGCGGGTTTTCGTATCCGGATGCTCGGGGTTGAACGGGCCGGGTATCTGATGCTGCTGGACGGCATAACCTCCATGACGGCGGCGGTGGGAGGGTTCGGCCTTGGCACGGCGGCGATAAGAAAAATGGCCGTGTTCGAGGGGCGGCGGGAGCTATCCGGCATCCGCGCCACGCTGGGAGTGGTCCTCTTCGCCGGCATCGCGGTAGGGGTTGCGGTTGCCGCCCTTGCGACGCTTGCCTTCCCGTGGATTTTCAAGTGGAGCAGGATGGGGGCGGCCTTTCGCGCGGACGCCTTTGGCGCCACGGCGCTTGCCGGCCTTTCATTTCTGGCCAGACAGGTCTATGCGTCTTACGAAACCGTGCTGCCGGCCATGCAGCGTTACGATCTCATCGCGCTCGTGAATTCCCTCTTCAGTTTCCTGACGAGCGGACTTGGATTCCTGACGGTCCTTTTTTATCCGGCGATGACACCCCTGGCCCTGCTCGTGTTCTCGCTTTCCGTCATACGCGCCCTGTGCTCGATGGCCCTGGTGCGATACCTTACCGGCATGGCTGTTTTGCCGAAGCTCGATTTGGCGGAGCTTGTTTCGATGGGCGCCTTCGGCGGCTGGGTATACGCCGGATCGTTTTCCAGCCTGCTTACCGGGGCGGCCGACAGGATGGCGCTTACGACCCTTCTCGGAAGCCGCTCGCTGCCTTATTACGTGATAGGGCAGAATGTCGTCAAGAGGGTCCATGCCCTGATAGCCGGGCAGAGCGATTTCCTCTTCCCTATGCTTGCGGGGGCCGGCGAGCACACGGCAGCGGTGGTGAAAAGGGTTCAGGACCGGTTAAGGTGGTTTGTCACCTTTGTTTCCGCCGTGCTTTACGGGGGGCTCGCGCTCATGGCCTACCCGCTCCTGTACAAACTGGTCGGGCCGGGGTTTGCCCGCCTGGCGCTTCTGCCATTTGTCCTGGCATGTTTTCAAGGTTTTCTGTGGAGTATAGATATCGTGCCCTACCAGGTGAGCTGGGCCGAAGGCCGGGGCGCGCCCAATGCGGTGCTGTCGCTCGTGCAAGGGCTTCTGGTAATCGGCACGCTTTTGGTTATCGTGCCGCGGCTCGGCGTTCTGGGCGCAAGCCTCGCCCAGTTGTGGGCGGGCATAACGGGCCTTTGCTGGGTTTTCTGGGTGGACCGTCAGGGCGGCCGTTTCAACCTGGGCGGGCTCTTCAGGCCGCTTGTTTCCCCCCTGATGATGATGGCGGGCTGCCTGCTTGGGACATGGGCCGCCGTAAGGGCGCATGCCGCTGGCTGGACGCCCTTTTTCGCGGTGGCCGCGCTTGCGATGGGTATATCGTTTTTATTTGCCGCATCCGCGGAGAATATCCTTTTTGCTAGGTACAGGTGTTTGGAGACGGCAAGGAATGCGGCAGGGATGCTTTTAAGCTACGCGAGGCTGCCATGGAGGCAGTCGGCCGTCTCCAAGAACTGATGCCTGCCGCGGCGCACGTGGATTCCCCGGGCAAGCCGTGGAATGATGCGCGCGGGAAGGCCGATGTGAGGACACAAGGGGAAAAATGGCTGCCGGCCCGATAAAAAGATTGATATACGGACCGTTTAACGAAATGGCAATGCGCGGGAACCTTTATCGCTTACGCGACAGGCGCTTCCTTTCGCCCCGCCTCTGCGCGCCGCTGCGCGAGGCCGCGGGGTACTGGCCAGCGGCGCTGGGGAAGTTTGTGCCCAAAAAGGTCTTCGACATAGGGGCCTTCACCGGGGACGTGTCGGCCGGCATCAGCGAATTGTACCGGCCGGAGTTCATGGCCCTCGTGGAGCCCAATCCCGAGATGGCGAAGCTCATCAGGGCGAAAACGTTTGCGCCCGGGCAGATGGTCTTCGAGTGCGCGCTCGGCAGAGAGGCGGGGCGCGCCGATTTTAACGTAGTGAGTTTTCCGGCCGCCAGTTCCGTCCTGGAGATATCGCCCGGGATGGGGGAGCTTTTCCACCAGCCCATGGACATCGAGAGGAGGATAAGGGTTGAGATGCGCACGCTGGACGATATCTTCAGGGAAAGCGGCGTCGATACGGTCGATCTGATGAAGGTCGATGTCCAGGGATATGAGCTGGAGGTCTTCAAGGGCGGCAAAAGCGCGCTTGAACACACAAAGATCGTCGTTGCCGAAGTCATGTTCTTCGAGCATTACAGGGGGCAGCCGGTATTCGGGGACATATATGGATATCTGAAGGACTCGGGCTTCAGGCTCCGGGCGATGGCGGGCTGGGTATATGACCGCAAGGGCCTTGCGCTTTTCGCGGACGGCGTCTTCATGAACGAAAGGTTTTTTTCATAGCCATGGGCGGCCTGCAGGACATGGGGTTGCCGGCTCCTCCCCGGGGGCTGTCCGGCTGGCCGTGGACGGTGGGGCCCGGGGTATTCCCGGACAGGATGCCGGACGGGGCGGCATGGCCGAAAATCTCGGTCGTAACACCCAGTTTGAACCAGGGCAGGTATATCGAGGAGGCCATAAGGTCGGTTTTGCTCCAGGGATACCCGAACCTTGAATATATCATGATGGACGGCGGCAGCACGGACGGCTCACTTGACATCATCAAGAAATACGAACCCTTTCTATCACATATAGGAACAGGGCCGGACGGCGGGCAGACGGACGCCATAAAGAAGGGGTTTGAGAGGGCAAGCGGAGAGATACTGGCGTATCTATGTTCTGACGACCGGTATCTTCCCGGGACCTTCCGGAGGGTGGCCAGCTTTTTTTCAAGGAACCCGGGGGTCGCCTTCGCCAACGGAGACATAAACTTCATCGACGGGGCGGGCAGGGTCACGAAACGTTTTTTCGTGAGCCGCCCGCTAAGGATTGTGACGGCCAACCTGGGAAGGCACACGTGGCCGCAGCAAGGCTGCTTCTGGCCGAAGTGGGCCTACGAAAAATGCGGCGGGATGGACGTGTCCTTCGCTTTTGCGATGGACAAGGACCTTTTCATGAGGCTGACCGCGGCGGGGCCTTCAAAAAGGATATCCGGCCCGCCGCTTGGGGAATTCCGGCTGCACGGCCATTCGAAGACTGCCACCATGATGGATGTCTGCAGGAGCGAAGGCAGACTGATCCTTGAAAGATATTCGGCCCCTTTTTTGAGGCGTTTCCCGCGCCTTTTGAACGCCCTTTACTGGCTATGGCAAAAACCGACCTCAGTCCGCATGCGGGTCCAGAAATACCTCGGACTGGAATTCTGACATGAGTGTGACCCCCTAGCCATGTGGGCGCTCGCAAGCATTGCCGTCATCATATACGTCACCCTGAGGATCGTGAAGAACCCTGAGGAATTGCCCATATATGCCTTTATACTCAGCTCCACCCTGCCGGCGATAGTGATGGGCAACTGGTTTGCATACGGTGTCAAGGGGGACTCCATCCGTTTTGAATACGTGGTTTTCATCCTGGGTGTTTTCCTGGCCTTTTTCTCGAAAAAACACCGGCCGCCCTCAAGGGGCGTGGTCGGCAGGGCGGTCCTGGCAATGCTCCTTGTAAACGTTGCGACCATCTTTGTCTCCATATACTGGCGGACGAAGATGGGCATAGGCACCACCATAAGGCTGCTTGAGACCTATATGTTTTATTTCATCGTGGTCCGCCTGACCCAAAGAAGGCATATAGCGGGGCTGCTTAACGCCCTGATAACCGTAACGGCTGCAATCTCCGGCCTGTTTGTAGTGATCTCCGTTACGAACAGCCGGTTTCTGATAAGGCTTATAAACCCTCCAACCCTGGATGTTTTTTCCCGGGCGAAGGTTTTCGAGGGCAACTTTTTCGGCGACAAGATAAGCATGGTGCTCACCATGTACTTTGTCACGCCCATCATGGGGGCTGTCACGTTCTTTCTCGCCCTGGTCAAAAAGAAGGAACGTTTCTATTATGCCCTTCTTAGCCTGCTTTTTCTGGTGCATACGGCGCTGAGCGGAGAGAGGGGTTACGCGCTGATGCTGCTTGCGGGCCTGCTTGCCTCCGTAGCGGCCCTTTATCTGGCAGGCGGCGGGATGAAAGCCGGATACCGCGCGGCCGCCATAATAATCTGCGCGGCGTCGGCTCTGTACTGCCTTTATGCCTACACCGGCTTTTTTGGCGACAGGACACAATACATGGTAAGCAGGCTTGAGAAGGCCAGGGCGGAACAACAAAGCCGGGACATGCTCATGGGGCAGGTCCACGCGAAAGAGGAGCTTTCGGAAGGGGGGGCGCCGGCATGGATCGCTGGTTTCGGGGGATACAGGAAATCCAGGATTGCCGGTATAAGAAGATTTCAGGGAGGAAGCACCGGCTATGACGTGAACGGTCCGATTCTGATGATACTGAGATACGGCGTCACGGGGCTTGCCGCAATAGTCATATTGCTCCTTCTGGCCTTTCGAAGGACTTTTTCGATGCTCCGGCGCCTGCCGATGACGGCGGAGGAAAACGCGGTCGTCTTTGGTGTGCTTTTATGGATTGTAATGGTCAGCCTCTCGTCCGCCTTCCGGGGGTTCGAGTTTTCCGAAAACTTCACGTTTCTCTCATGCTTCGTGATCCTTTTAGGATGGAGCGAGGTCATATGGCGGGACTACGGTATCGCCCGGCTTAATGACGGGTTCGCCCAAGGGCCGGCAATGGTGGGTTGCCGGACGCGCGCCAGTTACGGGTTACGTGGCGACAGCGGAATCTGCAGGTAACGAAAGTGAGGAATGATCTTTGGCGATGATTAATAAGGAACAGTTCTATCCTGAGGCAAGATTCGGCGGGTTTTCGGATATTGATGGTATTGTAACTTTTTTTAACAGGGTCAATTCGCTTGTCAATTCTTCTTCAGTGGTCCTTGACGTGGGCTGTGGGAGAGGAGCATATTGCGAGGATGCCGTTGCCTACAGGAGGAGCCTGAGGAACCTGCATGGGAAAGCCGCCAGGGTTATTGGAATAGATGTTGATCAAGGCGCGCAAGCCAATCCCTTTCTGGATGAATTCCATTTGATACAAAAACGCTTTTGGCCCATCGGTGACGATTCCATTGACCTGGTTCTCTGCGATAATGTTCTGGAGCACGTTGAGAGACCGGATGAATTTTTCATGGAAATCCGGAGGGTCCTGAAAAATGACGGTTTTTTATGCATAAGGACCCCTAATCAATGGAGCTATGCCGGGCTGTTCGCGAGGCTTATTCCAAACAAGTATCACGCGAAAGTGATTTTTGCCGTTCAAGGCAGGAAGGAGGAAGATGTTTTCCCGACTGTTTACAAATGCAATAGTATCCGGAAACTGAGAGGGATTATGAAGAAAAATGGCTTCGAGCATGTGGTGTATGGCTACGAAGCGGAGCCGTCACATCTCAAATTCTCAAGGATTGCCTATTCCCTCGGCATGCTGCACCGGCGTTTGGCCCCGGCGTTTCTGATGCCGGTCATATTCGCATTTGGAAAGATTAAAAAAGATCACGCCCCGGATGGAGCCGCTATCCGGGGAGACATTCTGGCGGCGGGAAATTGAAGAAAGGTATCTGCCTTGTGATCATGCTCGACGCATTTCGCCACGATTATCCGGACCGGTCGCCTGGGGGGTTTTTCAGGGAGCTGGCGGCCTGTGGTTCGTGCGGGTCTTTGGTCCCCCCGTTCGGTTTTGAGACGGACGGGGCATACCTGGCGGGGCTGCACCCGGATGAGTGCGATGAGGGCTTTCATTTCTGGTGCTCTCCGGAAACCTCCCCGTTCCGGATTCTCAAGGGCTGGGGACGCCTTCTCGACGCCATCCCGCACGGTCTGCAGCGGATACCCAGAATCGCGCTCGGAAGGATGGGGCTGGCGCCCTATGACATCCCGTTTTCGGTCTTGCCGTTTATGGATGCCAGGCGCAAAGGTAACCCGTTTGACCGCTGCCGCTACCCCTCCGAAACCTTTTTTGACATGATCAGACGGGAAGGAGGAAAGTGGATATACCTTGGCGCTCCCGTCTCTTCATGCTCCGCGAGGCGGATACACCGTGAGCTGAGGGCCGGGCTTCCGTCAGACCTGGACCTCGTCTTTCTCATGATCGGAGACCTTGACCCCGTGGGACATGCTTTCGGCCCCCGCTCCTCGCAGCTTGAAAAGAGACTTGCGGAGGTCGAGGAAACTATAAAGGACATATTCAGGCTCCTGCGAAAAAAGTACGGCCGGGTGAAAGCCGCCATATTCGGAGACCATGGGATGACCGGCGTCAGGCGGCATATAGACATAAAAGGGGCGCTTGAAAGCGCCAGGAGCCGGCCGCCAAGGGACTATCTTTTTTTTCTCGACTCCACGGTCGCCAGATTCTGGTTCTTTAACGAGTGCGCGAGGGCCGAAGTCACGGACATCCTTGGGGGACTCACCGGCGGCAGAATCATCTCCGGCAGGCAGAAGGAAGACTACAGGATAAATTATGCTCACTGCAGGTTCGGAGAACTCATGTTCTGGGCCGATGAGGGGGGGCTGATTTTCCCTAATTTTTACCAGTCCGGCACGCCGGTTGCGGCAATGCACGGCTACAGGAGCGAAGCCGTAGAGGACCGCGCCGCCTTTATTTTCTACGATTCGGAGCAGAGATTGAGCTCGCTTGCAAAAAATCCGGCCCGCACCGTGGAGATGTTCCCGGCAATCGTCTCGATGCTGGGCCTGGAGGCCGGCATCAGGGCCGGCCATTAGGACCATGCAAACCGGAACTTATTCCGAGAGACTGCTGGGCAGGCTGCGGCGCGTCACTTCTTCCGGAGACTTCATACCGGAGATAGACGGCCTGAGGTTTTTTGCCATCGCCCTCGTTGTCCTTCTGCATGCCGTCCGGCTGTATGAGCTGGACAGCGCGGCTGACCTTTCAGGGAACCTCCCGGCCGACATTGCGCTGCACGGCGGCGTGGGCGTCCGGCTTTTTTTCGTGATCAGCGGGTTCATCCTCGTGCTGCCTTTTGCGCGGAATTACCTTAAGGACGGAAAGCCGGTTTCACTGAAAAAATATTATCTGCGCCGTTTGACGAGATTGGAGCCGCCATACATCATAGCGATGACGATGTGGCTTATGGTGGCGGTCCTGATCAAGCATAAACCTTTTCTTGAGAGCCTGCCCCACTACATCTCCGGGATAACATATTCGCATTTTTTCTTTTATTTGAGACCGAATGACCTGTTTTTCGCCTCGTGGTCGCTGGAGATCGAGGCGCAGTTCTATGTCCTGGCCCCGTTTCTCGCCCTCGTATTTGCCATCGGCAACAGCCGGACCCGGCGGACCGCGATGGTTTCGGCAATTTTTGTTTCCTGCCTGCCGCAGCTTTTCCTGAGCGAACGCGTCCGCGGACTTTTATGGTTCACGCTGCCAGCGCAGTTGCCGCTGTTTCTGACGGGATTTCTGCTGGCCGAAGCGTATCTTGCCGGCTGGCACCGGGCCGCCCGCGGCAGGGCACTTTATTTTGACGCGGTCGCGTCGTTCGCTTTCCTGGGCATACTTCTTCTATTTAAATTCAACCTGAACCAGTGCTGGGACATGCTTTTTCTGGCGGCGCTGGTCTTTTTGTTCTATATGAGCTGCTTCAACGGCGTCTGCTGGAACGCCGTAGTCAGGAACAAGTGGATAGTCACAATCGGCGGGATGTGCTATTCAATCTATCTTTTTCACAGGGTTGTCCTTTATTTTTTCAGTGAGTTTGTTATCACCAGAATCCGTTTGCCCGGACCATTATATCTCGACGCGTCCATAAAAATATGTTCAATGCTGCTCATAACCGCGGCAGCCGGAGCGCTGATTTTTATGATCGTCGAAAAACCGTTCATGAGGCGGGACTGGCACCTGCAGCTTTTCAACAAGGTAAAGCAGGCCTGCGCGGCGCAGGTTGACTGACGTGCGGCGCCGCGAGCGTAAAAATCCGGATGCGCGGGCATGAGCGCGCGGGATAAAAATAATAAAAGGGAAGATACGAATTTTCTGAGGTTTGTGGCGATAATCCTGATCGTGAATACGCATTTAAAGAAGTTTTACCCGGTGGCTTATTTCGCAACCGGGGGGATAATCGGGAATTCGATTTTTTTCATGTTGTCTTCGCTTGGACTTTCCCTGAGTGAAAAGGAAAAACCGGCGACTTTATTGAAATACCTCGAAAAAAGGATAGTAAGGATTTATCCGTCCGTCTGGCTTTCGCTGATATTGCTGCAGTTGCCTTTGCTGATCTATGCGAAGAAAGCGGCCAATTACGATCTGTTGTCTTTTTTGGGGAATTTTTTTTATCCGCCCTTCTGGTTCCTTCAGGCAATAATGGTCTATTACTTTATCGGGTACTTTATCATGAAGAGATATTCCGATAGAAAATTTGCATTGGCGGTCCTGCCGCTTTTTCTCGCGTATGTCTTCTCCTATTTCAAATATACGGATTTGTCGCGATATTCCATAGGTCATTTATCGTCTGTCGTAATTTTTTTCTACCTGGGGATTTTTCTGTTCGGGATTTTCCTGGGGAGCAGGAACTACAAAATAAGATATGGCGGGGCGCGCGACTTGATCTGGACGGCGATATTATTAATACTCATATACGGCAACAAATATCTTATGCATAGAAGCATGAATTTCCACGCCCAATTTGTCGAACAACTGGCGTGTTTTCCTCTCGTGTATCTGCTTTTGAAGGTATCAAGGTCGCCTTTGATTTCCAGGCTGATGGCATTGCCGGTTTTTTCAGACGCCATTGCCTGGACGAGCGCATGCACCCTTGAAATTTATATTGTTCACGTCGCGATCCGGGACCGGTTTGGAATGTCCGGTTGTGCTTTCCCTTTTAATATCATGATCTTTGTGCCGCTAACGCTTCTGCTGGCCAGTTTGATAAGGCAATCGGCGCTTAGAATAAGGATGAGCCTGGGATAACCCGGCCTGCGCCACGCAATGCCAGGACCAACGGCACAAAACATCGAAAGTAGTCAGGACACCGGACACAAAGGGACGGATGGCATGAGCTACACGGCGCACCGGCTGGAATTCGTCGACAGGCAGATCGCAGACGATCTTGAGCGCATTACCGCCAGGGCCGTGGACCTTATGCCGGCGCACATCCATTCGGTGCTGCTTACGGGAAGCTTCGGCAGGGCAGAGGGTTCGGTGTTAATCGAAGGCGGGAAAGTCAGGGTCATAAACGATTACGACCTTATGGTGGTGCTGGGCGAACCCGACAAGTTCAGATACGCGGTGCTCTGCAGGAAGTACCGTCCGCGCCTGGCAACGCTGGCCCGGGAGCTGTCCGCGGAGCTTGGGGTCGCGCAGATAGACATCGCAACCGTCCATCTTTCGTACTTTAACGGCTGCCAGCCGGCAAGGATAGCCAATTATGAAGTCAAAAACGGGCATAGACTGCTCTACGGGGCGGAAGACCCATGCGCGTGGATGCCGGACTACAGGGCGGAGGACATAAGCCTGTTTGAGGGGACGTGGCTTTTCAGAAACCGCGGCGGAGGGATGCTGCTTGCCGGCAGGTCGCTGCTGGGCAATGACCGCCTGCCCGCCGGTGAGGAAGAGCGGGTCATTATCGAATGCAATCAGGCGATCAGGGCGATGGGCGATTCCATCCTTCTGATGAAGGGGAAATACCATTTCTCCTATGCAAAGAGGATGGAGATCATCCAGGGACTGGACCTCCATGACATCGCGCCGGCCGAAGTCATCGTCCCATTGTATGTCCAGGCCCTGGAGCAGAAGCTCAGGCCCGATTTTTCCGTATACCGGAACATGGATTTTAGAAAATGGTGGTTCGACGTGAAGCGTCTTTTCGGGGAATTCTTTCTTTACTTTGAGGAAAGGAGGCTCGGGCTGCGCATAAGGGACTGGGCCGATTACGCGGGGATTGCGAAGGCCGAGGACCGGCTGGAGTTCAGGTCCCTGCTGGCCCACCTGGCCGGGAAAGGCACGCTTTCAATAAGGGGCGGCGTGTTGAAGGCGCGAAGGGGAAGGCTGATCGCCCTTATGGCGCTTCTGCTTTTTGCGGTAAGGGAGGACCGGATCCTTGAGGCTTTATTGGGGCGAGCCGCCTTCATGTTCGGAAGGCGTCCCTCAGGAGACCCATTGAAAGACTGGTTGTGCCTGACCGAGGCATTTTTGAGGCTCTGGCACCCATGACAAAAGTCTCTATCATAACCCCTTCGCTGAACCAGGGGCGGTTTATCGGCGAGACGCTGATGAGCGTAAAGGGACAGGACTACCCCGGCATCGAGCACATCGTAATCGACGGCGGCTCCACGGACGATACGATTGATATCCTGAGGGGATACGAAGGCGGTTACAACCTCACATGGGTATCGGAGCCCGACCGCGGCCAGGCGGACGCGATCAACAAGGGCTTGCGAATAGCCCGCGGGGAGGTCCTTGCCTATCTCGATTCGGACGACCTGTATCTGCCATACACGGTCCGCACGGTTGTCGATTTCCTTGATGCGCACAAGGACGTCGATTGCGTATACGGGGACATTGTCCATATCGATGAGTCCGGCGCGAAACTGAACACCGTAAAATCCATCCCCTTTCATTTCGGGATACTGCTTTACGGGGGCAGCCTCATCGCCGAGCCCACTTTTTTCTTTCGCCGGAGGGTCCTTGAGGAAGCCGGATACCTTGACGCATCGCTTTCATACCAGATGGATTACGAATTTTTCCTGCGCGCGGCCAGCCATAAAATGAAGTTCGCCAACATCCCAAGAGTCCTGGCGCACTTCAGGTTCCACCCGGACAGCAAGACGATGGCGGCGAGGGAGGCCTTCTTCAGGGACGACGCCATGATTAAAAACAGATACCGTGAAGCGGCGTTGCCGCTTGGGGAGAGGGCGGACCGCTTCTGGCTTGGCGCGCTGAGGAAGGCTTACAGACTGAAGGCGTTCATGATAAGGGCGGCCACAAGGGGACAGTTCATGCCTTTTGCGACACGCATTGCCAAGGCCGGGATCGGGGGAGGACGCATGTGGAAAGGCCGCTTGTCATAGGCATTGCCGGCGGAAGCGGCTCCGGGAAGACCACGCTTGTCACACGCGTGCGGAGGGCGGCCGGCCCCGGCGGAGTGACCGTGATCCATCATGACTCCTATTACCTGGACAGGGGCGTTTATCCGCCTGAGGAGCGCGGGACGCTCAATTACGACCATCCGGATTCGCTCGACTCCGGGCTTCTGGTCAGGCATCTCAAAAAACTTGTGGCTGGCGTGCCGGTGACCGTGCCGGTCTATGATTTCAGGACGCATCTCAGGCGCGGCGGAAAGAGGGTCGTCCCGGGGAAGGCGATCATAGTGGAGGGGGTGCTTATCTATGTGGAAAAGAGGCTCAGGGACCTTATAGACATCAAATTTTTTATCGATGCGGATGACGACATACGTTTTTTGAGACGCATGGACAGGGACATGAAAACCAGGGGACGGCAGATGGCGTCGGTCATAAGCCAGTACCTTGGGACGGTAAGGCCGATGCACATGGATTTTGTGCTGCCAAGCAGAAGGCATGCCGATATCATCCTGCCCCGAGGGGCGGCGCCGGAGGCGGTGGCCGTCATTGCGGCCTGCATCAGGTCCAGCCATTTGCGGCGGCGCCGCCAGCGGATGCGGGCGGCCGCTGCGGTGGAGGGATTCCCCGGCGTTTCGTGAATAAAGCGGCTTCAGTCAGGGTGCTTTTGATCGGCGGCCCCCGGGCAGGCGGCCGCAATGGATGCGCCGAGGGCATGGAGGTCATCTCCTCGAACCTCGGCAAGAGGCTCGGGGGGGTCTGCAAGACTTTTGAAATAGCCTTGCCCGCGCTGCTTAAGCCGGGCGCAATGAGGGACATACGAAGGTTTTCACCCGATATAATCCATTTTCTGCACGGTCCGTCGATGAAGACGCTCCTGGCGTGCAAGGCCCTGAAACTTCTCACCCCGGGGTCGAAGACGGTGGTTTCGATGACCAATCCGAGGATAAAGGCCCCATGGCTCTGGATGTTGCCGGCCTTAAAACCGTCTCTGGCCCTCACCCAGTCCGGCAGCGTGGACTTTTTTTTAAGAGGGATCGGCTTCGAGACGGCCTTTTTCCCAAACGGAGTGGATACGGAGAGGTTCAAGCCTGCGGAGGGGCCCCGGAAACTCGAAATCAGGAGGAAATACAACATCGGTCCTGAAAGATTCGTGCTCCTGCACGTGGGGCACATCAGAAAAAACAGGGGCTTGGACACGCTTGCGCGCCTTCAGGACAGTATGAAGGACATCCAGGTGGTGGTGGCCGGCAGCACGCGCTTCACGCGCGAGGAGGGGATTGAAAGGAGGCTAAAGGCCAGCGGCTGCATGATTTTTGTGGGTTATTTTGAAAGTATAGACGAGCTGTACAAACTGGCCGACTGCTATATCTTCCCGGTGAGGGCCCGCGGCGGGGGGCCGTTTAACAGGCTGAGCGGCTCCATAGAGACGCCGCTTTCGGTGCTTGAAGCGATGTCCACAAACCTGCCCGTTGTATCAACGCCCTATGGGGCGCTGCCCGAACTCTTCAGGCCTGGCGGCGGGCTTTATTTTTATGAAACCGGGGAGCAGTTGGAGGAAGCGATAAGACGGATAAGGGCGGGCGGAGGGCAGTCAGGCAACCGGCAGCTTGCCCTGCACCACGAATGGCGCAGACTTGTGCTCAAGCTGGAGCGGATATACCGGGGGCTCCTTGCCGGGGAGGCAGACCGGCTGGATAAAGTCCCCATAGTTTAAAACCCCATAGCTATCGCATTGCCGCCTCCAGAAAGGTTTTTTGGGTGGCCGGCATAAAAATGGAAAAAATGAAAAATGAAAAACTAAGAACTCCACGCCGCGAGAGAGCCATGACGCGCGGGCAGGCGAGGTTCATCTGCTTCATAGGCATAGACGGCTCCGGCAAGACGACGCTGGCGCGAAGGCTTGCGGGTGAATTAAACGGCAATTTCCGCTATGTGCACAGCCTCATAGAGGCGCGGCTTCTTGCCTTGCTGCTTTCGGCCGGCCGGCGGCTGATGGCGGGGGGCAAGTCCAGACAGTCCGATTATGAGGGTTTTTCGAGAAGGAAGAGGGCTATCTTCTCTCTCGCGCCTTTTTTATACATCGTTTACACGGTCATGCTTCTTCTCGATTACCTGCCGCAGATGGCAAGGAAGGTCGTTATCCCCCTGAAGATGGGTGAGGGGATTGTATCGGACAGATACGTATATGACACCGCCATCAACATGGTCATGAACAGGGGGTGTGACATGGACGGCCTTCTGCGGACGATACGGTCATTTCTTGCCGTCCTGCCGAAGCCGGATATCACCTTCCTGGTCGACGTGCCGGAGGAGGTCGCCTTCTCGAGGAAAGACGACGTGCCGGACATCGCGTACCTCAAGGAGAAAAGGCCGATTTATATCGAGCTGGCAAGGCGTATGGGGATGCCTGTGCTTGACGGGACAAAGCCTGTGGACGAGCTTTTGTGCGAGGTGCTGGAGCGGATAGGGAGGGACGATGGTAAAAAACCCATCGCTTGAGCTTCTGCGGCAGATAGGCACGCCGTTTGACCCACGGCAGAGGTACGCCGCACCCGCGGAATCAACCGGTCTTTTTGAGCACGCCTTTAAAAACAGGATAGGGCTGCTGTATCTGAAGAACCTGAAGGATTCGGGATGTCTGGAAGATCTTGATCCGGAATATGAAAAGCTCGCTTTCCGGGAGGCACAAACGAAACTGACCGCGGCGAGGGCCGGCCGGGTGCTTGACGACCTGAAGGTCGATTACGTCCTTTTCAAGACGATGAGACCCTTTCCGGCAACACCCAATGACGTGGACATTGTATGCCTGGGGGACAGGCGCGACTACGAAAGGGCGGCAAGGGCCTTTTTCGGCCTTGGGTACAGGAACCTTGCGGGTCCGGCGCCGATGCAGACACTGTTTGTCGATCCGAGGGGTTTTAACGGAAACGGCGAGCGCGTCGATGCCCACAAGAAAGGCGGCATTTATTACGTGGACCTCTACAGGGCGCCATCCGCGGATTATTTCGTGTATATCGACCCGGGGAAGCTCAGGCAAGAGGCCGTCCGCATGAACATAGACGCCGCGGACGGGTATCAGGCGAGTGTCCTCAGGCCGGAGATAGAGCTGGCCTCCATTCTTATGCATTCGGTCTTCCCGGAAAAAACCTTCACGCTTGAGCTTTTCTATACGATCTGCCACTGGCTGAACGGGTTCGGCGCCAGGCAGAAAGAGCGGTTCGTGCGTTTCTCCCTGGAAAACCATATCCGTTTCCCTGTAAGGGCCTGCTTCACCCTTGCGGTTGTCCTGCACCGTGAGGCGTTTGGCTTTGTCCCCGGCGAACTCGAACAGGTGATCGGGGAGCTGGGGGGGATGTACGGCCCGGAGGCGTCGTCCTTCAGCTCCGGCGGCATGAACGGTCCTTACCATTTTCTTGCGAGTTCGTTCTGCCTGGCGTTTTTAAGGAAACTTCCGGACCCGGCCTCGCAGAGGAGCCTTGCCGTGCAGGGCCTGCACATGATGGACCCGCGCTTCGCCGCGGGCGTCTTCAAAAGCCTTTGGAGGCATATGACAACCGGCAGTTATCATCAAGTCTGAAGGGGGGGGCGGGTTGAGGGTACTTTTTGTCGATTGCATAAAAAACGAAATCGGTGGGGGACACATGGTCCTGGCGCGTCTCGCCAATCATTTTTACAGGGACGAAAAATACGGCGTGGAACCCTTCGTGCTGATGAACGCAGCCGGGGATTTCAGGCGGAGGTTTCTCGAAGACGGCATAACGTTCATCCCCTTTTCATGGGGCGGCAGGGCGATGTCCATGAGCCGCGGGAAGGGATGGGGGGCCATGCTTTCGGCCGCTTTTTCACCCTCGGTCATCAGGGCGTGGGGCGCGCTTTTTCGCGCCATAAGGGACAACCGGATAGACGTTGTCCACGCAAACAGCATGATGGCCTTCCTCCTTTCGTGCCTGCCGGCGAGGCTCTGCGGGGCGGCGCTTGTCTGTCATATGCACGATTCGCTGCCCGCGCCCGGCGACGGAGGCGCCTTTTCGGACGCTGCGCGAAAGTTTCTCCTGTTTTTCATGAAGAAATTTGCCGGCAGGGTAGTGGCCGTCTCGGGTTTTGTCAGGCAGACGATCGTCGCGGACGGCGAGGGGCTGCGGGAAAAGACCGTGGTGCTTCACAACGGGCTTGAGACCGGCGGGATAAAACCCGCGCCAAGGGCCTGTCATGCCGGGCCCCCAAAACTCCTGGCGCTGGGGAGGCTCCATCCGGACAAGGGTTTCGATATGGCGATAAAAGCCGTCTCTGCGCTCAAAAGGGATTTCGGAGTAGAAGCGGGATTGAAAATCCTGGGGGACGGACCCATGCGCGGGGCGCTTGAAACCCTCGCCGGGAGTGAAGGAGTTAGCGGGCAGGTGGAATTCGCAGGTTTCAGGGACAATGTCCATGAATACATGGCGGAGGCGGACATCGTCCTTGTCCCGTCCTTGTGGGAGGACCCCCTTCCGCTGGTGGTCATGGAGGCGATGGCAAACGCAAGGATAGTTATAGCCTCGAAGACAGGCGGCATTCCGGAGATGATAACCGACGGACGGGAGGGGATACTCGTGCCAAAGGCGAGGCCCGACGCGCTGACTGAAAAGATACTCTGGGTCATGGCCCATCCGGAAGAAGCGGCGGAGATGGCGGCAAGGGCAAGGGCGAGGGCAGCCAGTGAGTTCACTCTGCGGAGGATGGCCGGCGATCTGGCCGGCGTTTACAAATCGCTATGAGAATACTTTTTTTAAACCCGCCTTTCAAGACGGAGTTCGGGCGGTTTTCAAGGAGTTCCAGGAGCCCGGCGATAACGAAGAGCGGCACTCTCTACTACCCGATATGGCTTGGCTACGCCGCCGCTGTGGCGGAAGAGGCGGGCCATGAGATAAAGCTCCTGGATAGCTGCGCCTCGCGCCTCGACCTTGAGAAAACCCTTGAGGCGGTCTCCGGCTTCAGACCGGGGCTTGCGGTAATCGATACAAGTACTCCCAGCATATTCAACGACGTGGATGTGGGCAGGAGGATCAAGCAGCTCCTGCCGGACTGCGCGGTTGCGCTGATGGGAACACATCCGTCCGCCCTGCCGGAGGAAACGCTCCGGCTGGACCCTTGCACGGACGCAATTGCCGTGGGAGAGGCCGATTACACGATAAGGGAACTGGCCGGCAGACTGGCCGGGTCGGACCCGGCAAAACTCCGGGAGGACGCCGCTTACCGGAGCAATGTGCTGGGCGCGGTGGAAGGTCTGGCCTGGAGGCGTGGGGAAGATGTGGTGGTCAACAGGAAACGGGAGTTCATCCGGGACCTGGACGGGCTGCCTTTTCTGAGCAGGTTTATCGGCAGGCACCTGAACGTAAGGGATTATTTCTTTGCGGCTTCCGATTATCCGCTCATCCAGATAATGACCGCAAGGGGGTGTGTTGGCAAATGCACCTTCTGCGTCTATCCGCAGACGATACACGGCGGGCGCTACAGGGTCCGCTCCCCGCAAAGCATTGCCGACGAGTTCGAATGGGTTTCAAAAAACATGCCCGAGGTCAGGCAGATAGGGATAGAGGACGATACCTTTACGGGGAGCGCCAGGAGGGTGACGGAATTCTGCCGGGAGATCATCAGGAGAAAGGTCCGGATGAAGTGGTGCTGCAACGTGAGGGCGGACCTCCGGCCTGAGACCATGGCGTGGATGAAGAAGGCCGGCTGCGCGCTGGTGATCGCCGGCTACGAAAGCGCCAATGCGGACATTCTGGAAGGCATCGGCAAGGGCATAACCCCTGATGAGATGCTAGTTTTTTCCAGGAACGCCCGGAAGGCGGGTCTCCTCGTGCACGGCTGCTTCATGGTGGGCAACCGCGGCGAAAGCAGAAAGACGATGGATGAGACGCTCCGTCTGGCCCTCAGGCTGCGGGACGACACGGTGCAATTTTTCCCGCTTATGGCGTACCCAGGCACGGCCGACTTCAGTTGGGCGGCGGAAAACGGACTTTTGGAGGCAAAAAATTACGCGGATTACCTGTCGGCCGGGGGGCTTCACAAAAGCTCCGTCCGGACGTTCGATATGACGGGCGAGGAGCTTGCGAGGTGGTGCGACTACGCCCGGAGGAAGTACTATCTCCGGCCGCGGTACCTGTTTTACAAGGCGTTGCGTATGCTCAGAAGGCCCTCCGAGATAAGAAGGACCCGCAGGGCGTTCAGCATGTTCTCCGGATTTTTAAGAGGCATGGGTTCATAGTTTTTACCGTCTTCGATGAACGCGATATCATTTGTCATCCTGACCTGGAACTCCGAGAGGACGATCCTCGATTGCCTGAGGTCGGTCTCGCAAAAATGCGCGGCCGAGGGCTTGCTGTACGAGATTTGCATTGTGGACAACGGCTCCAGGGACAAAACGGTCGAGCTTGCGCGCGAATACTGCCGGGCGGACGACAACGTACGGGCCATCGTGCTGGGCAGGAACTGGGGCACCACTTTCCCGCGGAACATTGCCCTTTCGATGTCGCGCCACGGGGTCATCTGCATCCTCGATTCGGATGCCGTACTGGCCGGGGGAAGTTTAAGCGCGCTGGTCTCAAGGCTCAGTGACAGCTCAATCGGGATAGTAGCCCCGAAACTCCTCCTGCCGGACGGCAGGGTGCAGCATTCCGTAAAAAGGTTTCCATCCCTTGCGGCAAAGCTTTTGAAGATACCCGGGATAGTCCTTAAAGTGCCGCTAAAAAACCTCGATTTCTATCCGGACTTCCCGTTCGATGGCGACACCGACGTGGAGACTGCGATCTCGGCGTGCTGGTTTTTGAGGCGGGATACGTTTCTGGAGATAGGGCCGCTGGATGAAAGGATATTTTACGCTCCTGAGGACGTCGATTACTGCCTGCGGATAAGGAAATCGGGCAAAAGGATACTCTACTGCACGGACCTCACCGTCCTCCATCATACGCAGCAGATAACGCACAAGAAATTACTTGGCCGGCACGCACTCAGCCATTTTTACGGGCTTCTGTATTACTTCGCCAAGCATTCGTACATAAACAGGCCGCGTATCGGGTGACTGGCGTCCGGCTGAGGTGAAATTTTGGCACAGCCTTCCACGATCAAATCCATACAGGGGGTTCCGGCATGAACATCAAGAGGCAGATGGCGCTTCTTGCGGGCGACGTGGCCGTGACCGTTTTCTCCGCGCACTTTTTCTTTTTCATCGGCTTTTTTTCTTCCACGGCGGCTATGCCGGGCGGGTTTGACGGGGCCGTATTTTTCTTTGCCTTGTGCTGTCTCCTGAGCTTCTACCTCTTTGATCTTTATGACCCGAAGTGGCGTTTGGGGAGTCTCCGGTTCATCTCATGGTATCTGCTTGCAGTGGGCGCGGCCCTTGCCGCAAGCCTCATCGTCTTCCATGTCCTGCCGGGTTGGCGGGCGGGCAGAGGGGCTTTTCTTGCCTGCGCGCCGGCGGCTGCAGTTTGCGTTTATCTCTGGCGGATGGCCTTCTCTTACTTAGCCGGGCGGGCGGGGAAGAAGGGCCTCGTCATCATCGGAACAGGCAGGACCGGCAAGGCCATTTACGAAGCTCTCGCCGAAAAGGGCGGAGGCTTCGACCTGAAGGGGTTTATAGACGACGACCCGGTGAAATCCGGCCGGAGGATAGGCGGCCTCGAAGTAATAGGCGGCAGCGTATCGCTTGCGGACCTGGCCCATAAAGGGCAGATAGGGGCGGCCGTGATAGCGGTAGGGCAGGTTGACAACCCCGCCCTCCTGAAGGCCGTCATTACAAGCAGGATGAACGGCGCGGAAATTTACGACATGCCGTCCTTGTACGAAGAGCTTACCGGGAAGGTCCCGGTCAGCCATCTGACCGACAACTGGATAGCCCATACGACCTTCCAGGGGGTAAGGAAAAGCCTGTACGCCGAGCGTATAAAAAAAGCCCTTGATTTTGTGCTGGCCCTCTGCGGTCTCATCGTCACCTGCCCCGTTTCGCTTGCCGCGGCCGCCGCGATAAAGATCGAGGGGAAAGGCCCCGTCTTCTACCGGCAGGAAAGGGTCGGCCTGCAGGGCAACGTCTACAGGCTGGTAAAGTTCCGGTCCATGAAGGCCGATGCCGAGGCCTGCGGAGCGATGTGGGCAAGCGAGAACGACCCAAGGGTCACGCGCGTGGGCAGGATCATAAGAAAGACCCGGGCAGACGAGATACCCCAGATGTGGAACGTCCTCAAGGGGGAGATGAGTTTCATAGGCCCGCGTCCGGAGCGTCCCGAATTCGTTGGCCTGCTTGAAGACAATATCCCGTTTTACTCGCTCAGGCATTCGATAAAACCGGGGATCACGGGATGGGCGCAGGTCAACTACGGGTACGGGGCCTCCGAGAAGGACGCCCTCGAAAAACTCCAGTATGATTTTTTTTACATGAAAAACATGTCTCCGTTCCTGGACCTTCACATTCTCCTGAAGACCCTGAGAGTGGTGCTCCTCGGGAAGGGGGCCAGATAATGAAGGGGACAATCATTGGGGAATGATATCCGCGGCAGCCTGACCCGGTCATACTTTGGGTTTTTCAGAGTGTAAAAAAATCTTAAAGCAGGCCCGGTCATGAAAATCCGGCTGGCCGGCGGGATGGGCCAGAGCCCAATATGATATAGAACCGTTTTTCATTTTAAGTACCGCGCTTACCGCAACGTCGATTTTTTTCTCCGGGACGGGCGGGAAGATCACGCCCAACTCCAGCTCCAGATGGAGCCTTAATGCATCCGGTCCCGTCTGAGAAATAAAGGGCAGTTTCTCAAAGGAAGGCTCTTCCCGCATGCCCTTCCTGTAGGACTCGAAACTGAAGACATTCCAGCGCCCGGAGGGCGAGAGATTGAATTCCCAGTAACGTGGGGAATTCCCGGGCCCCAGAAAAAATTCCAGGCAGGTCTCCTCCCAGAGAGCATACCTGCGCGAGGGTACATCCGGACCGGGTATCTCGATCCCGGATAAACTTCCCGTTATTTCATAACCTATCGAAAACAGGTCCCCTTCTCTCTGAACGCTCCCTGTGATTGCTACGTCCGGGGCCTTTTTTTCATTCGCCTGAAAAGGGACCAGGGTAAAATTCCTGCGGTCCATCCGTGATTAACCTTTAAAATCCAACCCATTAACAAGGCGTGAGAGGACCGGAAGATCAATTTCAATGCCGAAATTTTTTTGCCTGGAGCACTCCGCGATATCTTCCTTCAAGAGTCTGAGCCCTTCGGGGATATGTTTCAGGAAGTACCGCTTTCCTTTCGCCCGGGAAAGAAATGCGTAGGCGCCCAGGGCCTGCATGTGCCGCTGCAGTCGGCAGGGCAGGATGGTCTTTTTAAATTCATTTACAGAAAACCGGGCATGCGTGGACGGGTCCGGGGGCTGGTCCCCGTGGGACTGGTCCCCCTCCATGAGCCCGATGTAATAATGGAGCGCCTCGTCCCGCAGGTCGCGGTCGAGCCTGCTGTAAGGGTCCCACAAGATGGAGGCCAGGTCGTAGGCAGGCGGGCCTATGCGCGCCCCCTGGTAATCGATTATTCTCGGTCTGGGGAAAATTGCAATCGTATTCGGGCCGGCTGCGCCCGGAGCGGATTGATCCGCGACAGGCTGGCCTGCCCAGTCCGCCTCCATCATGATATTCTGGGACTGGAAATCGCGGTGGACGACCGCCTTCGGGGAAAAACTATCCACCAGAGAGGCAAGAAGGTGGAATTCCTCATCGAGGCCGCGGGGGGGCAAAATCCCCATAAAGCCCGTTACAAACTGTTCGAGGAAATAGCCGGTCTCCCAGCGGAGGTGATCGTAATCGAAAGGCCGCCCGGCAAGCAGAGGGCATTTATCGAGCTGTCCGAGAGCCCGGGTATGGAGTATTGAAAGTATCCCCATGATTTTTTTGTAAACCTCCGCGATCTCAGCCGCCTGCCTGGGGAGTTTTAGCCAGGCATAAAGGGAGATATCTCCCAGGTCTTCAAATAGCGCCTGCTTTCCCTTTCCGTCTACGGCGAGGATGCCCGGGACCGGCACCCCCATTTCCGCAAAAAAACGCGTGTATTCGATATGCCGCTCGAAATCCTGATCGCCGGGCAGGCACTCCATGAGGACGATGCTCCCGTTTGATCCGCTCACCCGCCTGTTTGATTCCCTCACCCGTCCGCCTCTTATCCGAAAATACCGCCTGTCCGACCCCCCGAGCCCTATCAGATATGCGGAATTTGCGGACGGGAAAAGCGGTTGAGCGCCGGCCCCGGGCCCGATCGCGGAGCCCGGCTTTTTGGATCGACCTGTGGGACTGGTCCCTGTCCGCATCATTGCCTCGGGGAGTTCAAGGCAATAATCCGGCCCGATGATGCTGTTTTCATGTTTTTTCCTTTCCCGGCCGGAGATCTTTGCCCCGGGCATGACGATGCAGTTCCTGAGGATTGCGCCTTCACGGACTTTCGAGCCCTGCTCCAGGACGAGATAACCCTGTGCTTCGATGCGGCCGCAATCGGCCCCGGGCGACCGGTAAACGGTCTCCCCGTTTAAAGACATGGTCTCCAGCACGCCCGCCGCATAAGTGGCGGGCGTGCCTATGTCACTCCAGCGGCAGCCAGTGAAGTCGATTGTCTGCACCTTGTGGCCGTCCCGCGCCGCAGCCAGCCAGGCATCGGTTACGTGGGAGACGCCCTCAGGCAGATAATCCAGTATCTCCGGACTGTATACGGCAATCCCCGTGTAGGCCGTCTTTTTTGCGGAGCTCGATGGATTGGGCGAGAGACCGGGACGAAAATTCTCCACGTCCAGGACACGGCCGTCTTCATCGATCACCACGTTGGCAAACGCCGGATAATGGTGCGTTGCCAGTGTGACGATATTGCCGGACCGGAGATGGACATCCACGAGCCTCTGGATGTCCAGATCCGTGAGGATGTCCGCGTTATGGACCAGAAAGCAACAACCCTCCGAGAGAAAACCCTTCGCGTTCCTGAGTGCTCCTCCCGTGCCGAGTATCTGTTTCTCCTCGAAAAACGTAATACACCCTGCATGGGGCGTTTTTAACCCCGATGCCCATTGGCGGAACATCTCCGGCTTGTAATGGATATTGATCCCGATTGCGGCTGGGGAGAGCGGGGCAAGCCGCTCCAGGACCATATCGATCAGCGGTTTGCCCATAAAAGGCAGCAGGGGCTTGGGGATGTGCCCGGTAATGGGCCGCAGACGCTCCCCGAGTCCGGCGGACGGGAGAAAGGCGATGATGGGTTTTTTATTATTCATAGAGGAGGAAACGTTTTCTCACCGTCCTGTTAAAGGCCAGGCACTGTTGCCTCCATCGCTCTTCCATGGCATCCAGCGCGGTCCCCTGGTCTATCTGCATGCGGAACTCCGGTGTGCCGGCCAGGATATCGATTGGGAGCTTTGTCTCTTCATATTCGTACGGGGGGTTTTTCCAGATGCGGAACTTCGGATACAGCTCCCGCACTGCCTTGAGGATCCCGGCGGCGGTTTTAAACGGAAGGAACTTCTCCCTGTCGGTCACATGTATCTGTGCGCCTCCGCAGAGCGTGCCCGCGTGCTTCTGGAATGTGGGCTCAAAATAAAGGGGCCTCATAACCACGCCCGGCAGCCGGAACCCGGCCAGCCTCTTGACGAGTCTTTCAGGGTTTCTTATGAAAGGTGCCCCGAATATCTCGAAGGGGCGGGTGGTGCCCCTTCCCTCGCTGAGAGCCGTCCCTTCAAGGAGGCACATGCCGGGGTAAACCAATGCGGTATCCGGGGTCGGCATATTAGGGGAGGGGTGGACCCAGGGCAGGCCGCACCCGTCGAACCAGGTCCGCCTGCTCCAATGCTCCATCCTGATTATATGGAGATCGGCCGATTGGTGGAAGGACTCCCGGAGGTACAGGGCCACCTCGGCGATAGTCATCCCATGGCGCGCGGGCAGGGGGCGCAGGCCCACAAACGAGCTGAACTCCGGGTCCAGGACCGTACCCTCGACGGCCCTGCCTCCCACGGGGTTCGGCCTGTCCAGCACCACAATGCTCTTTCCTTCTTCCGCGCAGGCCTCCATGCAGAGGTCCATTGTCCAGATGAACGTATAATACCTGGCCCCCACGTCCTGCAGGTCTATTACCAGGGCGTCCATCTTCCTGAGCATCGAGGAAGCAGGCTTCCTCTGTTTGCCGTACAGGCTGAAGACCGGGAGGTTCGTTGCGCCGTCCTTGAAGCCGCTCCACTCGATCATGTTGTCCTGCGTCTGTCCATAAATGCCGTGCTGGGGGCCCAGGAGGGCGGAAAGACGGCATTTTTTTGATTTCCTGAACAGGCTGACAGCATGCTCAAGCTGGCGATTTACGGAGGCTGGATGGACCAGAAGCCCCACGCGCGCTCCGGAGAGCGCCCTGGGCCAGCGGCTTTCAAACAGATCCAGACCGGTTTTTACTCTCATTGATTAACGTTTTTATAATTTTATCAGGCGGGATTCCGCCGGATTTTATTCTTGATGCAATAGAATCCTGGCCGGAATGACCCCACACAAACCCTGAAGAACCTGATATTTTTCAATTTCAGTGCGCACCTATTATTAAAAACTTCCGGAGGGCGTTTTGTAAATAGAGGTCATGCGCAAAGAAACATCGCCGGAAAACCCGCAAGAAATAATTTTTTCAGGCACCCTCCCTAACAGTGTATTAATAGCCAGATGTAAACGCCCAGCAGGACCCAGCCCCAGTGAATTTTCCCTTTCATATTCCCCTTCTTTCCGGACGCTCAAATATATCCCGCCGAAAGCGGGAAGTCAACGGGGGACTGCAGCAACCGGCGGGGGTGTGATTCGGGCGCAAAATGCGCCCGATTTTGACACTTCCTGACATCTCTGACACCCGAAGGCAATTTTCATAAGTTAAAGCACAAGGTGAGGAAAAGCGGCAAAACCCATTGAAATTTCTTGGAAAATAAACAATGTAGGGAGCGTGTGAGAATCGAACCCACCTGAAAAAAGTATATTTCTTTTTAAATTCAAAGGATTGCGTCATTTTACAGTAAATCCGGGGACAGTTTGGGGACAAAATCAGGAAAGCACAAATACTAGCGGAATGGCCCATAATTTATCTCCAAGCCTTACCGCTTCAGTTCCGTTCTAAGCAAGAATACCTGCTTTGCAATGAGGAGTGGCTGCAAGAAAAGTACGGAGGCCTGAAAGGTCCCGATCATCCCATTTGGCGCTTGTCTTTACCTCGATGGCAATACATGCACGGCCTGCTTCAATAACGAAATCAACCTCGTGCCTGCCTTGGACACTCCAGAAATAAAGATGTGCTTCCGGCCATCTGGCATTAGGATTTTCCTGCCAGAATGAAGGTTACAAATCGAAAAAGTTAGGTTTTTCACACGGCTCTTCATCCGGAAGGGAGCATGTTTCTCCGATACCTAAGAGACCACGAAACCTCTTTATTTGAATATCTTGCTCCCCGTGGATATAATATGAGTATAAACTCATGTGAAAATCGGCTGATATGCAAAAGACCGAAGACATCGACAACAGAGAAAGACTTGCACGCTTCCTTAAGGTCCTTGGGGATTCGAACCGCCTCGGCATCGCCCTGTCTATCGGGAAGGAAGCCCGCTCTGTCACGGAGATTGTGCGGGCTTCCGGCCTTTCGCAAACCCTCGTCTCCTTTCACCTGCGGATAATGCGCGAAGCCAACGTGGTGCGGACGGAAAGGCATGGTCATTTCATCTACTATAGTCTTTCCGATACCTCACTTTTAGAAGTTCTTTCCAGGTTATCTCAAATGCTTAATGGCAAAAAGCTGCTGATGGAGAAGACACCCGAACCCGTTAGGAGGCCTAGATTGAAAGCATGGAGGAAATAACATGTGGTGGAATGGACCGGGATGGGGACCGATGTACGGCTGGTGGATAATGCCTTTTTTTGCGATCATCTTCCTGGTGCTCGTACTTTTGATTGTCAGCCGGTTCTTTGGCGGCGGAGGCGGTTTCTGCGGAAGGCCGATGGACCGCCGCGAAGACATGGATGATTTGAAGAGGGAAATAAAGGCGCTGAGAGATGAGATCAAGGAGCTTAAAAATAAGAAAGAAAAAGGGGAAGGATAGCGAATGAGAAAGAGGTGGTTAACGGGGCTGTCTGCTGTTTTTTTTATTTTTCTTCTTGTCACGGCTGCTTATGCCGGCGAAGGGATAAAACCTTTCACGTTCAAGACCATTGACGGGAAAGTGCTCGATTCAAGGGCTATGGCCGGCCGCCCGTTTGTAATAAGCGTGGTTGCTTCCTGGTGACCCCAATGCAAAAAGGAGGCCCCGGAACTCGAAAAAGCATATCTCGCTTACAGGGGCAAAGGCGTCCAGTTCGTGGGCGTGTTTGTCGAGAGCGGGGAAAGCGGCATAAGGGAGTTCGTGGCGGCTTACCATATAACTTTCCCGGTCGGGAAAGACAACGGACTCGCGGAGAAGCTGAATGCCTTTGGGATACCATTGACCATATTCGTATCGCGAAACGGGATGGTCGTCAAAAGGTATATAGGGGCAATCGATTACAGGGAGCTTACCTCGGGTATTGACGCGGCTTTTAAATAGGGGGAATGAACTGTTCAGGAGGAGGCCATGCCTAAGATGTTCGAAGAAATGATGCAGAAGAGGCGGCATGATGAAACCGGAAGACATGCCGAAGATGATGGATATGATGATGGAGAAGATATTCAAAGAGATGAAAACCGAGGACAAAATGGCTTTCATGGAGAACATGATGCCCAGGTGCATGGGTATGATGCTCGAAAACATGAATGATGAGGACCGGAAGTCCTTCGCGGAAAAAATGATGAACCGGATGTTCTCGGAGTTGAAAAAAAAACGCTGTCTGATGATCACCAGAAGGGCACATATCGGGATGATCAACTATGGACAGCTTGTCTCTAAAAAATTGAGGTGCTCTTAAATAAGGGGAGGTGATAAGAATGAGTGAGCGCAAGATCGAGAATGTCCTCAAAGGGCTGAGCCCCGCCATGAAGAAGGATGTTCTGGACAACCTTGTCTTTGCTCTCTTGAGCGAACTGAGCGAATCGGACAGGAAAGAAATGCTCAATGCGGCGCTTGCCGGGAGAAAAGACAACCAGCGGCTTGTCTCTATGGTGGAGCACTGAATAGAGGAGTGCACGGATTCGGGCGTGAATCCGATGGAAATGAGCAAGGAGGTCCTTTCGGCCGTTAGTCATTCCTTTGAGCTGGCCACATATTCGACGCCGGAGCTGCGTGGACTCTTCAACGACTGGATGGGTTCGATAGAGAAGGAAATACTTGAATTCATCAAAGGCAAGGGAAAGGCCGATCCGGACGAAGTGGCTGGCCACTTCAGACTGACCAGGGAAAGCGCGATCTTCATCCTGGGAAAGATGGCCAGAGAGGGAAAGATCACCATGCAGGCATCAAAAAAACAAGCGGAAAATACATGAAAAGGCTTCTGTTTAATGTGTTTAATGGGGGCGCGATTTCCTCGGCTTTCGCGACGGCATTCTGCTGACAACTGCCGCTTCTCCTGGCCAGTTTCGGGCTGGGGAGCTTCACCTTTGCGGTATGGATTGAAAGATACCGGTGGATTTTTATATTAATGACGTTCGTTTTTCTCGGATTGGCCTATTATCGGACATATAGGGACCGCAAACGGGTCGGCAAATGGGGTATCGTTACGCTTTTTGGCACAACCGCCTTAAGCGTGGGACTGGTGCTTTTTACAGCATTTTTTAGATAGGAGTATGCGCGTGAGCGACGAAAACAATAAGAATTCCGCCTGTTGACCCTCGGATAAAGATGCCGGGGGGCATCAAGGCAAAGGACCTGAAATGGCGCTTCAAAACTGCGAGGCAGCAGCATTTCCAAAGGCCGGGGAACCTCTGGATAAGACAGAGCACTGCATGGTCTGCGGTTCAACTCTTGAGTATCTGAAGGCAGCCCGGGAACTGACCTGCTCCTATTGCGGGAAGGTGGAGCATGGGCATATCAGGTGCCCCAGCGGCCATTACATTTGCGATATCTGCCACAACCGAGACGCAATGAGGATCATCGAGGACATTGCCTTTATCACAAAATCGAAAGACCCCTTCGAAATAGCCGAGCTCATGATGAGCTATCCCGGACTCCCGATGCTTGGCTGCCAGCACGCCTATATTGCCGGCGGGGCATTGATGGCGGCAATAAAGAACGCAGCCGGTTCGGATGAAATCAACAATGAAAGCATAAAAGAGGTCTTCAGGCGGACGAGGAAACAGGCCCATGGAGGCTACTGCGGCCTTTCCGGGGTATGCGGAGTCGCTCCGGCAATAGGCGCCTGCTTTGCCGTGCTTACCGGCTCTAAGTGCGGCACGGACAAGGAGCAGAGAATAACGATGGAGGCGGTGACAAGGGTCACGCGAGCGATAACGGAACTCACAGGACCGAGCTGCTGCAAGGCTTATGTGTGGACATCGCTTGAATCGGCGGCGAATTACCTTGGTGAAAGCCTTGGTATTGTCCTGCCCTCCAGCCGATCTATAACCTGTACTTACAGTCCCAGACATCCGCACGGATGCAGGGAAGCCCTGTGTCCGTATTTTCACGGATACGAGCATCAGAATAAGGTTTCTGTCATTGCGGATGAAGCCTTGCATAGCGGCACAGGACAATTCACTATGCGCGAAGGAGGCGCGGCGATGGATGATAAAATGGAATCACTTCTGAATAAGTCCCTTGAACTGGGGGCCGAGAAGGCGAAGGTCATTGATACAAGCTCCGTCGTTGTGGAGGAATGGGTAAGGTGGAAATGCCTTTATGGATGCGCATTCCACGGAAAAGACGCCTATCATCCTCCTTGCGCCCCTGATGCCGAGAGCACGAAGAAGATCATGAATGAATACAGCAAGGCCATTCTCATGACCGGCCCCAAGGGAAAAGCTCTCACCGAGGTGGCCGTGAGGCTTGAAGGCGAGGCTTACCATATGGGCTATTACAAAGCATTCGCGATGACCGCGCTCTCCTCAGGCCCCGAAGGGACTACTTGACCGTCCGGGGAGAAAGAGACTCCGGGCGGGTCCCAAACAGCGGAGCAGAAGAAAAGCGGGATCAGGCCTCTTATGGAGGCATGCGGGATTGATGTATTCAGGACCGCGCGGGCCAACGGCTTTGAGATCGACACACGGAGAGAGACGTATGGAAGGTGGAATTATTTTGCGCTGGTGCTAGTGGAATAACTGAAGACCGCAGAAAAACGAATAGATGATGTTTTAAAAAAATGGGGAGGTCGTGAAATGAAGAGGTATTTTTTTCTAGCCGTTTTGCTTCTGGCTGCTTTCGTTTTCCTTGGGTGCAGCGCCAACCGGTTTATGATCTCTAAGGACGGACGGGACTACTACTTTGGAAGTAACAGGAAAGGGCTTTACAAGATGCTCTGCGAGAGCGGGGATTTAAAAAAGGTGCTCGACCGCGCCTCGATGCCCGCCAACCTGAAAAAGGATTTCTACCGCTATGACTGCGGGGAGCCCTCGGCCGATAAGGTGCAGGGCCTGTACGCCTTGCTTTCTCCTGATGAGAAACAGAGCCTGCGGTCCGCCTTTGAGGCGCAGGGATATGAAATAAACGCTTCCCCCTGCGCCTGAGACTAAATTTAGGCGCCCGGTCGGGTGCCGGATTACGAAGACGATAGTTTTCTTTTATTGGCTCTTCGTGAAAGCGTGTGGGTAAATTAGTGGTCGTTAGGCGGCGCATTAATGGCTCCAGACAAAGGGAAAAGAGCTTTTAAGGGGACAGGAAAATCCGTATGCTAAACGGATGGGAAAA
>JAKAHV010000021.1 GCA_021825295.1 Nitrospirota bacterium
GCGTGAAAAAGACGACCTGCTGCGTAGTGTACCGGGTGTCGGCAAGGTGTTATCCATGAGTCTGATCACGGGTTTACCGGAATTGGGGACCTTGACCCGCCGCCAGATCGCGGCCCTGGCTGGCGTTCAATCCGGCAATCAGCCGTTTTTATCGCCGCCTCATCGAGGCGGGAAAGAAACCAAAAATCGCGTTGACAGCTTGTATGCGCAAGCTGTTAGGCATTCTTAATGCCATTGTTAAAAACCAGACTCCGTGGCAAGCTGATTTTTCAACTTGCTTAACCCCAAATAACCCTTGACAAAAATCACAGTTGCTCAAGGGGGAGGAGTTAGCGAACCCTGTAGCAAGCTACAGGGAATTGCAAGTTCAATTTGTAAACAGGAGTGGGAGGACATGAAAAAAGTATTGGCGATGGCAGTGGCAGTCTTTGTACTCATGGCAGCGGGGCGGGCGATGGCGGAGAGTTTTTCGTTTACCACGGTCAACGTGCCCGGGTCCGTCTGGACCGGGGCATACGGCATCAACGGCTCGGGAGAGATCGCGGGATACTACTCCGCCCCGTACCCGAACGGGTACAGCTATGCCGGAGGAAGCTTCACGACAATCGATTTCCCGGGGGCCGACATGAACATGACCGTGGCCTTCGGCATCAACGACACAGGTGAAATCACCGGATTTTACGTGAACTCCTCCGGAAACGAGCGCGGGTTTCTATATTCGGGGGGGGCATTCAGCTCCTTCAACTATCCAAACGCGTATTACACCTGGGGCACGGGCATAAACGGCAGCGGCACCATCGTCGGGAATCTGGACGACGGCCGCACCCAGCATGGATTCCTTTACAGTGGCGGGGTTTTTACCGGGATTGATGTCCCGGGCGCCGTCGGGACCGATTCATGGGGAATAAACGGCGCCGGCGACGTCGTCGGTGACTACTATGATTCTTCGAGGATTCACGGGTTCATCTATGAAGGGGGGAGCTTCCAATCGTTTGATTTCCCCGGCGCCGCTGCCACTTATGCCTACGGCATCAATGACAACGGCGACATCGTGGGGACTTATACGGACAATTCGGGGGTATATCACGGGTTCCTCGATGTCAATGGGAGCTTCTCATCGATTAACGACCCGCTCGCGCAGACCACGGGTTTTAACAAGGGCACCAATGCCTTCGGCATAAACGACGAGGGCAAGATCACGGGATGGTACTACGATGCCACGGGCAACGCCCACGGATTTGAGGCGGCAGCCGACAGCGTCCCGGAACCTCCCACGCTCCTTCTCCTTGGCCTCGGCCTGACAGGGCTTGCGGCATGGGGGGTTGTGCGCGCAAAATCCCGGAGGGTCTGAAGGCCGAAGGGCACCGTCATCAAGGCCTGCGACAGATTTGTGGGGCTAGGCGGGGCATCTCCAATTCCTTCCGTTCAGCGCGCGGTTCCGGGTGTAAGTCCCGCTGCGGCGGGATTACCGCAAAGGGCGAATATCAATCCATTGATTAAGATGCGGCCCTCCGTACCCGTCCGCTCCTCGCTTCTCTCCAGGAACAGGCGGATACCAGCCCCACAAATCTGGCGCAGGCCCCGTCATCACTCCGGCTTGTCAAAATTAAAATACTTCTTTTTCTTCTTCAGGTATTCCTGCTCCACGCGGGCGCCCGGATAATCGTGGGGGTATTTGTAGCCGGTTCCGTGTCCCAGTTTTTCGGCCCCCCGGTAATGGGCGTCTTTCAGGTGGTCCGGGACCTCCTGCGTGGTCTCTTCGGCCACGTCTTTCAACGCGCGGTCTATGGCCACAATGCTGGCGTTGTTCTTCGGCGCGGTCGCGGCATACAGGACGGCGTGGGCAAGCGGGATCCTGCCCTCCGGCATGCCTACAAATTCAACGGCGTGCAGGGCGGCGACCGCCAGCACCAAGGCCATCGGGTCTTTAAGCCCTATGTCCTCCGAGGCGAATATGATGAGCCTCCTTGCGATGAAGCGGGGGTCCTCCCCGGCGTAAACCATCTTGGCCAGATAATAGATGGCCGCGTCGGGGTCGGAGCCGCGCATGCTCTTTATGAAGGCCGATATGGTGTCATAGTGCTGATCACCCGACTTGTCGTAAACGACAGTCTTCTTTTGAATGGACTCCTCCGCCACGGCCTTGTCTATGTGTATCACGCCGTCTTTGCCGGGTGCGGTGGTGAGGGCGGCCAGCTCGAGGGCGGATAGCG
This sequence comes from Nitrospirota bacterium, assembly GCA_021825295.1. Lineage (GTDB taxonomy): Bacteria > Nitrospirota > Thermodesulfovibrionia > Thermodesulfovibrionales > JdFR-88 > JAJYGJ01. The sequence goes on from JAKAHV010000021.1 coordinate 2,214, forward strand.
CCCTCCGCGCGTCTCCGTCCGAGACCCTGGCGAGATGTGCAAGCGCCTCTTCGCCGGCCTGTATGTTCATCCCGCCCAGCCCCCTTTCCCTGTCGCGCAGGGCCGCCTTCATTATCAGAAGCAGGTCTTCCTGCTGAAGGGGTTTCAGCTCGAAGACCTGGCTTCTTGAAAGCAGGGCGGAGTTCACATAAAAAAACGGGTTTTCGACCGTGGCCGCAATCAGGGTGACGTTTCCCTCTTCGACGTCCGGCAGAAGGGCGTCCTGCTGCAGCTTGTTCAGGCGGTGTATCTCGTCGAGAAAAAGGATGGTCTTGCGGCCGGCCTTTCTTTCTTTCCTGGCCTCTGCGATGGCCTTTCTTATCTCCTGCAGACCGGCCGTGGCGGCGTTGAGCCACTCGAAACGCGCCCTTGTGTGGTTGGCGATAACCCTGGCAAGGGCGGTTTTCCCGGTGCCGGGCGGCCCGTAGAGGATTATGGAGGTGATCCTGTCGGCCTCAATCGCCCGCCTGAGCAGTTTCCCTTCGCCAAGTATATGCCTCTGGCCCGCATACTCGTCCATTCCCCGGGGGGACATGCGGTAGGCGAGGGGTTCGGATTTGAAAAGAGAGTCCATCTATGGAATTTTAACCTTTTTATCAAATTTTTTTTAACGGCCGTCCCGCACTTGACAATCAGCCCCCCTAATTGGTAATAATTTTCGTCCTCAGATTCGGGGCCGCAGTCCTCCGGGGGGAGGGATTTTGTTTTCTTTGCAAGTGGGAAATAGACCTGTTTTTTTAATCAGTGACGATGCCGCTTTCGCCGGTTTATTGAAGGAAAACCTGCCGCCCTCGGGCTATGACATCGAGTGGAGGCAGACGCTTCCCTCGAACCTCAGGCAGCCCGGCTACGGCGCGCGCCCACTGATAGTCGACCTTGGCATATCAAAATCCATACATGCCCTTTCGGCCTTCAGGGCCTATTATCCGGAGGCCGGAATCATAGCCGTTTCAAACGGCAATTTCAAGAAAACCGAGGAGGCATTGAAGGCGGGCGCCTCTTATGTGGTCTTCGAGAGAAACGGCGGGAGCATCGAAATCCTGAAGGAGACCCTGCGCCGGGTCTGCGAGGACATCTCCGCAAAAGAAGAGCTGGAGGCCCTGAAGGCCCTCACCGGGCCCAAGATCGTGGCCAGGAGCGCGAAGATGAAAAACCTGCTGAAACAGGCCGAGAAGGCCGCGGCACTGCCCTTCCCCGAATCGGACAGGCCGGTGGTGCTCTTCGGAGAGCCCGGAGCCGGGCGCGAGCTTATCGCCAGGCTCGTACATTCAAAAAGCCAGAGGGCGACAATGCCTTTCATAACCCTGCTTAGCGAGGAGGAACTCACCTCAGCGGTCATGGAGGCAAGGGGCGGGATCCTTTTCATAAAGGAGATCTCGATCCTGGGGGAAGAGGCCATGGCGGAGGTCTGCCACCTTGTCACGAAAAAGGAACTCTCCGCCCCCGCGAAAACCCTGACCATAAAGGCGGACATACGGGTAATCACCGGCTGCTTCTGCGCCGAAGACGCCCGGCCGCTTGACGGCCTGAACTGCCTGGGGCTTGAGGTGCCCTCCCTTGCGGAGCGCAGGGAAGACATAATCCCGCTTGCGAACCTGTTTATGGAGGAGCTAGCCGCCTTTTTGAAATCAGACGGCAAGTATCTCACGAAGAGCGCCCGGGAGGCCCTCCTTGAACGTCAATACCCGGGAGGTGTGGCCGAGCTGAAGAGGCTTGTGCACAAGGCGTATTTTCTCAGCACCGGGCGCGGCATCGGCTCAAAGGACTTTTCCGGCGCCCGCAACATGTGCTCTTTCAAGAGCTTCCTCGACGAAAGGCTCCGGCTTTATCTGGGCAAGATGGGGGAGCTTCCGCGCTCTAACCTGTACGAGACAGTCATAGGCGAGGTCGAGAAGGCCCTAATAGAGCTCGCCCTGAACGAGATGAAAGGCAACAAGCTCAGGGCGGCCAGGGCCCTGGGAATGAACAGAAACACCTTCCGGGCGAAACTCAAGAACCACAGGATAAAAGGCTAGAACCTGTCCGGAAATAACTTAAAACAATTCCGTAATTTCCCGAAATACCCTTCCTCCCGCCTTCCCCGGCATCCGCCCGGTCTTTCGTTCGGTCACGCGGTTCCGGGCGTATACAAACAGCTTTGCTCAGGGGGGGCTTTCAGGGCGAGTAGCGAAAGATTGGCAAGATGCGGCGCGTCGTGATCCGTCCGCTTGTTTCCTCCCTCAAGAGCCGGGCAGATATCGGCCCTGCCTCCCGGGAATCCGGTGATCTGCCCAGGGAATTCCTGAAGGGCCAAAAAAGCTAAAGGCGGGATTCCTTGAGGGCGTCCCTGCAGGGGCATCTTCTTTCGGCCGGTATCATGGGCAGCACAGCCTTTAATATCTTCTTTATCGACTCCATCCTCGATGCCATCATTTCCACGACCTCCGTGGTTGTAAGCCTGTGGGCAGCGGAGATTCCCGCCGCCGGATTGGTCACAACGGCCACCGCCGCGTAGCAGAGCTCGATCTCCCTGGCAAGCGCCGCCTCGGGCATCCCCGTCATGCCTACTATGTGCCCCCCAGCACGGCCGAAAAACCCTATCTCCGCTGCTGTTTCAAGACGCGGCCCGTTCGTGCAGACGTACGTGCCGGCCGGGGTGACGGCGATGTCCTCTTTTTGCGCGGCCGCAATCAGCGCCCCCCTTAGCTCCGGACAATAGGGTTCGGTGAAATCTATATGGATTACGTCCCTTCCCTCATAAAATGTGGATGGCCTCGCTCCGAACGTGAAATCAATCACCTGGTCGGCGATCACGATGCTGCCGGGCGGCAGCTTCACATCTATTCCGCCCACCGCGTTTATCCCGACAATCCGCTCCACGCCGAGGGCCTTCATCCCCCAGATGTTCGCCCTGTAATTTACCTTGTGGGGCGCGATATCGTGGCGCGCCCCGTGGCGCGCCCCGTGGCGGGGCAGAAAGGCAACCTCAACCCCTCCGGCGCGGGCTATCAGGTAGCGGCCGGAGGGTTCGCCGTACGGAGTTTTGACGGATTCTTCCGCCAGGCGGGTAAAGCCCGGAATCTCGTAAAGGCCGCTGCCGCCTATGATGCCGATTTTTGGCATGCTATAATACTACCAAAGCAGGCCTGCCGGGGTAAAACGGATACGCGCCCCGGAGGGCTGGCCGGCAAATAAAGAAGATGAACACCCCTCGCACCGGAATTCAGGGACAATGACGGATACCGGCCTTCTAAAAGAGACCTTGAAAGCGGTCCTCGCCGCCCAGGGGGTGGACTACGCCGACATCTATCAGGAATCCACTACGGCCACAAGCATCCAGATAGAAGACAGCAAGGTGGAAAAACTGACCCAGGGGACGGATGGGGGGGCGGGGCTCAGGGCCATATCGGGCGGGAAGACCTCTTACGCCTACACGAATGAGCTCACGAAGGCGGCATTCGGCGAAATGGCGGCGGCCCTGAAGACCGCGCTGAAGACGAAGGAGACCGCTGCGGAGTTTGACCTGACCCGGAAGGTCCCGCTTGTGGACTACAGGATCAAGATCGATCCCGCGGGTGTCCCGCTTGAAAAAAAGGTGCAGATACTGAAGGCGGCGGAGCGCGCAGCGAGGGGATTTCACAAGAGCATAAGGCAGGTCAGCGTTATATACCGGGAGAGCCTCCAGAAGGTGAAGATCGCCTCTTCGGATGGTTTTCTGGCGGAAGATGAGCGCATGCAGAGCATCTTCATAGTAAACGTGATAGCAATGGAAAACGGGATCGTCCAGACAGGCTACGAGCCTGAAGGCGGGTTCCTGGGTTTCGAGCTATTTGAGGAGATCGACGCGGATGAAGTGGCGCTGAAGGCCGCGAGAAAAGCGGTGATGATGCTCAAGGCCAGAAGGGCCCCCGGTGGAAGGATGCCGGTCGTCATCTCATCCCAGGCAGGCGGCACGATGATACACGAGGCCGTGGGCCACGGCCTCGAGGCCGATCTGGCCCAGCAGGGGCTTTCCGTCTACGCCGGGAAACTGGGACAGAAGATCGCCTCGGATGCCGTAAGCGTCCTGGATGATTCGACCATCCCCGGCAAGCGCGGCTCCTTCAGGTTCGACGACGAGGGGACCCCGGCGCAAAAAACCGTGCTCATAAAAGACGGCATACTGATGAACTTCATGTACGACAGGCTCTCCGCGATGAAGGCCGGGGCTCTGTCCACCGGAAACGGCAGGCGGCAGTCTTACAGGCACAAGCCGATACCCAGGATGACCAATACGATGATAGCGCCAGGAAGCACCCCGGCCGAAGAGGTCCTTAAAAACACCCCCAGGGGGCTTTTCGTGAAAAAAATGGGCGGCGGACAGGTAAATACCCTTACGGGCGATTTCGTCTTCGATGTGCAGGAAGGCTATCTCATAGAAGACGGGCAGGTGGGCGAGCCCGTGCGCGGCGCAACACTCGCGGGCAACGGCCCCCGTGTGCTCATGGATATAGACATGGTGGGGCGGGATATCGGATTTTCAATCGGGACCTGCGGCAAGGACGGCCAGGGTGTGCCGGTCTCCGATGCCCAGCCGACTATCCGGGTCCCGGAACTCGTAGTGGGCGGGGAGTCCTGATTCTTCTCCAAAGAGTGTGCCTTTTTTGCAACAGTTGAGGACTATTAACCACAATGTCCACAAAAAACCCATTGGTTTACAGGTATTTTCATCTGGCATATTTGTTGCTGAAAGAAGCCGTGATGAGATACCAGCGCACAGTGAAAGAAGAGATATCGGTAGAGGGCGTGGGACTGCATACCGGAACCAGGTCTGTCATGAAGCTGAAGCCGGCGCCCGGCGGCACAGGCATCGTATTTTACATAAAAGGCAAGGACGTCGCCATAAACGCCAATGCGAAGGCGGTCTGCGACACGGCGTTTGCCACCACCCTGGGGGCGGATGGCATGCGCGTAAAGACTGTTGAGCACCTGCTTGCCGCGCTTGCGGGGCTTGGGATAGACAACCTGTTCATAGAGATCGACGGGCCGGAAGTGCCGATAATGGATGGAAGCTCCAAGCGTTTTGTCGATTCCATCATCGGGGCCGGCATCACAAGCCAGTCTGCCCAGAGGCCCCACCTGAAGATAGTAAAACCGTTTTTCTTCAAGGACGCGGATGCGGAGATAACCGCCATGCCGGACGACGGCATGCGCATCACGTACCGGATATTCTATCCGCACAGGCTGCTCGGGTTCCAGGAGATGACCTTCGAGTTCGACGAGGACAGCTTTGCCAGGGAGATAGCGCCCGCCAGGACGTTCGGGTTCCTGAAGGACGTGCAGCGCCTGAAGTCTAACGGCCTTGCGAAGGGCGGCTCCCTTGAAAACGCGATCATCCTGAGCGACACCGGGGTGGTAAACTCATCCGGGCTCAGGTTCAAAGACGAATTCCTGCGCCATAAGCTCCTGGATTTCATCGGGGACCTCTCGCTAGCCGGCTCCCCCGTGGAGGGGCATTTGATCGCCAGCAGGACGGGGCATACGAGCAACCTGAAATTCGTAAACGCCCTGCTTGCGGCCTCCGATTGCTGGCGTATGGTCCACGGCCCCGAGTCGGACAGCCCCAGGCTGGACGGCCTCGCCGGGAAAAACCTCAAATACGCCTGAAACCCGATTGCCTTTATCAGCTTCCGCCGGAAAGACCTTCAGTTTTAGCCCTTCAGGAATTTCTGCGGGCGGATACTGTTAACCTTGCAGTTGCATAATTTAATGTGTGAAAGTCTTCAAAAGCATTGTTGGCAGCCGTTTAGTACCTCTTTCGAGGAAAAGTGAAAATTCACAGCCAGTGAACTCGTTATCGTTGAAAATGCCCCTTCCTCTGCCTTGTGCCTGGTATCTGCCTGGTCCTTTCGTTCGATCACGCGGTTCCGGGCGAGCATAAACGGCGCTATTGACTTGTCCTCAGGGCGACTGGCGAAAGGAGAACCAGGCAGACATCAGCCCATGCTCCGCGGGCCGGAAAGACAACTTTTAATGCAACGTTAGGGTTAATGGCCTGCAAGAAAACCGGAGGGGCATTTTTTCAGTGAGCGATAAAAAAAGCTGGGAAGAACTTTCGTTTTTCCCAGCTTAGCCTTTTCCTCGCTTAAGTCTGTCTTATTTTTTCTTGGCCGTCTTGGCAGTGGTCTTCTTGGCCGCTGCCTTCTTCGGGGCGGCCTTCTTGGCCGCTGCCTTCTTAGGAGCCGCTGCTTTCTTGGTTACCGTGGTCTTGGCCGCAGCCTTCTTTGCTGCCGGTTTTTTAGTCGCTGCCGTCTTCTTCGCTGTCGCCATCCATTTCACCTCCTTTCTTTGTGGCCCCGGCCCGGAGCAGGACCGGAGCGGCGGTTACGCTCTCCCTAAAAGAGGAATCCTCCTCATAGAAAGCATCTTCAGAAGGGCGCGGTCGCGCGCCTTTTTCTTCTGCCGGTATTCCTCCTCATCCATGTGGGTGAGGGCCACCCTGCATCCGAAATGCCTTGCCGTGTCCCTGAGCGCCCTTTCATCTATCCCGCCGCCCCCGACGACAAGGAGGTTGACGGTCTTTACGTCCCGCCCCTCCGCATAAGGGCCGTAGATGAAGGCGAATTTCACGCCGCCGTTTCTCAAGAGGGCCTTGATATTGCCGGCAAGCCCCAGGGATTTAGTTATAAGGTTTTTTAGTTCGGAATAAAGGGGGGAGGTTTCGTCCGCCTGGAAGTATTTCAGGTTGGCGACTTTTTCGCTCCTTACGAGCCCGATCTTTTCAAGGTTGTCGAGCTCTCTTTTTACGGCTGAGGGATTTTTCTCCAGGAGCCTGGATATCTCCCTCATGTAAAATCTCTCCTCCGGGCTGTTTAACAGCAGCGAGAGGACCTCCGCTCTGATGGCCGATGAAAAAAGCTCCTTTAACATCTGTCTTTATATAAAAACAATTTTTCAATGATGTCAACAAAAAAATCATTTTTTTGAACAAAAGGTGCCTAAAAAGAAACGATTCCTTTTTTTGAACGATTGTTGGCAAGGATCATTCTTGCGTTTTCGATGTTCATGGGGTCGTCGCTTTCCTTTTTTTTCGGCGTCTCAAGCACGACCGGCTGCCGCCGGAAGGACGCATGGCGGAGAAAGCGCCCCAGTCCCTCCATGCCTATGCGGCCGGCCCCCAGGTGCTCGTGCCTGTCCAGGCCGGAGCCGATGGCCCCCTTTGAGTCGTTCAGATGGATGAGGCCGATTTTCACGCCTTCCGTCTGCCGGGCAATCTCCCTGATCCCCTCCGCGGTCCTGATGTCGTAGCCCGAGGCGAAGGCATGGCAGGTGTCCAGGCAAAGCCCGGCCGCCCCCGAGCCTGCGGCGGCCGCGGAAAGGGCCTTTACGGAGGCGGCCACCGGCGCCGCCTGCAGGAGGGCCTGAAGAGGCAGGGCGGTGTTTTCAAGCAGCAGTGAGGCCCTGAACTTCCTTCTGCCTTTTCCCAGCACCGTCCTTATCGATTGCACAAGGGCCTCATAGCCGGGGCCTCCGCCGGATGACTCCGCGGCGGGCCAGCCCGCGTGGACTATAACGTAATCCGCGCCTATCCGGTCCGCGCGCCTCAGTTCCTCGGCCAGCATCCAAATGGATTTTCCCCTTGTGGCCGCATTCGAGCTTGACAGGTTGATCAGATAGCATGCGTGAATGAAGACCGGATCCAGACCGAGCTTTTCCCTCATGGACCTGAACAGGCGGGCCTCCTCCTCCGGGATGTCCGTGAGGGACCAGCTCCGGGGGTTGTGGGAGAATATCTGCAGGGTCGAGCATCCCAAGGCGCGCGCCCGCTCCAGGCCCTTTGCGAGCCCGCCGGCTATCGACGTGTGCACCCCGAGTCTTCTTGCCATTACATATATATTCTATTAGAACCTGTCTCAAAATTGATTTTGAAGCGAAAGAAAGAAGAAATCGGGTAGCGCCTCCGTGCTGGGCAGAAGGCGGATGGGAGCATGGCCACGGCATTCCTGCGAAGTGCGGCCGGCGGCTCGCAGCACACCCAATGTGGTCCGCACACTCCATCCCGGCATTTAAGCGGGGGGCTGGCATCTGCCCGTTCCCTCCGATCAGCGCGCGGTTCCGGGCGCAAGTCCCGGCGGGATTTAAGTTGCGGCAAAGGGCGAATACCAAGCCATTGTTAGGATGCGGTCCGTCGTGATCCGTCCGCTCTTCGCTTCTCTTCAGGAACAGGCAAATGCCAGCCCCCAAACCTGGCCCTCGCCCTCATACGTCTTATGTTTGGAGGCGCCAGGCGATGACGGCTTGAGCGACATGTTTTTTTTCATTAAAAAAACCAAAAAAGCGAAAGACGTTTTTTATCGCCTGCTATGCCAAACTGATGCACTGCCAGAAATCGCGGCAAAGGCCATTTTGCGATGTGCTGTGCTACTATAGGAAAATTGAAGGAACCTGTCTCAAAATTGATTCCGAAGCGAAAGAGAGAGGGAATCGTGGCAGACAAGGAGAAAAGGGAAAATCGCCCGGAGGCGCAACAGCGTTGCGTTGAGGACGATTTTATCTTGGCGACACCGTATGCCGCGAGTTCAGCCTCTTGCAGCCGGAAGCGATTTTGAGTCAGGTTCGAGGAAGGGGGTGAGGTGGATGACCGCACTGTATCTGTTTTTGCCGGTCTTTGGCGGGCTTCTTGTCTGGGTCTTTGCGGGGGCGAGGATTTCCGCGGCGCGGGCCCGGAACTCTGAGCTGCAGAAGCAGCTAGAGGGCAGGCAGGACGAATGCGAGCGCCTGTCGGCCTCGCTGCTTGCCGCCACAAGGGAAAAGGCAGAGGCCGCCGCGCGCGCGGACGAGGCCAGGAAGGGGTTCGAGGAAGAGCGGAAAAACATGGAGACCCTCAAGGTGGCCTTCGGCGCTCTTTCAGGCGCAGCCCTTAAGAGCAACTCGGAGGATTTTCTCCGGCTCGCGAACGAAAACCTGGGAAAGCTCATAGAAGAGACGAAGGGAAAACTCCTGGAGCACCAGACCATTATAGACGGACTTGTGCGGCCGCTAAAGGAGGGGCTCACCCGTTACGATGAGCACCTCAGGCAGATAGAGCTTGAACGGAAGAAGGACTACACGGGGCTTGACAGCCAGATAAAGATGCTCGAAAGCGCAAGCCGGGAGCTTCGCAGCGAGACCCTGAAACTCTCCACCGCCCTGAGGAAACCCCATGTGCGTGGCAGGTGGACGGAGATCCAGCTCAAGCGGGTCGTCGAGATGGCCGGCATGACGGGGCACTGCGACTTCGAGGAGCAGGTGAACCTCCAGACCGACGAGGGCAGGCTCCGGCCGGACATGGAGATAAAGCTGCCCGGCGGCCGCAGCATAGTGGTGGACGCCAAGTGCTCGATGGAGGCCCTGCACGACGCCGCCGGCGCGGCGGACGAACAGGAAAAGAGGCTCTGCATGGAGCGCCACGCGCGCCACGTAAAGGAGCAGATCGACAGGCTCGCAAGCAAGAAATACTGGGAGCAGTTCAAATCGAAGACCCCGGAGCTTGCCGTTTTGTTCATAAGCGAAAGCGCGCTTGCCGCGGCCTTCGAGGTCAACAGCACCCTGCTTGAGGACAGTCTCTCGCGGAAGGTGCTGCTTGCCACCCCCACAACCCTGCTGGCCCTCCTCACGGCCGTCGCCTACGGCTGGAGGCAGGAGGCCCTCGCCGAAAATGCGCAGATGATAGGCAAGCTGGGCAAGGAACTCTATGAGCGCATCGGCGTCTGGCTCAGGAATTTCTCGGACATCGGATTAAACCTCGAGAGGTCCGTTGCCGCCTATAACAAGACCGTGGGCTCCCTCGAGGGCAGGGTCATCCCGTCTGCAAGGAAATTCAAGGAGCTTGGCGGCGCGGACGCGGAACTGCCGGAGACCAGAAAGGTGGAGCAGACCCCGCGCCCGCTCACGTTATATGAATGAAATATCTTATTTCGAAGGAGGCCGGAATAACCCCATATGAGGACTGACATAAGGGAAAAGGCAGCGGAGCTTGGGCGCATCTGGAGGGCGTTCTGGACGGCAAGGCCGCTGATAACGGCAAACAACCTGGAAATATTCGAGCATCTGAAAACCCCGAAAACGGCGCGCCAGGCCGCCTCCAGAATCAAGGCTGACGAAAGGGCCACGGCCATCCTGCTGGATGCCGTCGCCGCTCTGGGCATGCTCAGCAAAAAGGGGGACCGCTACGTCAACAGCAAGACAGCGGAGACATTCCTTGTGCGCTCCTCCCCGCACTACCAGGGCGACATCATACGGCACGCCGACAACCTGTGGAAGAGCTGGTCGCTTCTGGACGAGGTGGTGCGCACCGGAAAGCCCGCGCCCAGGCAGAAGATCGACCTCGAACCCTTTATCATGGGCATGCACAACCTGGCGATGCTCAAGGCCGGGCCGGCGCTGGAGGCGGCGGGTCTCAAAGGCGTGAAAAGCGCGCTCGACCTGGGAGGCGGGCCGGGCACCTATACCATCGAAATGAAGAAGAGGGGCGTGGCGGAAGTGACCCTCTTCGACAGGCCCGATGCTCTGAAGATAGCCAGGAAGAACCTGAAAAAACACGGCGTAACGGGGGTGAAATTCCTGCCCGGAGATTTCCTTCTGGACGGCATCGGGCAGGGTTACGACTTCGCGCTTCTAAGCAATATCCTGCATTCAAACTCCCCGGACGGCTGCATCGCCCTGTTAAAGAAGGTAAGGGCCTCTCTCAATAAAAAAGGCAGGGCCGTCATACATGAGTTCTACCTCGAGGAGAGCAAGGCCGCGCCGCTTTCCTCCGCCCTCTTCTCCGTCAACATGCTTGTGGGCACGCCGGGGGGCAGGTGCTATACGTTTTCGGAGTACCGGTCCTTTCTGAGGCAGGCGGGTTTTGGAAATGTCAGAAAGGCCGTCCTGGGCGATACGATCATTGTGGAAGGGCGGACGCCGTAGGGGGCCGGGACCGGGGATTGAAGGTTAAAATTAAAATTAAAATACCTTTTGAGAAGACACAACGCGGGGTGCTTGTTAAGGTGAAGGTGGAGCCCCGTTCCTCCAGGAGGAAGATAGCCGGGCTGCACGGTGATGCGCTGAAGGTAAAGCTTACAAGCCCGCCAGTGGAGGGGAAGGCAAACGAGGAGCTTGTGGAATTTCTCGGGGAGACCTTCGGCGTAAGAAAATCCGCAATCAAGATAGTGAAGGGCGGCTCCTCGAAGCAGAAGGCGGTTGAGATCGAGGGGATCGGACCGGAAGCCCTCTGGGTGGAAGTCTGAATCATATGGTTGGCAAGGAAGCAGGCATGGCATGGCTCACATCATTCTCGACGCGCATCCTGCGCGCCTCCGAGGCTTTTGCCGGCAGTCCGGCCATCCCTGGCCGGACTGCCGGCAAAAAACCCGTTCGCATGCCATCCCCGCTTCCTTGCTTAGTGCCCCAGCCTGCATATGCCTTGGTTTTGCATCCTGGGGGGAAACGTTTAAAAGGTAAAAAATGAAATTCAAATCCGCAAAAGAGGGCGTCCTCCTCGACATACTGCTGGAGAAGCTCGGGGCCTCCAAAACAAAGATCCGGATGCTCATAAAAAAGGCAGCGGTCCTGATAGACGGCAAGCCCGCCAGGAGGCCGGATGAGTTTTTGCCCGCAGGCCGGGTCGTCGAGATAAAGGGGAAAGGGCAGACAAGGGCAAAGGTGCCACCCCCCTTCCCGGTCCTCTATGAGGACGAGCATCTGATCGCCCTCGAAAAACCGGCCGGCATGCTCTCCATCGGCACGGAGAAGGAAAGGGTGAACACCTTTTACCGGGCCGTCTCCAGGTTTGTGAAGGAGAGCTCGGGCGGCAACGGGAAGATATTCATAGTCCACAGGCTGGACAGGGAGGTCTCCGGGGTCATGCTGTTTGCCAGGAGCGAGGAGGCAAAGAGGGCCCTTCAGGAAGGTTGGGAAAAGACGCGAAAGTACTATAGCGCCCTCGTCGAGGGAAGGCCGCCGGAGGCTGAAGGCACGATTGAGGGCTGGCTCTGCCCGAAGGGTGTCAACCTCATGCGCTCCTGCCCCCCTCCCGCTGCAGGCGAGAGAGCCGGTGAGACCGGCGCCAAAAAGGCCGTCACTCATTACAGGACAGTGAGGCAGGGCCGCCGTTTCAGCCTCCTGGAGGTAAGGCTTGAGACTGGCAGGAAACACCAGATACGGGTCCACCTCTCGGAGGCCGGCTGCCCTGTAGTGGGAGACAGGAAATACGGCTTTAAAGGAAAAAACCCGCTAAGACGGATGGGGCTGCACGCCACCCGCCTCGTCTTTTATCATCCCGTGACCAGCCGGAAGATAACGCTTGAATCCCCGATGCCGGGGAGTTTTCTGCTTCCCTTCGGAAAAAGCGGGGAATAAAGGGTTTTTTCAGCCGAAGAGTTTTTGTATCCTCTGCTGGATCTGCTCCGCGGCCTCCCTTGGATCCGGAGCATCCTTGATCGGTCGGCCCACAACGATATAATCGGCCCCGTTCAGAAACGCCTTTTCCACGCTGACGGTCCTTTTCTGGTCGTCCGTATTGGCCACGGGCCTGATCCCGGGGCTGACCACAAGGAACCGGTCACCCAGCTCGTCCCGGAGCTTCGGGGCCTCAAGGCCGGAGGATATCACCCCGGCGCAGCCGGCCTCGAGGGCCCTCCTTGCGCGTGAAAGGACCAGTTTTTCAACGTCCACAGTGAATCCCAAATCCTGAAGGTCTTTTTGATCCAGGCTGGTCAGGACGGTGACCGCCAATATTTTAAGCCCGCTTTCCGCCGCCACCGCCGCCCTTAACATATCCTCATTCCCGTGGACGGTGGCAAAGGTTACGCCTCTTCCCTTCAACTGCCGCACCGCGGATTTCACCGTGTTGGCTATGTCGAAAAACTTCAGGTCCACAAAAACCTTCTTCTGTTTTTCCTTCACCAGCCAGTCGATCAGCTCGTAATAGCCGCCGGCCATGAATATCTCCAGCCCCAGCTTGTAGAAATGCACCGAATCCCCGAGCCTGCCGGCAAGCTCCCTTGCTTCCGAATGGCTGGGCACATCCAGCGCGAAAATAAGGCGCTCCCTTGCAGGGATGTCTTTCCCGGACAGACGTGATTTATCCATTTGTTCTTCCATTGTCTTCTTCCATTATCAGAGGGTCGCTGCCTTTCTGTTTTTAATAACATAATCGCAGTTTTATTTCAATATTCGGAAAAACCGGTGTCTCACTTGATTTGCCGGTCAATGGCGCTTTTCGCTTTTTTGGGCTTCTTTTCTGCCGCTGCATGGCCTCGCTCCAACAACCGGGTACAAGCAAATCGCGTGTAAGGCGGAAGGCGGCTGGTGGCAATCCTCTTGCCTTGTTTTTGGCCCGCGCAAATGGGTATACTACTGTCACCCAAAAGGAAGTAAAATCATGCGCGTCGAGAAAATAGAGCTTGTAGGATTCAAATCATTCGCCGAAAAAACCGTCCTGGACCTCCATCCCGGCATAACCTGCATCGTAGGGCCCAACGGCTGCGGAAAAAGCAATGTCGTAGACTCATTCAAGTGGGTCCTGGGCGAGCAGAGCGCCAAGAGCCTCAGAGGGGACAAGATGATGGAAGTCGTCTTCGGCGGCTCGCAGAGCAAAAAGCCGAAAGGGATGGCCGAGGTGAGCCTCACGGTAAACGGGTTCAACGGCGGCAGCCCCACCCAGGTGACAAGGAGGCTCTACCGTTCGGGCGAAAGCGATTACATGATCAACAGGACCTCCTGCCGCCTGAAGGACGTAAAAGACATGTTCCTGGACACGGGGCTCGAGCTTAAAAGCTACGCGATCTTCGAGCAGGACAACATCTCAAGGATAATCAACTCGAAACCCGAAGAGAGACGCTTCCTCATAGAGGAGGTGGCCGGGGTCGTCAAATACAAGGTGAGGCGGGGGGAGGCCGAAGCCAAACTCGAATCCTCGCGCCTGAACCTCCAGAGGCTCTGGGACATAATCGGGGAGGTAAAAAGGCAGATAAACTCCCTGGACAGACAGGCCAAAAAGGCCGAACGCTACAAACGCCTGATGGAGGAACTGAAGGGACTTGAACTGAGACAGGCGAAAAAGGAGTACCTTGAGGGCTCTAAAACCCTTGGCGCGGTGGAGGCGGAGCTTTCCGCCCTGAGGGAAAAAGACGCCGGCGGCCGGGCGCAACTCTCGGAGCTGGAGGACGGGTACGCCCAGAGGCGCATCGTGATTACGGACAGGGAAAAGGCAGCAGGCGCCCTCCAGGAGCAACTCCACGCCCTGGAGCGCGATATGGCGGCCAAGGAGAGGGAAACCGCGGTACTCGACACGGAAAAAGAGGGCCTCAAACAGAATATCACGCGCCTTTTGAAGGCGGAGGAAGATTTCAAGGACAAGATAGCCCAAACCGGGCAAAAGATAGCCGGGCTTACTGCCGAGGGCGAGACGCTTGCCGCCGCGATCTCATCCTTCGAGGAGCGGCTCGGGGCCATGAACAGCGGCATTGAGATCTCAAAAGGGGCCATCGAGGAGCTTGAGGCCGCAGTGGAGCTAGCAAGGAAGGATCTCTTCAGGGTTTCGGATGAGCTAAGCCGGCATCTGGGAGAGATCGGCAAGGCCGAGATGGCGATTGCGGGATTCAAAAAAAGAGAGCTCTCGCTTGCCGGGGAGACGGAATCTCTGGGACAGATGCTTGCCCAAAACGAGGAGGCGCTGAAAGGGCTGGAGGCGGGCGCGGTTGAAAACGCAAACGCCTGCGAGCTTGCAAAACAGGAGAAAGAGGCCCTTTCGGGCGAGATATCGGCCCTCCGGCAGAAGGCCCAGAACCTGGCCGCGGAGATCGCCAAAAAAAGAGAGGCCCTGGCCTACGCCAGATCGAGGGCGGACTCCCTGCGGGAGATACTCCTGCCGCCGGCCTCAAAGGAACTGCTTGGGGCGGAGCGGCCGGAGCTGAAAATCAGTAACAACCTGGCGGACGTCATAGAGGCCGCCCCTGAATACGAAAGGGCCATTGAGGCCGCGCTCAAGGAATTTCTGGCAGGGGGGTTTATCGTCCCGGACAGGCAAGACGCCATTGCCGCACTTAAAACACTGCGGGGCAGGGACATCGAAAGGACTTCTTTTATCCCCCTTTCAATTAACGCCCGGCCGGATCAAGCCCCGGGCGAAGACGGCCCTCTTCCGCATGGCGTCATTGGCAGGGCGGCCGATTTCGTAAAGGCTGCGCCGGGGTACGAGCCGGTTGTAAAGGCGCTGCTCGCCGATGTCCTTATAGTGAAGGACCTTGAAGATGTCTTTTCTTCCGGCGCTCCTTCCGGGGGGAAGTATATGTGCGTGAGCCTGGATGGAGAGGTGCTGGAACCGAAGGGCACGCTGTCGGGCGGGAAAATATGGGGGCTTCTGGCCAAAAAAAGAGAGCTGAGGGAGCTTGATGGCGAGGCCGGCCGGCTGAAAGCCCAGACGGCCGCCCTGGAGGACGAGCTTGCCGCAACGGGCGCCCGCACGGAGGAAAAAGAAAGACTTCTGGCGGGGGCCGGGCAGAGGCTGCACGAGCTTGAAAAAGAGATATCCCTACTTTCCCATTCCCTTGAAAACGGCAGGCTCGAAATCGAACGGCTCCAGAAAAAATCCTCCTATCTGAAACTGGAGGGCGAGTCGCTTAAGGGCGAGCTGGCCCGCATGGAAGAAACCCTCGCCCGGCTCCAGGGGGCAAAAGAGGAGCAGGAGAGGAAGAAGGCCTCAAAAGAGCAGGAGATAAGCTCGCTGCAGGAAAAACTGAGCAGGGCGAAGGAGACGTTCGAGGAGGAAAGGGCCGGGCTCGTGGAGCAGAGACTCGAACTAAACGGCCTGAAGCAGGGCCTCGAAAACCTGAAAAAAGAGATAACCCGGCTGGAAAACCTGAAGGCGGAGACGGCCAGTGGACTCTCTAAGGCCGAATCCGAGAGGCAGGACAACGAGCGCGCCGTGCAGGAGAAGGAGGCGCGGGCCGGGGGGCTTCTCGCGGCCTTGCGCGAGACCGTGAGCAGGGCCGACCAGGTGAAAGAGGATCTGTTTGAAAAAAGACACGAACTGGCGGAAATGGCGGAGGGGCTCACGGAGCTGGAGAAATCCATGAAATCCTTCAGGGCGGAGATCGATTCCCTCGGGCGCCTGATAGCCGAAAACGAGGTCAGGAAAACGCAGACCGCGATGAAGATGGAGAACCTCGCCGCGGGCGTGAAGACGGCATATGACGTGGAGATAGAGACCTACGAGACTGAAATTCCCGATGAAGAAGAGGCCCAGGCAGAGGCCGGACAGATCGCGGAGCTTAAAAAGAAGCTGGCGGAGCTTGGCCCGGTCAGCCTTGCCACAATCGAGGAGTACGAGGAGCTTAAAAACAGGTTCGAATTCCTGAACACCCAGCGGGAAGACCTCGAAAAATCGATATCCGAGCTGGAAGAGGCGATAAAAAAGATAAACACCTCCACCAGAAAGATGCTCCGCGAGGCCTACGATGCCCTCAAGGCGAAATTCTCGGAGATATTCGTCGAATTTTTCGGCGGGGGCAGGGCCGAACTCATGCTGACCGACGAAGCCAACATCCTGGAGACCGGCATAGAGATTATCGCCCAGCCGCCGGGCAAAAAACTCCAGAACTTAAACCTGATGTCGGGGGGCGAAAAATCGGTTACTGCGCTTTCGCTTCTGTTTGCGAGCTTCCTGATAAAGCCCACACCGCTTTGCATCCTCGACGAGGCGGACGCGGCGCTGGACGAGGCAAATACCGCGAAATTCGCCGAGATGCTAAGGACCCTCTCCGCCGCAACCCAGTTCATAGTCATCACCCATAACAGGGTGACGATGGAGGCTGCAGACTACATCTACGGCGTCACCATGCAGGAGCCGGGCGTCTCCAAGGTCATCTCGATGCGCTTCGCCGAGGCATGAGGGAACCAGTCCCCGGACCAGTCCCCGGGCAAATCCCCCTCCCAACCCTCCCCCGGGAGGGTTTCACTAAAGGTTGGGGTGCCTTTTGCATTCCCTTCCCAGCGGGGAGGGGATTAGGTGGAGGGTGAAAAAGCCATGAAGACCGGCATAAGGGCGCAGACCGAAGAGATCGAAAGACAGATACTGCACCCAAGGGCAGCCAGAAGCTCCGAGAGCCTGGGCAGGACCCGCCCGGAGAAGGAAGGCGAGATACGGACCTGCTATCAGCGGGACAGGGACCGGGTAATCCACTCCAAGGCCTTTCGCAGGCTGAAGCACAAGACCCAGGTCTTTCTTGCCCCTAAGGGGGACCACTACCGCACGCGCCTGACTCACGTGCTGGAGGTAAGCCAGATAGCGCGCACCATCTCGCGCGCCCTTCGCCTGAACGAGGATTTAACCGAGGCGATAGCCCTCGCCCACGACCTCGGCCACACCCCCTTCGGACATGCGGGCGAGGCGATACTGCGGGAGATACACCCGGGTGGCTTCGAACATTTCGAGCAGAGCCTGCGGGTCGTCGATGTCCTCGAGAGGGACGGCAGGGGCCTGAACCTCACGCATGAGGTGAAAGACGGCATCGTCAAACATTCGAAGGGCAAAAGAAACATCATCCCCCAGGGCCCGGACGAGACGGCCTGCACCCTTGAGGGACAGGTCGTGCGGGTGTCGGACAGCATCGCCTACCTGAACCATGACCTCGACGACGCCCTGAGGGCCCAGGTCATCAAAAAATCCGAGATACCGCCGGAGGCTACAAGGGTGCTCGGGGAGAGCTATTCGGCCAGGATCGACACCATGGTGAAAGACGTCATCCATGAAACACTCCGGGATGAAAGGCTCTCCTGCCTGAGGATGAGCCAAAAACTCACGGACTCCATTGAGGCCCTGCGGCGTTTTCTCTACCTGCGCGTTTATGAAAACGACATCACCAAAGGGGAGTTCAGGAAGGCAAAAAAGATCCTGGGGGACCTCTACGAGTATTTCCTTGAGCACGCGGAGGAAGTCTTCAGGGACAACCCTGCGCTCAAGGGGGAAGAGCCGCACCAGGCGGTATGCGATTTCATCGCGGGCATGACGGACCGCTTCGCGCTGGCCACCTACGAGCGGCTCTTCATGCCCCGGCAGTGGACCGTGTATTAGTCAGCAGTAGTACCTCATTTTTTTGGCCATGCAGCGGCAGAAAAGAAGCCTCAAAAAGCGAAACGCCATTGGCCGGCATTGAGGCGCCCTGGTCCGCCGGTCATATTGACAACACAATTTCCTTTTTGCTTAACTATTCTCACCGGGCGATGGGGTTCGCCTCGTTTTACGTTAAAAGCGAAAGCGCCTTTTTTTGAAAGGCTGATGACTCCTACCCTTATATGCGATAAGGGCTGGAGTTTTTTTTATGCCCGGAAAGGATTTTACAAAACCGGATGAATCTCCTCATAATCGGCGCCGGGGGGTTCCTCGGGGCTATTGCAAGATACGTGGTGGGCCTGTGGGTCGGCCAGAAATGGGGAAGGAGCTTCCCCCTCGGGACGTTTTGTATTAATATTAGCGGAAGCTTCCTGATAGGGCTGCTCATGACCCTGCTTACGGAGAGGTTCATGGCGGACGCGCGCTGGAGGCTGCTGCTGGTGGTCGGCTTCCTCGGGGCCTACACCACCTTTTCAAGCTTCGAATACGAGACCGGCCGGCTCGTCAGCGACCGCGAATGGCTGCTGGCCTTTGCAAACGTGGTATTAAGCGTGTTTTTCGGGTTTATCGCCCTGAAGCTTGGTGAAATACTGGCAAGGAACCTGTGAAGAATATGAAAGATGGGAAACAATAGATGATCACGAAGGGACCCGCGAAAAAACTCTCCGTCTACGTCGATGAAACAGACAAATTCGGCGGCAAGCCCGTCTACGAGGTGCTGCTGGACGTCCTGTACAGGAAAAAGATAGCTGGCGTGAGCGTCTTCAGGGGCGTGGCGGGCTACGGAACGGACGGAGTGCTGCACACAACCAAGATTCTCGATCTTTCCATGGACATGCCTGTAAAGATAGAGGCGGTGGACTCCGAGGAGATGATAAACAAAGTCCTGCCGGACGTCTACCAGGTGGTCGAAAAAGGCCTGGTCGAGGTAAGCGACACCAACGTCATGAAATGCCGCGGCCGCGCGGCGGAAGAAAAAAAAGAGGGTGAGAGGATGAAGCTCGAAGGCAAGGCGAAGATGCTCCGGATTGTAATAAGCGAGGACGACAAGTGGGAAGGAGAGCCCCTCTACGAGGTCCTTGTGAAGAGGTTCATCATGGCGGACATCGCGGGGGCCACGGTTTACAAGGCGATTGCGGGCTACGGCCCGCACAAGCGTTATCACAAAAAAAAGACGCTTGCCGGCCATGGGGAGCTGCCCATACTGATAACCGTCATGGACAAGGAGGAGAATATAAACAGGATACTCCCCGTGCTTGACGAGCTTGTGACCGAGGGGATCGTTGCACTCTCGGACGTCAACGTAATAAAGTACACCCACAGGGACGCGGAAGCCGGGCTGCCCTGAAACCCCGGCCTTCGGCCGCTTATCTCGAATCGAACTCCTCCATCACCCCAAGGAGCCGCGCCCAGTCATGCGAGGGAAGGTTCATGGCCTGCGCGTGGAGCAGCCCCTCCTTTACCGCCCTTTCCTTCCGTGCCTCGTCGCGGATGCCGTAGAAAGGGAGCATGACAAGAAAAGCCTGGTCCGTGTATTCCCGGATCGGGGTCAGCACATCGCCCCTTCTCGTAAAGAACGGGTCTTCGCCGGGCCCGCAGGGCTTGCCGAACACGTTGAACTGCCGGCAGGCAACCGGCCGCACGGGGTGGATGCAACAGGAACCCCCGCCTTGAGCCGCGTCCAGGAAAACGCAGGAATTTCGTTTTTCGCGGGCTGCCGCACGGAGTCTTTCCTTCAGGTCCTGACGGGCGGGGCGCTCCATCTTTTCCGTGCAGAACCAGTAGATGCCGGCAAGCTCCAGGGGGTAAAGAGGGATATCCGAGTGTGTGCCGCAGCAGTTGCCGCAGCCTTTTTTGCAGGCAAGTTTCCGCCTCTTGGTCTTCTCGTAATCGCCCACCGCGTGCAGCACCCCGGCATCGATTATCGAATAGGCCTCCAGCAGAAGCGGCAGCCATTTCAGGCGGGCCTCGTCTTCCGGGAATTTCAGGCGCTCCCGTGCGCTTTTCCTGCACGCCTTCCTAACGCTTTTCAAATCAAACACCCCGCTTTTCTGAAAATAGCACGAAGGGGCAAAAAAATTCAGGCTCTTCAGAGTTTAGCATGGGTTAAAATAGTTTTTCTTTCCTGAGGAAGATGGCAGGGGCACAGGGTTGAGAGGGCGGGGAAGGCTGTTATCTCCTCTCCCTTGAGGGGAGAGACAGGGAGAGGGTGCTTAATAATGACTGACAGACTGATTTGTTATGCTAAAGAGCTGAGAACCCATTCCACGGATGCTGAGCGATTATTATGGCGTCATTTACGGGCAAAGCATGGATGCAGAAGCATAGAACACCCTCCCCTTCACCCCTCCCCTCAAGGGAGGGGGAATACCCACAGAAAACCCGGTAGAGCCAAAATTCAAAAAAATTGCCGCTGGGGAAGAAAGGTATTATAATAATGGGCGTGGCTGCACGCCGTCTGATTTTCGCTATTTCGATCGCCATCGCCGTTTTCCTGGCAGGCGCCGCGTCCGCCGGCAGTCCCTCGGAAGCAGGCCCTGCGAATTCCCAACCGGGCAACAGGGTCCTCATATCGGAGGATTTCAGCAATCTTGACAACTGGGCGCCTTTCCGCCTCTTCAAGGGGAAGAAAAACACGCTTTATACGTGCGCCGTCGAAGACGGCCAGAAATGCCTGAAGGCCGAAAGCGACTGCTCCGTTTCGGCCCTGGCCCTGAACAGGGAATTCAACGTGTACGAATTCCCTGTCGTCAGTTGGAAGTGGAAGGTAGACAACGTGTACAAAAACGGCGACATCGAAAAAAAATCCCTGAACGATGCCCCGGCCAGGCTCTACATCCTCTTCAAATACAACCCCGAAAAAGCGGGTTTTTTTACGAAACTGAAATACTCCATAGCGAAAAGGATATACGGGATGTACCCGCCCCAAAGCAGCCTGTGCTATGTGTGGGCCAACAGGCCTTACAAAAGGAAGGTCATCACGAGCCCGGTCTGGAGCAGGTCCAAAAGCATAGTGCTTGAGGCGGGCGACGCCCACCTGGGCCAATGGCGGCAGGAGCAGGTGAACATAGTGGAGGACTACAGGGCGGCCTTCGGCAAAAACCCGCCCCGAATGGCAGTCCTCGCCATAATGGACAACTCCCAGCACACCTGCGAAAAATCCGTCTCTTACTTCGGCAGTCTTGAGATATCCGGGCAGGGTCCTGCAGGAGACCCTTCCACAGCCGGCCGCCCCGATTGATGTTCCCCGCGGCAAGCCACGCTCGTTAATCCTTCTCCGCCACCTTGCCCAGGCCCACGATCCTGTCGTTTTCCTCCAGGTCCATGAGTTTCACGCCCTGGGTATTGCGGCCTATGATGGATATGCCCTCCGCGGGCATCCTGATCGTCTTGCCCGACTGCGTGATCAGCATTACCTCGTCCTCGTCGCGCACCTTCATGAGCCCCACGGCCTGCCCCCCTTTGTCGGTGACCTTGATGGAGATGACGCCCTTTCCGCCCCTGCCCTGCACCGGGTAATCCTCTATCCGGGAGCGCTTCCCCAGCCCCTTTTCCGTCACCGTAAGAAGCAGGTTCTTCTCCTCGACCATGTCCGCGGAGACCACTTCGTCCTGCTTTGTGAGCCGGACGCCGATTACGCCCTTGGCGCTGCGGCCCATCGGGCGCACGTCCTCTTCGTTGAACCTTATGGCGATCCCCTTCCTGGTGCCTATAATGAGGTCGTTTGAGCCCGCGGTGCGCCTCACCGCGATCAGTTCGTCGCCCTCTTCGAGGCTGATGGCGATAATCCCCCTGCCGCGCGGGTTTGAATACTCCTCAAGCGCCGTCTTTTTGACGAGGCCCTTTTTCGTGAAGAATACGAGATAACCCTCCTTGAAGAGCCTCACCGGCAGCGCCGTGCTCACCCTTTCGCCTTCGGAGAGGGCAAGCAGGTTTACGAGGGCCTTGCCCTTGGCCGCCCTGCCCGCCTCCGGTATCTGGTATATCTTCAGCCAGTAGAGCCTGCCCAGGTTGGTGAAAAAGAGCATGTAGTCGTGCGTGGAGCCGATGAATATCTGCTCCACATAGTCCTCCTCGCGGGTCTCCATGCCTATGAGCCCCTTGCCGCCCCTGCGCTGGCTCCGGTAGGCGGAGATGGGGTGCCGCTTGATGTAGCCGTTATGGGAGACGGTTATGACCATCTCCTCCTCGGTGATGAGGTCCTCGATGGTGATCTCCTTCTGGGCCTCTATGATCTCCGTGCGGCGCGCGTCCGCGTATTTCTCCTTTACCTCCAGCAATTCCGCCTTTATGATCTCCCGCTGGCGCGTCTCGCTGGCGAGTATCTCCTTCAGGTCGGCTATTTCCTTCAGTGTCTGCTCATACTCCTCGATGATCTTCTTTCTTTCGAGGCCGGTCAGGCGCTGCAGCTTCATATCGAGGATCGCCTGGGCCTGGACTTCGGACATGCCATAGCCCTGCTGCAGGCGGGTCCTCGCGGCCTCGGGGCTCTCGGCGGCCCTTATCAGGGCGATGATCTCATCCAGGTGCTCGATGGCAATCTTGAGCCCCTCCAGTATGTGCGCCCGCTCCTCGGCCTTCTTCAGGTCGAAGCGCGTCCTTCTTATGATGACGTCCCTTCTGTGCTGCAGGAAATACCCGAGCATGCGCTTCAGGCCAAGCACCCTCGGCTGCCCGCCCACGAGGGCCAGCATGTTTACGCCGAAGGTAGACTCCATCTGCGTGTGCTTGTAAAGATTGTTCAGGACGACCTCCGCGGCCTCCCCGCGCTTCAGCTCCACCAGGATGCGGATGCCGTCGCGGTCGGACTCGTCCCTCAGATCGGAGATGCCCTCTATGCGCTTCTCCCGCACAAGCTCCGCGATCTTCTTTATCAGGGCCGCCTTGTTGACCTGGTAGGGCAGCTCCGTGACGATGATGCTCTCGCCGCCCTTGTGGTCGCGCTCGATGCGGGCCCGCGCCCTCACCCTTATGAGCCCCCTGCCGTTTTCGTATGCGCTTGCGATCCCCTCGACCCCATGGATGACGCCCCCGGTGGGGAAGTCCGGCCCCTTTACGACGCCCATAAGCTCCGCGGTCTCGGCCTCCGGCCTTTCAAGCAGCATCACAAGGGCGTCCGTGACCTCGCCAAGATTGTGGGGCGGGATGTTCGTCGCCATGCCGACGGCGATGCCCGCCGAGCCGTTTATGAGCAGGTTCGGCACGCGGGTGGGCAGCACCACCGGTTCCACGGTCGTCTCGTCGAAATTCGGGATGAAATCCACCGTGTCCTTGTCTATGTCCTTCAGCAGCTCTTCGGCGATCTTCGAGAGGCGAGCCTCCGTGTAACGGTATGCAGCGGCCGGGTCCCCGTCTATAGAGCCGAAATTACCCTGTCCGTCAACAAGCGGGGCCCGCATGTTGAAGTCCTGCGCCAGCCTCACAAGGGCATCGTAGACGGCCGTGTCGCCGTGCGGATGGTACTTTTTGAGGACCTCGCCGACAACGCCGGCGCATTTGGAGTATTTACGGCCCGGCAGCAGTCCCTCACGGAACATGGCGTAGAGTATCCTGCGCTGGACAGGTTTTAGCCCGTCTCTTACCTCCGGCAGCGCCCTGCCGATGATCACGCTCATCGCGTAATCGAGATAGGAGACCTTCATCTCCTGCTCTATGTTGACTTGCATCTTCATCTGGTTGAAAAAGTCCTCCCCCGGAATGTAAAAATCTATTTATTTTAACATATTTATGGCATTTTTATTAATCCGCCGGAATGAAAAAACGTCGGGGTTTGGGGGCGGAGCCCCATTTCAATTCAAGGCTCTTCAGGTTTAGTATGGGTTAAAATAGTTTTTCCTGAGGAAGATGGCAGGGGCACAGGGTTGAGAGGGCGGGGGAGGCTGTTATCTCCTCTCCCTTGAGGGGAGAGGCAGGGAGAGGGTGCAGCCTGCTAAAAAGCTGAAGGCCCCATTCCACGGATGCTGAGCGATTATTATGGCGTCATTTACGGGCAAAGCGCATGGATGGTTTAAAATTCAGACGTCAGCACCCGATGGGGAAATATATCGTTGATTTTGTATGCCTTGAAAAGAAGATTGTTATCCCTCCCCTCAAGGGAGGGGGAATGCCCACAGAAAACCCGGTAGAGCCCAATTCAATAAGGGCGGGTGGGCGGGAAACCTTACTGCGGTTTTATCGTGAACGTCATCCTGGATGTCCCGCCGTGGCCGTCGCTTGCAATGACGGTCACGTTTTGTTTCGCCTTCACTCCGCCGGAGGGGACCTTCCAGGTTATAAGGCCGCTTGAGGGTCCTATGCTCATGCCCGCCGGGGCCTTTGCAAGCGAATAGGTGAGCGCGTCGCCGTCGGGGTCCGTGGCCTGTACCTGGCAGGTATAATCGGAGCCGTCGAAGGAGGCCTCAACCCGCCGGCTGAACATGGGCGGCATGTTCCCGACGGTATTTTGAAGGACAACCGGCTGGCCGCAGCCCTCGTCATTGCACGGGGTTATCTTTACCGTTACCTTGTCTCCCCTCCTGACGGGTGTGGCAAGCCTGCTTGTGTTGCCGGCAAGATTTCCGTTCACGTCCCATTCGTAAGCGATGCTTGTGGCCCCCGTGGCAGTTGCCTCCACGTAAAGATTGTCCCCGGGCTTGAACGTCCGGGGCATGAGCCTTACTTTTTTCAGTTCCGGGGGGGCCGCGGAGACAGTCAGGACGCCGGATTTTACGACTGCGCCGTTAATGCTTGCCACCGCCTGCACCTTATCGCCCGCCATGAGGCCGGTGGTATCGAACTGGCCGTTCGAAACGGCCGGCCTGTCCTGCCCGTTTACGGTCCACTCCACACTGGCATAGGGCAGACTGAACCCCCGCGCGGCCAGATGGAGAGTCGTGTTCACGAACGCGTTTGATGGCACGATCTCCAGGGACATTTTTGCCTGCCGGGTGTTGACACCGCCTGTGGGGAGCCCGCTGGCGGGCCCGGCGGGCGAGCTTTTGTTCCCTCCCTGTGCTGCAAGGGGACCGGCGGAGGGCACCTGCGCTCTTTGGCGGCCGAAACCGAATACCGACACAAAAAACACTATGCCAAGCAGCAGACATGCCGCGGCCAGCGCGGAGACGGCGGGCTTTTTCCTAAGGCGGTTCACCACCGCCCCGGTGATTCCATCCTCCCTGATTCTGATTTCCATCAGCCCCTCCTCTAATACTGATAGACCGCAGAGACCTGCGAGCGCTCGGCCCCCGCCGCGCTTACGGAAAGCGTGTAAAGCGTGTAAATATAGGGGATTTGCCGCACCTTGCCGGGGCTCGTCTCCACAACACCCGTCTTCACCAGCCCGGAGGCCGCCGCGGTGTTTCCGGGTATGGTATCGACTATCTTGGAGTAGACCTGGTAATTGCCGAGAGTGGCGGTGAAATCATAGGTGTTCTGGTCGGTCGTGTTGATGATGAAACTTTTGTCGCAGCCCGCGGGCCAGTTCTGTGTAAGGGTTGTCAATTTCATGTTCTGTCCGTTTACCATGCATTTCGACCCTGTGCTTACCAGTATGTTTGGAAGGTTGGGGGCGGTCCCCTGCTGTTCGATGTACTGCCTGGCGCCGTCCACGCCGCCCACGGCGGCCTGCAGCGCGTTTGTATACCTGGCTGCCGTCCCCGAGAATTCGGTGCCGGATGTCACCATGTAGAGAAGGCCGGCCATTATTATTATCGCGGCGGCCGCCAGGACCATTACTATCACAAGCGCAAGACCGCTTTCATTTCTTACCGGCCGGAGGCGGAGAAATCGGGATCTCATTGCACCCCCAGATTAAACGGCTTCTCTATGACTGTATAAACCTTCCACCTGTAGTGCTGCTGATTGTTGTTGGCTACCTGATGCTGGTCTCCCAGTCCCGGATCGCCCACCTGTATCGGGTCCTGGGCCGCCGGAAACGTGTAGTTGGGGTCCATCTGCCCCTCCTGGGCCAGCACAAAGACGCGTATCTCCTCTATCCCCCCGACCCCTCCGGTCTGCTGCCGTATCTGGGCGGCGGTAAGCCCCTGCGCCTGCTCGGCGCCGGCGTCGATTATGCCGCCGCCCGCAAGCTCGAATGTCACCTGCATGTCCGCGGCGCAGTCCACGATCGGATAATAATCGAAACATCCGCTCGTCTGATTCAGAACGGCCTTTACCAGTTCCCCCGTATTGGCATTGCACCTTGCGGGTACCTGGATGCTTGCAGCGGGACAAGTCCCCGAGGCAGGGATGTTTCCGCTATGCGGCGTTATGAAGTAGTCCGCCCTGTTGAAGGGCATCGACGGGCCGGTTGGAAGCGGATCGCCGGGCGTAGGCGTGGCCACGTCATAAACCATGTATACCTGGCTGGGGTCGGTAGGCTCGAAATTCCCCAGGTTGTTAAACTGGGTTGAAAACTGGCCCCCTCCCAATACAAGCGTATTGTCGCTTGAAAGGACAATCACCCAGTCCCCGGCTGCCGGGGTCTCATTCCCACTGGGGTCTACCCATGTCCTTGGGCCCGTCGACTGCAGCATCTCGGTCTTGCCCGCCCCCATATTGTTTACCGGGACCGACACCGATTTTATGACGAGATAATCCGAGTTGAACTGGCCCGCATTGTTCAGCGCTACCACCGCCCTGGGCGGATTGCCGGCGTCGTTGGCCGCCGCGGCATTGGAGTCTCCGCCCACGTATTCATTATAAGCCAGCCCGCTTACGTCCCACGGCAGGCCGTATCCGGCGCTCTGGATGTCCTTCCTCAGGTAGTCGAGCCCCAGGGCGCTGCCGATGTCGGTCTGCGCCACCCTGCTTTCCCGCTTGTACTGGGAGAAAAGTTGTGCGAAGAGCGTGGTCGTGCCGGCTATCACAAACATGGAGATCGCCAGGGCCACCAGAAGCTCGATCATGGTGAAACCACCGGCCTTCCTTATCGCGTATCCTTGGATCATTGCCTTGAGATCACCGATGTTATCGTATAGGCGTGCGGCTGCCCCCTCCACTTCCAGTTCACTGCCACCGTAATCAGGTAGTCGTTCGAGTCCTCCGACACCGGGGTGTTCGTAACGGTGAATGGCTCCGTGAAATTCCGGAAGTTCCTGTTTATCGTGATCGGGGCTGCGCCCTGGCCTGGAAGGTTCGCCAGGTTGTCAAAGGACCAGTTCCTGGCCCCGCTCATGGACTGGGCCGCGATCCTGACGGCCTCGTTTCTGAGCATGTTGCCGGTGTTGGAATCGATGGCCAGGAGGGCGGTGGAGAGCACGGCCATGAAGATGAAGAGGAAAAGGACCATGGCGATGAGGACCTCCACCAGGGTGTCGCCCCTGCTGCCCGGCCTCACGATCGCCTGTCTTGTCTTTTCCCCTGTTAACATTTCTCCGGCCCCTCTAGTTGATGGCGCAGGCGCCGGCCTGCCAACTGCCCATCTCCGTGCTTGTCGGCGTCCAGGAGATACAATTTAGCTGCGCCTGGTTGGCGGCATCGGGCGAGGATATGTTTAAATTCCCGCTGCCGAGGATTTCACCGGCTCGATTGATGGTCACCGCTGCCGGGATTGCCGCCCCGTTTACGTCTATCGTGCAGCCATGGAGTTTCATGGGCCTTTCGTTTATGATCGCGGTGTCCCCGGGATCCTGCGCTTGGTCGCCGTTTGTATCCGCCCATACGGAATAGGTGTTATCCGCGTTGAATACCACGAAGACAAATCTTTTCTGCGCCGCCGCCTGCTCCCGGGCGTACATCATGTCGCCATAAATCTGTTTGATAACGGATTCGGCCGCGGCCCGGTCCTGCTGGCCGTCCAGTCTGAAGCCGATGGCGGCGACAATCGCCAGTATCATAAGGACGATGAGCAGCTCGACGAGGGTAAAGCCGCCGCGTCCCCCGCTGACGGTCCGGCCCCGGTTGATGATCCCGCCCCATTTGTCAGGACGGCCGGCCCCTACGCGCATCGCGCTATTTTTCCTCCCTGATGTAGAGCATCTTCCTCACCGGCGTGGGCGAGGTAAAGAGAGCAAGCCCGGCGGCCGTGGGCGGCAGGCCCTCGTACGCGGTCGAGCTCCTGCCGCCGTTGTAAGTGAGGGAGGTAGACAGGTTTATCTTCTGGATGCTGCCGGTCGATACCTGCAGAAGGGCCGTGCCGGCGTTTGACAGCGGCGTCAGCGACAGGGAGGCGGCGTTGTCGTAATAGACCGCCCACAGGAAACTCTTGCCGCCAACCGCGCATTGCTCGTCATAGGGCTTCATCGTGGTGAAGTAGACCGCGCCGTTTAGTTCGGCCTCCGGGTCCGTCAGCAGCCTTTCCGCCCCGTAGGTGTGCGTTACGTTTATGATATCGTTCTTGGCCGGGTCTCCTTCGTACTCCGGGTACGTATAATTGCCCGGGCAGGAGCTGGGGCCCGTGGGCCCGGTGTCAAGGGCTATATACCAGCCGTACTGCGTGCTGGAGATGCTCGCGCCGGCGGTGGAAGAGGTGTCCACCTTCGACAGCTTGCTTACTCCGCTGAAAGGCAGGGTATATTGATTGCTGTCATCGGTCTGGTTGTTCGTGATGCATTTCAGGTCGAAAAGGCTCGTGCTGCTCACATAGCAGGGGTCCGTCATCCCCACCAGGTAATTCTGGTTGCAAAGGGCGTCCACGACGGGCTGTGATGTGTAGTAGGAATAGTAATCCCTTCCGGTGCCGAAATAGAGCCAGAGCTTGTTTGTAAGGTTGTTCTGAAGCCGGGTCACGCCCGCGGTCACCGGCCCGATGCCGCTGATGAGCTGCTGGTAGCTCCATTGCGACGGGTCCGGATTGCCGCTGGCATCCACGGCCTCCAGCCCCGTGGTCTTGTTCAGCGTAAGTATCCTTCCCACGCCGCCCTGGGCCCATGTCTTGGTGCCGTCGTCGTTGACATACCCGCTGTAGATGGCCTCGTCCTGGTAGTCCATATTGGAATCGTTCGTGGCGTCGAACATATCGCCCGAGAAGGCGTTGGTAATTCCCGTATCGAGCGTTGTCACATTTACGTTGCCCGCGCCGGGGCCGTTTTCCAGGTCGAAGATGAAGTACCTGAGGTCCTGGTCCGAGTATCCCTTGAACTGGTAGTCCGCGGTATCCATCGGCCCGGTCGGCCCGGAGCCGAATACAACGAACCAGCGGCCGTTTTTGGAGAGTCCGGTAGAGTCTCCGCTGGCGTTTATGCGGACGACGGCCGGCCCGCTCGTCGCAAAGCCCAGATAGGGGCTTGTGAATTCCCAGAGGAGTTTCGGGTTGTTCTCGTCCGTCACGTCCAGGGCGAAATACGCGGAATAGCCTATCGGGTTGCCGCCCGGATCGGTGGCCGGGGTGCCCACGCAGTATGAGTTGCAGTTGGTGGTCTGTTCAATCGAACAGCATGGCTGGGAGCCGGGCGGAGCGCCGCTTGCCCCGCCAAGGCGCATCCCGCCTATGAGTATGGTCCTCCAGGTGCTGCCGTCCTGGCTTTTGGCGCAGTCCCAGTAGTCGGAGCCGTTTCCGCACCCCCCGACACTGGCGTCGAAGACGTAAGGGGTGAGGTCAACGGTATAGACATGGCAATAACCCGGGCCCTCGCCGGCCACGTTGGTGGCGATCCCCGCGATATATTGCAGGTATGGCAGGACGTTTTCGGGAATAAAGGCCCACCGCTCCACCCCGAGGTTGGTCCCCGTAAGCTGCGCCTTTAAATTGGGGTTGGTGGGGTCATTGATTATCTTCAGCAGGCCAAGATTAAACGCATGCAGCATGCCGTCGTTGCCGCCCGCGTAGACGGTGCCCCGGCTCTGGTAGGCGGCGCTGTTTATGTACGCCGAATAACTGCCGTCGTTGTAGGCCGTGTCATAATTGTTAAGCGGCATCCAGGAGACTATCTTCGGCGTGGAATTGAGTATGTCCCCGAGCTTCCAGACATCGGTGGTCTCCGTCCCGTTTACCATCTGGCTGACCGTCCTGGACCTGTAGTCGTCTATGCCGTCGCCGTCCGGGTCGTACCCGGTGAGGTCGGCCCCCCGGGTCCACTTGATAACGTCATCAGTCTGGTCGATCCCGTTTACGATCGGCGCGTTCAGATAGGTTTTAAGGTAGGTGTCGTTGGAAGTGTTGAATGGAATCATATTGTCCGTGGCGCTGTTTTGCCCGGGTATGTTCGTATAGATTGTCCGGCTGGTATAGGGCGTCAGCCAGAGCTGGTAGCCCGCCTCCCAGAGGTTCCAAAGATCCTCGAAAACAACAGGCGAGTCCGATGTTTCGGCGCCTACGGAGCCGGCGGCGTTTGACAGGTACTTGTCGGACATAGTCTTGCCCAGGTCCTCGTCAAAATAAAACTGCGCTATGTCGTCCTCGGTGAGGGTCAGGTTGTCATCCCGGTTGGTGTCTTCCAGTATGTTACTGTTCGTGAAATAAGGGTCCACGTAATACCAGAGGTCATGCATCCCGCCGGTCCAGTCAATCACGTCGCTGCCGAAGGCGCGCTTGGGATAGAAGACGGCCTGGACGAGGTTTGCGCCGCTGCCCTCGCCCGAGGCAAGCACGGAGGCCGCCGTGCCGGAAGACGCCCTCTTGAGCATGGATGAAAGGGCGGCTGAAAGCTGGGTTTCCAGGTCCCCGCCCTGAGATGCCTCGAAATAGGTGTCCGGCTGGCCCAGCTCCGGATCGCCGGCGCCGTGCGAGCTCCATTCCGAAACGCCGGTGGAGTTGTCAAACCCATCGGGCATATGGTCGCCGTTATTATCGGCAAACCCGCCGTTTATCGACGCGTATTTCAAAAGCGTGGAGCCCTGCCCGAAGGCGAAAACGGTGTAGAGCGTTATGCTGCGGGGTTGGCCGCCATAGGTCTGGGTAAGGTCGGGCCGGACATCGTCCGCCATGTCATTGATGCCGTTTTTCGGCATTCCGTCGTGCATCCAGAGGGCGACCGCCTCCAGCCCGGCGGCAGCATTGCCCGCGTCGCAGGTCTGGAACGCCGGTTCGGCCGGATAGGCGACCGTGTTGCCGGGGCATGCGCACTGCTGCGCAGTGGTGCACGAGGCGCCGCCGGGAGGCACGCTGCCGTCCGAGCACCGGGCCGGGCAGCTCCCCGAAAGGGTGCCATTGCTTAGCTGGCCGGAATTCGCGCACAGAAACGGGGTCCTGGGGTTGCCGTTGTTGCCTGTTGCCGCATAACTCATTATGGAGGACGGTATGCTGCCGTCCTCGCACGGCTCGCCGTCCGTGATAAGAAGGACAAAATTCTTGGAGCATGTGGGGAAATAGGGCTGGCCGGCGGTGCCATAATTATAGGGGTCGTAATTTTTGCTGGACGACGGATAATAGGCGGTGTTGCCGCCGGGGTAGTTTGCCGGGCCGGGCCCGTTAGGGAACTGGTTTGCGCCGAAGTTCGGGGACACCCGGGGCACCTGGCCGAAATAGCCCGCCACCTCGAAAAGCGCCTCGGCCAGCGGGGTATTGGCGGAAGGGGTCTCTCCGTTTATGCTCTGTGTTACTGACGGGAGACTATTGCCGCTCATCGGGACGACCACCTGGGCCCCGTCCCCATTGCCGCTGCAGCCGCTGTAGCCGTCAGCGCCGGGCTGATTGCAGTAAGAGCCGTAAGTAGCCAGCCCCACCCTGGCCCTGTTCTGCACTTCGTCCTGGAGGACCCCGCTTACATTCTTTGCGCTGACCTGCACATTGTAGCTGCCCAGCGCCGTGCCGGAGCAATAATAGCCCGAAAAGCCCTGATAATAACCGCATTCACCCCTGTAAATTTGGCCGTAAGCGCAGTAGTTGTTGCACTGAGAGGTCTTGAAGATAGTAAAATTGCCGCCGTTTTTCGTGCCCGAGCAGCTATTGCCGCTCGTGGGGTCGCACGTCTGGAAAACCACCTGGCTCTGGCCGTTAAAGGTGGGGATGTAGTTTGTATAGCCGGCCACCTGCTTCCAGTCCCCCCTGCCGAAATAATCGGGTTGTATCCCCTCGAGGCTGGTGTTGCCGTTTGTGTCCCTGGAGCAGGCCCCCTGGGAGTTGCCGCTGGGGCAGAGCCCGCCCGTAAGCGCCTTTTTAACTATGTCCATCCTCCTCATCGTAAGCCAGTTGAGAAAGTTGCCGTTCCAGTCGCTGGCCGTGTTCGGGTTGGTAACGCTGCTTCCTATGGTGGCCGCGCTGGTGCTGGTGTCGGGCGTAAATTCGCCGCTCGAGTACTGATACCACTTATTAGGATTGAAATAGCCGTAGTAGGTCTGCGTGGAGTCGAACCCCGTGCACGGCATGTCCGCTCCGCCGGAGCATTCGTTGCCGCTGTCGGTATAGGCGAAGTTGTACATGCTGCCCGAGTTGTCCAGCAGTATCATTATATTGGGCTGTACGTTCTGGACGACATACGAGGGCTCCTGGCAATAATCGCCGTTGGACATGGCGAACGCGGCGCGGGAAAAGGCCGGATTCAACGAAAAAACCAGCAACAAAATCGTAACAACCGGCAAAATTTGACGTTTCATCATCCGCCTCATTGTACCCTGCGGCGATTGGATACCTGGATATTCTCAAGCGCGCCGTCGTGGAAGTAGAGTCTTACAAAACTGCCCCTCCTTAACTGGTTCGACCATCTCTGCCCGGCCCCTCCGGCGGCCGCGCCCGTAAAATAGTAATATTTTCCCCTGACCCTTATCGCCTGGGAAGTGACGTCTTCTATATGACCTTCCACCATAGTAGTGCCGTCCGGCGGCCCCTGTCTGATTGTGGCCTCACGGGCCGTCCTTTTCGCGGCTGCGGCCGGGGACACGGAAAAAAACAGTAACAGGGCCAAAAGACACACGGCAACCGAAAAATATCTGCCAGCCTTCAAAGCTTCCTCCTCAAAAAAGCGCGATCCCGGCAATATCAACCTGCAAGGATTATGCCCTTTTTACAAAACCTTAAAATTCAGGGAGTTGCACCTTCAGGGCCAGTGATGTTGGGTAATTGGTTACATAGTTTATGCAGACTGTTACACAACATCGCGACGCGGGCCCGGGGCAAAGCGGAGGGTGAGGCCGATATGATAAAATAATGCGACATGGTTAAGTTCAGCAAGTCCCGCCACTCACTTGCCGGGAAACTTATCCTCTCCGTCGGCCTCCTCATGATCTTCTGCAGCATAGCCTTCGGTTTCGTGTTCATAAATTTCGAGCGCCGGGTGCTCGTGAAAGACCTGGTGAACTATGCCGGCGCCACGGCCGACCTCATAAACCAGGGCATACAGTACGGCATGCTCACCGGCAGGAAGGACCTGATCCAGCAGAACGTCAAGGTAATCGGGATGGGCAGGACCATCCGTTTTATCAGGGTGTACAGCCCGGACGGGAAGATCAGGTACTCCTCGCAGCGCGGCGCGGCGGATGCGCCGCCGCCCGTCGATTTCAAAAACGTGGACGCCCTGACGACGACCCACATGATAGTTGGCCGGGGAGCGGGAAAGACCCTGCTTTATATCACCCCCATACTGAACAGGCCCCAGTGCTACACGGCCGTCTGCCATTTCCACGCGGCGGGCAAAAACGTGCTTGCTGTCCTGGAGGCCGGCTTTTACACAAACGACGTGGACCGCGTCGTGCACGACAACATGATCGCCACCGTGCTGGCCGGGGGTCTCTTCGTCCTGGTGATCTCCGTCTTCCTCTGCATCATCCTCTACAAGCTTGTCTCCAAGCCGGTTGCGCTTCTGGAGGCGGGGATGAAGCGCATCGCCGGAGGCGACCTGGATTCCCCCATAGACATCAACACCCGGGACGAGATGGGCCTGCTGGCCAGGACTTTCAACTCCATGACGCGGGACCTGAAACGTTACCGCCTCAACATGGAGAACTGGACCCATTCCCTGGAGGACGAAGTCAAGCGAAAGACGCAGGAGATAATGAAGACCCAGGAGGAGCTGGTAAACACCGAAAAGCTGTCATCGCTCGGGCGGATGTCGGCCGGCATCGCGCACGAGCTGAACAGCCCGCTTACGGGGATAGTCACTTTCGCCCACCTGCTTAAAGGCCGCCTGCCCGACTCGAATGCCGAGGCGCACGAGGACCTCCAGGTCGTGATCGACCAGGCCGAAAGGTGTTCGAAGATCATAAAGGGGCTTCTGGGTTTCTCGCGCGGGGCCGGCTTCGAGATGGTGGAGATAAACTTAAACAGCCTCGTCGAGGCCGTCATCGCCATGGTGAGCCATCAGACGCGCTTTTACAACATAAAATTCGACCTCCAACTGGCCGGCGGGCTGCCGCCGGTGCTCGCAGACCCGAACCAGATCCAGCAGGTGTTTTTGAACATGCTTATCAATGCCTCGGACGCCATGAACGAAAAGGGCGCAATCACCATAGCCACTAGGTCTTTCCCCATCGAAGACGGCAGGCAGATCGTGGAGACGGAGTTCACCGACACGGGGCCGGGCATAGTCGAGGCCGACATCGGCAAGATATTCGAACCCTTCTACACGACAAAGCCGGTGGGCAAGGGCACCGGGCTGGGGCTTTCGGTCAGCTACGGCATCATCAAAAAGCACGGCGGCGACATACTGGTCAAAAGCGGGCCTGGCCGCGGCGCCACTTTCCTCATAAGGCTTCCCGCAGGGGGGAAAGGAGGCCCGAATACGGATGGAGAGAGAGAGAAAGAGAAAAAGCGTTCTGGCAATTGATGACGAGCAGATCGTGAGGATAAGCTGCGAGAGGGTCCTCCGGATTGCCGGATATGACATAGACACGTCGGCCGACGGCCAGAGCGCCCTGAAGATGATCGATGAAAAAAAATACGATCTTATCCTTACCGACCTCAAAATGCCCGGCATGGACGGCATCGAGGTCATGAGCGAGATCAAAAAGAGGCTCCCCGGCACCAGGGTGATCGTAGTGACCGGCTACAGCACGCTCGATACCGCCGTCAAGGCGATAAAGATGGGGGCCCACAACTACATAGAAAAACCCTTCAGCCCAGAGACCCTGCTAGCCGCCGTCCGGGACGCCCTTGGAGAAAAGACCTGAAGACCCTGACCACCTCTCAGGATAGGTAATGACAAAAATCCTTGTCCTGGACGATGAGGAGATAATTCAAACCGGCGCCAGGCGCGTGCTGGAGCCCGCGGGTTACTGGGTAAAGACCACCGCCTCGCCAAAAGAGGCCCTCGAACTTGTCCGCACATTCTCCATAGACCTTGTCCTGTCTGATGTAAAAATGCCGGAGATGGACGGCATCGAACTGCTGAAGAAGGTGAAGGAGGTCTCGCCCGCGACCGAAGTCATAATCATAACGGGTTTCGGCACGGTGCGGGGCGCCGTTGACGCCCTGCGCTACGGGGCGTTCGACTACATCGAAAAACCGATTAACCCGGACGAGCTGCTGCGTACCGTGGGCAGGTGCATCGAGCGAAAAAGGCTGCTTGCCGAAAACGTCAGGCTGAAGCGCGAGGTCCGCTCGCTCTACAGCCTTGAAAACATCATAGGCGCCTCCGCCGTCATGCAGAAAGTCTTCGAGCTAATCGCCACGGTGGCCCCCGTGGACTCCACGGTGCTTCTGACGGGGGAGTCCGGCACGGGCAAGGAGCTTGTCTCCAGGGCCATCCACTTCAACAGCCCAAGGAGGGAGGGCCCTTTCGTCGTCATAGACTGCGTGACCATACCGGAGGGCATCATGGAAAGCGAGCTTTTTGGCCACGTAAAGGGCTCCTTCACCGGCGCCGTCACAACCGAGAAGGGCCTCATAGAGCTTGCCGACGGCGGCACGCTCTTTTTCGACGAGATAGGAAACCTGCCGCTTGCGCTCCAGGCGAAGCTTTTAAGGGTCCTCCAGGAGAAGGAGTACAGGCCCGTCGGCTCCAGGCATATTCAAAAGGCGGACGTAAGGTTCATCGCGGCGACAAACCGCGACCTCCAGGAGCTGGTGGCCAAAGGCAGGTTCCGCGAGGATTTCTACTACAGGCTGAA
This sequence comes from Nitrospirota bacterium, assembly GCA_021825295.1. Taxonomy (GTDB): domain Bacteria; phylum Nitrospirota; class Thermodesulfovibrionia; order Thermodesulfovibrionales; family JdFR-88; genus JAJYGJ01. The sequence continues at coordinate 38,245 of JAKAHV010000021.1, forward strand.
CGTGTTCCCGGTAAGGCTGCCGCCCCTTCGCGAAAGAAAGGAAGACATCGCCGCGCTGGCCCATCATTTCCTCAAAAAATATTCGCTCCTCACCGGAAAGGACGTGGAATTCATATCGGCAGGGGCGATGCGCCTGCTCATAGCCCGCGACTGGCCGGGAAACGTGCGGGAGCTTGAAAACATCATCCATCGGGCCGTCATACTGGCCAGGTCGAAATCCGTTGGAGAAAGCGAGATAATGCTGGAGGGGATGGGAGACGGGAGGACGAATCCGAAGGGGGAGGATGTAAGCGAAGCCATGGAAGGCGGAGGAGCGGCGGAGACCGGGGCGGACGGAGGTGAGATACCTCGCACTCTGAAGGAGCTTCGGCAGATGAAAAAGATGCTCCGAATGGAGTCCTCCGGGCGGCTGGAGCGCGCCTTCGTCCTGGACGCCCTGAAGCGGAGCGACTGGAACGTCTCCAGGGCGGCCCGCGATACGGGCATGGAGAGGACCAACCTGCACGCGCTCATCAAGAAATACGGGATAAAGAGGGAGGAGGGGTAATTTTGACTTTCTCGCCGTCATCGCGAGGGGGCGATAGCCCCCCGTGGCGATCTCGTCGTTAAAAAATTGCAAAATGAAGAATTTTTACATTTACATTGTTACAAATGAAACGCGAACCGTTCTTTATACAGGAATAACAAGCAATCTCGTCAAGAGAGTTTTCGAACATAAAAATAAATCATTAGGCGGGTTCACAGCCAAATACAATGTGAGCCGGCTGGTTTATTATGAAACTGCCGAGAATGCTCCGGCCGCGATCGAGAGGGAAAAACAATTAAAGGCGGGGCCAAGAAAAAGAAAGCTGGAATTGATTAATAAATTCAACCCCGAATGGAAAGATTTATACGAAGAAATTATTAAACCCTGACGTTGCATTAACGACGAGATTGCCACGGGGGCTGCCGCCCCTCTCGCAATGACAACATAAGACTATTTGCTGTCATTGCGAGCGAAGCGAAGCAATCTCGTCGTTGCCGTAAATGTGGCAAACAGGACTTCACTTTTGGTGAATTTCTCCATAGGCGCTTATTTACGTTGCAAATACACCAACTTTAATGCTTTCTGCATTTTCATATGCTATTTGTTTGCAACTGTCAAGGTAAATAGCAACGATGAGATTGCTTCCCCCGCCAAGGCGGGTTCGCAGTAACAAATTGAAAATGCGGTCTTGAACCCACAAAAAAAAGGGGCCCGGAATTCCGGGCCCCTTTTTGGTTTCGAGTCTTTTAAAGCCAAGGTTAAAACGCGAACTCCAGGCCGTGCATGAGGACCCACGGATTGGTGTCTGCGCTTACGCCCAGGTTGGTGTCCTTGTAGAAGCTGCCGGTCGACAGCACGCCAGCGTTCGCGAAGTACACGAGGTTCTTCGTGAGCTGGTAGGTGCCCTTCAGGTCAACCTCGGTGCCGATGTCCTTGCTCACATTGTTGCCATAGAGGGACGTTTCGTTGGCCCTGAGGATGTAGCCGTCGAGGGATATCTTGGCCTTTTCGATCGGGGTGAAGTCAACACCTATGTTGTAGACCTGGGTGTTGGCTATGCCAAGGCTGGTGTCACGGCCTGCGCCACCGCCCGCGCCGGCAACGCTGTAGTCATACACAAGCGTGTAGTACTGGGTGTGCGAGCCGAGGAAGGTGACAAGCTGGTCCATCTTCTTGTCGTTGGCATCGCTCGCGCTCTCGCCGCTGCCGTAAGCGAACATCGCCCTTATGTTGACGGGCTCAAGCTTGTAGCCAAGGCCGAGCCATAAGCCGTAGCCGCCCGCATCCAGACCGCTTATCTTGCCGAACTGGAAGTCGGCCTGAGCGGTGTAGTCCACACCCATGATGTTGCCCTTGCCGAAGACGCCAAGGTCCTGAAGCGTGAGGGTGTCGGCCAGATCAATCGGAGCATGACCAACCGTGTTGAACGTCAAGCCCAGATCGCCCAGGTGCGGATCGTTCAGGTAGGCATAGTAGATGCCCAGCTCCTGCTTGGCGAACTCGCCGTTGAAGACGCCCGCATAGACGTCGAGGTCGTGGCCGTTGCTGTTTTGAGCGAAGGACTCCTCGGCCGCCTTGAAGGTAAGTATCGTCACGTGAGTATTCGGCGTCGGGTTCGTGTAGAGCACGAGGGCGTCGTCGCCGAACTTGGTGTTGTCAAAGAAGAGCGTGGCCGGGCCCAGTGCGAGGGGCATATGGCCCACTTTTATGCCGGAGGGCACGCCCATAAGCCCGCTGCCCGCGTAGTTGATCCATGCCTCAAGAAGACTTACGCTGGTCGGCTTGGAGTCAAGATCGCCGGGGGCGTTGTCCGTAGTGCCCCAATGGTAGCTGCTGTGAGAGTCATTGTTGCTCTCAAGGTGTATCCTGCCTGACACAGGGCCTGCGGCCGCGTCAACCGCCAGCCTTACTCTTTCGTCATAGTACGCTTCCGAGTTGTCCTTGGACGGGACAAGATTGCTGGTTGAAGCACCTTTGATATTTCCCAGATACCAGCCCCTCACCCTCAGATCGCCGCTTAAGGTGACCTGGGTGGTGCCGGCCGCGACTATCGCGCTCGTTTCCGCCGGGATTTCGGCGTGAATCGCGAAGGCCGTAGCAGCGAAACCTAAAATGAAAAGAAAGCCAATCAATAATGCTATGGACTTCTTCAATTCCTAACCTCCTGTTTTTTGCCGGGCTTATCGTTACCCGCTCCGTCCGCCAAAGGCGGATTGTTTTTTTCCTGCGGTTTCTCTCCCCGGAATTTTTTCCATGAACCCGCAGGGCTCGCCATTACCTCCTCCCGCCTATCACCTCCTCCGATTTAAAATTTTGGTATCCGCACGCCACCAGATTCCCTGTTTTTTACCGCCAAAACAATCTTCCTGCCTGGAAATTAAATGAATTGTTTATATCATCTACAGCCATTTTTGTCAAGATTTTTATGCCTCTTCCCATTCCTGGGCCCCGTTTTATAAACATTTTATCATCGTTTTATTTTTACCGTCGCCTCAATTAGCAAGCAAAAAAGGGGCCACCGCGGCACAAAAGATTCGGCCCCGCGTTTTCAAAGGTTTTCGGGGATGCCCGGGTTCCGGGCGGGGAGGCGGGATGTGGCTTTTTTGCAACGACTGTGGCGCAGGAAACCCACCCCGCAACAAATAACATAAGTTGTCATCCGGCCTGCCCGGAATCATCATGCGCCCTGGGCTCACATAGGGATGAAATTGTTATCCCGCAGAATATGGAGAGATATCCGCTCCTGACCTTTTAACCCTCCATGGGAATTTTACCTGTTTTGCCTTCCAGGCCCCGGGCCTTCCAGAGCATGTAAATCGCGGGATAGATGACCAGCTCGAGTAGCGTGGAGGTCACAACGCCGCCAACCATCGGGGCGGCGATCCTCTTCATCACGTCGGCGCCCGCCCCGTGGCTGAACATCACGGGTATGAGGCCGGCAAGTATCACGCTTACCGTCATCATCTTGGGCCTGATCCTCTTGACGGCCCCCTCCATTATGGCCCCCCTCAAATCCTCCGGCCCGTTCAGGCGGCCCTCATTTTTCCACCTCTCATAGGCAAGGTCCAGGTAAAGGAGCATCACGACCCCGGTTTCGGCATCCAGGCCCGCCAGGGCTATCATGCCCACCCAGACGGCCGTGCTCATGTTGTAGTGGAGCAGGTATAAAAGCCAGAACGAGCCCACAAGCGAAAACGGAACGGCAAGAAGCACGATCACGGATTTAACCGCCGATTTCGTGTTCAGGTAGATGAGCATGAAGATGACGAGTATGGTCAGGGGGATGACCAGCTTCAGCCTGGCGGCCGTCTTTTCCATGTATTCATACTCTCCGCTCCACTGGAGGTGGTAGCCGGGAGGCAGATGGAGCCCGGAGAGCCTTTTTTTAAGCGCCTTCACATACCCGCCGATGTCCCTGCCCGAAAAATCTATATAGACATAGGAGACCGGGAACCCGGCCTCGCTCTTTACCATCGTGGGCCCGCTGACCACGCGTATGCCGGCAAGCTCGCCCAGGGGGATTTCAGCTACCCTGCGCCCGCCGTCATTGAAACCGCCGTCATCAAGGGCAGGTATTTGAAACGGGCCCTGCATTCCCTGCCCTCCATCTGGTTGCCCCGGGAACATGGAAGCCCGTACGGGAGTGGCGGAGGGGCCGGCAGGCGCAAGCATCCCGGCAGGCACGGGCACAAGCACCCTGCCAAGCTTGCCAAGGCTGTCCCTGAAGCCGCGCATGTATCTTACATCCACGGGATACCGTTGCCTGCCCTCCACGGTCGTGGTAAGGTCCATCCCACCGATGGCGGACTCTATCATGTCCTGCACGTCGTCAACGCTCAAGCCGTACCGGGCGGCCACGGCGCGTTTCACGTTGATATCTATGAAATAGCCCGAAGTCGCCCGCTCCGCGTAAACACTCCTCGTTCCCCTCACGCTTTGCAGCAGCGGCTGTATCTGCTGCCCGATCCTGTCTATCACATTCAGGTCGGGCCCCATTATCTTTATCCCCACGGGCGTCCTTATGCCCGTTGCGAGCATGTCGACGCGGGCCTTTATGGGCATTGTGAAGGAATTCGAGGTGCCCGGGATCTGAAGGGCGTCGTTCATCTTGTCTTTCAGCTTGCCGACTGTCATCCCCTTGGGCCATTCACTTTCCGGCTTCAGGTTGACGACCGTCTCGAACATCTCCACCGGGGCCGGGTCTGTCGCGGTATCGGCCCTTCCGGCCTTGCCGAAGACGCTTTTGACCTCCGGGAACCTCATTAAAATCCTGTCCTGCAATTGCAGGAGCTTTGTCGCTTCGGCCACGGACGCCCCGGGAAGCGTGACCGGCATATAGAGAAGCGTGCCCTCATAGAGCGGGGGCATGAATTCCGAGCCGAGCCTTTTATACGGTATGACGGTGAGCACAAGGACTATTACTGCAGTCAATATCACCGTCTTCCTGTATTTAAGGGCGGCCCCGGCAACAGGCATGTAAATCCTGTGCAGAAACCGGCTTACCGGGTTTTTCTCCTCGGGCCTTATCCTGCCCCTGATAAAAATGGTCATGAGCACGGGCGTAAGCGTGATCGCGATAAAGGAGGAAAAGAGCATGGCGAAGGTCTTGGTATAGGCAAGGGGTTTAAACAGCCGCCCGGCCTGCTCCTGCAGGGTAAAAACAGGCAGAAAGCCCGCCGTGATGACCAGCAGCGAGAAGAATAAGGACGGCCCCACCTCTTTTGCCGCCTCTATGACCACGTCCGCGCGCTTGCCGGCAGGGTTTTTATTTTCAGGATCGAGACGGGCAGCCTCCCATTCCTCCAGCTTCTTGTGCGCGTTTTCCACCATGATTATTGAGGCGTCGACCATCGCTCCTATCGCTATGGCTATGCCGCTTAGGCTCATGATGTTGGAGGTCACCCCGATGTAGTACATGCAGATGAAGGAGATGAGTATGGCTATGGGAAGGGTGAGGATGACGACCAGGGCGCTCGGCAGGTGAAACAGAAAGACCAGGCAGACCACGCTTACCGCTATGGAGAGTTTTATGATCTCGTCCTTAAGTGTGTTTATGGAGCGATGAATAAGATCGCTTCTGTCATAGGTGGTGACGATCTTTACCCCCGGCGGAAGGCTTGGGGCGATATCCGTCCTTATCTTCTGTTTCACTCGATTGATGACGTTCAGCACGTTTTCGCCGAACCTTACGACGACGATGCCGCCGGCCACCTCCCCCTTGCCGTCCAGCTCGGCCACTCCCCTTCTAATCTCGGGGCCAAGCTCCACCCGCGCCACGTCTTTCAGATAGACGGGCGTGCCGTTTCCGTTCGTGCCCACCGGGATATACCGCAAATCATTCAGGTCCTTGATGTATCCCAGGCCCCTTATCATGTAGTCGATGCCGGTCATCTCGAGCACCCGGCCCTCGGAATCACGGTTACTCTGCTTCACCGCCTTAAGCACGGCGGTAAGAGGGATGTTGTAGGCCTGGAGTTTTACCGGGTCCACGTTCACCTGGTACTGCTTTACAAACCCTCCAACGCTTGCCACCTCCGCCACGCCCGGCACGCTCTCCAGAGAGAGTTTTACGTTCCAGTCCTGGATCGAGCGAAGCTGGGCGAGGTCATGCCGTCCGGAAGTGTCGACCAGGGCGTATTCGAACCCCCAGCCCACGCCCGTGGCGTCGGGGCCCAGACGGGGGCTCACCCCCTGGGGCAGTTTCGACCTCGCCGATTGCAGGTATTCAAGCACCCGGCTCCTGGCCCAGTAGATGTTGGTGCCCCCCTTGAAGATGACGTAGACGAAAGAGGTCCCGAAATAGGAAAACCCCCGCACCGCCTGCACCCTGGGGGCGGCCAGGAGCGTGGATGTTATCGGGTAAGTTACCTGGTCTTCAACGAGGTCCGGGCTTCTGCCCGGCCACTGCGTGTATATGATGACCTGCGTGTCGCTAAGGTCCGGGATGGCGTCCAGGGGCGTTTTTTTCAGCGAGATTATCCCCCAGACGATAAGGAAAACGAATAATAGGAAGACGAGGAGCCTGTTTCTCGCGCTCTGCTCTATTATCCTGCGGATCATTTAAAAACCTGGACACCCTCCCCTAATCCCCTCCCTTTTTAGGGAGGGGATTTCGGAAGCGGCCTTTCGTGAAACCCTCTCCCGCAAGGGAGAGGGTTGGGAGAGGGCGGTTGCCTTTTTTTTCATTTCAGCGTCCCCGCCTCCTCCCGGGTTGACAGAGATATACAGCCTTTTTTGCGCCTTTCCGGGTGCAGGGGCGGAGCCCCTGAAGAAGAAAAGGGCGGGTGGGCGGGCTTCCATATTCATTTCACCACCCCTTCAAGCCTCGCCTCCGAGTCGATGAGGAAAGTGGCAGCGGAGGCCACCCGCTCGCCCGGCTTAAGCCCTGTCAGCACCTCCACCTCCGTGTCCGTGCTCGCCCCGGTCGTTATCTCCCTTGGCTCGAAGTCGCCGTTTCCCTTATCCACGTACACAACCTGCCTCGTGCCTGTGTCTATGACGGCGCTCTGCGGTATGACAAGTCTCCGGCCAAGAGATTCCTTTATCAAGACGTCCGAATACATTTCCGGCTTCAACTTCCCGCCGGGGTTCGGGATGGAAAACCTCACCTTCATCGTGCGCGTCTGGTTTGAAAGGGCGGGATAGACGAAATCTATCCTTGAATGGTACACCTTCCCCGGAAAGGCCGTCAGCGAGATACTCGCCTCCTGTCCCTGCCTCACGTACGGCAGGTCGTCTTCGAAAATATCCGCCAGGATCCAGACCCTGGAGAGGTCCGCCACGTTGAATAGCGGGGCCCCCGGGGCCGCCTTCATCCCGGAGACCGCGTATTTTTCAACAACGTAGCCGCTTACCGGGCTGAATATGGTCAGGGTCCTGACAGGTTTTCCCGTTTTCTCTATCTTTTTTATCTCGCTGTCCGGGATATCATACAACTTCAATCTTTGCCTGGCGGCCTCTGTCATGGATTGCGCGTCGCCGGCGAGCATCGAGTTTATGGGGTCCGCCCCGGAGACAGATGCCGTTTTTTCCTGCCTTGCCCATTTGAGCACGTTCAGGTATTCGAGCTCCGTGGCATAAAGCTCCGGGCTGTAAAGCGTGGCAAGCGGCTGGCCCTTGCGGACGTATTCACCCGTATAATCGACGTAGAGTTTTTCTATCCAGCCCTCAAATTTCGTGTTGATGGTCGCAAGCCGGGTCTCGTCATACGTGACGACGCCTTCGGCCCGGATCGTTTTATCCAGGGGCATCAGCCGGGCTTCCGTTATCCTTACGCCTATCAACTGCCGTTTGTCCCTGGATATATGCACGACAGGGGCCTCGGTTTCCCCCCATCCTTCATCTCCCCAGCCGTCATCGGCACCCTGGCTTTTTGCGTTTTTGTCCTGGACCTGAGTTTTCCGGACGGCCTCGGTCTGGCCCCCCGCAACAAAAAATATAAACCCCAGGCTTAAGACTATGGAAAACACGCCGATAAAAATCCGCCAGGGGAAGTCCCTTTTTTTACCCCTTTCAGGCATATTCATATTTCAAATCCCTCCGGGCCCATTTGCCGCCCGCAGCCTGATCCAGCCGGTCTTTCCGGTTATTGCCTCAACGCTGGCCAGGGCCTTCTGCCTCTCCACAAACTGCTCCCAGTATCTGAATTCGAAATCCAGGAGCGTCTTAAGCCTGTCTATCGCGGTGAGCGCGGGGACCTTGCCGGTCACATAGCCCGACAATGCCGCCTCAAAATCCTGATACGTCTTGGGGACCAGTCCCTCCCGGTACAACTTCATAAGGTTGCCGGCGGTCTGCTGGATGGCGAAATAATTTTCAATCTCGGAAGAAAGCGAGAGCCTGGCGGCCTCCAGGTTCGCCTCGGCGGCCCTTTGGAGCGCCTCCGCCTCCTTCACGCCTTCCCGCTGTTTCGTCCTGTAAAAAAGCGGCACGTTCACGGCGGTCGTGAGGCTCCATATGTCCATGAAATCCCCGGCCCTCTTGCTTACCTGCCCGGTTACGGTGAAGTCCGGGTAGTATTGCTTCTTGGCAAGCTCAACGCCGGCCCTGGCCCCTTCGACCATTTCTGCGTCCGCCCTGATGTCCGGGCTGTTGCTCAGGGCGGCCTGGATGAGGGGGGCGGATGTCCCCGCATCGAGGACGTACTCGGTCTGCCCCGGTTTCCCGAGCGGTCCCGCAACCGGCCTGCCCAGGACGGAATTTAACTTCGCTTCCGCGGCTTTTATCTTCTGATCGAGCGTCTGCTGCTTCTCCAGCAGGGTGTATTTTTCGGTCTGGGCGAGAATAACTTCCTCCTGCGGGGCAAGACCGGAGGAGTAGCGGGCAAGGGCCGCGTTTTCCATCTGGGTAAAAAGCCCGCGCCGCGCCGCTATTATGTCCAGGCCCTTGTAATAGTAGAAGAGATCATAATACAGGTCTTTTACCTGCCGGACAACCCGGAGCCTCATCGCCTCCCAGGATTCCATATCGCTTGCGGCCCGGCTTTCCGCCACTTTGCCCTTCAGGCCGAGCTTGCCCGGATAAGGGAAGGTCTGCGAGGCCGCGAAATTCCACATGGACATCTGCCTGTCCCCGAACGAATATCTGTCCCACCCCTCGTTCTGGTAGCCCACGGAGACCATGGGGTCGGGCAGGCTTTTCTGCTGGGGTATCCTGCGCTCGTCGGCCTCCGCCTTGAATTTATAGGCCGCAAGCCCGGGATTATGCTCCAGGGCCTCTCCTATCAGCTCGTCAAGCACAAGCGGGGGCGCGCCCGCCGCGCCGCGACTGGCTGAGGGGGCCGCGACTTCCGGGACGGCAATGGCCGGACTTGCATTCGCGGAAACGGAAGAGGCCGCCGCCCAGGCGGCAGCCTCCAGCACGAAAACCGACAGGACCGGCAGCAGGATAAAAAGGGCTTTTTTGCAGCCGCCCCTATTCGGCATCCACATTGAATCTTACGGGCGGCATCAGCCTGCCGCCTCGCTTCATCTTCACCATGACCAGCCAGGTGCCGGGGGTCTCCAGGTTCATCACCGCGTGGTACTCGCGCCCGGCGCGTGATGCGTCGGCAAATCCCCTCATCGAGGGCATGGCGCCCATTGCGGGCATCACCCAATAGACCCTCACCAGCGCGTCGGTCACCGGCCTGCCCGAGCGGTCCGTTATCGCCACACTGACATTATTTCTGCCCGGCGCGGGCTTCTTATCCAGGGCCACGCGCAGCGTCAGGTCCGCGGAGTGCCCGACTAAGGCCAGGCCGCCCGCGAAGGCCGTCCCCGCCAAAAGGAAAAATACCGATGCCGCCACAAACGTCAAAAAAGCCTTGCTTCTTTTCATACCTGCCTCCTGCGAATCTATTATAATCAAAGTCTAAGGGTTTGATTTGAAGGATTTATGAAAATAATTCGAAAGCTTTTTGAAGAAAGGCGCTTCCCAGGCCAAGGCAGAGAATTCCGTGAAGATCGTCCATAAGAGCATTCTGAAGGACCTGGCGCTGGCGCTGCTCATAAGCCTGCCGCTGCTGAATTTCATCCTTATGATGGAGAAGGTGATGAAATTCTCGAGGCTGTTGTCGAGCGTCGGGGCGAGCGCAGGGGAGCTGTTCAGGCTGATCCTCTATATGCAGCCCGAACTGATGCTGCTTACGCTGCCCATGTCCTTCCTGCTGTCCGTGCTCTACGTATACGGCAGGATGAACGCCGACAGCGAGCTTGTAGTGCTAAAGGCAAGCGGCATGTCTTTCAGGCAGGCGGCCTTCCCCGCATTCATCATGGGCGTGGTCTGCATGCTGCTGGGCTTTTTTGTAAGCTTTCACCTTGGTCCTGCGGGAAGGCGCGACGTCAGGCTCTCCGTAAGCGACACGCTCCGGACGCGCGCCCCCTACGCGATAGAGCCGGGCGTCTTCAACACGCTTATAAACCACACCGTGATATACGCGATGAACAGGAGGGAAGACGGGCTCTACGGCGTCTTCATCTACGACAGGAGAAACCCGAAGAGGCCGCTTGTAATATACGCGAAGCAGGCGGTCATCAAACCCGCGGATGAAGGGGGCTCCGCCCTTCTGTTCAGCCTGAAGGACGGCCTCATCCACATCGTCAAGGGTGCCCGGCTCACGGAGATATTCTTTGGCGATTACCAGCTTGTCCTGCCGCTGGCGCTGGAGAAGCCGGGCGTCAGGCTCGAAGAGCTTACGCCCGGGGGGCTTCTGGCGCTGGCCGCCCGGCAGACGGGGGAGCCCAAGACCGAAACGATGCTGGAGTTCTACCGGAGGCTTACGTTTCCGTTGTTTTCCCTTGCGATAATGTTTCTGGCCCCGGCCCTGTCGCTGTACGCGGGTAAAAAGGCGAGGCTAGGCGGGCTGGCCCTGGGCACCATGGTCTTCTCGGTCTATTACATCATGCTCATAAACTTCGAAAAGCTGAGCGAATCGGGCAGGCTGCCAGCCTTCTGGGGCGGCTGGATGGCCTTCTTCATCATTTTTGCCGCTTCGGTCTATGTTTTCTGGAAGGTAAACCGCAGATGAGGCTCCTGAGGAGATTTTATCTGAAGGAATTCCTGGTTGCATTCGCCGTAGTGGTCCTGGGACTTTCGGCGATGCTGGCCTCTTTCGACCTGATAAACCAGATGGACAGGCTCAGATCGGCCGGGCTGTATGGTTTCCTGAAGTACATCATGCTGGTGATGCCGCAATACATCGTATACACGATGCCCATGGCTGTCCTGTTCGCCTCGCTCTTCACCGTGGGCCACGCCGTAAGAAACAGGGAAACGGTTGCGGTGATGTCGGCCGGCGGCAGGATGCGCGCCCTGTTCCTGCCGCTTGCGGCCGCCGGGGCTGTGCTGGCGCTGGCAAGTTTCGGGCTCAGTCAGTTTGTAGCCCCCGCGGCGACGCGCCAGGCAAAGGCGATGACGCGCGGAGACGGGAAGGCCTTATTCAAGGAAGGCACAGTCTGGGTGAGGGCGGAGGACGGCTCGCTGGTGCGCTTCAGCCTCTACTCGAAGGAGGCCGAGTCGGCCAGCCGGGTGGACATATTCCAGTTTTCGGACGGGATGCTTGCAAAGAGGATAAACGCGGGGGGGGCCAAATACAGGGACGGGCGCTGGGTGCTGAGCAACGTCACGGTCTACGACCTTCTTCATCCCTCGTTTTCCAGGTCCGCGCAGATGACACTTTCCGGATTTATTGATCCGAAATTCCTCGACAAGCAGGTGCTCACTTCGGACGAGATGGGCATTACGGAGCTCTACCGGTACACCAGGAGGCTCAGGCAGGCGGGCATAAGGAGCATAAAACTCGACGTGGACGTGCAGTCGAGGTTTGCCTACCCGGTTGTGAACTTCTTCATGGTCCTTTTTGCGACGGCCGTGTCTCTCAGGAGGGGGATGACCGGCCTGGCGGCCGCCTCGCTGGGAGTGGCCGTGAGCCTGTTTTATTGGCTGATCTACACCTTCAGCCTTTCCCTCGGATATTCGGGCCTCCTGCCGCCCTTTGCAGCCGCGTGGGCCGTGCCGCTTGTCTTTGCGGCATTCTCCATGTGGCTATTCATAAGGGTAAGAGATTAAAACAGGTCCTAAAAATTACGGGGGCGCGGGGGTGTTTGACACCCCCGCAAAAAGACGTTTAGTTTTTTTATCTTTTCCCTTCCACAATTTGGACGCCTGAGGAGGTGCCGAGCCTTGAGGCGCCGGCGGCAAGCAATTCCATTGCCGATTTCGCGGTGCGAATCCCGCCTGAGGCCTTTATGCCCGCCCTGCCGTTTACAAGCCCCTTTAAAAGCGCGATGTCTTCGACCGTAGCCCCCCTGGAAGAATACCCCGTGGAGGTCTTTATGAAATCCACCCCGGCCCCGAGCGCGGCCTCCACCGCCATTGCGGTCTGCATCCGGTCAAGATATGCCATCTCTATGATGGCCTTGTGCACAAGCCCCGGGGTGGCCGCGACGATGTCCGAGAGGTCTTTTTTCACACCCTCCCAGTCCCCCTCCGCCGCCCTGGGCAGGGCGATGACTATATCGAGCTCGTCCGAGCCGTCATCGGCGGCCCGCATCGCCTCATAAAGCTTCACGGAAGGGGCCGGCGAGCCCAGGGGGAAGGCTATCACGGTTATGACCTTTATTGACCCCGCCTGCGAAAGCTCCGGGGAATCCACCGCCTCCCTGACGGCCGCGGTATGGATGGGATTGATACAGACGCCGTGAAATCCGTACCGGGCGGCCTCGCGGCATGCTTCAAGCACCTCCGCCCTGGTTGCCGTCGGCCTCAGCACCGATTGCTCTATGGCTGCCGAGAGGGTTTTACCGTCCATTAAATTAAAACAAACCCCTCTCCCCGAACCCCTCTCCGTCAAGGGAGAGGGGTTTTAACTTTAAAAACCCCGGGGGCGTGGGGGTGTGTGACACACCACAAAAATGTTTTGCAGTCATTCCGTAAAACCCCAGATCGACGGCCCGGCCGCCTTGGTGTTTTCCACGTAAGAGTAGACCTCTTTCCTGTACTCCGACATCAGGAGCTTGGTTACCGGGCCGACCGAAAAATTCTTCGCCGCGCCGCCCTCTAGCAGGCGGACCGGGACGACTTCCCTTATCGTGCTCGTGATGAAGACCTCCTGCGCCTCAAATATCTCCGCGGCCCCGAATTCGCCTTCGATCACCTTTATATCCAGCCTGCGGGCAAGCTCCAGGACCACATCCCTCGTGATCCCCATTAAGATCCCGCAGCCGGCCGAGGGCGTGCAGAGCGCGCCGCCCTTTACGAAAAAAAAGTTGCTTATCGTCCCCTCCGCCGCCTGCCCCCCGGCATTGAGCATCAGGGCCTCATCAGCGCCCATCTTCCTTGCCTCCATGCCGGCCAGGATATTGTTCAGGAAGTTTAGGGATTTTATCTGCGGGTCCAGGGCCTCCCGGAGGTTCCTCCTGGTGTTTACGATGGCGAGCCTGACGCCCTCTTCGTAGTTTCCGCGCGAAGGATGCCTCAGCCTGTCCGCGAAAATGAAAAAAGTCGGCCTCGGGCAGAGGGCGGGGTCGAGCCCGATGGGGCCCTCCCCCCTGGAGACGGTCACCCGCAGGTAGGCGTCCCTGTGGCCGCATGCCTCCAGTGTCTCGAAAATGGAGAGCTTCATCTGCCTTGCGCTCTTCGGGAGCCGCAGCCCTATGAGCGAGGCGGAGCGCTCAAGCCTGGCGAGGTGCTCCTCCATCATGAAGACAACCCCGTCATAGACCCGCATCGTCTCGTAGACGCCGTCGCCGTAAAGGAAACCGTGGTCCAGTACGGAGACCCTCGCCTCCTCCAGCGCAACTACCCTGTCATTCAGATAAACCCCGGGCTTCTCTGCCGTCCTGGACATTCCTTTCCCCTTCGCTTCTTGTGGCATCCGACCGATGGAAAGATACATTAATTATATCATCAGCGGCCTCCCGCAAGGTCAGCCCGGCGCGCCACCGCGCTCAGTTTTACGTCAGGTTTGAAAGTTTGCAGGCTAGAGATTGCCTTCCAGAAGCCTGTGGAAGGGGAAGCCCTTCAGGTAATAGAAGAAGGTATCTACGGAGTATGAGCTGACGGAATTCCGGTTGAAAAGCAGCGAGAATTCCCTGAGCATCTCGCATTCCTTGAATTTCAGCGTCTTAAGCGCGCCACGGACAAGCTCCTTCCTGACCGCCCAGCGTGAGACTATGGAAACCCCGATGCCGTTTTCAACGGCGTCCTTGATCGCCTCGGTGCTGCCCAGGATGGCGGAGCATATCATGTTCTGCGGGGAGATGCCGTGCTTTGCGAGGTAGTTTTCTATCACCTGCCTCGTCCCGGAGCCCTCTTCCCGGAAGACGAAGGGCACCTTCAGGAGCTCGAGAATCGACACTTCGCTCAGTTTTGCCCAGGGGTGGCTGACCGGTATTATGAGCGACAGCTCGTCCGAGATGAGCTTTTCGGTGGACAGCTTGTATCTTATCACCTCTCCCTCGACAAGCCCCAGGTCTATGACGCCGCCCTTCAGGAGCTCTATCGTGCGTTTCGTATTGCCGACCAGAAGGTGAATCTTTATCTTCGGATGGACTTTTCTGAACTCCGCGATGACGCGGGGCAGCAGGTAATTGCCGATGGTGGTGCTGGCACCGACCGTTATCGAGCCCTTCACAAGCCCGGTTATGCCGCCCACGGCGCGTTCGGCCGCGGCATACTGGGCCAGTATCTCCTTCGCATACCTGTAGAGTATCTCGCCTGCCGGCGTCAGGGTCACGGTGTTCGAGGAACGGTCGAACAATTTTGTCTCAAAGGTCTCCTCAAGCGCCTGTATCTGAAGGCTTACCGCCGGCTGCGTCAGGTGGATGACCTCCGACGCCTTGGAGAAACTCTTCATCTCGGCAACCGTGCAAAATACCTTGAGCTTGTGGTCTTCCATGCTCATAAGTAATGTTTATTTTAAGATAAACCCGCAAAATAATTCAACTTTAGGAAAATTTTTGTGAAAAAACGGGGCTCCGGAGCGCCCGGAAGAGGGTTTGGCCTTGTTTTGCCTTACCGGTAATATGGAGGGTAAGCCGTAAAGGGTTTTTCGATATCAATCGGGGTTTGGGGGCCCGGATGGAGGTGTTTGACCTCCGCGGGGAAATATTTCCTGGAAAGAATGTACCAGGGACCCGTCCGATACCGGCTGAAAAACCAGTCGCCGTCCCAGTAGTAATAGTATATGCTGGCGAAGAAATAGAGGTTTCTGCCCGGGATGATCAGCACCGGCGGAAGCGGTTTGGCCGCCTTCAGGAGGCTGGCTTCAGGCTGGCTTTCGACCATCGGGGGGCCGACCATAAGACCCGCCGGCAGGGGTTTAATGAATTTTGCCTCATTGTAGACAGGCCTCTGGGGCGTATAGGTGCACCCGAAGGCAAAGGCCAGAAGCAGAAACAGGGCAAGATTTCTCGTCGTCATCGACTAGATTCTACCACTAAAAACCGGCAAAGAAGCGACGCTTTTTCGGGGCTGCCCGTTTCGGAACCACAATCGCTGTTACAGCCAAATGATAATGTCCTATGTTAGCCAAGTAGAAATGTCCTATAGGCGGGTTATGATTTCCTCTTTTGAAGGAGGAGGTCATCATGCCTGGAAGGGACATTATCACGATGAGCAGGC
>JAKAHV010000051.1 GCA_021825295.1 Nitrospirota bacterium
CGTTTTGTGTTCGAGAGGCTGCCTTATGCAGCGACACCGGAAGATTACCGGAAACTTACCCCGCTATATCTCGACCGGGACGAGTTCGAAGCCGCGAACCCCGGTGGGGTTATTTAACCGCTTACCATCCCAACCAAGAAATTCCAAAATTGCGTTCTCAGCAGCTTCGTTTTTCCCTGCTTTTTCGAGGTATTCTTGATGTGCATTCACTACCTTGGAAAAGGTCATTGTCGAAATCATTGCTGCATAACGAATAGACTGTAGATCCATATGTCCGCCATCTTCAGTTCGCTTTAATTCAATCACAACTAGATTGGCCTCATGATCGATGCCTAATAAGTCTATTCGCCGACGACTATCCTCCCATTGCCCGAATTCCTCAGCAATGATCATTACTCCAGGTGCAATTATTTCAATATTATCACGAAGGAGTTTTTGTAAATCGCGTCTCTCATGAATCCCTAACTGATCAAATGTACTCTCCATAATTTCTTTTACTGAATCTTTGCTGATTTCATAAATCGACATGATCCCACCTGCCATTCATCGAATTAGGCCAATTGAAAATTAACCGAGGACTAGGAAACACTATGTGCAGCACTCGTATGCCTCCCCCTGGAAATTTTATAAATCGCCGTCTTGAAGAACTCGACCAAACCCATTTGTCTCAAGATACCAATATGTAAAATGTTTGGACATCCAGCTTGCGGCCTTCTCTTCTACCAAAGGCCGATAACGTGAGGTGTAGATAACGGGGATACCAAAGCGCGCCTCTATGGCATCAAGAGTACCCGAAACCGCATTTGGATGTGCATCAGTATTATATTCCTCATCATATTGCGATTTGATGTCTGCATAACTTGCCTCAACTATTAGAGCGCGCCAGCGATATTTCGTCATTTGTTGACACATCTTGAAGAACCTCGACCTTTGTTGCATAAGCGTAGTGATGAGATCAGTCAGTGTTTTCCGCTCGATGACAAGTAATTTTTCCATTCCTTCTATGCTGTAATCACCAACATTTAGCTTCTGTCTCTTTTGGTCAGAAATCCAATTGGGGAACCTAGTAAAATCAAAAGGCGATTTTTCGCGAGTATCTATCAGAACGATGGGCTTAGGAATTTTACGCGTAATACTATGTCCATTTCGTTTCACTATCAAACGGCCCATCGGAGGCGAAACAGGCGTTGGACGAAGAATTTGTTTTTTGGAGTGCATATTAAAAATCAGTTTTTACTTTTGCGCTGTTCCATTTGATAGCATTACAATAGCAACGGGACATAAATTTTTACCGTCGCAATCTACCGAGTCTTTATTTTTGCATTTATTAAAAAGTGATTTATCAGAATTCATAATATAAATCTTAGCTTTGTCATATGTATTTTTTAATTTGCCATATCCATCCAAATAGTCAATCATATTGTTATCAACATTGAAATAGAGCTCATTAGCTTCTCCGCAGTTAAAATTGTGTATTTGCCCTTGTCTATCTCGCAGGCTGAATTCCCAAAAAGACCCTGAACCCTCCATGTCCGATTTGCTTATTACAGTACCTTCGACCATAAATGTATCGTGCGCTAGATTTCCAATATGCTGATATATTTTTGACTTATAATTGAATAGCCGACTTATTTCAGCTCCACATAGATAGGTATATTCATCGTCATATAAATGCGGATACTTCTTATAAATTTCCTTCATCTCTACAGAAGCTTCGTTGTAATTGCCTTGATCGATTTCCTTTCCAATTTCGTCCAAACGCTTTGATACATCATTCGGTTTATACTGTGGTATAGAAGCTATCATATTATTCGGGTTAAGCACCGACGCATTGTGATGATGATGCCAATATACTACACCGCTTAAGATCAAGAGGCCCACAAAAAGGAAGTTGTCCCTTCCTTTCGTTGAACTAGGAAGGACCCTGGCTGCATGATTTTAAGCAGCGGCCTCCTTTCCGTCAAGGGATTTCTGCTGTAAGACAGCAGCAAGTTTGGGCAGTTCTTTATAGCCCTTCACGCGCCTGAACTTTTTCTCGGCTCTTAAGAGAGCGGCCACAGCCCACCTCTGGGCCATGTCATCGCCCCTCCAGCGTTTAACTCTGCCGGTGGTGGTTCGCACTCCCGAGAAACAAGACTCCAGCGGGTTTGTCGTTGCGAGGGTTTTTCTCAGAAGTCCCGTAATGCCAAGCCTGTGGACAGTTAAGGTTTCCTCAAGACCTTCTTTCAGCGAGGCCGCGGCATCAGGGTTAATCTTCTCAAGATACCGCACCGTAAGGTCCAGGGATTTCCTGGACTCGTCGTAATCCGACATTTTGTAAGCCGCGCTGATACGAGCATCCACAGCATTCTGGTGCTTCTCCGGGAGATGCTTAAGCACGTTCCGCCTCTTATGGGCCTGGCAGCGTTGCACGAGGGTCTCCGCGCCAAACATTCTGGTGACGGCCGACCTCAGGGCTTTTGCCCCATCGAGCACAAAGAGATAATCTTTCCCAGTGTCCAGCCCGCGCCTGGCCAAGTCCTCAAGCAGGCTTTTGCACACTTCGGTGTTTTCAGTGGCGCCCTGGTGAAGCCCAAGGACATGTTTTCTACCGTCCCTGTCCAGGCCCATTGCCACAACAAGCAGGTGGCCCTTGAAATCTATGCCGTCGATGAATATGGCGACGAGATCAAGCCCAGAGAGGTCCCTTTCCAAAAACCCTCTCATCTGCTCTGCCGTGGCCTTTACGAAATGCCTGCTTACGCTGGATTTCTTTATGCCATAGCCCTTAATGAAACCGGAAACAGCCTCTTCGTAATTGCGGCTTGATATGCCAAGGACCATGTTCTTAAGTACAGATTCCTTCATGCCCTTAGGGTCGCGGAACGCCTCATAGGTAGCAAGGGGAATCTCCTTGTTGTTCTTGCCTCTTAAACGGGGCCGGTCTATGATTACCTCTTGCTTGTCGTAATACACCGGCCGGAGATCGCTGCCCCACCAGTTGGCCGCCCTGAGAGGATTTTTTGCGTTCTTGGGGCCGGCTATCCGCACACATTCCGAATCCATCGCAGCCAACATGAGCAATATCCCCGTTTCCTGCGCCATCTCTCTTATAAGCTGAGGCAGGCTCCCAATAGCCTCTGCCACACGAAGGGGAAGCTCCAGCAGAACCCCTCCTTCGCTTATCTCCCTGATTTTCCCGTTTACTTTTCGATGCATCTTCCGGTATCTTTTCTCCATAGAAGCGACCTCCTTTAGTGTTTTGATTGGGTAATCAATTCTAATCGGGGTCGCTTCCTACTTCAACAACTCAAAGGGACATGCTCCCATCATGGGGCCGGAGAAACAACGATTGCAGAATTGTTGCAAGCGGATTTAAAACCTAATAGCATCGTCTTAATCGATGAGATTGAGACATCTTTACATCCGAGGGCACAAAGAAGGCTGATAAGAGATTTGGCGGAGAAATGTCGCCAACTCGACCTTCAAATTATATTGACGACACATTCCCCTTATGTGCTTGAAGAATTGCCTTTAGCGGGGAGGCTATATATCATGGATGAAGAAGAAGAAAAACGTATAATTCGCGGAGTCAGCCCCGAATTTGCAATGACTAAGATGGATGATGAAATTCACCCGGAATGCGAGGTATATGTCGAAGACGAGAGAGCGGGGATTCTTTTGAAAGAGATGCTTTGCAAATACAATAGAGAGGCCGTGATTAGATGTGAATTTGTTCCTTATGGTGCGGCCTCTGTTGGTATAGCCTTGGGGCAAATGGCTCATAAGAAAAAATTTCCACGTCCATCCTGCGTGTTTTTGGATGGAGATCAAGAAGCACATGCTGGTTGCAATCTTTTACCTGGTGGGGATGCCCCTGAAATAGTTGTGTTTAACGGGCTGTCGGCAAACGAATGGAAAGGGGTTTCGGAACGTATCGGGAGAAGCCATACTGAGGTAGTAGACTCTTGTAAAAGAGCAATGGCATATATGAACCATAAAGAATGGATAAAACACGCTTCTGAAAAATTAACTATCGGGTCAGATAGTCTGTGGGAAGCTCTTTGTTTTTGTTGGGTGAATTACGGTCTGCCGGAAGATGAAGCAAGACAAACAATTATAGCGATTGAAAATTGCCTAGCTGGCCCTATTTCTGTTTCTGCCACCGTGCCTTTGCAGCGATCTTTCCTATAGCCTTGCGTCTTTCAGGCGAGAGCTTAGCGGCTCTCGCCTTGCCGCCCTTTAAGCCCCCTAACCGCCCTAAAGCAACGGCGGCGGGATTCTTTTCGGGCTTAGGGCTTTCGGGCTGCTCGGGCTCGGCTGTAGCCTGGTCAACAAAGAATTTGGCAAATTGATTTACATCTGCGGGTGTTTTCTTACGTTTCTTTTCCATGCTTTTATTCTAGCATGAACGCTCAAGCATAAGAAAGATAAGACAATTTCAAACTGACCCACTACCTGGAATTTTGATAGCGTCTTATTAGTTTCGCGAATGCAAGTCGGGTTAGAAGGCAGAGGATTCTTCTAGCGGCTGAAGAGGCGGAAGCGGCCCTTTTTACTTTTCTCCGGCTGCTCGCAGAGCTGTTTCAGGCGGGCAAGCGACTCCTCCTGGAGCCGTTTGATCTCCAGGGCGAGCATCAAAAACTCTTCCTGGGCCTTCGCCTGTTTTTTGTCCCGCTCCCTTTCGGCCTGCGTATCGGAATTGCTTGTGAGCAGATTTGAAACCGCCTGAGGAAGCCCCGAGATCTGCTCCTTCATTTCCGCCAGGCGTCTGCCCACCTCCTGGCCCGGCCGGGCGGCGGCGGTCTGGACCTCTGTCCGGATAAAGGAAAGGTCAACGGGCTGGCCTGCGGACTTTTCGAGTGTAGTTTTCAGCTCGGGGCCGAGCGCCTCCAGTTTTGAGGCGAGGCCGGCAATGGCCTTCTGAATATCTTCAAGACAGGACAGAATGCCATCGGCCGCGTCCGGCTTCCTGACGTCATAAGCGGGGGCGTCTCCGTTGCCCGGGCGGATTTTATCCGGGGATATAATTGGTCTGTCCGCTTTTATTTCCGCGCCCGCCTGACTTTCAGTGGAAGTTGCTGCGATGGGGGCTGCCGGCGCGGCCATATTCTGTCCGGGCCCGAAACGCTCTATCATGTCCTCCATGGCATAGACCGGCTCAACGGCCTTTGCGGCGCTTGACTTTGCCGCGCCTGCGGGCATCGCCGCCGGGAGTTTCTGTTTTTCGACAAGGTCCCTCATGAGGATTTTTATTATCCCCTTGAAGGTTTCATCCACGCCCTCGCCGTTTACGGCCGCGGCAAGGAAGACCGGATAATTTTTGAGGTTTAAATCCGCGTCAAGCTCCCCGGCGGTCATGATGTTGCTTAAATCCCGCTTGTTGTACTGGAGGACGACGGGTATGCTGCCGGGGTCGATCCCGTTTGCCTTGAGGTTTTCGATCATGCTCTCAAGGCTCTCCTTGTTGTACTGCCGCATCTCCTGCTGGGAGTCCGCCACGAACACGACGGCGTCCGCGCCCCTGAGGACCAGCCTCCTGGTGGAATTGTAGCGTATCTGGCCGGGGACGGTATAGAGCTGGAACCTCACATTGAAATCGTTTATCTTCCCCAGGTCCACCGGAAGGAAGTCGAAGAAAAGGGTCCTGTCGGTTTCCGTCGCCAGGGAGAGCAGTTTTCCTCTTTTTTCGGGGTGGATCGTGCGATGCAGGTACTGGATGTTGGTGGTCTTGCCGCTCAAACCGGGCCCGTAGTAGACGACCTTGAGGGTCAGCTCCTTCGAGGCGTAGTTAAACAGAGACATGATCGATTATAGCATAGACCCCGTTGCGGGTACGGTGTTTCACCTTGTACATGGCCTCATCCGCCAGCCTTATCAGCTCTTCCTGGGAATTTGCGCTCTCCGGATAGGAAGCGACCCCGAAGCTGGCCGTAAGTTTCAGGCTGTAGCCTTCCTTCCTGAGGAATACGTGGTCCTGAACGGTCTGTCTTATCCTCTCCGCGGTCTTTACCGCCTTTTGCGGCGGTGTCTGGGGCAGTATGATGACGAACTCGTCCCCGCCGTACCTGGTCACGATATCGAGTTCCCGCAGATGCCTTAGCAGGAGCTGTCCCATCTCCACGAGGAGCTTGCTGCCTATGAGGTGCCCGTGGGTGTCGTTGACCGCCTTGAAGTGGTCTATGTCCATGAAGATGAGGCTCACCGATGTGTTATACCTGTTGCTCCTCAGCAGTTCGGTCCCGATGGTCCTGGTCATGTAGCGCGTATTGAAGAGCTTCGTGAGATCGTCGGTTACGACCAACTCCTGCATCTTTTCGTAGAGAGTGGCCCTCTCGACAATTATCGCCACATAGTCCGTGAACCTTGTCATGGAGACCAGGTCCTTCCGGGTGAACTCTCCGCCGGAGGGCCTGTTGATGAGTTCGAGCACCCCCAGTATCTTGCCCTTGCTCTTTACGGGCACGCAGATCGCGGTGTTTATCCTGTGCCTGAAATCCCTGATCTTCAGCGTGAAGCCGGTCTCCTTGTACATGTTGCCGATGAGCAGGGGTTTGCCTTCCCTTGCAACCCTCGCCGCGATGACGCCCGGGGGCATTGCGGACTTCTCCTTTTTCCAGATTGGTCCGTCGGTCTTTTCCATTGTGAGGCTGCCAGTCTGCTCATCCACGAGGTAGATGGTGCAGTTCTCCGCGCCGGTCTTTTCTTTTATCTTTTTTGTAAGCAACTGCAACACGTCGGTCTTCCCGGCGGACGACGTGAGGGCGCGGCTCAGCTCCTCGAAGAACCGGAGCTCGTTTCTGAGCGACTGGTTTTGTTCCCGGAAGGCCCGGTTTTCGTCATAAAGCCTTTTTTCCTCGTTTATGCGCCTGATGAGCAGGCCCAGTTCCCGGGCGGGGAGTCTTTCATCGGCGGCATAGGTCAGGGCCTTTTTTCTGGAGAATCCGGGTTTTTGCCGGGACGCGGCCGAAACGAATATCTTCGGGACGTCTCCGGCGAGCAGGAGGAGTTTTTTCAGGGGCTCGGTGCGGGCCTGGCCGTTTCTGGTGTTTATGATGATGAGGGACGCCCGCGATATCTCGGGCAGGGCAAGGGCGGGGTCTTCGAAGCGTGAAATACTGTAGCCCTTTGGGGAGATGGCCGTCTCCAGGGGCGGCAGGGCCGCCCCTATGAGGAAAATTCTATGCATTTGCTCCGCAGCACTTCTTGTATTTCTTTCCGCTTCCGCACGGGCAGGGTTCGTTTCTGCCCACTTTCTTCTCCTTCCTTACGGTAGTGGGTTCGGACCCCTCGCCCCTGTTGTATATGAGCTTCTGCTTTTTCTCGAGCCTCTGGGCCTCGTTTTCGGTCTGTATGCGCACCTTGAAGAGCCTGCTCAGGGTCTCCGTGTTTATCCGGTTGGTCATCTCGCCGAAGAGGTCGAAGGCCTCCTTCTTGTATTCCGTCAGGGGGTCTCTCTGCCCGTAGCCCCTGAGGCCGATGCCCTCCCTCAGGTGGTCCATCGCGAGCAGGTGGTCCTTCCACTGGGAGTCCACGACCTGGAGGAGTATCACCTTCTCGATATACTCCATCGTCTCGCGGCCCACCTCCTGCTCCCTGGCTTCGTAAAAATCCTTCAGGGACGACAGCATCTTCTCCCTGAGGACATCCGCTGGGGTCTCCGGCTCCGCCTGCGCGGCCACCGCGAAGGTGCCGTAAAAGGCGTCTTTGAGCCCCTTTATGTCCCACTCCGTGGGGTGCTTGCCTTCGGGGCAGTAGATGTCAAGCAGGTCGTCCACGGAGTCTTCCATCATGGTCTGGATGCGATCGCGCAGGTTTTCCCCGCCGGAGAGTATTTCACGCCGGAAACTGTAGATCTCCATCCTCTGCTTGTTCATCACGTCGTCGTAATCGATCAGGTGTTTCCTGATGTCGAAGTTATGCGCCTCCACCCTTTTCTGGGCGTTCTCCACTGCCTTTGAGACCATCCTGTTTTCTATGGGCACGTCCTCTTCCATGCCCAGCTTGTCCATGATCCCGTGGAGGCGGTCGGAGCCGAATATCCTCATGAGGTCGTCCTCAAGCGAGAGGTAGAACCGGGAGGCGCCCGGGTCCCCCTGCCTTCCGGAGCGGCCCCTGAGCTGGTTGTCTATACGCCGCGCCTCGTGCCTTTCGGTGCCCACTATGCACAGCCCGCCGGCCTCGAGGACCTTTTTCCTGTCCTCTTCGCACCGCCGGGCGGCCTTCTCCCTTATGGCCGCAAGCTCCTCGGCCGCGTGGTTGCCCTTCTTTTCATTCAGGAGGTCCCGGACGAGCCCGTCGGGGTTGCCGCCCAGGATGATGTCCGTGCCCCTGCCCGCCATATTGGTGGCGATGGTGACTGCCGAGGACCGGCCGGCCTGGGCTATTATCTCGGCCTCGCGCTCGTGGTATTTCGCGTTCAGGACGGAGTGGGGGATGCCCTTTTTGCGGAGCATCTGGCTCAGTATCTCCGATTTCTCTATGGAGATCGTGCCCACGAGGACCGGCTGCGCCTTTTCATGGAGCTTCTCTATTTCGCCCACTATCGCCCTGAATTTTGCTTTCTCGTTCTTGTATATCAGGTCCTGATGGTCCGCCCTCACCATGGGTTTGTGGGTGGGGATGACGGTGACGTCAAGATTGTATATCTTGCCGAACTCCGGGGCCTCCGTATCCGCGGTGCCGGTCATGCCCGCCAGCTTGTTGTACATGCGGAAATAGTTCTGGAACGTGATGGTGGCCAGGGTCTGGTTTTCGTTTTCTATCTTGACCGCCTCCTTCGCCTCTATCGCCTGGTGCAGGCCGTCGGACCACCTGCGGCCGGGCATGAGGCGCCCCGTGAATTCATCAACTATAACAACTTCTCCGTCCTTTACTACGTAATCCACGTCACGTTTGTACATGTGGTGGGCCCGGAGGCCCTGCAGCACGTGATGGACGATCTCTATGTTCGACTGGTCGTAGAGGTTCCCCAGGCCCAGGAGGCGCTCCGCCCTCGAGTTGCCCTCGTCGGTAAGCACGACGGTCTTGTTCTTCTCCTCCAGGGTGAAGTCCACGTCCTTTTTCAGGCTGGGGATTATCCGGTTTATCTTGTAGTATTTGTCGGTGGATTCCTCCGAGGGGCCGGAGATGATAAGCGGGGTCCGGGCCTCGTCGATGAGTATGCTGTCGACCTCGTCGACGATGGCAAAGTTCAGCTCCCTCTGGACGTACTGGCTTATGTCGTATTTCATGTTGTCCCTGAGGTAATCGAAGCCGAATTCGTTGTTTGTCCCGTAGGTGATGTCCGCCCCGTAGTTTTCCTGCCGCTCCTCGTCGGAGAGCTCATGCACGATGACGCCGGTTTTCAGGCCGAGCATCCCGTAGATGGGACTCATCCAGCGTGCGTCCCTTTTGGCCAGGTAATCGTTCACCGTGACCACATGAACGCCCTTGCCCTCAAGGGCGTTCAGATAGACGGGGAGGGTGGCCACCAGCGTCTTGCCCTCGCCGGTCTTCATCTCGGCTATCTTCCCCTTGTGCAGGACTATCCCCCCGATGAGCTGCACGTCGAAATGCCGCATCCCGAGGGTCCTTTTCGATGCCTCCCTTGCGACCGCGAAGGCCTCCGGCAGCAGGTCGTCCAGCGTATCGCCAGCCTCAAGCCTCTTCCTGAACTCATCCGTCTTGCCGCGCAAGGCGGAGTCCGTCAGGTGGGAAATCCCGTCCTCAAGGGAGTTTATCTTCTCCACAAGGGGCAGATAACTTTTGATTTCCCTCTCGTTTTTTGTGCCAAAGATTTTTTTAAGAAATATCTGTACCATAATTAACTATAATAACATTATTTTTAAAGGTCTTTACGGGTTTTCGAGACGGCTTTTAAGAGCGGTGTATCTGGTTGTCATTTTTGAATTTTTTACCGCTATTGCGAGGGCCTTGGGCTGGCCGAGAAGCACCATGAGCCTTTTTGCCCTGGTGACCGCCGTGTAGAGGAGGTTCCGCTGCAGGAGTATGAAATGTTCCGTCACGATGGGCATCACGACGACCGGATATTCGCTGCCCTGGGACTTGTGCACCGAGGCGGCATACGCAAGCTGGAGTTCCTCCGTCTCTGAGCGGCCGTAAACCACCTGCCTGCCGTAGAAATCGGCGACGATCTCCCCTTTTCTTATCTCTTTTATCCTGCCGGTGTCGCCGTTATAGACGTCCTTTTCGTAATTGTTTCTTACCTGCATCACCTTGTCTCCCGTCAGGAACGGGCCCGCTTTTTCCCCCGGGGCGTCCTTGTTCAGCAGTTCCTGGAGCGCGCGGTTCAAGTTTGATACGCCAAGGGTGCCCTTGTGCATCGGGGAGAGCACCTGGATGTCCCTGAAAGGGTCGAACCCCCGGGCGGGCAGCGTCCTGGCGCAGAGCTCCAGGAGCCTTTCAAGTATGGCGGCCGGCTCTATAAGTTTTATGAAATGGAAATCGCCGCCTCGCTCCTCGGGCAGCCAGGGCATTTCCCCCTTGTTGATCCTGTGGGCGTTGACGACGATCAGGCTCTGCCGGGATTGCCGGTATATCTCATCGAGCCTCGCCATCGGGACCGCGCCGGAGGCGATCATATCCCCAAGAACATTCCCCGGCCCCACCGAGGCAAGCTGGTTTGAGTCCCCCACCATGATAAGACCGCAGCCCCCATGGTCCCCGGAGCGGTATTTCCCCGGAGCGGCATTCCGTCCTCCGGATGGAAAGGCCTCCAGAAGGCGGGCCATGAGAGGGGTGTCTATCATGGAGCTTTCGTCGAGGACCACGATGTCCGCATGCAGAGGGTACAGCCGGTTACGTCTGAACCCCTGGGCCGGCGTGTATTCAAGCAGGCGGTGGATGGTCTTCGCCTCCTCGCCGGTGAGCTCCGAGAGCCTCTTGGCGGCCCTCCCCGTGGGAGCGGCAAGCAGCACCTTTTTGCCCCTGGCTTTATGGATATCCAGGATGGTTTTTACAATAGTTGTCTTTCCGACGCCCGGCCCGCCCGTTATTATGAATACCCTTTCGCGAAGGGCCCCCTTTACCGCCTCCGCCTGTTTGGCGGACAGGGCAATCCGGTCCGCGGCCAGCGGCAGGGTTTTTTCCTCCGGCTCCGGCGTGGCCTTTTGTCTTTTGTCTCCGGTTTCAAGGAGGTCCTTCAGGCCGCGGGCCACACCGGTTTCGGCATCGTGCAGGGGTTTTAGATAGACCGCCTTTTCATTTGCCTCCACGGAGGCAAATGCTGCGCCGGTAAAAATGCCCTCGATGACGATCCTGCCCCGCTCGAAGAGGGCCGCCACGGCCTTTCTGAGGTTCTCCCCCGGGATGGAGAGGTTCTTTTCGGCCTCGGCCAGCAGTTGGGTGTAGGGGTAGTAGATATGGCCTTCTTCGGACAACCTTTCAAGGAGGTAAAGGATTCCAGCCTGGGCGCGGAAGGGCGAGTCCTTCGGGATGCCCGTCCTGGCGGCTATGGCGTCCGCCTTTATGAAACCGATTCCGCTGACATCCTCCGCCAGCCTGTAGGGGTTCTCCTTGAGCATTTGTATGGATTGGGCGCCGTATTGCTTATAGATCCTCGTGGCGTAGGCCGGGCTTATTTCGAATTCCTGGAAGGCGATCATGATGTCCTTGAGCTGTTTCTGCTCATCCAGGGATTTTTGGAGCCCCGCCAGCTTCTTGGGGCCTATGCCCTCCACTTCCGAGAGACGCGAGGGGCTTTGGTTGAGGATTTCAATCGTCTCCACGCCGAATTTCTCGACGATTTTTCTGGCCATGACAGGGCCGACCCCCTTTATCAGTCCGGAGGCGAGATACCGCTCCACCGCCTGCGGGGAATGAAACGGGAGCGTCTCGTGGCTCAGGGCTTTCATCTGTCTGCCGTATTTGGGATGCTGCTCCCAGTTGCCCTCTATGCGCAGCATCTGCCCCTCATGGACCTGGGCGAACGTGCCCGTTACTGTGACGATATCGCCGGAGACGCTCACCTTGAGGACGGCGTAATGGTTCGCCGGGTTGTAGAATACTACCTTTTCGACGCTTCCCCTGATTTCAGCCGGCATGGATTAAAGGAGGGATTTTTCGGCCTCCCGTCTCGATTTTTAGAATATGTATGGATTTTATAGAATGGCCGTTTAAAAATCAATTTTGGGCGGATTTAATTCAATTCCCTGCGGCTTGCCGCGGGGTAATTCATTTTATCTTTGGAAAGAAGTTGACAAACTTCGATTCGTCGTGTAAGGTAATAGAGTTGCTCTTTGAAAAGACTAGCCTAAAAAGTGCGTAGCACCCGATCAATTCGAATCGTTTTCTGAAGTTACAGATGAGAGTTTGATCCTGGCTCAGAACGAACGCTGGCGGCGTGCCTAACACATGCAAGTCGAACGCTGCACACTCAGCCACCAAGGGCACTTCTGGAAAGGAGTGGACTTGGTGGTTGGGTGTGCGGAGTGGCGGACGGGTGAGTAACACGTAGGTAACCTTCCCTCAGGAGGGGGACAACCCGGGGAAACCTG
>JAKAHV010000052.1 GCA_021825295.1 Nitrospirota bacterium
GGTTGGTGCCCATGTCCGTGGTCAAAAACTGCTTCAACTGGTCGGGATGGCAGGAGGGCCGACCGCAGGTCTTTCTGGCTATCGAAGGGTCAAAGTTGAAGGTGACCGGGTTCCTGTCCTGCCAGAGAAGGTTTCTTACCTCGGGGTTCACATAAAGCTTCCCGTCAGGAGCTCTCAGCTTCGGCAGCATCATCCTTATACTATCCGTGCCGGTGGGCAGCAGTGCGCCTGAAAACACGTCCCTTCTGTTCAGAACTTTCCCGTTATACCCGATGAGGAGGGCTTTCAGCATCCCCTTGTGGGCCTTTTCCATATTGTCAGTCCTGCCGTTTCCAAGGTGGCAGTCCCGGCAGGTCACGTTCGGGTGATGGCTCTGCCTGGCAACCATCTCCGGGGTGATGTAAAACTGGGGGTACCCGAGTCTCGCAAGCTTTTGCCTGTTTGCGTGGCATGCCACGCATCCGGCGCTGGAGTTAAGCCAGGCCCTGTAACCGGAAAAGGCTATTACAAATATAAATTGAGCGAAGACAAAGGCAAAGAAGACCTCTTTTGAAAAAAGTCTCTTGCGATTGTCGTTAAAAAACTTCACCACGTTTTTTTCCGGTTGTTGTAAAAGGGCATTGTTCGCTAATCAAGCCGCATGCCCGGAAGCTCAGGAACCCTGAAATGCAAACTGAAAAAGGGGTTCTCAAAGCACAATCACGACATCGGATTCATTGTTCATTATGGCATTGTCAAATTGGCTTCCGCAAGTTATCTCCCGCGGAACCAGACCGGCGTCGACCCCTTCCCCCTGCGCGCTGTGCGCACAAAACGCCATCCGGACGCCCTCAAGCCTGCATAGGCCCGAGTAATCCGGGTTTTTTAGCAGCTTCGTTGCCGCATCCATGGTGAATATGCTAACCTCGTGCCCTCTTGAAAGGGCCTCTTTCGTAATGCCGATCACGTCTTCGAGGCCTTTGTCCGTGTTGACGAGTATGCCAAGCTTCATTTTCTCCCAGCCTTTCGCTGTTATCTTTTTTCCGATTACCAGGGAATCACCTTACCACCCTTTTCCATCAGATCAAGAAGGCCCGCGTAATCCTTGTCCGTCCTCAGGTCGAACACGGTGACATCATTTTCCCTTTTTTGCTCCTCAATGAAAATTTTCAGCGTGTCGTCCGGCTCGCTGCGCAAGATGTAAAGAATTTTCACTGCTCCTCCCGATTTTTTGAATTTTCAATACGGCAGGATATGGTCGTACCCGGCGAGCCTCCTTGCAATGTCCCTGGTAGAGACGTATTCAAGGCTGCCGTTTCCCACGAAATTCGTGTACAGGCCAATCCCCATCTCCTTCATCGTCCCAATGTTCGTCATGTTCTGCTCCGATTCCACTACCGGACGGTCGAGGACGTAAACATCGATTGTGTCTTCAAGAAGGGTAATCCCCAGCGACATCCGGAGCGCCTCATCCTGTCTGTCCCGCACAAGCACCGCTATTTTCTTTGCCATTTCTTCACCCTTTTTATCCTTTCCCCCGGCATTGCATCCTGCAATTCGATATCAAAATCAAAAGGCTTCCGGATAAGATTTTGCAAGATATATGCCAGGGCAGATTCAGATTTTCCTGCAGGGTATTGCAATTTGACTTTGCATGGACGCCGAATTATAGTAAAAGCAAAAAAAACTTTTTTGGGGAAAAGGTTTTTCCGGGGAAGGTAGAAGTACGGGCGCGCTGCATGTATTCTATATTGTTTCTTCGCAGTTTGTGGCCGGCTTGGCACTCGGGTCGATATTGTACAGGTCTGATTTCTGCATGGCCGGCGTATTCCGGGACGTTTTCCTTTTCAGGGATTATCTGAGGATGAAGGCGTTTTTCCTCCTCGTCTCTCTCCTTGCCGTTATTCTTTATTTGATGAGGATTTTCAAGGTCATATCAACCTACCCTCCGTCTTTTTTCGGCGTTCCGTCGGCTGCAAATCTGCTTGGCGGGCTCCTCTTTGGCGTGGGCATGGTGCTTGGCGGGGGGTGTTTGATAAGCACCCTGTACAAGCTTGGGGCCGGCAGCACGGCAAGCTGCATAACCTTCTGCGGGGTCCTGCTTGGCGGGTTTGTTTCGGCTGTGTTCTATCCCCTCATCCGGTCATTTGCAAGCTCGACCGCATTTTTAAAGGACAAGACCTCCCTGGAGCATATCATGGGAAGCGCCGCGGCCCCCGTGCTTTTGATCTCGC
Source organism: Nitrospirota bacterium (assembly GCA_021825295.1). GTDB lineage: Bacteria > Nitrospirota > Thermodesulfovibrionia > Thermodesulfovibrionales > JdFR-88 > JAJYGJ01. The sequence goes on from JAKAHV010000052.1 coordinate 2,214, forward strand.
TGCCCGCGATTGCCCTTGCCTGGAGATGGGCAAAAACCGGGAGATGGTCGCAGAGGGCCTATGCCCGCGGATATCTTTCGCTCTGGAAGGCGTCTTTCATGATGGCCTTTGTCATAGCGGCAACGGTGGCCCTTTCCGGGCGCCCCCTAGCGGTAAGCACCGGGTTTGCCAAGCTTTCAGGTTTTCTGGGCGTCCTGTTTCTGCCTGTCCTGACCGGGAAAATAGCATTTTTTCGAGTGCAGTCGCCGCGGTTGCTGTACGGCGGCATAATGAACGGGGGGGCGGGGCCCGTGGTTGATTCCGTATTCCTGACCCAGTTTCCCCTGATGGCGGGCGTAGTGGGGGGTGCTTTCATTTCATCTTTGAGGCTTGGGGAGTTCAAGGTACGGCGGCTGCCCCCTGCCAGGCAGGCCTTTTCAGCTTTTTCCGGGGGGGTGCTCATGGCCGCCGGAGCGCTGACGGCAGGCGGCTGCAATCTCTGGCACATGATCGGCGGGCTGCCCGTATTTGCGCTTCAAAGCATACTCTTTGTTTTCGGCGCCGCAGGCGGAGCTTTCCTGGGATCGGTCTTTCTGAGGAAAGTTGTTATCAGATAACGAGAGGGGGACGTTAAATGGAGCGCACGGTTGAAGATATTGTCCTCGACATAAGGGGACAGATATGCCCGGCATGTTTGCTGATTACCTTGAGCGAGCTGAACAACAACAAGGAACGGCTCAAGGGCGCGAAGGCCCGAATGATCGTAAAAACCGACCACCGCGACGCGACAAGGACGATACCGGGCGCGGCTTTTGCCATGGGGTACAGTGTATCGGTGGTGCAAAAGGACAGGCACTACGAGATAACCCTGGAGCATGAGAAATGAGCAGCGCCGGGAAAATTGAGGAAAAGGACCTCAGGACAAGCAATGAAAGGCTGAAAAAATATATCCGGGACAAGGTGAACCATCTGCTTTCCGTCATGGGCACAAAACCCCTGGGCAGGGAGGAGTTGGACGACAGCACCCTCATAGAACTGGATCCCATAGGGATAATTGCGCGTTCCTTTGCGCAGGTCCTTGAGCACCAGAAGGAGACCAACAGGAGGCTTACCGTCGCAAAGGACCAGTTGCAGGCCGTTTTTGATACCGCCGGGGTTTGCATATCGATAATAGACGAGGACATGAGGATCGTCAACTGCAATGAAAAACAGAAGGAACTCCTCGTCTCCCCGGATGCAAACGCAATCGGCAGGCACTGCTACGAGATTTACTGCGGCAAGGATTCCCCGAGCCTCGACTGCCCCGCAGTGGAAACCCTGGCGACGGGCAGGCCCGTTTTCATCCGGGAGGTGAAAAAAAAGAACAAGCATTTCCAGATCGTCACATCCCCGCTGAAGGATTCGGACGGCAACGTGACCGGCGTCATCGAGGTCTCGATGGACGTGACTGAAAAAAAGAAAGCCGAGGAGCTTATGCACCAGGCCGAAAAACTTACTGCCATCGGGCTTCTGGCCGGAGGCATAGCCCATGAGCTTAATAACCCGCTGGGCAATATTCTGGGCTACGCGACCCTCGTGCTGAAAGACAGGGAATCCGGCCTGGCGCCGGAACACAGGGAAAAGCTCGAGATAATCGTGGAACAGGCGAAAAAGGGCAGCGATATCATAAGAGGGCTGCTCGATTTCTCCCGCCAGTCGGTCCCTTCGTTCTCGGATGTCGCGATAGACGGCATCATCGGGAAGACCATGCGCACCCTTCAAAACAGGTTCAGCTCCCAGAGGATCAAAACGGACGTCGCGCTCCCCGGCGCGCTCATCGTCCGGGCGGACCCGCGCCAGATAGAGCTTGTCGTCCTGAACCTGCTTCTAAATTCCATCCAGGCCTTTGAGGCGGTAAGCAGGCGGGACAAGACGATCAGGGTCGGCGCGAGCCGCGACGGAGATTTCGTCCGGGTGAGCATAGCCGACAACGGCCCCGGGATACCCGGAGAGGTACTGCCCGGCATATTCGACCCGTTCTTCACAACAAAGCCCATCGGAAAGGGCGCGGGGCTCGGGCTTTCGATTTGTTCGGGGATCATCAAGGAGCACAAGGGATCGATTCACGTAAGCAGCGAGGCCGGAAGGGGGACGGAATTCGTATTCCTGCTGCCGGCATCCGGGGCCCCGCATCCGGTTGAAACGAGGTAGGGATTTTTGTTCAGGGTCCTGGTAGTCGAAGATGATTTCAGGATGAGGGGGCTTATCAAGGAACTCCTTGAAAAACAGGGCTACAGCGTCACCACCAGCCACGACGGCAAGGATGCCTTCCCCCTTATAAAAGAGCAGACCTTTGATGTTATCCTCACGGACCTCAGGATGCCGGATATTGACGGCATGGAGGTCCTTTCCCGCGCCAGGGAGGCAAGCCCCTGCACGCCGGTTATCATGCTCACCGGTTTCGCCACCGTGGATTCCGCTGTCGAGGCAATGAAAAGAGGGGCCTACGACTATATACAAAAACCCTTTGAGCCTGACGCCCTTCTGCTTGCCGTAAAAAGAGCGGCCGAATATCACAGGCTGGCCGATGAAAACCTGAAACTGTCGGCGGAGCTTGAAAGGTGTTCCGGTCAGGAGTTCATCGGCTCGAGCAAGGCGATACTGGAGCTTAAAAAACTGGTGGAGAAAGTGGCCCCCCTGGACACTACGGTGCTTATCCAGGGGGAAACGGGGACGGGCAAGGAGATGATCGCAAGACTCATAAACAGGCTCAGCCCGAGGGCTGAGGAAAAGTTCCTGCCCGTAAACTGCGGGGCGCTCCCCGAAACGCTCATAGAGGCCGAGCTCTTCGGCTACGAAAAAGGCTCCTTCACGGGGGCCGCGGGCCGGAAGAAAGGGCTCTTCGAGTCGGCCAACCGGGGCACCTTATTTCTTGACGAGATAAACAACGCGTCCCGGTCCCTTCAGATAAAACTGCTCAGGGTATTGCAGGAGGGCAGCTTCCTGAGGGTCGGCGGTGTCGAGCCCGTAACGGTTGATGTGCGCGTAATAGCCGCCTGCAACGCCGACCTCGCCATGGAGGTGGATGAGGGGAGGTTCAGGAAAGACCTTTTTTACCGCCTGAACGTCATTACGCTTTCAATTCCCCCCTTGAGGGAGAGGAAGGACGATATCCCATATCTTGCCTCTCATTTCCTGGCCAAATACGCCAAGAGATTTTCAAAGGAAATAAAGTCCATCGCCCCGGAAGCCATGGCCGCCCTGGCGGAGTACCCATGGCCCGGAAACGTCAGGGAGCTTGAAAACTGCCTGGAGCACGCCGTTGTCATTGAAGGCGGAAGCAGTATAACCGCAAGGTCACTTCCGGCTGAAGTCCTGAAAAAGAAACACCAGAGCGATCCGTTCATGCATACCGGCGTCTTCAGGATCGAGGAAACGGAAAAATTCCTCATCCAGAGGGCCTTGAGCGTGTTCGACGGCCAGAAGACGAAGGCGGCTGAAGCCCTCGGCATCAGCATCACGACCCTCTGGAGAAAACTCAAGAAACTCAACCTGGAATAAAGAACCCGCCTTCCTGCATTTCAAAATGAAAAACTTTTTCACTTTGAAATGCAATATTTCCGGGGCGATCCGATTTTCCATCCCACTGCGGCCCCGCTTTTCAGGCTTCAGGGGCAACATACCTGTCTGGCACCCATCTTGCTGTTACGACGTCAGGCCCACATCCAATAAATAACAAAAAGGGCTCCGCATGGAGGAAAAAGTGGAGAAAGGCGCAACCGCTCTTGTCCCGCTGGGCTGCACAGGCGAGCATATCCATGAAGACATACGGACGGCCGTTAAAGACGCGTTTGGCGCGGAGGTGACGGTAATCGGGAGGGAAAACTGCAGATGGACAGGCTTTGACGTGGAAAGACGGCAGTATGCGGCATCCGATCTCATCGAATGCCTTTCCCCCCTGCGCGCGGCCTTCGAAAGGGTCCTTGGCGTCGCGAGTGCCGACCTTTCCTATCCCGGCGTAAATCATGTGTTTGGCCTTACCGACCCCGAATCGCGCATATCGGTCATATCCCTGTTCCGTTTCAGGGCGAAAGGGGCGCCCCCCGGGAAAATCGCCCAGAGGGCCATTAAGACGGCGATACACGAACTCGGGCATTCATATGGCCTGCGGCATTGCAAGGACCACAGGTGCGTCATGTTCTTCTCATTCAACCTGGCGGACACGGACTACAAAAACCGCGAGTTCTGCAAAAGCTGCATGAAAGAGATTTCATCCATCTTAAAGGCGGATGCCCGAAAAAGAAAGGAGGTTTGATAGAGAATGAGCGGCGAGGTGAAATCGGGGCTGACCCTGCCCTGGCTCTGGGTTGCCGTGCTGATCGCGCTTCTGGCTATGGGGTTTATGCTTCCGCCCCTGGATGCACCGCTAAAGGCGCTTGCGAAGACAAAAATCCATACCCAGGCCCCCGACATCAAAAAACAGTCCAAAGACCTCGTCTTTTGAGGCTGTGGAAAACTGTGTGCAATGGGCCTCGGGAACTTTGGGAGAAGGCAGTTTTAACGGAAGACTGACAATAAAAAACATGTGGGAGGTATCAAAATGCGTAAGCGGGTAAAACCCGGCCTCAGAGTCATCATTTACCTGGTCTCATGTCTGGTTATAGTCTTCGGAGCGGCGCTGTCCGGCGGCGGGATTCAAAGCGGCACCCGGACGGCGTACGCCGAGGCGGCCCCGGGTGCGAATTTTTCCTGGCACGCGAACAGGCCGGGCATCACCAGGGCGCAGATAGCCCTCGGCAGGGCCACCCGCCTCCGGTTTGAGTTCGCCGTGAAAAACGCGGATGGCACAAGAGTGAAGTTCGGCATCCCGAGGGAATTCGCGGAAATGGGAATAAAGATCAGTCCTGAGGAAGTCACGGTCGTAAACGGGATGGCCCGGTCAAACGCGCAGTTCTCATGCCCGCCCGGCATGCCCCTGGGCAGGTTCGACATGCTGGTTGTGATGGTGGACGCAAAAACGAAAAAAGAAATAGGCAGGGGAATAATACAGTTCATGCTCCTTCCCGCCGGCGTCGGCGGATGCTAGGAAAGGAGGCCTGAAGACATGGATGAATTCGAATTCGGCGTACTCGGCTGGTGGAGGGCATGGTACAAGAAATTTTTCCGTGAAAAATGGCCCCTCTGGTTGTCTGCCATCTTCATGGCCATCTCCGGCATCATGGCTTACGGCATAGCCACCTGGTCGCTTGCAAGGACCGTAAGCGGGGCAAACCCTTACGACCAGTCAAAACCGCTCGGCACGTTCCTGGGGCTGAAGGAACTGGGCGGCATAATAAACAACCTCCTTGGGAAAATAGGGCTTCCGCATTACCCCTTCAGCGGCTATATCTGGCCGGACGGCACTGTCAATTTCTTCAGGCAATACCCGAATCCCCTTCTTGAACCCACGGCGGGCACCATGCTTGGCATCCTCTTCGGGGGCCTCGTCGCGGCCTTGCTGGCCAAGGAATTCGCGCTTAAGGTGCCGCTTGACAAGAGCGAGTACGGCCTTGCCGTCAGCGGCGGCGTAATGATGGGTTTCGGCGCGGTCTTCATGTTCGGTTGCCCCCTTGTGAGCACTACGAACATTGGCGCGATGGGCGTGCAGTCGATACTGATGGTGACAGGGATGACCATAGGGTCTTATTTCGGGGCGAAGATAATCGTGTGGCTCGAAAAACGGCGAATGGCGCTAAAGCTCGCCTTCAGCGACGGAGCGGGCTACAGGCCCCTGATGCACTTTGAAAAAACGAGAACCATATGGCCGAGGCTGCCCGAGTCGGCCGACGGAGGCGAGCCGGCCTCCATAAAATACCAGCCGCACCTGGCGCTGGCGCTAATGCTGGCGATGGTGGCCGTGCTGTTCAGGTTCGGCCACATCGGCTACCCGGCCCTTGCCCTTTCATTCGGCGCGGCCACTCTTACCGGGTTTGCAATGCAGCGCGGGGGCATCTGTTTTGCACATGCGTACCGTGAGCCCTTCCTCTCGGGGTTCGCGGACATGTCCAGGGCAATGGCCCTCCTGTATATATTGCTGATACTGGGTTTCCTGCCCATGAAATTGCTCGGCGCGGCCACTCCGGACCTTGCCTATGCGGAGATATTCGCCATCAGCCCGGCCGGAGTGGGCGTGCTGATTGGAGCTGCACTCTTTGGGGTGGGGATGGCCCTGAATGGCGCCTGCGTGAGCGACAGTCTCTGGAGGACGGCGGAGGGGCAGGTAAAGATATGGATCGGCCTTCTGACCCTCATATGCGTTTCCTCGTGGTTTTTCCCGATGCGCGAGGAGCCGTGGTTCAAGACCATCTTTGCCCCTTACGGCTCAAAGAACATCAGGGATGTGTACCTGCCGCACATACTGGGCAGCTACCCGCTCGCCGTGGCCCTGATGATAGGGATAATCGTCCTGTGGGCGCTGCTGCTGACATGGTTCAGCGGAAGGACGTTCAGGAAATACATGGAAGGCTGAACCGGGAACAGGAAAAAAATACCTTCGAGGAGGAAACATGGGCACCGATACCGGCAAAACGGACGCAAAGGCTGTTTCAGCCAGCAAGAGACTGGACGTAAAGGGGTTTGTCTGCCCCAGGCCAATGGTCATGACGATGAACCTGCTGAAGACCATGAACCCCGGAGATACCCTTGAAGTGGTCGCAAACGACAGCAGCGTGAAACACTCCATCCCCTCTCTTTGCGAGAGGGCCGGGTACAAGCTTCTGTCCCAGAGGGATGAAGGAGGTGAATTCATTTTTTTGATACAGAAATAATCAGGGGACCGTGTTTTGGAAAAATTAAACCAGGAAAAATAAAGATGCTTGGGGAGGTAACTATGACAAGAAAACCTGGCAAGAAGATAGGCGTGCTCCTTTTCTTGGTGCTTGCCCTTGCTCTTGGGTTCCAGGGCTGCGGCGGCGGATCGGGGGGAAACGGTTATGCCACGCCATCCACCACCTCGACGGGCGTTGTCGTCAGCGCGGCCACAGTCAAAAGCTGGGTGGACAGCGGTAAGGTAAACGCAACGGGATTTAACAGGGTGGTGATTCTCGACCTGGGCGGCGCGGCAAACTACAGCAAAGGTCACATTCCGGGCGCCCAGTTCCTTAATTCCGCAAACATTTACGAAAATCGCGACGAGGGCGTTATCGAGGACGTCAACATGGTGCTTGACGGCCCCACCATGGACGCCCTCGTCCAGAAGTACGGCATAGACGGGAACACCACCATTGTATTTACAAGCGCAGACCCCACGTCGGCAAGCATAGTGCCGTACTGGACCGTCTGCAGGGCGTACTGGACTTTCCGCTATTGGGGGTTCCCCAAGGACAGGCTCAAAATCCTTGACGGCCTTGACGCCGCCTACGCGGACCAGTACGGTTTGACGACCGATGCCCCGCCGGCCGTTACCCCCTCCACTTACAGCGTCAGGGACAACCCCTCTTTCAGGGTCGATCTCCGGGCGTCACTGGCCGACATGATAAACATAGCCGACGGCAAAGTCCCGAACACCGTGGTAATAGATACCAGGGGCCAGGACGGCGACGGGTACGATGTCAAATCCTCCTACAGCGGGGACAAGGACCAGACTCCCGGCGTGTGGAAGGCAGGCACATGGGTGGCGTTCGAGGGCCATATAAGGGGCGCCATTGCCATCAACTCCCAGAAATTTTTCAAAACGGTAAAGGGCGCAAGCTATACCTACAAGGTCTTTTTGTCCCCCCAGGAAATGGCCTCGGTTTTCACCGCCGCCGGAGTGGACTCCACAAAAATGATCGTAGTGCACTGCCGCACCGGCGTCATCGCCTCCTCGGGGTTCGCCGCGCTTGACGCCGTCCTGGGCTGGCCGGTCAAGAATTACGACGGGTCCTGGAGCCAGTGGGGGATGCTGGCCTCAACGGCCAACTGCGGCCCGCTGGACCCCAACTCCCCATGGAGAACGGACACCCCTCAGCGCACTCAAAATCTCACTTTCAACGGGACCCCGCCCGCCTGCACGGGCATCGAGGATGCGACCGACGGCGGCGCGTATACCGTGAACTCCTTCGACACTGACTTGAACCAGATAGAGGAGCAAGACAGCGCCTACTTCTCCGGCGGCGGCGGCAACACCAACAGCGGCAGCGGAGTCAACATAGGATGCTGACAAAAAGACGGTCGCCCGATAAAAACCCAATTGCGGCATTTACAAAGACGAGGAGGCGTATCATGAAGGCAGCGCAAATAAAGGTCCTGGTACTTGCGCTATTTGCAGCCATGCTCTTTCTTGCGGCCGGCAACGCATATGCGTTGCCCCCCATCGTCATCGGCAACGAAGGAGCTTTTCTCAAAATGGCCCTGCAGGGCCAGTTGTACGGGGTATGGAGGGACACCGGCTCCGGAGCCAGTAAACAGGGGGATTCCACCGACTTGTTTTTCAGAAGAAACAGGCTCACGTTCTGGATGCACGGCACGAGCCGGTACGGAGCGATCGTGCAACTGGAGTACGTCGGGGAAAGAAACGTCGACGACCTCATCGTAAACGATGTGCCAGGCAGCAGCTTCTCCGTGCTGGACGCGTATTTCATGGCGGATTTCAGCAACGAATTCAGGGTCTACGCGGGCAAGCAGAAAATACAGCTCACGCGGGAAAACCTGGAAGACTGCTTTGTGCCCCTCAGCCTCGACCGCTCCCTTTTCATCTATACCCTGAAGCACAGCAGGGACACGGGCGTCGTGGTCTGGGGCAACCTGCCGAACATCAAGAGCCAGTACCGCGTCGAGGTCTCAAAGGGAAACGACGACAACAACTCGCCGCAAAGCAGCCTCATGTACACGGCCAGGTTTCACGTCTCGCTCTGGGACCCCGAATATGCCTATGGATACAAGGGGACATACCTGGGCAAGAAGAAAGTGCTGACCTTCGGCGCCGGCGCGCAGTTCGAACCCGATGCCGTGTATGACAACACCGTTACGCACACCGGAGCAAAAACCTATTATGCATGGACGGCAGACGCTTTCATGGAATATCCGCTTGCCAAGGGAACGTCCGCCGTCACCCTCTCGGCGGCATATCTCGACGAGTCTTTCAACGGCGCATACAGGGGAAGCAACCCCGATCCCAACAGCGTCGGCCAGGACGGCGAGAAAAACGGCTGGTACGTCAAGGCCGCCTATCTCCTGCCTCGCAGGCTGGGACCTGGCCAGGTGCAGCCCTTTGTGCGCTACGAGCAATGGAAATATGCGGACCTGTTCAATGTGTTCGACCAGAGGATAGACTGGACAGGCGCGGGGGTCAACTATCTGATAGACGGACAAAACCTCAGAGTGACCGTGCAGTATTCGAGGACGGATTTCAACAAGGAGGTGAACCCGCAGTCGAAGAGCTTTAATACCGTAACGGCGATGCTTCAGTACAGGTTTTAAGCCGTAGGCCAGTAAGGATTCCTAACCCTCTAGCTCCACCGGGGAGGCCATAAAAAAACCTCCCCGGGCCTTTTCCACTGAAAATTACATAATAAGGCTCTACCGGGTTTTCTGTGGGTATTCCCCCTCCCTTGAGGGGAGGGGATGAAGGGGAGGGTGTTCTATGCTTCTGCAGCCGGTTCAGTATGTTGGCCGCCGTCCAGCTCGATTACAATCTTCTTTTCAAGGCATACAAAATCAACGATATATTTCCCCATCGGATGCTGACGTCTGAATTTTAAACCATCCATGCGTTTTGCTCGTAAATGACGCCATAATAATCGCTCAGCATCCGTGGAATGGGTTCCCAGATCTTTAGCATAACCAATCAGTCTGTCATTATTAAGCACCCTCTCCCTGCCTCTCCCCTTGTATGATAGGAGACGGAGTGTTTATACGAGAGGAAACTTGCTATGAACTTAATTAAGGGTGTGGCAGACCGTTCTCCCCTTGGGACAACAG